>NZ_CP107836.1:6635964-7239234 GCF_036346615.1 Streptomyces sp. NBC_00523 | reverse complement strand
CCGCGACGACACGGCCACTCATTGGGATAAGCGAACAGAGATCGCTTCGTAAGGACACGTCGGCGTGGTCGTCTGCAGGGACCAGTCAACCCATCGACGAGGGAGGCTCGGGTGCCCGAGCTCTGGGCGGGGACGGATGCCGGCAAGGCCGCGCATCACTGCACGGTGATCGACACGGACGGCACGAAGGTCCTCTCGCGCCGTGTTCCCAACAACGAGCCGGAGCTTCTGGAGCTGATAGGCGACGTCCTCGCACTGGCCGAGGACAGCCCGGTGACCTGGGCCATCGACCTGAACGCCGGCGGGGGTGCACTTCTGATTGCTCTGCTCACTGGCCATGGTCAGCGGCTGCTCTACATTCCTGGCCGTACCGTCCACCACGCTTCCCGTGGCTACCGAGGGGACGGCAAGACTGATGCGAAAGACGCCTACGTCATCGCCGATCAGGCACGGATGCGCCGGGACCTGCAGCCTCTGCAGGACTGGGACGAGATCGCGGTGGACCTGAAGATTCTCACCGCCCGCCGCTACGACCTCGCCGCCGACCGCACCCGCGCCATCAACCGGATGCGGGCCCAGCTGCTGGAATACTTCCCGGCCCTGGAACGGGCCTTCGACTACGCCGCCTCCAAGGCCGCACTCGTGCTGCTGACCGGCTACCGGACACCGGCCGGCCTGCGCCGGGTCGGTCCGAGTCGGCTCGCGACGTGGCTGAAGAACCGCAAAGTCCGAGGCGCCCAGGCCCTGGCTGATGCGGCCGTCGCCGCGGCGCAGGCCCAGCACACCGCCGTGGCCGGGGAGAGCACGGCCGCCGCCGTGGTGAACACCCTGGCCCGGTCCGTCCTGGCTTTGGACGAAGAGATCGCCGCCGTGGATGCAAAGATCGCGGCACGCTTCCGAGAACACCGGCATGCTGAGGTGATCCTCAGCATGCCTGGCATGGGCCCGTTGCTGGGGGCGGAGTTCATCGCTTGCACCGGCGGAGACATGGACGCCTTCGGGACCGCGGGCCGACTCGCCGGAGTCGCCGGTTTGGCACCTGTCCCACGGGACTCAGGCCGGATCAGCGGCAACATGCGCCGGCCGCACCGCTACCACCGCCGACTCCTGCGCGTCTTCTACCTATCCGCCCAGATCGCAGCCCGCTTCTGCCTGACCTCGAAGACCTTCTACGACCGCAAACGGGCCGAGGGCAAGAGCCACAAGCAGGCGATCCTCGCCCTCGCTCGGCGGCGCCTCGACGTCCTATGGGCCCTCATACGCGATCAGCGAACCTTCGAGGCTCAGCCTCCCCAGCGGCTCGCCGCGGCCTGAGCCTCAGACTGTGAAGAGCGGCTCGTAGGGGTGTCCCTCCGGCGTGAAGATCAAAACGAAGTCTTCCCCCAGCTGGGTGGCCACCTCTCTCAAGCGCGCCAGGACCTCGGCCTGACCCGGAAGATCGAGGCCAAGGGCTGCGGCAGCACGGTCCCTCCTGGCCGCGAGGTCCGGTATGTCCTCCAGATACTCAGCCTCCAGCTCGCGGCTCTCCTCGTCCGTGAACGCCTGGCAGTCGCGCCACCACGGGACGACCAGCGAAAGCCGCACCAGCTCGGCCAGGCCGATGGCAACCAGAGCCACACCTCCTTCGGAGTCGGCATAGAGGATCGGACGTTCCTCGCCGCCTTCACCGCAGAAGAAGAACGTGCCGCCGGCACCGTCGCCGGCGAACCCCTCAAGCCTGGTCCCCGAGGCGAGGTGCACTTCCTCGACATGATCGCCTCGGTCAAGGTCGAAGTCACCCGGCCAAGCGAGAAAACGGGCAACTTCTTCCTGCTCACGGACGGCAGCGATCAACGATTCCATGGGCCGCAGCCTACGGCCCGCTGCTTGACAACCATCATTGGGAATCACTCAGAAAGACTCGTGAGGCGTCAGCTCTGTGCCGTGGGGCGGACGACGATGTCGCCGATGTCAACGTTCGACGGCTGTTCGATCGCGAAGGCGACAGCGCGGGCGATGTCGCCGGGGGAGAGGGAGAGGGAGGGGTCGACCGCCGGGGTCTGTGACTTGACGGTGGGGCTGGTGACCGAGTCGAGGAACTCCGTGGCGACGTAGCCGGGCGAGATCATGGTGACCCGCAGGTCGGGCCCGGCCTCCTGGCGCAATCCCTCGGAGACGGTGCGGACCGCGTTCTTCGTCGCCGCGTAGACAGCCTGGTTCGGCACGATGCGCAGCCCTGCGGTCGAGACGACGTTGACGAACTGCCCCGTACCCTGCTTGCGGAACACGGGGAGCGCTGCCGCGATCCCGTGCAGCACGCCTCGGAAGTTGACGTCGATCATCTGGTCCCAATCCTCGACGCGCAACTCGTCGAACGGCGAGATGGGGCCGATCCCGGCGTTGCTGACGAGGACGTCGAGCGCGCCATAGCGCTCGCAGGCGTACGCCACCAGGTCCGCGAGGTCTCCTCGGTGACGTACGTCCGTCGTCTTCCAGACGGCCGTGCCGCCATTGGCCTCGATACGGGCGCCGAGCGCTTCCAGCCGGTTGCTCCGACGCCCTCCGAGGACGAGCTTCGCTCCGCGCGACGCGAGGAGTAGCGCGCTCGCCTCGCCGATCCCGCTGCCCGCGCCCGTGATGGCCACCACCTTGCCGTCGATCCCTGTCATGCTCGGCCTCCAATGCTAGAAGTAAGAGGGCTATCACTTGTAAAGTAAGTGGCCTCTTACTTTTGGTCAAGGAAGGAGGTGGACCGCGTGCCTGACGCAGCAAGTGGGGCAGGGAGTGAGCGCCCCGCCCGGGGGCATCTCCGCTCGGCGCTGATCGCTGAGAGCTTCGTGCTGCTCTCCGAGACGGGGATGGCCGGCTTCTCGGTCGCCGAACTCGCCCGCAGGCTCGGGGTGAGCACGGCCGCCCCGTACCGCCACTTTCCCCACCGCGACGCGCTGCTCGCCGTCGTCGCGGCACAGGCTGCCGACGAGCTCACCCGGTCCATCGAGGCCGCCGCGCAGGCGGCCGGCCCCGACCCGATTGAGCGGCTCGCTGCCACCGCAGGGGCATACGTGCGCCACGTGTCCGACCGCGGCGCCGGCCTCGACGTGATCTTCGCCCGGGAGCTGAGGCCGCTGCGCGACGCCGACCTGGCCCGGGCCGGCCGGGACCTGATGGCGCTGGTGCTCGACCTCGCCCGGCAGGCGGGCCACCCCGACCCTTCCCAAGCACTGCTCCTGCTCGAACAGCTCTTCGGCCTGGCCCACGGCTACGTCACCCTGGACACGGAGGACTTCCTGACGCGCTCCCGCCTCTCCCCCGAGGATGTCGCCACCCGCGCCACGCGCGCGGCGACGGCGCTGCTGCGCGGCAACATGACGTGAGCACCAGCCGGAAGCTTGGGTGTTCACCATGCCGGTTCCCCCCAAACGCCTCAAGGGAGAGGTCGACGACGACCACGACGCCTTCCAGCTACAAAGCGGGCCTTGACCCCTAATGTTGGACACACGAGACACTGGATCCTGAGGATCTGAGAACGGACAGCTGCCGACCGGGCCGCCCGGCAGGCGGCCGGCGCACAACTGGCCGCCCGAGTCAGCCGATCCGGCCGGCCGAGCAGCGCAAAGAGCGGTGCTCGCGGCAAGACGTACTCCACCGCCTTCGCCGCAGCTCCTCACCCCCACCTGGGCTTCGGCGACGGCGAGGCCGACTACAGCGAACTTCACGACCTCGCCGACGAAGCCCTCGATGCCGTCTGGGACACGATCACAGCGGTGCTTCCGGTACTGACCCGGGCGGGACAGCTGACCGGCGATCAGCTCGCAGCCTGTACCGGCCTGGTCAATCCGGCGCATCCCGCTCGTGAGTGCAGCGCCCCGACCGCCCCGTCCAGCGCATCCGCGTACGGACGGCCCCAGGAGGCGTTCCTGTAGCGCCGGGCCGGACCGCCGACCCGTCCGGGGAACCCATGCCGCACCCTGCGCTGGGCCCGACCGTGGATCGCGGACATCGAGGTAGAGGAGCACGCTGGATGTATGAGCGCGCCCATCGTCATTCACCGTCCGTCCGCGACCGGTGGGCGGCGGGTCACCATCCGCGGGCAGATCGTCGGACTTGCCCACGACGACGTCGATGTCGTTGAGTTTCTGCGCCGTGCCGGCCTGCCCGACGCCGGACAGCATCTCGACGATCCCTCATGGGTGCAGTGGCGCGGTGGACGCGCGCACCGGTACGAGGCGGCGTGATGCTTTCGCTGAACGACGCGGCGTCCCGAGTCGCCGGATAGGTCCGGGCGACGTACACCGGAAGCATGGGTGACGAACAGCGAACGTGGCGTCCTGGGGAGATCGTGCCCGAGAGCGGTATCTACGAGTGCGACTGCGGGGCCGGCCATCACTGGAGCACTGACGTCAAGGGCCACCGATTCCCTCCACTCCCGGCCGGTTGTCCAGGTGGTGCGTGGGCCTTGAAGACGGACGCCCATCCGGACACCTGATGTGGCGCTGAGACCGCCGCTGGAGCCGATGCTGGCCCAGGCCCGCGACGCCATCCCCCGCACAGACCCGGGAGGCGCGGCCGCCGAGGTGAAGTTCGAAGGGTACCGGGCCATCCTGTTCACCCCTGACGCTCCGGGCGAGCGGGTGCTGGTGCAGTCGCGGAACGGCACGATGCTGCAGTCCCGCTTCCCCGACCTCGTCTCCGCGGCCGGCCAGCTGCCGCCCGGCCTGGTCCTCGACGGCGAACTCGTCGTGCTCGACGAGAACGGGCAGCTCTCCTTCCCCGCGCTGCAGCGCCGGGCCGCGACCGTACGAGGTGCTCAGGCTCTTGCCGCCGCCCCTGCCGGGGCACTTCATCGCTTTCGATGTTCTCCAGACCGAGGGCCGCCTCATGGGCGGCGCCGGCGGAGAGCGGCGACAAGCTCGGGCAGTACGCGGACGACGTTGACGACGTCGCCCCGGTGGGCGCGGCAGATGGCGACGACGCAGACGATGGTGGCGCAGAGCAGGGCAAGGGCGAGTACGGCGGCAGCGGCAAGGGTCACGGCATCCATGGGTGCATCTCCTAGTTGTGGACGTGCAGGGGTAGGGCGTTGGCGGTGCGGGGCGGAAAAAAAGTCCGCCCGTCCCGGACAGGTCGAGGGCGCCGGGAGGGCGAGGGAGCAGACGAACAAACTGTTGTGGCGTATTCAAGGGAGCGAGAGACCTAGGCCGTTTCCTCCGGATCACCTTGCTGACCAGACGAAGATTCCTGCCAGGTGGAGAGCCGCGAGGTAGATGGTGGCGGTCTTGTCATAGCGGGTGGCCAGGCCCCGCCATTGTTTGATCTTGTTGATGCACCGCTCGACCGTGTTCCGCTGTTTGTACGCTTCGCGCGCGAACGTCGGAGGGCGCCCACCGCGGCTGCCAAGCCGCTTGCGATTCGCTGCTTGGTCGACGGGCTGAGGGATCACCGCCCGGATCCCGCGATGTCGCAGGTAGGTGCGGATCGCGCGAGACGAATACGCTTTGTCCGCAAGGACCGCGGTGGGCGTCGTTCGGGGTCTGCCGACCGGCCGAGGGACCCGGATCCCCATCATCACGTCCGGGAATGCCGGGGCGTCACCAGCCTGGCCGGGGGTAATTACGAAGGCCAGCGGGCGGCATCGGCTGTCGGCCGCCAGGTGGATCTTCGTTGTCAGCCCACCACGAGACCGTCCGAGTGCATGATGGTCGGGTTCCTCGGCCGGGGCCCCTTTTTACGGGCCCCGGCCGCGTGCTGGTGAGCACGAACGACCGTGGAGTCCACCGCGACGACCCAGTCCAGATCGCCCTCGGCATCAGCCTGGGAGAGGAGGTTCGTGAAGACCCTTTTCCAGGTGCCGTCAGATGCCCATTTCCGCAGCCTGTTGTGGACGCCCTTCCACGAACCGAAGTGCTCAGGCAGGTCCATCCAGGGAATCCCGGTGCGGTACTTGAACGCGATCGCGTCGATCACCTGCCGGTGGTCCCGCCACCGCCCGCCCCGCCTCGGCGTCCGATCCGGCAGCAACGGCTCGATCCGCGCCCACTGCGCGTCACTCAACGACATGCCCCAACGAACGACTCGCATCTGCGGAGGCAACGGCCGCCCGCCGTACCGATCAGAAAGGCCGCAGTACCTGATCAGGCTCTGCGGAAGCAGCCGCAGCGTGTTCTGCGAAGTCCTCGTTGCCGAGCGCCAGGCCCACCTGGACGCCGTGTACCGCGGCGGGTACGACTCGAAACTCCCGAGGCTCGGGCGACTCGATGCGTTCCTGGTAGTAGACGGGGTCAAGGCCACTCACGTCCTCCCAGACGGTCGACAGAGCCAGCAACGCCCGCACCGGCGACTGCATCGTGTCGCGGTCAGCGAGGAAAACGACACTCAGCTCCTCATCCACCACGGCGGCAAGAACCTCGTCGGCCGTTGCTCCTGCCCAAGCAGGCGCATCGACCAGCTGCACTGCTGCGGCAAACTCACCGCCTGGCCCCCACGGCAGGTGCAACTCCCTCACCACCGCGTTCCACGCCTCGTCGTCGCTGAAGTCGGTCCTGATGACGAGAACGTCGAACAAGTCGCGTCCGATCTCAGGCAGAACTCGCTCAAGGTTCTCCGGCAACGTCATGCCCAGGACTCTCCCACCCCGCACTGACAACCAGCTGCCTGCGGCAGTGATCCAGAAGAAACGGCCTAGTGGTGGTCCGCGTACGGGTGCGGCGTCTGGTCTGTCCCACACACGGCTGCCGTCACACCTTCCGCGAGCAGGTGCCCGGGGTGCTGGAGCGTTATCAGCGACGCACCACCCGCTTGACCGCGCAGGTCAGGGCGGTAGCCAAAGAGTTAGCGGGCCGGGCAGGGGCACGCGTGCTGGCGATACTCGCGGTAGGTCTGTCGCGGCACACGGCTCTGCGTGCCCTGTTGCGGATCCCGTTGCCCACGGGCCGGGTGCCCCGTGATCGGCGTCGACGATTTCGCTCTGCGCCGGCGGCACCGCTATGCCACCGTGGTGATCGACGCCGAGACCCATGAGCGGATTGACGTACTGCCCGACCGCACGGCTGACACCCTGGAAGCCTGGCTGCGCGAACATCTGGGCGTCGAAATCGTGTGCCGTGACGGCTCGGCGACGTCCGTCGAGGCCATCCGACGCGCTCTGCCCGATGCGGTGCAGGTCGGTGACCGCTGGCATTTGTGGCACAACCTGTGCGAAGCCGCTCTGAGCGAGATCAAGGCGCACAGCACTTGCTGGGCCACCGTGCTGGAGGCGCCCCTGTACGGCGGGCCCCGCGCACGGACCACCCTGGAGCGCTGGCACCAGATTCACGACCTCCTCGACCAGGGCGTGGGTCTCCTCGAATGCGGCCGCCGTCTGCAGCTGGCCCTGAATACCATCAAACGCTATGCCCGAGCCGGCCGGCCCGAGCGGATGCTCCGCGTCCCGAAATACCGCGCCAGCCTCGTCGATCCCCACCGTGAGCACCTGCGCAAACGCCGGGCCGACGACCCCGCCGTCCCCGTCCAGCACCTCTTCGAAGAGATCCAGGCCCTTGGCTTCACGGGCTGCCTCAACCTCCTGCACAAGTACATCAACCAAGGCCGCGCGGACGCCGGCCGCAGCCATATCTCCGCACGGAGACTCGCCCGGATGCTCCTCACCAGGCCCGACAACCTCAAGGCCGAGCACCACGACCTCCTGGCCCGACTCGCCTCCGCCTCCCCCGAGTTGACCCAACTGGCAACCCACATCAGGACCTTCGCTCTACTTCTGAAGCCTCAGCCAGAAAACGCTGATGCACTCGACCCATGGGTCGACCAGGTCCGCGCGGCCGATCTGCCGTATCTGCACGCCTTCACCCACGGTCTCGAGCGAGACCGCGACGCTGTGATCGCCGCATTCACACTCCCGTACAGCAACGGACCGACCGAGGGCGTCAACACCAAGACCAAGCGGATTGCCCGCCATATGCACGGACGAGCAGGCTTCACCCTCCTTCGCCACCGCATCCTCCTCGGATAACACCACACCGAGTCACCACCGAATGTGAGGCAGAGCCGTCTATTGGACACTCCCTGGCCACCCCGGGCCCGCGGCTTGCGCTGCACGCGGCCCTCCGTCCGCGCCGCATCCAGCCAGCGCACGTGCGGTTCGGCGGGACGCCAGACCACACCGCTGACCGAAGACGCTGCGAAGCCCCGGACCAAGCGGTCCGGGGCTTCATGCGCGTCAGGAGCCCTCTCCCGGCCCGACCACAGACCGGTGGCGCTTCTCGCTGTTCCTGCGCGAGGTCGCGATGCGGCTGACCTCTATCCGGTCGGGAACCCTCGGCTGCAAGAAGTGGCCCGCGAACTCCGTAGACCCGGGGAGTGCACCCACTCCGGAAAGAGCAGGACAACCATCGCTCGCGGGCAGCCGGGGAGGCACCTGCGCTCACCCGGCCGGGAGACCCTCGCTGTCTGGTCTTCGCCATGGCGGGAACTCGACACCCTCCGCCGGTGCGCAAGGAGTTCCGGACCGGATAGACCGTTCCCATGCGATCCATACCCAGACGCCGCTACCTCCCCGCCGCCACCGCGCTCACCATGGCGCTCATCGGCTGGGGATCGGTCACAGCCCCGGCGGCCGACGCCGATCCGGCCGCCCGGACCGGGGCCAGCGGGCCGGCCGGCAAGTCCTACGAGATCACCCTCGTCACCGGTGACCTCGTGCACTACACCGACCTGCCCGGCAACCACGACGTGGTGACCGTGGACCCGGCCGAGGACGGCTCCGCCGGCGTCGAGGTGCAGACCCGCGGCGACGACACGTATGTCATCCCGCGCCAGGCCATGTCGCTGCTCGCCGCCGGGAAGCTCGACGAGCGGCTGTTCAACGTCACCGGCCTGGTGGCGATGGGCTACGACGACGCGCACACGGACACCGTCCCGGTGATCGCGAGCGCCCCGGCCGCCGCCCGCTCGGCGAAGACCAAGGCCGCGGCCCCGGCCACGCCCAAGGGCGCCGAATCGGTCCGTACGCTCTCCTCGATCCACGCGAAGGCGCTGCGCGCCGAGAAGGGCCGGGCCACGTCGTTCTGGAAGGGCATCGCGCCCGGCTCCGACCCGAAGTCCCTGTCGGGCGGCATCGGCAAGCTGTGGCTCGACGGCAAGGTCGAGGCCTCGCTCGCCACCGAGACCGCGCAGATCAAGGCCACGGACGCCTGGCAGCAGGGTCTGGACGGGACGGGCGTCAAGGTCGCCGTGCTCGACACCGGCGCGGACCTCGACCACCCGGACCTCGTCGGGCAGGTCGACGCCACCGCGAGCTTCGTGCCCGGCCAGAGCGTCGACGACGGCAACGGCCACGGTACGCACACCGCCTCCACCATCGCCGGTACCGGAGCCGCCTCCGGCGGCAAGGAGAAGGGCGCGGCCCCGGGGGCCCGCCTCCTGGTCGGCAAGGTGCTCGGCAACGAGGGCACCGGCGAGGAGTCGTACTCGATCGCGGGCATGGAGTGGGCCAAGGCGCAGGGCGCGGACATCGTGTCGATGAGCCTCGGCACCCCCGACGGGTCCGACGGCACGGACCCGACGTCGCAGGCCGTGAACGAGCTCTCCGCGGATGGCGGTCCGCTGTTCGTCATCGCGGCGGGCAACGCCTACGCCCCGGGCAGCATCGGCTCCCCGGGCGCCGCCGCCTCCGCGCTGACGGTGGCCGCGGTCGACAAGAACGACGAGCGCGCCGAGTTCTCCAGCCAGGGCCCGCTGATCCGCACGCACAGCCTCAAGCCGGACGTCTCCGCCCCCGGCGTGGAGGTGACCGCCGCCGCCTCGCAGTCGGTGCCGGGCTGGACGGGCGGCCTGTACCGGACGATGAGCGGTACGTCGATGGCGACGCCGCTCGTCGCGGGATCGGCCGCGATCCTCAAGGAGCGGCACCCCGACTGGAGCGGCGAGCGCATCAAGAACGCGCTGATGTCGACGTCGGACAAGACCGCCGAGACGCCGTACGCGGCGGGCACTGGCCGGGTGAACGTGACCTCGGCCGTCAGCTCCACCATCGAGGCGACGGGCTCCGTGGAGGCCGCCGCGTACGACTGGCCGAACGCCGACGCGAAGACGGAGACCCGCACGGTCGCCTACCGCAATGACGGCGACGCGGACGTCACGCTGGCCCTCGCCCTCGACACGGACGCCGACGCGTACACGCTGTCGCAGTCCTCGGTGACGGTCCCCGCGCACGGCACCGCCACGGTGACCCTGACCCTCGCCCCGTCGAAGGTCCCCGCGGGCACCACCTTCTCCGGCCATGTCGTCGCGACGGACCCCGCGACCGGCCAGGCGGTCGCGCACACCGGCTTCGCCCTCTTCAAGGAGGCGGAGATGTACGACTACACCATCAAGCTGACGGGCCGGGACGGCAAGCCGCTGTCGGGCAAGGTCGCGCTGCACACGTCGGACTCCAGCGAGTCCAGCCTCATCGCCGTCGACGGTGAGAAGACACTGCGTCTGCCGCCCGGCCGCTACACCACGACCGCTTACGTCGAGGTGCCCGGCGACACCGCCGACTCGCTCGGCCAGGCGCTGCTGATCTCGGACGAGGCCACGCTCGGTGAGGGTCACGCGTCCGGCACGGCCGACCTGGACGCGACGAAGGTGCGCAAGGCGTACGCGGTCCCGGAGCGGGAGAGCGAGGAGACGCAGGCCGTCTTCAACCTCCAGCGCACCTACGACGACGGCGCGGGCGTCAACTGGTCCACCTCCTGGATACTGGCCGCCAAGTACGACTCGCTGTACCTGGCGCCGACGGAGAAGGTGTCGGACGGTTCGATGCGTGCGTTCCTGCACTGGCGGCTGCGGCAGAAGGCGCTCGACGCCGAGACCGGCAGCGGGCGGGACATCGAGCTGACGGCGCAGCCGAACACCGCGTACCACGACGGCTCGTCGACCCTGCGCACTGTGTACGCGGGCCGGGGCACGGCGGCCGACTACACCGGCCTCGACGTCCGCGGCAAGGCCGTGATCGTCGACCGCACCGACGACGTCACCGCGGCCGAGCGGGCGCAGGCCGCCGCCGACGGGGGCGCGACGCTGCTGGTCGTCGTCAACAACACCCCGGGGCGCCTGTACCAGAGCTACGCCGGCGCCGACGGGCTCACCGTCGCCTCCGTGCGGCAGGGCGACGGCGCACGCCTGGTCTCCGAGGCGAAGTCGGGGAAGGGCCGGCTGCGGGTGAAGCAGCAGCAGTACCCGGACTACAGCTACGACCTGGTGCAGCAGTTCAAGGACGTCATCCCGGACAAGTCCCTGGCGTACAAGCCGGACGACCGTGATCTGGCCCGCGTGAACAACAGCGTGTACGCGGCGCCGGGCACTCTCGGCTACGGCGGGCGCTACTTCATCCCGGCGTGGGGCGCGGGTCTGGGCGGTGACGCCTACGAGAAGTGGTCGCGGACGACGACGGAGTACGTCACCGGCGACACCAGCGCCGTCGGGTTCTGGTACGAGCAGCACACCGGACTCGGAGCGGCGGACGGCTACTTCGAGCGCGGTTCGACGGACTCGTACGCCGCTGGCCGCCGCTATGACGGTGGCTGGTTCAAGCCGGTCCAGGCCGCGCGCCTGGGCAACACGTACGTCCCGTACCAGACGAGCAGCAACGCCCTGAACTGGAACGTCGCGATGTGGTCCGGCGGTGATGACGGCCACGTCGGGGCCGGCGGCGGCACCAAGCAGACCACGCTCTACCGGGGCGACACCCAGCTGGTCACGTCCAAGGCCCAGTCGGGCCGTGCCTCCAACATGACGGCGGGCTCGTACAGGCTCGTCTCGACCGGGCAGCGCACCACCGCCGCCTGGCCCGGCACCACGAGCACGAGCACCACGTGGGGCTTCGACTACAAGCCGCTGCCGACGGGCACGGCCCGCGCCAATGTGCCGATGCTGAACCTGAGCTACGACGTCGACACGGATCTGCAGGGCACGGCCAAGGCGGGCAAGCGCCTCACCCTGGGCCTGCACTCGGCGACGTACGACGGGGCGACCGCTGCCACGTCGGCCACCCTTCAGGTCTCGTACGACGACGGGGCGACCTGGCAGGACGCCAAGCTCAAGCGCGCCGGTGACGGCAGCTGGACGACGGTCCTGAACACGCCGCGCGACGCGAAGTCGGTGTCACTGCGGGCGACGGCCGGGGCGCCGGGCGGGCTGACGATCGGCCAGGACGTCATCCGGGCGATCACCCTGAAGTAAACAGGGCCTAGATCAGGGTGGGTGTGGCCCGAGGGGGTCACACCCACCCGTGCTGTCCGGCGTACCAGCCCAGCTGGAGCCGCGAGGTCGCGCCGGCGTGGGTCATCATCAGCTGGATGCGGCGCTGCACGGTCCGCGCCGAGAGCCCCACCTGCGTGGCCACGGCCGTGTCCGTGAGCCCGGCGAGCAGCAGCCGCAGAATGTGCACGTCGACCGGGTCGATACCGTCGCCCGCCGCCTCCTGGTAGGGGCTGCCGCGCTCCCACACCTGCTCGAACAGTTCCCGGGCCATGTGGGCGAGCCCGCCCCGCAGCACGACCGCCGGGTCGACGTCGGCGTCCCGCCCGTGCAGCGGCAGCATCGCCACGGATTCGTCGCAGAGGATCAGCTTGTACGGCACTTCGGTGACGGTCCGCACCTGGACCCCGTCGGCCAGGGACTGCCCGACGTGCTCGGCGGCACCCGGTTCGCGCAGGAATCCCTGGTCGATGACGGCCCGCACCCGCACGTCGCGGGCGATGGCCGTCACCTCCTCGCTGTCCGCCGGGGTGACTGCCTGGGGCCTGCCCGCCGAGAAGATGTCGATGGTGCGGCGTGCGGACAGCTGCAACTGCCGGTAGCGGGTGCCGATGGCCTCGCTGCCCTCGACGATCTCCACGAGTTCGCGCTGGGCACGGTCCGCGGTCGCCATGCGGTACGTCTCCGCGAGCCGCGCGACCGTCACCTCGGCGCGTTGCAGCCGCTCGCGGTGCGCGGCGAGCTCGGCGCCCAGCGCGACGGCGGGAGGTGCCGCGGAATACCGGAGGCCGTCGGCGGCGCGGACGACGAGGCCCCGGGCCGCCAGGGAGCGCAGTGTGGCGGTCGCCCTTTCGGCCGGCAGGCCAGCCGCGTCGCCGATCGCTTCCGCACGGACCGACGTCCGGCCGATGAGCATCCGGTAGACGGTCGCTTCGTCCGGCACGAGGCCGAGCTCGTCGAGTTCCATCCCATCGCCCTTCGCTTTCCGGTGGCCATCGGGCACCGAGTGCATGGTAAGCCCGAGCGTCTCAGCCGTCGGCGGTAGCCGTACCGTAGGCCGTGAGCAGCACCATTCCGTCCCCAGCCGATGCGCCCCCGGTCGACGTCACGATGCCGGACGGGCAGGACTTCTCTGGGGGAGCGACGGGCGGTGCGGGACGAGCATCACCGTCCGGCCGGCCACGTGGCCTGGCGCCGGGGAGACCAAAGCGCGCTCGCCTGCGATCTCTTCACTCACCCGCTCAAGGACTCTTTCGGCTACGGAGAGTTCATCCCGCTCGGATCGCACCGCGGCCAGCTGCTCGGTCAGCTGTGCTTCGAGGTCGTCCAGCTCTGCGCGTCGCACGGTTATCCGTTCCAGCACCTCGGGATCCACCATGCACCGGACCGCAGAGGGCCATCCGGCCCCAGCAAGTAGGAACCGGTGTACGGCCGCGCGCAGCCAAGCGGACACCTGGCAGGCTTCATCGGTGAGCAGACACGGGTCGGCGAAGGACCAGGGGGTAACCCCACCACCGTCGCTGGCCCCACCAGCACCACCAACAGACGTGCCAGCCGGATTCCGTGGGCAGCCAGGTTCCCGAAATGATCGGACAGGTACCACAGCGCCTCAAGCCGTCGAAGGATCACTCGTGTCCCGCACCCCCCGTATGAGCCGTTCCACGTCCCGTGTTCTGTCATCCCTCGCCTTGCTGGCTCTGGGGGCCGGTGGCATCACTGCCTGCAGCGACAACGATTCCGCCTCCAGCCCCACGGCCTCGTCGTCCGCCTCCCCGGGATCCGCCAAGGCGGCCGAAATGAAGCTGCACATGGTCGACAACGGGGGTCACCGTGTGGCCTTCTACGTCACGCAGGGCAACGGTTCCACCATCGTTCTGGACTCGGGCGGCGGGGAGTACTCCACGCAGTGGAAGGACATCGTCCCCAAGCTTCACGCGGCCACCGGTGCCACCGTCATCACGTATGACCGGGCCGGTCTGGGCAAGAGCGACGTGGTGCCCGGCGCGTGGAAGGTTCAGAGCGCCGTCAGCGACCTCAAGGCGGGACTCAAGCAAATGGGCATCGCCAAGGACGTGACCTTGGTATCTCACTCCCAGGCCGGAGAGATCGCGAACTACCTCGCCCAGGACAACCCGGAGATAATCTCCGGCGCGGTCCTGGTCGACGCCAATCTCCCGCAGTTCTTCACGGACGCGGAGATTCCCCGTCTCGTGGCCGGGACTCAGCCGGAGGTCGATGCGGCGAAGAAGGACCCCGAGAAGCCGGAGAACCGCCAGCTGATCTCCACAGCAGAGGGCTTCGCCGCAGCGCACAAGGCATTCCACAAGGTGACGTGGCCGACTTCGGTGCCGGCAACGGTCATGGTTTCGGAGAAGACTCCGTTCGCCGGGTCTCCTGAAGACGCCCAGCGCTGGCGCGACGCAGCCGCCTCGTTCGCCCGGCAGGCGCCGAACCGGACGCTCGTCACTGCCAAGGGCACTTCCCACGAGCTGCCGACGGACCGGCCCGACCTCGTACTCAAGGAGATCGAAGCGATGTTCGCCGCTCAACACTGATCTCTGGGACGCGATGTTCCCACAGGTCCGCAGTGGTCTCCTCTGCGAACAGAGAGCAATGCGCCTCATGAAGCTGCTGGTCATTGTTTGGTGCTGCGGGGATTCAAGATGCGCAAACTGTGGTCGCGCCCGCATAGCTCCGGTCAAGCCCGTCGGTCGGCGAGCGGCGGCCACCTCTCGCCAGTCCTGATGGACCTGAAGTGAATCGCTGGCAGATGATCTACACGACAGACAGCTGCCCACGATCAGCATGAGTGCCCCGGAAGGCTGTCACGCCAGCCCTTTGACCAGCGGCTTCAAGTTGGCTGAAGCTCATTGCAGCCCAACTTCGGCACCCCTCAGTAGCAGTGACCGTTGGGTCGTCACCCAGCTGACCGACACGACGGACGACGGACCGAATGAGACATTCTCCGTCTCCGGAATTGCCTCTCGTTTCGCGGCGCCGAGGACACTGTCCACATCGCATCGGCCCAGGTCCGGGCCTTCCTCATCGAGCAAGCTCCAGATAACGGACGCAAGCGGCACCTGGTCGTGGACACCAAGGGCCTGCCACTGTTCGTCATGGTCACCCCGGCCGACATGACCGACCGCAACGCGGCCAGCGAAGTGCTGTTCCGGCTGCGGCTGATGCACCCCGAGATCACCATCGTCTGGGCCGACTCCGCCTATGCCGGACAGCTCGTGACCTGGGCCAAGACCTACCTGGACCTGACCGATCAAGACCGTCAGCCGCCCGAAGAACGTCCCCGGGTTCGTCGTTCTGCCCCGACGTTGGGTCGTCGAACGCTCACACGCCTGGATCATGCACGCCCGCTGACACACGCGGGAATACGAACGGCTCATCCAGCACTCGGAATCGCTCATCACCTGGGCCGCGACAGCGCTCATGACCAGGCGAATCACCCGCAGAAGCTCTCGCAGAACCGGGCAGCCGGACGCTCGCGAAGCGCGACGGGACTGATCGGAACGGCGGTGACGGTCACCACCGCCACCCAGAAACCGCCCAATTCCTCGGGCCCTGGGCCGAATCCTCCCACCGCCACCGAAGCCTGTCAGTGGCGCCTTCGAGCCGGCTTGATCTTCAACACGGCCGGGTCGGATCGCACGGTGAGTGACGCTACCGCTTCGTGCGGCGGGGTGAGGCTTGCTGGATGTCCGCGCCGGAGCCGACGTGCCGCTTGGTCTCCTGGGGGCCGTGCCAGTCCAGGCACATCACTGTGGCGTCGTCTTCCAGGTGGCCGCCGGCCTCGTCCAGGACGGCGGTGCTCAGCGTCAGCACGGTCTCGCGAGGGTGCAGGTGGCGGGTGTCCTTCACAAGTGCGGACAGGTCCACCTTCTCCACGCCGCGTTCGAGCATGCCGTCGGTGAGCATGATCAGCCGGTCGCCGGGACGCAGGTCGAGCTGCTGGACTCGGTAAGAGTGGGAGATGGGCATGAGCAGTCCGAAGGGCTGGTCCGCTTCCAAGGCGATCTCCTCCACCTCTGCGTCGCGCACGCGCAGCGGCCGGGGGTGGCCTGCGTTGACCATCTCGGCTCGGCCGGTGTGGAGGTCGATGCGCACCAGTTGCCCGGTGGCGTGACCGTGTGGCCTGTGGTCGGCCAGGGCCTGATCGGCCTGGCGGGCCTGTTCCATGAGGTCGGTCCCTTGGCGGCGGGCGCCGCGCAGGGCCCCCACCAGGACCGTCGCCGACAGCGCGGCCTGAAGGTTGTGGCCCATGGTGTCGGTCAAGGACAGATGGAGGGTGTCACGGTCGAGGGTGTAGTCGAAGGTGTCGCCGCTGATGTCTTCGGAGGGCTCCAGACTTCCGCACAGCGCGAACTGCGCCGCCTCACAGGTGAGCGAGAGGGGCAGCAACTGGTGCTGGATCTCCGCGGCCAGGCTCAGGGGCCTGCTGCGCTTCCCCCAGGTGTAGAGGTCGGTGAAACGCTGGTTGGCGATCACGATGTAGGCCAGGATGTGCGCGGCCTCACCCGCCGCGTCGAGAACCTCCTGACCTGGGCCTGCCGGCAGCAGGAGTTCCAGCAGCCCGATGGCATCGCCGCGGTTGGTGACCGGAAAGATCACCCGCTCGCCCTCGTGGGTCGTCTCCTGGTATGGCCGCTGGGTGCGTACCACATGCTCGTAGACGCTGCCGAACAGGTCGATTTTGGCAGCGTGCCGCCCGGCCCCTGCCTTCGCCCGCGAGGCCGTGGACAGCGGCACCACCGCTTTCCCGGTCAGGTCCACGATGAGGAACGAGACCCGCGTGGCGCCGAAACGCCGCAGAAGGTCCTCGGCGACCACGTCGACCGCCTCCACCGGCGCCGCCGTCTCCGCTGCCGTCAGCAGCCGGGGAAGATCACCTTGCCCATCCACCACACACCGCTCCCATTGGTGACCCCCACTTACCAGAGTGAGGAGTACCACGGAGAGCGTCAACCGGGCACTGCCCACATCGCAGAACACGTCACTCACTGTCACCGTACCGGTTCACCGCAGGCGACCCACCGCCCATTCCTTGATCACAAAGGTCGGAGGTTGAGAAACAGGCACTGAGCTTGCCGTTTATCCACCGGCGTCGAACTGGGCTCGAACTCGTTCGGAGTTTCCCCAGTTCACCGGACGTGCGAGAGGCCGGGCCCCGATCCTGTGCTCAGGGGTTGATTCTGCACGGAGGCCGGGATCGTGGGACTGGTCGAGCACAGCGTCCACCGTGACGCTTTGACGAAGTTGTCGGAGTTCCGGTCGGAGCTGTACGCATGCCTGACGTCGCGGGCGGATGCCCTGTTCGACTTGTCTGATGCTCTGCTGTGCACCGACGGGCCGGTCCGCACCCTCGTGGACCTGGCGCTCGCGCCGGAACACCGACGCGGGCACGGGGCCTTGTACTCCGGAATCAACCGGGGCCGGATCGACGTCGCCCGGCTGCGGCGGGCCCTGGCTGGTGTGCCGTTGCCCCGGGCCGCCGACGGGCGCCTGGTGTTGGCGGTGGACGTGTCCCCGTGGCTGAGGCCGGACGCCGACACCTGCTCGGACCGCTCCTTCTGCCACACCTTCGGCCGGGGCCTGGGCAAGCACCAGATGGTCCCCGGCTGGCCTTACTCGATCGTGGCCGCGCTGGAGACAGGCCGGACCTCGTGGACCGCGCTGCTGGATGCGATCAGGCTGGAGCCCGGCGCCGACTTGGCCGCGGTGACCGCCGACCAGGTCCGCGACGTCATCGAGCGCCTTGTCGCGGCCACCCAGTGGCGGGACGGTGACCTGGACGTCCTGGTCGTGCTGGATGCCGGATACGACGCTCCTCGCATCGCCCACCTCCTCGCGGACCTGCCGGTCGAGGTGCTGGGCCGGCTTCGTTCGGACCGGGTGATGCGCAAGCCGGTCCCGGTGCCATGGATCTGCCCGCCGCAGGGCGGGCGCCCGCCCAAGCACGGCGGCGAGTTCGTCTTCGGCCGACCCGAGACCTGGGGCGAGGCGTCGGCGGTGACCGTGACCAACACCGACCGGTACGGCACGGCGACCGCGCAGGCGTGGGACAGGCTTCATCCCAGGCTGACCCGCCGGGCGGCGTGGCTCGACCACGAGGGGCCGCTGCCGATCATCGAAGGCACCGTCATCCGCCTGACGGTCGAGAAACTGCCCAGCGGCGGGGTGAACAAGCCCGTCTGGCTGTGGTGGTCGGGCACCGGTGCCACCACTGGCGACGTTGACCGGTGCTGGCAGGCGTTTCTGCGCCGCTTCGACGTGGAGCACACGTTCCGCCTCCTCAAGCAGACCCTCGGCTGGACCCGACCGAAGCTCCGGGACTCCCAGGCCGCCGACCGCTGGACCTGGATCGTCCTGGCCGCGCATGCTCAGCTCCGCCTTGCCCGCCCCCTCGCACGGGATCTGCGTCGGCCGTGGGAACGGCCGGCGGAACCGAACAGACTCACCCCCGCCCGGGTCCGCCGCGGGTTCAGGAACCTGCACGCGAAGACCGGCATACCAGCCGGTGCACCAAAACCCACCCGCCCCGGCCCCGGCCGCCCGCCCGGCTCGAAGAACCGGCGGCCCGCCACCCGCTACGAGGTCGGGCGGGTCCTCGCCACCGGCGAGTCCTACACCCGACCCGCACACCACAAGAAGGGGACGAAGCCCCGGCGGACGACCGACGATGGCCGTGGTCACTGCACGGAATAGGCTGCTCTGGTTGCGGTCGCAGCTGGATCTACAGGGGGGCTACTCATGGAGCACAGCTCTGAGCGGGAGAGCGCCGAAGGCTCGGCTTCTCGGCACACCCGGGACATGCAGGAAGAACGCCACTCCGTGCGCGAGGCACTGCGATCCGATCTGCCCGCCGCCCACCTGGGCTTGGGCGTGACCGTCATCGCTTTGATCGTGGTCGCCAGCTTCTCCGGCCCTCGATGGACCATGATCGTTGCTGGCGCCTTCGCAGCCTGGTTCCTTCTTGCGCTGGCAGTGATTCACATCGGCAGCGGCCGTGGTTGGGACGCCGTCCGACGGGCCTACATCGCCACGTTCGGCTGGGGCAACTGGATCTGAACGTCCGCAACTGCCCGCCCATCCACCGAAGCCGGACGATAAACGGCAAGCTGAGAGGTCGTTTTCACCCTATTTGCCTGCATATCAGCTGGTTCTTGAGGCGCCGGACGGTGGTGCGGGTGAGGCCGTGGGAATCGTCGGTGTCTGCGGGGCTCGCGGGGTTGCAGGTGGGGCGGAAGGCGACGTAATCCTGTTTCATCCCAAGGTGCCCGACCTTCGTAGTCGCATGCTTCCACTGCCGCTGCAGTGCGCCTGGGCGCATTCGGCTCGTGGCGGTACGCCGGAGGCATGCCGAAGCGACGCCCGTATCCGAGTGACCTGTCCGATGCGCGCTGGGAGTTGATCGAGCCGGTCCTGTCCGCGTGGCGTTTGGAGCGCCGACGCACGGCTCTGCACTTTGGCCGGCCGCCCGAGCATGACCTGCGCGACATCATGGACGCGATCTTGTATGTGGACCGCACCGGGGTCCAGTGGCGCTATCTCCCGCACGACTTCCCGCATTGGAACACGGTCTACGGCTACTTCGCCAAATGGGCCGATGAGGGTGTGTTCGCGCAGCTCAACGGCTTACTGCGGCAGCTGTTGAGGGAGAAGGAGGGCAGGGAGGGTGAACCATCCGCGTGTGTGATCGACGCCCAGAGCGTCAAGACCTCCACCAGCGTGCCGGCCTCGAGCCAGGGCATCGACGCCGGGAAAGAGATCGTCGGCAGGAAGCGGAGCATTGCCACCGACACGCTCGGACTCCTCCTCGCCGTGCTGGTGACCGCGGCCGGCGTGCAGGACTCCGTTGCCGGCACCCACCTCCTGGACCAGGTCGCCGCCGAACACCCGAGCATCGGCAAGGTCTGGGTCGACGGCGGCTACCGCCAGTACCTCGTCGAGCACGCCGCGACCCTCGGCATCGACATGGAGATCACCGCCCGCAAGTCCGGGACCAGGGGCTTCACCCCGATACCGAAACGGTGGGCGGTGGAGCGGACCTACGGCTGGCTCATGCTGAACCGCCGCCTGGCCCGCGACTACGAAACCCTGCCCACCCGCTCAGAAGCCCTGATCCACCTCGCCATGACCAGTCTCATGACCCGCCGCCTCACCGGCGAGAACACCATCTCCTGGCGCGACCCGAAGAAGACCACAGAACATCCCATCTCGGGATGAAACATTGGACGAAAACGACCTCTGAGTACAATCCATCGGCTCAGCATGGGAAGGAAGCAGTCGTGTTTGACCACGTCGTCGGGCTAAGCCCCGAGCAGGCCGCATGCTGGACCGCCATGGTCGAGGAGTCCCGACCAGTCCTGCAGAGCGACGGAATGGAAGCCGTCCAGACCTTCCTTGCCGAGCGCGGCATGAGCGTCATCCAGGCGATCGCAATCACCCGGGCACTACTGGGACATGCGGAAACACCACTCCAAGTCGCCATTGAGATCGTGACTACGAGCAAGGCTCGGCAGTAAGTTCAGAGCAGCCTGCATCAGGTGCCCGGCCCTACGGCCCGGCCCAGCGCAGGCCGGGCGCCTGCGCGAGAGCATCGACAACCTCCCGACCGCGTCGCCGAGGCCAAGCAACAGGGCTGGCTCGGCGACGCGGCGTGGAGGTGAGCCTCGCCACGGCGCACGAGAAGCTGGCCGCGATGAACCGCGTCACCCAACGGCACGACTCTGTCCAGCTCGGAATGCCCGACTTTCGGCCCAGCACCGGCCGCGAGGGCTGAACCATCCCGACCGCTACGAAGCCCGGCCCCGCGGCATCTAGTGCTGTGACCGGGATGGTTCACCGTGATCGGAGTGCGGCTCGTGGGACGAGCGCCGCGAAGCGGCTGGTATTACTGGGGCATGCAGGAAGAGACCGCACGCTCCGCGATCGACATGTTCATCTCCGCGTTCAACGCCTCGGACGACAGCTATGTGACTGCCCTGCTCTCCCAGGCCCTGACCTCAGACGTGGTCTTCTGGGGACCGTTGGGTCGCAGCGACGGAATCGCGGCGGTCGAGCGGTTCGTGCTGGACATCCGGCGCCACCCGGCGGGAACCGGCACGATGGTGCGCTGCTCAGCGGTGGACATGCCTGACGAATGGGCCCGGTACCAGTGGGTCTTCACCACACCTGACGGAGGCCCCCGGCTCGCGGGAACGGACGTCGTCCATCTGCGGCGGAGCCTCATCGACCAGATCATCGTCTTCGCGGGCGAGATCGAGCCGTCCGCCTCCTGAATCGTCCTCCCCGTCGCGACACCAACCCGGCGAACCGTCCCGGTCAGAGCACTAGCTAGGCGTTGAAGGAGCAGCACCAGCAGGAGGCCGGGGCACGGCAAGGACGAGCGATGCACTGAGTGCAGATGGTTGCCAAGGGCGGGCCATCTGACGGCGGCCGTCCAGGTGAGTACACCTGGCGGGATCGGCGTGGCCTCGCAAAGCAAATTCGAACATTCGCACTATTCAGGTATATCCACGTACGCCTTCCCCCAGGACCTGCGCGACGCGCAGCTCGCCCTCCATCGCACTCGTGCCGCCTACGACGAGTACGCCAAGAGCTTGCCGTGGTCGGCCGAGCTGCTCCCCGGCTGGGAGACAGATGCGCAGCCGCAGTCCGGGTACCGCTCCGCCAAGCCCGACAGCCCCGGTTACTCCCCTGAGCAGCGCGAGCAGGTCACGCGGTACCGGGCCGAGCTCCTGGAGCTGAGCGCGACCGTGTCGATGCACCCGTACTGGGCGCAGCTCGGCGAGGGCGTGGTCGCGGCGCGGATGGCGCTCAAGCATGCCCACGAAGAGCAGTCCGGTACCGAAGCGGGCTGACGTTGAGCATGTCCACCTCGCGGAGAGTGCGGCCAGCGTCCTGACCTGGATGTTTCGAGGCGGACGGCATCATGCCGGGCCACCGGGCTTGCCGCGGCGAACTCTCACTACTGAAGACCAATTGATTGGCCGGATTCTTGTGAAGGCCGGCTATGAGGCGCCGATCTGCGGTTTCGTGGCCGCCCTGCCCGTGGCCGTCATGACTTACCGTCACCACCGAATGTGAGACAGAGCCGAACGGTTTGCCGTCCCCTGCCTCGCCGAGACCAGCCTGACCATCCGACCCGCGCCTGGGTACCCCGCGACTCCACGAATTCAACCTCAGTAACGGGGGCCGCGTAACAGCCGTTCAGTATGCGCTTCTGCGGAACCGGCGGGTGAGCAGTAGGTACAGCATGGCGAGCGCGGCTACGGCCTGGGCAACTGCGGCGGTCTGCTTCTCCTCGTACCAGAGGGGTTCGTACATGTCCGGGATCGGTCCCAGCTCGCCGACGTTCACGTAGCGGTAGACGAGTAGCAGCGCGAGTCCGCCGGTCGCAACCGCCGCGGCGAAGAGGTCCCCCGGCAGCCGGCGCCAGAACAGGACGAGCAGTGCGGCAAGGGCCGCGAGGGACGCCTCAAGGCGGAAGAGGGTGCCCTGGCTTATGTCTGATGTGATGGTGTCGAAGCGGTCGGCCAGGTGCGCGTGAAGGTAGGCGTCCACGGCGAGACCGGCTGTGGCGAGTACCCGTGCGGCAGCCCTCACGAAACGGCCGCCACCACCTCGGTGTGTGGGCGGGTCGGACGGCTGTGTGGTCATGGCGGGTCTCCATTCACGCCGCGGGTGGCGCGACGGCCGAGGGCTCACTTGGCGGTGAGCATGCCCTTCATGAACGGGTGGATCGTGCAGGTGTAGGGGAAATCGCCCGACCGCACCGGTGCCGTGATGATGACGCTCTTGCCGGGGGCGATGTCTCCGGTGTCGAAGAGGCTCCCCTTGGACGCTGTCAGAGTGTGCGTGGTGGTGTCGCTATTGATGACGGTGACCTTCGACCCGGGCGGGACGGTCAGAGAGGCCGGCCGGAACTTGAAGTCCTTGATCGTGATCTTCGCTCCGCCGCCGTTCGTGGCCGCACTGGTGGCCGACTCGGTCGGTCGGTCGCCGCCTTCCCCTCCCCCGTTCGAGCATCCGGCGGAGGCTGCCAGGACGAGGACGCAGACGGTGGCCGCGATGAACCGGGCCGCGCCGGCAGGAAGGGAGCGGGGCATGGAGTCTCCAAGCGGTTCTTGGCCGGACGGGACGGAGGTCAGTAGCCGCTATCGTTCGTCCGGGGCTTGGTAGTGATCTTCTTGCCGTCGGGACCGACGACGAACCACTTGGCGCCGAAAGCGTCCACGTCCTGCCCGTTGGTGTCACCGGCCTTCTGGTCGTCGGCGAACCGGTACAGCGGATGCCCGTTGTACGTCACCTGCTTGGAGGCGTCGTCCCGCTTGGTGGTCTTGAGCAGGTCCTTCTTCAGCCCGTCACCGGCGGTCGGGGCCGTCTTCGCGATGAAGGGTGGCCATGCCTTGGCGCAGTCGCCCTTGCACTGCGACTTGTTCTTCGTGTCCTTTTCGAAGAGGTAGAGCGTCCTGCCCTTCTGGTCGACCAGCATCTTGCCGTAGGTGCCGTTCTTGACGTCGACCGCGGGATCGGCCGACGAGCTCGCCGCCGGCACCACGCCAGTATCGACCTTGTCCGCGGCGTCATGGGTCTTCGCGGCACTGACACCGGCTTCACCGCGGTCGTCCGAACACCCGGCCGCCGCAGTGGTGATCAGCAGGGCGGAAGCAAACGTGGCAACAGTCCTGATGTGCCGCTTCACGAGGTTCTCCATGATCGTCTGCTGCTTCGTGAGCAGCCCGCGGTCCGCCGAACGGGGCCGCTCGTTCCAGTGCACATCCGGTCGCACGGACCGACCATCCGACCGCGTCCGTTCGGAGTGCGGCAGCGTCCGCAGGTGCCCTCCATTACCCCAGTCCAGGCCCAGTTCACCGCTCAGCGCGATCCAGAACCGGCATCCGCCACACTGCTCGTCGAACGCCGGCCTGCTGCTTGCCTGCGCAGCCGGAACTGGCGACGGAGCCGCTGCAGGGCTCGTGAGTCGGCATCACAACGTGGAGATCGCCCAGGGCGAAGTGCAGGATGGCTGACCGGGCGGCGGCCGCAGCTCGACCGCCGCCGCGTTCTGCTCGCCCTCCTCCACGCCGCCGCACTCTCAGCCATCCGTAATCGGGGCTTCGGACGGCCTGGCCTCGTTCCCCGCCGAGCTCGTCCACGCGTACACCCGCAACACAGCCTCGCCGCCCGGACCGGCGTGTCCCAGAACGCCGGCCTCGTGCTTCTGACCGAGCAGGCATGGCGGAAACCGGGAGTCGGACCTGCCGGCCCGTCGTGTCTGCCCGGTCCCGGGCCCGCCGCGCGTTCAATGAACGCATGACCCTTGATCGGCCGATGTACCGCGTCAAGCGGCGGCTTCTCGGAAAGCCGCTCACCACGGAAAGTGCCGGTGAGGAAAAGCTCGGGAACCGGACGGCGCTCGGTGTACTCGCCTCCGACTGCATCAGTTCGTCGGCGTACGGCTCCGAGGAGATGCTCCGGGTTCTGGTACCGGTGGTCGGAACAGCGGCCTTCACGCTGGTTATGCCGGTGACCGGTGCGATTCTGCTGGTGCTGCTCCTTCTGACGCTCTCCTACAGCGATGTCGTCACGATCTACACCCGGGCCGGGGGCTCTTATGTGGTGGCCCGGGAGAACTTCGGGCCGAACGTCGCTCAGGTCGCCGCCGTGGCGCTGCTGGTCGACTACGTGGTCACGGTCGCCGTCCAGGTATCGGCCGGCACGAATGCGCTGATCTCGCTCGCCCATCTGGCCGGCAACGGCTGGACGGGGCTGGACCATCTGCAGTTGCCGGTCTCCGTAGTGGTGATCGCGCTGCTCGCGTACGGCAACCTGCGCGGGGTCCGCGAGGCGGGCCGGATGTTCGCCCTGCCCGCGTACCTCTTCATCGCCGCGATGGGCCTGGTCTTCCTCGTCGCGGCGGTGCGGGCGCTGACGGGCGGGCTGCCGCACGCCGACCTGCGTGCTCCCGGGGTGGTTCCGCCGGGGACTCCCGGCGACGGCTGGCTCTACGGTGCGTCGCTGTTCATCGTGCTGCGTTCCTTCGCCAACGGCGGCTCGTCCCTCACCGGGATCGAAGCGATCTCGAACGGTATCTCCGCCTTCCGTGAACCACAGGGCAGAAACGCCCGGCACACCCTCATCGCCATGAGCTGCGTGCTCGCGTTCCTGGTCCTGGGCGTCTCCACGCTCGCGCATTTCACCCACGCCGTCCCGTACACTGACGGAACCCCGACCGTCATCGCTCAGGAGGCACGGCTCGCCTTCGGAAGCGGGACGCTCGGCACCATGGGGTTGGTCCTCGTCCAGCTCGCGACCGCTCTCATCCTCTACACCGGTGCCAACACCCCCTTCACCGGGTTCCCGTTCCTGGCCAGCTTCGTCGCACAGGACCGGTTCCTGCCACGGGTGCTCACCCGGCGCGGGCACCGGCTGGCCTTCTCCAACGGCATCGTCACCCTGGCCGCTCTCTCGCTGGCCCTGCTGCTCGTCACGGGCGCCAGCGTCGACAAGCTCGTTGCCCTCTACGCGATCGGCGTGTTCACCGCCTTCACCATGGCCGGGGCCGGCCTCACCGCCTATCACCTGCGCAGGCGAGGGCGCCTGCGCCGGGTGAAGATCACGGTCAACGCGCTCGCGGCGGTCGTCTCCGCCGCCGTCGTACTGATCTTCGCCGTCACGAAATTCACCGAAGGCGCTTGGCTGGTGGTCGTGGTCTTCCCGCTCGGGGTCTGGGTACTGATTCGGATCAACCGCGAGTACCGGCGCGAAGCCGCCGCCCTGGAGCGACTGCCCACGGGTGCGGACCGGCCGCGTACGCGCAGCCACCAGGTGTTCGTCCTCGTCGAGACGCTTGACCTGGCCTCGCTGAAAGCCTTGCGGTACGCCCACGAGCTGCGGCCGGACACCGTCCGGGCCATCCACTTCTCCATCGACGACGCACACGCACGCCGGCTGTCGGCCCTCTGGGCATCGACGTCCGCGACCTCGGTCGAACTGGAACTGGTGGCCTGCCCCGACCGACGGCTGCGTCACGCGATGCGGAAACTCGCCGTCCGGACCACAAAGGACGGAAACACGTCCCTGACGGTGCTCGTGCCCCGGCGGATGTACGCCAACGCCCTCGGCAAACTCCTCCACCGGGGCACCGGCGAGAAAATGGCGAAGACGCTGGAGCAACTGCCGCACGTCGCGGTCACGATTCTGCCGTTCAACGCATCGCATGCCATGCGCGTACAGGCATGCGCCCGGGCGCATGGCAGGCGACGGTGGCTGTCGAGTGAGGGGGTGTACTTAGAGTCCGTGAACGCGCGTATCCGGCGGGCGGTCAAGGCCCGCGGACACTTCCCCAACGAGACCGCCGCCCTGAAGTGCGCCTACACGGCGATCACGTCGCTCGACCCCACCGGCCGTGGTCAGGCCCGCTGGACCATGCGCTGGAAGACAGCCCTGAACGCCTTCGACATCACCTTCGACGGCCGACTCTCCGCCGCCCGTCAGTGGCCCCAACCACCCTCGTTACACCGTTCGATTGACAGACCCCACTCTCGCGAGGCTCGCCCACGCTTTCTGGCTGTGGTTCGCGCCGACGAACACGCTCACTTCCCCCGTCCGCACCGGTCGGGCTGATCCCGCGTCTCGCGAAGAGATCCAGCGCCTGTTCATCACCCTCATCAATCCAGCCCGGATATGCATGCGAAGGGCTACCAGGGCTTCGGGGTGGTATCCCTGATGCCGTGGTCCCGCAGCCAGTCGGTGAGGGAGGAGCTGAAGGAAGCGTGGGCCTCCTCGAGCGGGTGTTGCATATCCCCGGTCGGGAATCGGCCGATGATGTCCGTATAGAACGATGTTCGCGAGTTCGTCACCGAACCGCCGTAGACGGTTGCCGGGTCCAGGCCGCTGAGAAGCCTTCGAGTCTGCTCGTCCTGCCGGAATCGCAGAACGTCCCATGCGAAGACGTACTTGCCCTGAACGCCTCTGGAGCGCAGGTATCCGTCGAGCATGAGCCAGTCCAGCGCGAAGTTGGTCATGGCCCCTTGAGCGCTCCACAGGTGCCGGTAGTAGGCCTCGGAGAGTTGGTCCTCGATCTGGATCCGCCATCTGCTCAAACGGTGCCAGCGCAACTCGTCGGGGAGGTTCGGTCGGTAGCCGTGCCCTTTGTCCCGCCGCCGCGTGAAGCACTCGTGACGGGAGAGGCCGGTCCACATACAGATCACCAAAACTTCCTCGACGGACACCCGGTGTTCTGCGGCCAGGCGGTCTAGTTGGCCAACGGTGGTGCGAACGACCCGCCGGTTCGAGCCTCCGTCGCAGCCCAGGTTGACCCAAGGCACATCCAGTGCATTGGCTACGAGGGTCGGCCACGCATCCTGTGCCCGCCCCAGTTCTGCTCCACGGGTGTAGCTGCACCCGTTGGCGACGAGAAGGCGGACGGGGTGAGACGTCAGGGGGGTCAATGGACGCGCACTCCTTCCCTGTCGCCGAAGGCTTTGGCTTCCCGCCAGGTATTCACCAGTGGCTCCCCACGGGAGTTCAGACTCGTGTTGAGGAGGACGGGGCAGCCTGACGCGTCCTCCCATTGCCGGAGCAGTTCGTACAGGACCGGATGCTCGCTCTGGGAGACGCTTTGGACCCGGCTGCTGCCGTCTACGTGCACAACGGCGGGAAATGCTTCTGGTCTGTGGCACCGAGCGGTGAACTGCATGTACGGGGTGCTCGGCACGGGGACGTCGAAGTAGTCGTGGAGCAGCTCCTCGCGGATCATGGGCGCGAACGGCCGGAACTTCTCACGCCCCTTCACCCCGTTGACGCGGTCCTTCATGTCCGCCGACCGGGGGTCGGCGAGGAGAGACCGGTTACCCAGCGCTCGCGGCCCGAATTCCGCAGGGCCGTTGGCGACGGCAGCCATGCCATCCGTCCTCAGACTGCTCACCACCGCCGGGATGTCAAGGTCACGCTGGATAGATGTTCCCAGGTATGGCCCGCTCCATCGCAACGGCTTCCGCAGATGGGCGGCGGCGGCGCCGAGGCTCGAACCGGCATCCCCTGGGTTGGGGAAGATCCACAGGCGGGAGAAGCCGGCTTCGCGGGCGATGGCGGAGTTGGCGACGCAGTTCAGCGCCACACCGCCCATGAGGATCAGGTTGGGAGCACCGATTTCCTTGCGCGCCCAGGACGCGGCCTCGACGAGCACCCTCTCGGTTACTACTTGCATGCTGGCAGCGAGGTCCTCGGGGCGCGCGTCGGGTAGCCACCCTCCGATGCCCCGGTGGACGTTAGACGTCAGCGAGTAGCCCGGCGTGTCCAGGGATATCCATGTGTCGAGGATGTCATCGGCGTAGCGAGGCCGCCCATAGGCGGCCATGCCCATGAGTATGTACTCGTCCTCGTTGGGCTTGAAACCGCACCGTCGGGTGAAGGCGCTGTACAGCAGCCCGAGACTGTGCGGATAGCGGCGCCGGTAGCGAAGTTTAAGGCCTGATTCCGGGGAGTAGGAGAAGACGGTGAAGCAATCGAACTCCCCTATGGCGTCGGCGACGATGACGGCTGCAGAGTCGAATCCGCTTGTGGCGATTCCGGCCCAGGCGTGCGCTTCGTGATGCCTCACGTAGGAGACGGGCGTCCTGTGTGGCAGGCCGATCGACCGCAGATACCGACTGGGTAGGTCGGAATTCGACAGCGCGTGATGCCATTGACCCGCTCGCATGTGTCGCAGTTTCTTAAGCAACGGGCGTTCGTACCAGACAACCTCGTCCGGCGCGCCGAAAGTTCTGGCTTCTCGGATCAGCTCGGGATGGAGTAAAGCATCGTTCTTGATCCGGGAATAGCGTTCTGAATGCGCTGCGAAAACAAATTTCTCATCCTGCACAACGGCCAGGGACGCGTCGTGGGAAAGTGCAGATACCCCCCATGTGATCACAGCATCGGCCGATTCACTTGTACATGAACGGATCGGTGCGCCGCAGGCGCCATCGTTTGACCGTCCACGCCACTCGATGAAATAAGGAGCGCACAGTTCTGATCATGATCCCCCAGTCCTGGCCGGCCGAGTTCGCGTTCGAGTACAGCACGGATCTAGCAGCGGGACAAGACCGGCTGAAGTGCACGGTCTGGACCGGTCGGCCGGATATGTCTATGGTCCCGACCATGATTCCTGCCGCAGACCAGTCGCCGCGTCTACGATCGGAGGGCCCCGTTCCGGAAGTCGGGGCGCCGGAGAGTACCGCCGAGATCTCACTCGCGAAGTCTGATGCGCGCCAGTATCACGCCTCACCGGATGACTGGCGCAAAGAGATCCTCTATTCCATTGTCGTGGACCGCTTCCAGACCGATACACCAGCGACTGTTGAGGGAGATCCGGGCGATGGTCGTTCACGGCACGGAGGAAATCTCCGAGGGCTCTCAAAACGACTCGACTACATTCGCGATCTTGGTGGCACGGCGATTCATCTCACTCCAGTCGTACTCAACGGCCCCGGCTCATATCATGGATATGCGCCCCGACATTTCATGGCAGTGGATCCTCGGCTCGGCACCATGGAGGATTTCCGGCAGGTTGTTTCCGGAGCCCACGACCGCGGCATCCGTGTCGTGCTCGACCTCGTACTGAACCACGCCGGTCCTGTGTTCGAGTATTCCGACGGGAGTAATCTCTGGAGGGGCAGGGGGGAGGCTGCAAGCATTCGTGACAACGAGATCTGGATCCGTCCGCTTGAACTTGCCTCGCCACAACACTTCTCGCGGCACGGCGTCATTGACGATTGGAACGACACCGAGCAGGAGACTCTGGGGGATTTCCCACCGGACTATCGCAGACTCGCGACGGAGAACCCGGATACGCAGCGCATCCTTCAGTCCATCGCGTGCTGGTGGATCCGGGAGTCCGATATCGATGGAATCCGTCTTGATGCGGTCCGACACATGGACCGCTCCTTTGTGGCGAGACTGTGTGACACCGTCAGGAATTATGCCGATCGCCTGGGGAAGAACAACTTCCTGATCATCGGGGAGCACGCAAGCGACGACGACACGTTGATTGCTTCATGCTTCGACTCCGGAATGGGCGCCGTCTATAACTACGGTGAATACCGACGCCAGAGTTGGGCTCTCCACGGCCAGGCACCCGCGAGAGAACTGGAGGAGAGCTTCGATATCGCGTCGAAGGCATTCAGCCGCGATCACGGATTCACGATCAGATTCATCGACAACCATGACGTCTACCGATTCCTCCGGGACGCCGAGCCTGTGGGGCGCCTCCGGGTAGCCCTCGCCCATCTGATCCTCTCGATCGGCATCCCCATGCTCTACTACGGAACCGAGCAGGGATTCCGCCAATCTACACAGCGGCTGGAACCTGAGCATCTTCAGGATCCTGCTGATCCGGGGAACAGAGAGGATATGTTCCCCGAGGGAAGGTTCACGTCGCCCAGCTCCTATGGCGACAGGTTCGACAGATCCTCGCCGATCTTTCGGTGGACCAGGCGGCTCATCGAGCTTCGCCGACGGCATACGGCGCTGCACCTCGGGGAAGAGAAGATCCTGTTCTCGGAACTCGACCGACCAGGAATCTACGCCTTCGTTCGCCACCGCGATGGCGAACGTGTTCTGGTCGTGCTGAATACCAGCTCTCGCCCGCTCACCCGCGAGCTGCCCGTCCACGCGCTTTTCGAACCAGATGCCCCCATCAGCCACAACCACCTTCCCTGGAACCTCTCCCTGCAGGACCTTCTCTACTTTCGCGCAGCGATCTCGGTACGCCGGGCGCCTGGTGGACAGCTCGTCGCGGATGTCACGCTCCCGGCGCTCGGAGTTGGCGTTTTTGGCCCCTCAGCGTGAGGGCGAGGCACCCAAGACGGAGGCTCGGAAGACGCCTCCCTTGGGGAAGTCCAACTTGTGAACCTTCCCCTTGATCGTGGGCACCTGGAGACTGGGACTTGAGGTTCCAGAGGAAGTAGCACCAGGTGGGAAGCACGTACACGAAGCGGTACACCGAGGAGTTCAAGCGGGACGCGATCGCGATCGTCGACTCCTCGGGCAAGACGGTCACCGCGGTGGCCCGGGAGCTCGGCATCAGCTCGGAGTCTTTGCGCGGCTGATGCCGCCAGGCGAAGGCCGACCGTGGCGAGGGCCCCCGGGAGTGCTCACGACTGCTGAGCGTGAGGAGCTCATGCGGCTGCGCCGGCAGAACGCCGAGCAGGCCAAGACGATCGAGGTGCTGCGAAAAGCCGCGGTCTTCTTCGCGAAGGAAAGCGATCGGTGAACGCAACGTATGCGTTCACCGAGACGGAGAAGACCACCCACCGCGTCGCTTTCCTCTGCCGCCTGCTGCAGGTGGCCCCTTCCTCGTTCTATGGCTGGCTCGCCGCGGCGCAGACCCGCTCGGCCCGCCAGGCCGCCGACCAGGCCCTGGTGCACGAGATCACCGTGGTCCACGTCGGCTCGCGCCAGACCTACGGCGTCCCGCGCGTCCATGCTGAACTGCGGCGTCTGGGACGGCGGGTGAACCGCAAACGGGTCGCCCGCCTCATGCACGAGCACGGCATCCAGGGTGTCACCCGCCGCAGGCGCCGCTCGCTGACCAGGCCGGACAAGAAGGCCAGGCCGGCCCCGGACCTGATCGGCCGCGACTTCCACGCCGAGATGCCCGGCACGAAGCTGGTCGGCGACATCACCGCGCTGCCGACCGCCGAGGGCTGGCTCTACCTCGGTTGCTGGCTGGACCTGGCCACCCGCGAGGTCGTTGGGTACTCAATGGCTGGCTCGCCGCGGCGCAGACCCGCTCGGCCCGCCAGGCCGCCGACCAGGCCCTGGTGCACGAGATCACCGTGGTCCACGTCGGCTCGCGCCAGACCTACGGCGTCCCGCGCGTCCATGCTGAACTGCGGCGTCTGGGACGGCGGGTGAACCGCAAACGGGTCGCCCGCCTCATGCACGAGCACGGCATCCAGGGTGTCACCCGCCGCAGGCGCCGCTCGCTGACCAGGCCGGACAAGAAGGCCAGGCCGGCCCCGGACCTGATCGGCCGCGACTTCCACGCCGAGATGCCCGGCACGAAGCTGGTCGGCGACATCACCGCGCTGCCGACCGCCGAGGGCTGGCTCTACCTCGGTTGCTGGCTGGACCTGGCCACCCGCGAGGTCGTTGGGTACTCAATGGCCGACCACCACCGCACCGACCTCGTCGTGGACGCCCTGGACATGGCCCGCGGCCGCGGTGGACTGCAGACCGGCTGCGTGATCCACAGCGATCGTGGCAGCGAATACACCTCGACCCGATTCCGCGCTCGGATACGGAAGTTCGGTCTTCGTCAAAGCTGCGGGCGCACCGGATCATGCTTCGATAACGCCGCCACAGAGAGCTTCCGGGCCCTGCTCAAAGAAGAGATCGGCACCCGTGCCTGGCCCGACCGGGCCACTGCACGCGCCGACGTCTTCGACTTCATCGAGGCGTTCTACAACCGCCGCCGTCTACGCAGACACAAGGTCTTCGGCTACCTCACCCCGGCCGAGACCAGGCAGCGGCACCGACACGCCCTCGCGGCATAACCATCGAGTGTCCAAGATCACGGGGAAGCTTCATCGACTCCACGGGCAAGACGGTCACCGCCGTCGCCCGGGAGCTCGGCATCAGCTCGGAGTCCCTGCGCGGCTGGTACCGCCAGGCCAAGGCCGACCGTGGCGAGGGCGCCCCGGGAGAACTCACGACCGCCGAGCGCGAGGAGCTCAAGCGCCTGCGTCGGCAGAACGCCGAGCAGGCCAAGACGATCGAGGTCCTGCGAAAAGCCGCGGTCTTCTTCGCGAAGGAGAGCGATCGGTGAACGACACGTACGCGTTCATCGAGGCGGAGAAGACCACCCACGGCGTCGCTTTCCTCTGCCGCCTGCTCAAGGTGGCCCGTTCCTCGTTCTATGCCTGGCTCGCCGCGGCAAAGCCCCGGGCCGCCCGCCGGGCCGCCGACCAGGCCCTGGTGCACGAGATCACCGTGATCCACGTCGGCTCGCGCCAGACTTATGGCGTCCCGCGCGTCCATGCCGAACTGCGGCGTCTGGGACGGGCAGTGAACCGTAAGCGGGTCGCCCGTCTCATGCGCGAGCACGACATCCAGGGCGTGACCCGCCGCAAGCGCCGTTCGCTGACACGAGCGGACAGGAAGGCCAGGCCGGCACCGGACCTGATCGGCCGCGAATTCCACGCCGAGACGCCCGGCACGAAACTGGTCGGCGACATCACCGCCCTGCCCACCGGCGAGGGTTGGCTCTACCTCGCCTGCTGGCTCGACCTGGCCACCCGCGAGGTCGTCGGTTACTCGATGGCCGATCACCACCGGGCCGATCTCGTCGTCGATGCACTCGGCATGGCCCACGGCCGCGGTGGACTGCAACCCGGCTGCGTGATCCACAGCGACCGCGGCAGCGAGTACACCTCGACCCGATTCCAGAACCGAATAAGGGAGTTGGAACTCCGCCAGAGCTGCGGACGCACCGGGTCCTGCTTCGACAACGCCGCCGCGGAGAGTTTCTGGGCCCTGCTCAAAGAAGAGATCGGCACCCGCGTCTGGCCTGACCGGGCCACCGCCCGTGCCGACGTTTTCGATTTCATCGAGACGTTCTACAACCGGCGCCGACTGCGCAGACACAAGTTCTTCGGCTACCTCACCCCGGCCGAGACCCGCCAACGGCACCGACACACCCTCGCGGCATAGCCATCGAGTGTCCAAGATCACGGGGAAGCTTCACCCGCCCGTAGCGAATGTGCGTGCGGTTCGTCGCTGGTGTGGACGTGGGCTGCGGTGAAGAGCCTGGTGGGGTCGGCGTCGGGCCCGGGGTGGTATCCGCTGGCCAGGCGTGTTCCGAGGCGCTGGCTGACGTCCTTGTCGGTCAGGCTGGTCACGCGTGCCGTGGTCCTGGATGACGGCAGCGGCGATCAGCCCGCCCGGCCATACGATGCGCTGGGCCTCGCGCACTGCGGTGACGCGGTCGTCGCGGTCGGAAACTGGCTGGTCGGAGGAGGAGCCGTGAGGTATTCGGTCAACGTGGACGTGGCGCTGCGTCGGGATGAGACGTGGCTGCTGATCGTGCGCGGGCTGGGCGAGGAACATGCGGCGGGAACCTTGTCCCTGGTCGGGGGGACCGTTGATGCGGACTCGCCCGGCGGGGACGTGATCACCGACACCGGCCGCCGGGAGGTCCTGGAGGAGATCGGTGTAGACCTGGATGGAGTGGAACTGGCCTACGCGGACAGTACGTTCTTCGTCTCGGACACCGGCAGCCCGGTCATCAACGTGGTTCTCGCCGGGGAGCTCCCCGAAGGCGCTGAACCGGTGATCGCGTCGCCCCAGGAAGTCGCGGACATCCGGTGGGAGCGGGTGGGCGCTCTGGAAACGGATCCGGCGTGTCCTCCGTGGACCCTGCGCAGCGTGCGGCTGGCTACGGCAGCACTCGACCGGGCGGGCGCGGCCGTCTCGGGCACTCAGCAGCGCGGCCATTTCTCGGCCGGGTAGTTCGCAAGAATCTGTTCACGAGGCCACGGGGCGCCCCGGCTGGTGGCCGACCCCGAACGGTGGGGAGGCGGCGCAGGTGTTCGGCCTGTAGTGCTGGATCGTCTTCATCGCGTACCGCGAACGGATCGAGGTAAGCGAAGTCCGCTGGCTGTACCGACCGTGCCTGGCCCGCTGACGCGACGAGCTGCCTTAACCGCGCGACCAAGATGCCGTCCGCTCCGTCCGGACTCCACATGGCAGATGACACCGTCCTCGTCCGACCGGGGCGGATGAGGGTGGGGTCCCGTGTGATGACGTCGGAGGGACGCCGTTTCTCCAGCCCATCATGCGCTGGCTCCGGGCAGGCACACGGTCGCCTGGCCACGGGGCTCTCGACGAGTGACTGCGGCAGTCTGGAGGACAACAGTCCGTTCGTAGCGCTACCCAGCAGGGCTGTGGTGGAGCATTGTCGTCACCCCTTCGTCCGAGGGGGTGTAGCCGATGCCCCGCAGGACGACGACGGGGGCTCCGCGGCCCCGCTGACCGAGGATGATTCCGGCTGCGGCGGCGAGCATGTCGGTGAACGTCTCCTCCTGCCGCTTCCCGCCGTGCTCGGTAACCCGCAGGGGGGCTGTTCCGGCAGCGCCGATGGAGATACACGTGGCGCCCCGGCGGTCGGCGCGGCCGTCGGAGTCGGCGATGACCACCGCGATCTCCGCCCCGGTCTCCGCGACCAGAGCGTCGCGCAGGGCACGGGCGGAAGCGTCGGGCTCCTCGGGAAGCAGCCAGGCGCCATCAGTGCCGGCGCGATCGATTCCGGCGGAGGTGAGCTGGTGGCCGAGGGTGTGGCGGGCGATGATCGGGCCGCGTTCGGTGGCGAGAAAGTGCTCGGTGGAGTGGTCCAGGATGAGCTGGACCACAGCAGCCGGCTTGCCCGTACGCGCTGACAGATCGACGGCTTCGGCGGAGGGCGTCACGTCGGCCAGGTTGACGTAGCGCTTCTCGGCGATCGAAACGACCTTGCTGGCGACCACCACGACGTCTCCGTCCAGCAGTTCGGTGCCGGTACTGGCAAGGACCTCGGAGATCGCGCCAGCGAGGTCGTCGCCGGGCTGGAGTTCGGGAAAGGGTTCCAGGGAGAACGATGAGAACGCGGAGGTGGGGGGCGGTGCGGTGGTCATGGTGCTCCTGTCGCAAGGTCGGTACGAAGGCGGTCGTGGACGGTGGTGAGGATCTGGGCCCGGTGCTGGGGGGAGGCGTGCTGCGCGGTGGTGAGCCAGTCGCAGACGCGGTGCAGGTAGGAAGGCCACAGTCGGCCGGCTGCTTCGATCGGTGGCGTACCGGAGGCGACGGCCCGCCAGGCACCGGCAAGGTGCGCCGGCCAGGGCCCACCATCGTATCCGGCGGGCCCCGTGCCGAGGTCGGTGAGCGCGGTGACCATGGACCGGACACGGCCGGGCGGCAGGGTGCGGTCGGTCGCCCGGTACACGGGCGCGCCCGTGCGGGCCGGTGCGGGTGGGAGCGGCCCTGTCGCGGTCAGGTGCAGCAGGACCGGAACGGCCTGGTGGAAGATCGCCGGGAGGTGGTCGAAGGACCCGGCGTGGGCCTTGGGCTCCTCGAACCGCACGGAGGCGACCGGTCCGGTCGTGGCGGCGGCCAGCAGCAGGAATGCGTCGATCCCGTACCCGCGGACGCATTGCGCGAGTTCGTCCGGCAGTTCTGCTGCGGCCTCCTGGGCGGCGTTGAGCGCCTGGCGGGAGACGGCGAGGTCTCCGGCGAGCGGCTGCGGGACGTCGAGCCCGGTGGTGGCGGCGATCAGGGGCCGGGCCACGTGGTTGGTCAGATTGGCCTCGTCCCAGTGCCGGGGGTAGTCGGCGATGGCGAGGGCTGCGCCGGCGTGGACCTGGTCCAGGAGCGCGCGGTAGACGGCCGGGTCCGGGTTGCGGGTGTCGGTGTCCGCGATCAGTGCCACCTCGGCGTCGGTGAACTCCGGCCGTCGGAGGGCGGCCAGGATCTGCGCGCCCTTGCCGCGTGGCAGTCCGGCCAGCCCGGACTTGGCCGCCCGGGTGGGCGTGGCCGCGAACTGTGTCGCTGTGTCGGGGGTGTCAGATGAGTCGGCGTGGATGATCACGGCGTGCTCGTCGCGCAGGGCGTGGTCGACGGCGGTGGTGACGGTGAAGATCGTCGAGGGTTCGTTGCGGCTGGGAAGGATCGCGGCGGTGCGGGACGGGCTCATGGGTACCTCGTGGTGATCAGGTCGGCGGCGGTCTGCGGGTCGGGGGCGTACAGGTAGCTGTACGGGTGCTGTTCAAGACGGCCGATGAGGTGGGTGCGCCAGCGGGCGAGCGCCGGATCGTCCAGTGGCCAGACCGCCCCGTACGGGGCGCCAGCGGGGCCGGTCAGGGGGGTGGGGAGCCCGCTGATGTAGCGGGCCAGCGCTTCGTGGAGGCGCAGCTGCTCGTTCGCGGAGAACGGGGTGGCGTCGGTGATCAGCGGGTGGGGGACGGCGGGGTGGACGGTCAGGCGGATGACGCCCGCGAGCCGCACCGGCGTGCGGAGGAACGGGGCCAGAGCGACGAGCGGCTTCGGGGCCTGCCACAGGCCGGGGTCGTCCGGGCGGACCGCAGCGGTCGGCTTCCCGGGCAGGAGCAGCAGGTCCGGCCCGGCTTCGGCCAGGACGGCCAGGTCGTCGCCAGCGTGTGTCCAGCCCCTCGCGCCGAGGGCAAGGCCCACGCTGGTCTTGCCCGCGCCCTTGTTCCCCAGCAGGAGGATGCCCCGTCCGCTCGGTGTGACTGCGGCGTTGGCGTGGAGGGTGAGCATTTGCCGCTGCTGGCGGGCTCGTTCCATCGCGGTGTAGGTGACGTACGCGAGGGTCGAGGTGCGGGCGGCTTGGTGGGGAAGGTTCAGGTGCACGGTCTGCCCGTGGACGCGGACGGCCGGCTCGGGGCCGGTGTCGGACACGGTGAGCACCGGGCTGTCGTGGAGTCCGGCGGCCGGTGGTGGGGTGGGGTGCCAGCCGCCGGGGAGCCGGTCGGCCGCCGTGACGGCCGGGCCCGTGTCCAGCCCCGGCGGGAGTTTCAGCGTGGCGGTGAGGTGGCCGGTCGTCACGGCGGCCCGGGTCATGACAGCGTCGGTGCGTCGAGTTCGGCCAGCAGTTCGGGCACCGGCAGCAGGGCGGGCCGGTAGCGCTGGTGCTCGACGAGGTCGGGCACCCAGTCCGTGCGCTGGAGCACCTCGCGGACCACGTCGGCGTGCGCCGGGTCGGTGTGCGCGGCCGCGATGTCGAGGGAGGCCGGTTCGGGGTAGGGGTCGCCGTTGCGCCACATCACCGCGACGCGGCACGGGGCTCCGGTCTTCTCGGCCAGCGCACGGGCGGCCTCGTCGACGAGCCAGCCGCCGACCTTCCCGACGTGGTAGGCGGGGTTTTTCCCGAACAGGGCCTCGTTGCCGGCCTGCTGGCCCGGCGTGATCAGACCGGACCGGGCGTTGCCGCGGCCGACGAGTCCGTCCTCGCCGTAGTCGATGGCCGACAAGCCCGTCGTCGTGGGTACGACGAACGAGCAGGTCGTCCCTATGTCTTTCCGCATCAACCTGCCTTCGGGGTCGTCCACGGCCCACCCCGGAACCTATGAGGCGACGCCGTATCTCTATAACGGCACCTCGGCCACCAAGGGCGCCCAGTACAACGGGCCGTATGTCACCGACGCCCTGTGCCACGCAGTGACTGACAGAATCGCGGACTGCACCGCCGTCATGCGGTTCTGGCCGGATCAGATGCGCTCGAACGGCGACGCCACAACCTGGAAGATCGGCGTCGTCACCAGGCTCTACGGCCCCCACGCCGAGATCAAGGCGGAGGAGATCAAGACGGTTTTCGGAGGTGTGCAGGTCAGGCGGTGGGCGAAAGCCATCGTGAACGCTGCTCCGGAGCCGGTCAAGAAGGGCAGAACCCTCACAGTCACCGGTACCCTCACTCGCGCCGACTGGGTCAAGCGCAAGTACACGGGTGTTGCCGAGGCATCCGTCCAGCTCCAGTTCCGCAAGAAGGGTGCCGCGGCCTACTCCACCGTGAAGACGGTGAAGTCCAGCTCGACGGGATCGCTGAAGACGACGGTGACAGCGTCGGCCGATGGTTACTGGCGGTGGAACTTCGGCGGCTGGCACACCACCGGCGCCGCCATTTCTCCCGTCGACTACATCGACGTGAACTGAACCAGCGCTCTGGCTCGAAGGCCTGCTGTGTATGGCACTTTTGGGCGCCACACACAGCAGGCTCAGTGGGGGGGGCTGCGGCGCCCGCGTAGCAGCCACCCCTGCGAGAGTTGTGGGCCTGGGATCAGCGGCGGTGTCCGCGGCCCCAGGACTCGGAGTCGACCGTGCGGCCCCGGTTGTCACGGAGGGTCGCGGTGTCGGCGTAGTTGTTCCGCGGGCCTGGTACAGGTCGGTGCGGGTGTCGCGGCCGACGCCGGTGTGGATGCGGACGGTCGCTCGGCCGGAGAGACGGACGTCGTCGAAGCGGTAGCGGTGACCGTCGCTGTCGCGCAGGGTCCAGCCGTCGAGGTTCACCCCGTGGCGGCTCTGGTTCGTGATCTCGACCCATTCCCGGTTCAGCGACCGGTTGGAGCCGTTGTCGCGGCCGGGGCTGTCGGCCTGGATGTCGCTGATGACCACGCGGGCCTGGTGGCGGTTGCGGTCGTGGTCCTGGGCGGTGGCCGGCAGGGCGACAGCCGAGAGGAGTGCACCGGCCGTGAGGACGGTCGCGGCGATGCGGCGGGAAGCCGAAGAAGCAGACAAGGTGATGTCCCCTCAGAGCAGTCCGCCGACCAGCTCATTCGTGCTGGTCGGCGCGATGGGTCCCGGCCCGTCATGGGCCGAGAGCCAGAACGGTGCGGCCATTGGGCCGGTCAGCGAAGAGCTTTCGCACCTGGTTACACATCAGGGACATTTCCGTAACTGTCGGCTGCATCCGGCATGCATAGGGAATGAGCGTGGCCCTGACATTCACTGACTGCTACATCCACCCGTTCAACCCTCAACAGAAAGCCCTTCCTTACGCCGGCGCACATTCCGAGGCGCCAACCGGCGCACCACCCGAACGGTCGGCGCGAATTTGGTAATGGTTGATCTACGCGTTTCCCCGCATATAGGACCTCATCTCGCACGCATGTGGCGAACGTGATTGCGAGGCTTGGGAAGTCATCACGCCCCTGCCGCGGGGACCGAGGGCCGGATCGTGGCGAAACTGCACGCGACGAGGGATTCGAGCCGGCCAAGGCGGCCTTTCGACTGTCGGCTTTGAGCTGAGGATCCGCCTGAACCAAGGGAGCCGAATCCGCCGGCCGAATCCGCACACCGGGGCCGCTGGGCGCCCCTTGTCTTCGCGAAGATCGCTGCACCGTACTCGTGCAGGAGTCACTCACTGCGTCTGTCGCGCACCATGAGGTGGCCGGGAGGGGGTAAGCCTGTTGGCAGCTGTCGGGCCGCCGAATTCATGGGGGTGGGACGGAGCCGTGGCGTGGCCTGATAGCGGTGTCAGCCTGGCGAACCGGGACTGGTGTGACCGAGGCGAGTGAGGTCGGCAGAGCGGGTACCGGCGGGCTGGAGGTCGGCGTAGGGGTGCAGTTTCGCACCGGCGGTGCCATTGGGCAGTGTCCGGGCCGCAGGTCGGACCTCGGAGGGGACGGCCTGGGCGGGAGTGGGTGCAGGGGCAGTGTGGCCGAGAAGGTCGAGCACCTTCTGGAGACCGTGGTCACGGCGGGCCTCGGCGAGTTCCTCGAGGTCCCAGACCATGTTCCCGACGACGGTCCGGCGGGGCCCGCGGGCTTCGATGGTGCCACGGACCAGGAGCAGTCCGTTGTGGAAGATCGTGTGGGCGCAGTCGTTGTGGCTGTCCTCGAAGAAGGCGATGTCGACGAGGCCGTAGCCGTCCTCGAGGGTGACGAAGATGACGCGTTTGCCGGAGGGGATGGGGGGTGTCTGGGTGGATGCGCGGACGCCGGCGACCAAGACCTGCTGGCCGGGGTGCATTTTCTTGAGGTGGGCGGCGTCGGTGGCGCCGATTTCGCGCAGGAGGCGGTGGTGGTGGGTCATCAGGTGCTGGGAGACGTCGATCTTCAGGACGCCGAGTTCGGCGTTCATGATTTCGCGGCTGGTCATTTCCCGCAGTCCGGAGGGTCCGGCTGTGAGGAGGGTGTCGTCGAGTGGGAGCTGCCCGGTTCCGGGGCGGCTGTGGGTGGCGCGGTGGAGTTCGGCGACCTGCAGCAGCAGGTCGCGGCGGCTCAGGTTCTCCTTCAGCGGGTCCACGGCGCCTATCTGGATGAGGCGTTCGGCGATGGGCAGCGCCGGGCGGGCTCTGTGCCAGAAGTCCTGAAGGGAGTGGTAGGGCTGCCCGGCCGTGATCCGCGCGACCTGGTCCTCACTGATGCCTTTCACCGAGGACAGCGACAGCCGCACGCCCCATCCGGCCGGGGTTTCCTCCACGGTGTGGGAGGGGCGGGAGCGGTTGATGTCGACGGGCAGGACGGGCACGTGGTGTCTGCGGGCGTCGGCGACGATCACGCGAGGCGGCCACATGCCGGGGTCGTGTTCGAGCAGGCCGGCGTACAGGGCTGCTGGGTGGTGGGCCTTGAGCCAGGCGGACTGCAGGGCGGGGACGGCGAACGCTACGGCGTGGGCGCGGCAGAACCCGTAGGCACCGAAGCTCGCGACGGTCTCCCATACCTCGTCCAGTACCCCGGTGTCGTAGCCGCGGGCGCCGGCTTCCTGGCGGAACCATGCCTCGAGTTTCGGAAGGCGTTGTTCGTCGGCGAGGGCGCGGCGGGCGACTTCGGCCAGGGCGCGGTCGCAGCCGGTCATCACGGCGAGGATGTCGATGATCTGTTCGTGCCAGATCGTCACGCCGTAGGTGTCGCTCAGGACGGGTTCGAGGTCGGGGTGGGGGTAGGTGGGGGCGGCGCCGTGGCGGGCGGCGATGTAGAGGGCGGGCATGCCGCCCTGGACCGGGCCGGGACGGAAGAGACTGATGTCGGCGATGACGTCCTGCGGGTCGCGGGGCTGGAGCCGGCCGACGAGGTCCTGCTGGCCGGGTGATTCCAGCTGGAACATGCCGACCGTGTCGGAGTCCTGGATGAGGGCGAAGGCGAACTGGTCGTCCAGGGGGACATGGTCGGGGTTGTCGAGGTCGATCTGCCGGCCTGTGGTGCGGCGGATCTCGGCGACGGCATGCGCCATCGCCGACTGCATCCGCACCCCCAGCACGTCGAGCTTGAGCAGGCCCAGGTCCTCGACGTCCTCCTTGTCCGCCTGGACCATCGGGTAGCCGCCCGGGGTGGGCTGTACCGGCAGCCGCTCCAGCAGAGTGCTGTTGGACAGGATCACGCCGCAGGGGTGCATGGCGATGCCGCGCGGCAGCTTGTCGAGGCATTCGGCGAGCTCCCACAGAGGCCCGTAGGAGGCGGCGTCGGCAGCCAGGTGCCGCAGTTCGGGCAGCGTGCCGAGCGCGTCACGGATGTCGCAGGCCCTGATGTGCGGAAACGCCTTGGCGACCTTGTCGACGACAGGTGGGGCCATGCCCAGAGCGAGGCCGGCATCCCGCAGGGCGTGCCGGGCTCGGTAGGTCTCGGGCATGCCGGTGACCGCGACCCGGTCGGTGCCGAAGCGTTCGATGATGCGGTCGTACACCTCGAGCCTGCGGGCGGATTCGACGTCGATGTCGATGTCGGGCAGTGAGGCGCGCCGCTCGGAGAGGAACCGTTCGAACAGGAGCCGGTGCTCGAGCGGGTTGGCTGTGGCGACGAACAGGGCGTGGTTGACCATGGACCCGGCGCCGGAACCGCGGGCGGCGACCCGGATGCCCATGTTGCGCACGTCCGAGACCACTTGGGCCACTGCCAGGAAATAGGGTTCGTAGCGCAGCCGGCCGATGATGCCGAGCTCGTAGTCGAGCTGCCCCATCGCCTCCGGGTCGCGGTCCAGGCCGCGGGCAATCATCCCTGCCTCGCACCGCTGCTTCAGCAGCCGCATCGCCCCGTCCTCCCCCGGGTCGGCGCCGACTACTGACGGCTCGGGAAAGTGCGGGCGTCCCAGCCCGAGGCCCGTGACCGGATCGATCACGCACTGCTCACCGGTCCGGGCGGTCTCGGCGAGAAGGGCGGCCGCCCGCCCCTGCCCTGCGCCCGCGGCACGGCAGATCGCCTCGGCGGCCGCGGCCATCGCTTCCGGATCCTTCAGCCAGCGCTCTCCGCAGTCCAGACGGCGCCGGTCGATGGGGCGCAGCAGCCGGGCGGAGTCCAGGACGTCGGCGATCCGGTGCTGGGCGGGGTCGGCGTAGCGGACGGCGTTGGTCAGTACGGCCCGGATCCCGAGCCGGTCCGCCAGGCCCAGGGTGTGAGCTGCCAGCCGGAGCGATCCGGGCCCGAGCCCGGGCAGCCCCCACCACAGGATTTCCAGGCGCAGATTCGCCCCGGCCACCTCACGCCACGGGGCCAGGAGCTGCTCGGCTATGTCCGGGCGGCCGGCCGACAGGGCCCGCACGGGTTGCGATGCCGGTCCGAGCAGCATGGTCAGACCCTGGCCGGCGTGCGCGTGCAGCACCGGCCACGGTACGACCGGCGGCGCTCCGGGTGCGGCGTCGGCGTGGGCGGCGGACACCAGATGGCACAGCCGTCCCCAGCCCGTCGTGTCCTGCGCGAGGAGGGTGATCCGCAGTGGCGCCTGCGGGACGTGCGCTCCCCCGCGGACCGGGGCCCGTCTCCGTCGCATGGCGGGTTCGGGGGTGTTTGGGGCGACCGCGATGTCGACACCGAAGACGGGCTGGACGCCGGCCGCTGCGGCGGCCTTCGCGAAGCGGACCGTGCCGGTGACGGTGTCCCGGTCGGTCAGAGCGAGTGTCCTGATTCCCCTCTCGGCAGCACGGGCGACGAGGTCATGGGGATGGGAGGCGCCATAGCGGGCCGAGTAGCCGCTGGCGACATGCAGATGCACTCCGCCACTCATCACATCCTCCGACCCATAACCCCCAAAAGGACTCAAACATCCTGCTAGACCCTCACAGTACTCGAACATAAATCGAACATGCGACCTTGGTGGGCTGCAGCACTTTTATGCCGTAAGCATCACCGAAAGTGACAGACGTTCCGTGCGCGCACCGGTCGGGCGGCCACGCAGAGGTGCTCACTCACCAGGGAGGCGCTGGGATCCGAGAGCCCCTCGCAGCCATGGCCGGGGGGCGGCCAGGCCCTCGCGACAACCCGCCGTCGGCCAATGCCGAGCGGGGCTCTGTATGCCCGCAAAGCTGGTGCGGGCCACTCCTTCGCATGAACGCCCGGCATTACACCGAGGTCGGGATGCACCCCCTTCTAGGGTGCGCAGTGCAACATCTGAACCGGAAGAAGCGAGATGTCCATGCGGAAAGAAGCGATCGCACGGGTCCAGCTGGTATTCACGTTGTTCGACGCAGATGGGAACGGAGTCATCGAAGCGGACGACTTCGAGCTCATGGCGGAAAGAGTCGTGGCGTCAGTTCCGGAAGCCGACGCAGGCAGGCACGAAGCGATGGTGAATGCCTTCCGGACCTACTGGCAGACACTGGCCGCAGAACTGGACACCAACCGTGACGGCCGCGTCGACTGGGCCGAGTTCCAGGACATCGTCCTCACACCGGAGCATTTCTCCGCAGCGGTCACCGAATTCGCCGACGCCCTCACTGCGGTCGCGGACCCGGACGGGGACGGAATGGTCGAACGACCTACCTTCGTCGCCGTCATGAAGGCCATCGGCTTCGCCCCGCACAACATCCACGCCCTCTTCGACGCCCTGGAACCTGCCGGCACGGAGCATGCCTCGGTACCTGCTTGGACCGAGGCAATCAAGGACTACTACCGGCCGGACAAGGCAGGCATCGCGGATCACCTGGTTGCAGCACCAGCCAGCTGAGCACCCGCGCCGGCGCAGGCGACGACTTCATAAGGGCCTTGTTCTGTATGCGCTCTCCCGCCTGCAAACAGATGACTGAACGCTCAGAAGGCACTGCCCTGCCGCTGACCCCGCACTGCACCGCCGGGCGGCGGGGCCTTGTGGTCCCTTGCTCTGCCGCCCGCCGATGTTCGTTCAGGACGCGGAGCGCTTCCTCTCGGGCTTCGAGGCCATGATCTTCTTCGTCGCGGTCTTCTTGGCAGCCGGCTTCTTCGCGGGGCTCTTCCTGCGAGGCCGGATCTCGTGAACGGTGCCGCCCTCCCCACTCCCGCCCCGCTTCTCCTTCGCCGCGGTGACGGAGGCGTTCAGAGCGGCCATCAGGTCCATGACCTTGCCGGACTCCCCCACCCCGCCCGCTTCGGGCGGGGCGGGCCGCTCCTTGCCCTCGGACTTCGCCTCGATGAGCTCTTCCAGGGCGTCGCGGTAGTGCTCCCGGAACTGGGCGATGTCGTCGGTGGTCATGGACTCGGCGAGCTGGACGGCCTGCTCGATCTCCGCCTCGTCCAGCTCCACCGGCTTCGGCACGAGGGATTCGGGGCTGCGGACCTCGTCGGGCCAGTGCATCGCGTGCAGCACGATCGCACCTCCCTTCACCTGCAGGAGCCCCAGCCGCTCACGGCCGTGCCACGCCCATTTCGCGATGGCAACCTTCGCGGAGCGCTCCAGGGCCTTGCGCAGGAGCGTGTAGGGCTTGGCAGCGACCTGGCCGTCCGCGCCAAGGTAGTAGCTCTCGCCGATCCGTACCGGGTCGATGGTGTCGGCATCGACGAACGCGACGATCTCAATAGCCTTGGCGGTGGGCAGCGGCATCTCCTGCAGCTCGCGGTCCGTCACCGGCACGACCTCGTCCTTGGAGACCTCGTAGCCCGTGCCGATCTCCTCCTGCGACAGCTCCTTCTCATCGAGCTCGCAGATCTTGCGCGTACGGACCCGGCCCATGTCCTTCAGGTGCACCCGCCGGAAATGGATCGAGTGATCCTCCCTCGCACTGATGATCTTCGTGGGGATCGTAACCAGCCCAAAGCTGATCGCACCCGACCAAAGCGGCCGCGGCATACGCACACACCTCCAGCCCTCCGGCGGTCAGAGACAGCAACAGGCCGCGCGCCGGACACATCGCCCAGCGGCCGCCATCCGCATCTCGATCCTCGCGCCGCGCACGGACCGCCGCATCCCAAATCCCGCCCGGGCCTGCGCTTGTCAGCAGTCGCTTGCGGTTCGAATAGCAGTGGAATCCCACCAGTACGTGCAGTGGTAGGGCACGGGCCATCGATCCTCGGCCAGAGCGATGCGGACGGCGAGAGCGCGGGGAAACGGCCCCGCCCGAGAGCATGGGCGGGGTTCTACCAGCCGCTGACCCTGATCATCAGCCGGGCCTGCCCTAGAAGTCCAAGATGCTCCCGCCCGCCGGGAAGGGCGATGGCCACATCCACGGCGAGCACCATGATGACGACAGCTTCTCCTCGGCGCGGCTGCGGGCCCCGGTACGACGGCAGAGTCGAAAAAGGACGGCGAGCAGCGCTCCCACATCGATTGTCGGCGAACACCCGCAAGGCCATGTCGGCACCGCGCCCCGCCACCCTGGCCGGATCCCGACCGGGCCATGGAGCCGCGCCGTCGCCCAGCCTCACCAAGCTCTCGAGCCCTTCCACGCTCCCCTCGTCCCACGAGCAGCGGCGGCCGGTGTGCTGTGAGTCACCTTCGAGCGTGGCGGGGTACGCCCCTGCCACGCAGCTCAGGCATTCTCTCTCGGCGGCCGTGCGCAGGGGCACGGCGCGGTGACCGACAGGGGGAGAGATGTCGCGAGACGGGGGCGGGGAACGGGAGCGGGGTACAAACCGCGGACGGGGCGTAACCGAGGGGGCTTTCGCGCTCCTGGACGCATTGCGCAGGTGCGGCGGGGAGGCAGGGCTCACTGACATCGCCGCTGCCTGCGCCCTGCCGAAAGGGAGCGCGCACCGGCTGTTGGAGCAGCTGCTTCTGGTGGGCGCCGTGGAGCGGCGGGGCAGCCGTTACCGTGTCGGCTCGCAGCTCTACCGCCTCGGGCAGGTCTGGGAGCCGCATCCCGGCTTACGAGTGGCGGCTCGCCACCCGCTGCACCGGCTGCGGGCGGTCACCGGGGCCAGTGCCCTGCTGACCGTCCTGCACGATGGCCGGGCCCTGACTGTGGCATCCGTGCCGGGCGAGGTGGAGCCGCTGGTGCCGGTGCGAAACGGGATGAGCTTCCTGTTGGACACTGCGGCCGGCCAGGTGCTCAGCGCTCGGGGCGGGGCCGGTTCCGGGGGCCGGCTGGCGGGGGCGGTGCTGGAGTGCTCGGAGGTGATGGACGGGGTGTGCTGCGCGGCGCTTCCGGTGCGGGGGCGCGACGAGCGGACCATTGCCGCGATCGCCGTCATGACGTTATCCGCACAAGGGCTGCAGCGGGCGGCCCACGAGGCGGCGCTGGCGGCCGCGGCCGTCACAGCGGCCCTCGCCCGTGCAGGCACCCCCTCGCCCTGCCTGCCTCCGGTCCTGCACTACTGACTCAGCGTCACCTATGAGCCCGTCAGGCAACTGCTTCCCCTTTCGCGCGGGTTCCGCTCAGCGGAACGCGCGTAGAACGGCGGGCAGCGGCTTCGGCAGTCTGTTCCTCGAGCCGGTCGGGGGACCGGCAAAATCCTGAGACCAGGGGGACAACATGACCATCCGACGGCTGACCACCTTCGCCCTCACAGGCGCACTCGGCCTCACCTGGGGGATCGCCGAGGTAAGCGCAGAAGCCGCCAGTAGTTGATCTTGGGCTTCGGCCATTGTCGGCCGTCACCCATTCAGCTCAGTGTCGTTGGTGGTGATGTTGACCATCGTCTGGGCCGGGGTGGGCTGTGACCTCGATCGAACGGACCGCGTATCCGCGGTTCAAGCGGCTGATCACCGCGCATGAGCTGTATCTGTTCTTCGCGCCGACCCGGGAGGAGGCGGCGTGGGCGGCTGAGCGGATGGATTCCGACGGCCATCAGCTCGCGCTGCTGCTGGCGCTGAAGTCGTATCAGCGGATGGGCCGGTTCCCGAAGCCGGACGAGTACCCGGAGATGGTGGTCGACTTCGTCCGCCGCGCGGTGGAGCTGCCGGAGGGGACCGCGCCGTTGTGGGAGACGGGTCGGACGGCCGAGCGGCAGCGTACGGAGGTGCGCCGCCGGGTGGGGGCGACGTATGACCAGGCCGAGGCCCGCCGGATCGGGGAGGGATCGATCCGGAAGGAGGCCGCGGCGAAGAACCGCCCGGCAGACCTGATCAACATCGCGTTGGAGAAGGTGGTGGGGGCCGGGCTGGAGCTGCCGGCGTTCTCCACGCTCGACGCGATGGCCTCGACAGTCCGCAAAGAGGTGAACTCGTCGATCTGCACGGGCATCCATGACCGGATGAGTGCGGTCGAGCGAGCGAGGCTGCTGCGGCTGCTGGAGGAACGCGACGCGGACGGCACCACGCAGTACAACCGGTTGAAGAAGTCTGCGCAGAGCCCGACCTGGTCGCACTTCAAGCGGCTGATCACGCATCTGGACTGGGTGGACGCGCTGGGCGACACCGAGGTGTGGATGGACGGTGTCGCCTCGCGGAAGGTCACGGACTTCGCCGGGGAGGCGGACGCAGCGGACGCCTCCGAGCTGAAGGCGTACGTGCCGGTCAAGCGGGTCGCGCTGATGGCGTGCCTGGCGCACAAGTCGAGGATGCGGGTCCGTGACGAGCTGGCGCTGATGTTCTGCAAGCGGATCGCGACGAAGGCCAAGAAGGCGAAGGAGGAGCTGGAAAAGATCCGGCTCGCCGAGCGGGAGATGACCGAGGCGCTGATCGGCAACTACCGCAGCGTGCTCAAGGACATCGACGACGGCGGCCCGGCTCAGGCCGCGCTCGCGAAGGCCGCCGAGATGACCGCCGAGGCCGTGGCCGCACTAGGCCGTTTCTTTCGGATCACCTCGCCGACCAGATGAAGATGGCGGCGAGGTGCAGTCCGGCCAGGTAGATGGTTGCGGTCTTGTCGTACCGAGTGGCCAAACCGCGCCATTGCTTGAGCTTGTTGATGCACCGCTCGACGGTGTTGCGCTGCTTGTAGGTCTCGCGGTCGAAGGCCGGGGGACGGCCGCCGAGCCGACCGCGCCGCTTGCGGTTGGCTGCCTGGTCCGCCGGCTGCGGGATCACCGTCCGGATCCTCCGCTGTCGAAGATGGAGGCGGATCGCCCGGGACGAATACGCCTTGTCGGCCAGGACCGCGTCCGGCGTGACCCTGGGGCGGCCGATCCGTCTGGGCACCCGTAACCGGGCCATGACCTGCTCGAATACGGGTGCGTCACCTGCCTGGCCCGGCGTGATGACGAACGCCAGCGGTCGGCAAACGCCATCTGCGACCAGGTGGATCTTCGTGGTCAGCCCACCCCGGGATCGACCGAGGGCATGGTCTGCCGGCTCGCCGGCCGGGCCCCCTTTTGACGGGCCCCGGCGGCGTGCTGGTGGGCACGGACGACGGTCGAGTCGACCGCGACGACCCAGTCCAGGTCACCTTCGGCATCAGCCTGGGCCAGCAGGGCGGTGAAGACTTTCTCCCAGGTGCCGTCGATGGCCCACTTTCGCAGTCGGTTGTGGGCGCCCTTCCACGACCCGAACCGCTCGGGCAGGTCCATCCACGGTGTCCCGGTGCGGTACTTGAACGCGATCGCGTCGATCACCTGCCGGTGATCCCGCCACCGCCCACCCCGCCTCGGCGTCCGATCCGGCAGCAACGGCTCGATGCGTGCCCACTGGGCGTCAGTCAACGACACACCAGACCAACGATCAGATGATCTGAAAGAAACGGCCTAAAGGGGCTGGACGAACAGGCGTCGGTCGAGGAGGTCGCCCGGCGTCTGAGCGGCGAGGTCTCTCCGGCCTTCCTCGCCCTGATGAAGGCCCTGCTGGTGCAGGCCAGCGGGCTTGGAACGGTCACGAAGACCGTGGAGAGTCTCGGCGGGTTCGCCAAGCAGTACGAGCAGATCGAGAAGGTCTCCGCCCACCACGGCAACTTCTGGGAGGTGCTGCTGTACGGGCAGATCGGCCGGGACCGGGCGCTGATGTTCGACCTGGCCGAAAAACTGGAGTTCACCGCCACCTCGGAGGACGGGCGGGTGCTGGACGCGCTCGCGCACGCGCAGCGTAACGAGGCCGCCCGCGGCGAGTACATCAGCGCGATCGGGGAGGACGGCAGGCGCATCGACATCTCCTTCGCCACGCAGAACTGGCAGAAGGCCGTGGTCGACAAGAGCAGGCCGGGGCAGTTCGTCCGCAAGCACTTCGAGGCGATGGTCTTCACCTGCCTCGCCGAGGAACTGCGCACGGGGGACGTGGCCGTGGTCCGCTCCGAGAAGTACGCTCTGGTCGGATCAGCTGCTGCCGTGGGAGGTCGTCGAGGAGAAGCTGCCCGCCTACCTGGTGGAGATCGGGCTTGCCGAGGAGGGCGAGGCCGCCAGCTTCGGAGCCGCTTCCTTCCGCCGCCAGCTGGAGGACCGGCTGCGAGCTGCCGCCGCGGCGGCGGACGCCGGGTACCCGGACAACGAGAGCCTGGTGATCGACCCGGCCACCGGCATCCCGTCGCTCAAGGCGCATCGCTCGGAGGGGCAACGGCCGTCGGCGAAGCGGCTGGAGCAGGCGATCAAGGCGAGGATGCCGGAGCGCACGCTGATCGGGATCTGCGCGCGGACCGCGTACTGGGTGGAGTGGTGGCGCCGCTTCGGGCCGCCCTCGGGCAACGATCCCAAGCTCACCGACCCGTTCGGCCGGTACGTGCTCACCACTTTCGTCAAGGGCACCAACATGGGCCCGTACGAGGCGGCCCGCCACATCCCCGGCGTGAGCGGGCATGAGCTGGCGTACACGGCGAACCGGCACTTCTCCCTGGTGCTGCTGAACGAGGCCATCGCCGACCTGGTCAACGCGCACGCCCGCCTGGACATCTCGCAGGCGTGGGGTGACGGGACCGCGGTGGCCGCGGACGGCACGCACATGGACACCTACCTCGACAACCTGCTCGCCGAGACGTCCGTCCGGTACGGGAAGCCGGGAGGCATCGCGTACCACCACATCTCGGACACCTACATCGCGTTGTTCACGCACTTCATCCCGTGCGGGGTGTGGGAGGCCGTCTACATCATTGAGGGCCTGCTCAAGAACGCCTCCGAGGTCAAGCCCACCACCGTGCACGCGGACACCCAAGGCCAGTCGCTGCCTGTCTTCACCTTGGCGCACCTGCTGGGCTTCGACCTGATGCCCAGGATCAGGAACTGGAAGGGCCTGACCTTCTACCGGCCCAGCAAGCAGAGCGAGTACGTGCACATCGACGCCCTGTTCGGCGAGGCCGGGAAGAACGTCATCGACTTCAACCTGATCGAGTCCCAGTTCCGGCACCTGATGCGGGTGGCCGTCTCCGTGCGCGAGGGCGCCATCTCCTCGGCGACGCTGCTCAAGAGACTGCGGTCCGGGTCGCACAAGAACGCCACGTACGTAGCCTTCCGCGAGGTCGGCCGCGTCATCCGCACCGTCCAACTCCTGCGGTATCTGACGGACGCACCGCTGCGCCGGCGGGTGACCGCGGCGACCAACAAGGTCGAGTCGTTCAACCGGTTCTCCCAGTGGGTCGGGTTCGGCAACCAGGGCGTCATCGCCGACAACGACCCCGTCGAGCAGGAGAAGGCGATGAAATTCAACTCTTTGCTCACGAACGCCGTGATTTTCCACAACGCCCTGGACATCGCCGAGATCGTCCGCCAGCTGCTGGAAGAAGGGTGGGAGATCGACCCCGAGGACTTGGCCCACATCTCGCCGTACCTGACCGAACACATCAAACGCTTCGGCGAGTACAGCACGCATGAACTCGGCATCGAGCCGGAGGCGTACGACCCGAAGCTCGACGTCGACTTCACACCGCTGCGCGAGCAGGACCTCACCACCGTCGGCCTTAGCCAAGCCGCCTGACCGCCGTCAGCGTATGAGCGCGTGACGTACAGTCGAAAGGGTGCCCGAAGCCACCTCCTATGGCTTCGGACACCCCTTGTACTGACCCGATATCCGTCAGTCTTCAGCCATCAGAGTAGGTCGAGAAATCGAATCGTGGTGTCCACGGCCGCCGACATTGCGGTTTCCACGACGCGGGCGGAATCAGCGACGCCAGCGGCGACGTCGCCATACCGGTGCGCAACGAGGTCGAAGCACTGACCGACGCTGGCTTGGATCTCCAGCTCTTCCAGCGACGGTGCCTGACCCGAGTTCTCGCACAATTGCCGGGCAGGGTCCGCAAGAGCTGCGAGAAGGATTCGCCACCCGGGCGAGTCCAGTTCTCCGTGATTCAGAGAGGACTCGGCCACAGAACTCAGCTGCATCAAGCCGGCGCCTCCGCCTGGCAGGAGTCCTCGCTCGGCAGCGGCGCGGGAAACCGCCAGCCCCTTCTCCGCCTGGCCGATACGGTGCTCCGTCTCACGCTTGGTGAAACCACCGATCTTCAGCACTGCGGCTCCGCCTTCAAGCCGGGCCAACCGCTCCCGAAGCCTCGCTCGGTCGTCCTCTGAGGACAGCCGATCCATGGCAGATCTGATCTCCTGGGCTCTGTGTGTGACCTGCTGACCTTCGCCGCCGGTACCGATGAGAACCGTTGAAGTGGCTGTTACGACAGCCCGTCGAGCACGGCCGAAGAAGCGGTCCAGATCCTCCCCGTAAACGCCCGAGTCTGATCCGGCCGTTACTACCTGGCCGCCGGTCGCAATAGCGATGTCTTGTAGGCGCGACCTGCGTTCCTGCTCAGAACCGGGAGCCTTGACTGCTGCGGACGGGAAGTTGCCGCGCTCGACGTTCACGATGAGCATCGACAGGACATCGTCAGGGATATGATCGGCAATCAGGAGCAGTGGTCTCTTTGTTGGGAAGAGCCGTTCGATGTAAGGAAGTAGCTCGTTCAGGCTCGGGGTCCAATCGTCAATGATCAGGAGAGCCGCGTCGTCCAAAATCGCTTGACCGCGCTCCTCGCTTGTCATGAATCGACCGGACGACAGGCCCCACGGAAAGCTCATCCCATCCGACAGTTCCAGGGAACAGTCGGTGCCGCTGTTGTCCTCAAGGAGGACGGCATCCAAAGAGCCAGCGCGTTTCCACACATGTGCGATCATGTCGCTGATGAGCGCGTCCTTAGTAGCCGTGAAAACTACCGCACGGAGCTGCTCCTCGGACTGAGCGGGCACCGCGATCTGCCCCAGAAGCTCACGCGCTCTGACTACCGCAGTTTGAAGACTACTGGCGACTTGCGCAGCCGGCGTACCGGCCGAAAGTTCCCTAATCGATGCAAGGACCATTGCGTGGGCAAGGACCACGGCGGTCGCACTGCCGTCTGAGGCTTCCGTACTGACCTTTTGGACCAGGTCCTGGATTATCCCAGCACCAAGCCGCTCCCTTGCATCCTCCGGGTGGAATACTGTTGCGACGCCACGTGCATCGAAGACCTCCAGGTCTCCACCGTGGACCCCGCGTACCCGCGCTGTCCGAGCAGCCGGGCCGAGCGTCCTGCGCACGTGTTTGGCCGCCGCAACGATCCCCGAAGCGACGACCAACGGATGCACGTCCACGGAGTCGATGCCGCTCGCAGCAAGTTGCCCCGCAACCAGAGTCGTCTGCCCCAGAGCAACGTTGTAGACGATCTGCTCAATGCTGATCTTCGGCTGGTTGATCTGCGTGCCCTGGCCGAGCGCATTCGTCGAGGCGAAGTCACTCGTGTCGATCTTCAAATTAATCCGCGCCGCTTCAGCGGCCGCTGTGTCCTCCGCCGCCATGCCAGCCCCCGTCAGTTGTTGATCTGGGTGCCCTTGCCGAGCACATTCGCCTTGCCGTGGTCGTGGACGTTCGTACTGATGGTGATGTTGTCAGCTGCGGCGCGGTCTTCAGGGGAGAGCGCGGGCTTGATGTCCTCGTTGAGCACCCGCTCCACCTCTGGAAGCAGCTCCGGATGGGCATCGAGGAACCTGCGGAACTGCCGGCGCCAGAGTGCCGTCAGCTCGGCGCGGGTCTCCTCTTCGCCGGCCTCGCTCGCCGCAAGTGCGTCTTCTCGGGTCTGCGCTAGTTCAGCTGCAACGGTCTCCGCCCCGGACTCCTGATGCCTTTGCCAGAGCCCCACTACGGCTGAGCGCACGCTCTGCCAAGTATCCGTCGCCATAGCCGACACGACTGCCGAACTTGCCGCTGCTGCCAACGTGATCGGGTCCACAACTCCCCCTGCTCTTCTCCGTCTGTCTTCGTGTAGCTCACCGTATTGACCTTGGAGGCCGTCTGCTGGCGAGACTCGAAGACTGGCCAGGACGAGTGCTCTCCACACCAAGAAGCTGCGGCGAGTTGAAGCTCCTGCCGCAGTAAATGCCGGATTTACTGCGGCAGAGCCTCTACCGTGATCATCGTGACCTGCGGCGGACGATTCCGGCCGCCGGGGTGAGGTGTACGCATTTACTGCGGCAGCAGGTAGGGGGGCGGGGCGGGCGTGACGATCGAACCAGTGACCGAGCCCGGGGCGGGGGGCGTGTTGCGTCTGCCGCGTGTCCGGGTGGTGCCCCTGTCCGCCCCGCCGGCCACGTACACCGCGGCGGTCGAGCGGTACCTCACCGGCGCGGGCATCGCGAAGTCCTCCGCGCGGATCTACCGGATCTCGCTGACGACGTGGGGATGGATGCTCGCCGGCGAACCGGCGCCGACCGGACCCGCCCGTCGGGGGGCGAAACCGCCCGTCTTCCCCGTCGTCGCGATCGACGGCCCGGCGCTGCCGGAGGTCCTGGCCGAACTGGCGGCGGCGCGGGCGGACGAGATGGACGCCGACACCGTCAACCGGGAGCTGTCCATCGCGCGCAAGGCGATCGGCTGGTGGCAGCGCCAGGGCTGGATCGAGCACGATCCGACGATCGGCATCGAGCGGCGGCCGGCACCGCCGGACCGCACCAAGGCCCTGGCCGAGAACCAGATCGCCGCCCTGTGGCGCCTGGACGTCGGGCTCAGGGAGAGGACGTTCTGGAAGCTCCTCTACGAAAGCGCCGCACGGGCCGATGAGGTGCTGTGCCTGAACGTGGAAGACCTGTACCCGCAGGACAAGCGCGGCAGGACCACCGCCAAGGGCGGGGCGACGGAGTGGATTCACTGGCAGTCCGGCACCGCCCAGCTCCTGCCCCGACTGATCGCCCGCCGCACCCGCGGCCCACTGTTCCTCACCGACCGCAAGGCCCCAGCAGGGACGCCGACGCTCGACGTGTGCCCGGAGACCGGCCGGGCCCGGCTCTCCTACCGGCGGGCCGAGGAGATCTTCGAGGAGAACACCCGGCTGCTGGCCAACCCGCTCGCCTCACCCGAGGACATCGAGGACCTGGACGGCTGGACCCTGCACCGGCTGCGGCACTCCGCGCTCACGCACGACGCGGAGGGCGGCACCTCCACCCCGATGCTGCTGGCCCGCTCCCGCCACGCTTCTGTCCGCTCCCTGGAGCGTTACGCCCGCCCCGGCGTCGACGCAGTCGCCCGACACGTCGCCGAGCGGGACCCTGCTGCCCGCCGACGGGGTTAAACCGGGTTGTCTCGGCGTCGGCCCGCCAGAGACTCCAAGATCAACTATTGGCGGCTTCTGGGCTCACCTCGGCGTCACCCCCACCTCGCTGGTGGGCGCCGCGGGCGCCGCGCAGGCCGATCCGGTCGACTACGTCCAGATCCGACTCGTCGACCTGTACTGCGGCGATGAAAGCGAGGGCGACCACGACGAGGCCTACCTCAACATCGCGGCGAACGGCGGCAAGGCCGTGAAGCTCTGGCCCGCCAAGGCGTCCTACCAGACCATGGGCACCGGCTACCGCCGCACTCTGGACGAGAGCAACGGCAACGCGCTGCTGGTCCTGGGCAAGACGGAGTCCCGCACCCTCTCGCTGTGGGACTACGACAGCACCAGCAGCGACGACCGGCTCGGCTCGGTGACCATTACGGGCAACGAGTTCGGCGCGGAGACGCAGTACCGGGTCCTGGAGGGCTCCGGCGGCGTCTACACCATCGCCTACCAGGTCATCGACATCTGATCCACCCTCCGGCCGGACCCGTTGCGGTCCGGCCGGACCGCAACGGAAGCACGTGACGCAGGCACAGCCGGCACCAAACCACACATCGCCAATTGCACAAGGGGCCACACAAGTCTCCACCCGCGCCCCGTGATGCAGCGCGCACCGGGAAGCCAGCCTGCGCAGCCGGTTGACCCCGGGGTTCCTGATGGGGACAGACACCGAGCACGGTTCGCCCGTGCCCGCGCTGGAGATCATGTCAAGACGTGGGTCTACCGATCCAAGACTTCCAGTCGGCGCTGGCAGGCTGGGTCAGAGATCCACGACGGCCCAGACACGGCGGCCGTCCGGGCCCGTGTCCATCCCGCACTCGGTAACCGAGCGGTGCGCCGTCACCTGGTGCAGCACCTCCGGGCCGGCATCGTCGTCCAAGTCGGCGAGACCAGGATGATGGGACAGGGCAAGGATGCAGGCCTGCCCGTCCTGGTCGGACAGATGCACGGACACCCGATGCCCCTGGTCCGCGACCGTTGTCGCGACAAGGAGCACCGTGACCGCCTCGACCGCGTCCAACACGCTCTGACCGGGACGGAAATCCCACGCCGCAAGCTGAGTGAGGACAGCTTCCTTGGCCTTGTTGGGCGCCCACCGGTTCGCCGCGTACACCCAGTTCGCGCCACGCCGGCCCCGCATCACCACCCCACACCGCGCCGACCTGACAAGCCCGCCCGAGCCGCCGTCCGCAGTCTCGGGGCGAGGCGGGGAGGCCGGCTTCTTCGGCGGCGGAGGCGTCTTCGGTGGATACGACGGCGGGGTCGGCTGCTCGATTGGCGCTGCTGGCATGGGGCCCTCCCGACATGGACAGGCGCAGAGGGGTACGCCCTGTAGTCAGGGTAGGACGGATGGCGATGTGACCGGAGGAATTGCGCGGAAGACCCTGGTCCACCGGGCAGAGACTGGTCAGCCCCGAAGAGGAACGGGGTCCTGCGGCGAAACACCCCGCGCCGGCCGGGAGGACCAACACGTATGGGGCCGGACTCGGACGTTCACTTCGTCAGTTTCCTGCCCGGGGCCCCGGCACTCTCGGCAGGAGCTCCCACAACGGCCGGCTCCCAGCGGCCCAGGCGGCGAGCATGCGCCGGTCGGCCAGGTGCATGTGCAGCTGCTCGGCGAGCGGTGCGCAGCGACTGGAGAATCGCCCGTTCGTGACGACGAGGACGATGTCGGCGCCGTAGAGCTGGCGGGCGGTGCCGTTGACGCGCTGGAGGTCGGGGGTGCCGACGGCGGAGCCACGGTCGCCGGCGCGGCGGTGCTTACACTGGATGACCCAGACGCGGCCCTGGGGGTCGGTGGCCAGGACGTCGGCGCCGTTGTCGCCGGCTCCTCCGACCTGGCGGGCGTCGGTACATCCGTCGCGGCGCATCAAATCCCGGACCGCGTACTCGAAATCACGGTGGGCCAGCGCGTCGAGCTGCGGCAGTGCGTAGCGCAGTGCCTGTTGCTGGACCCGGTTCCAGGCGTGCCGCTGGCGGCGTTGGTTGACGAACCAGGTCGCGGCCACGACCGCGACCGCCCCGAGCATGACCACGGCCCACAGATGGGTGACCAGCCAGGCGACGGCGGCCCAGAGTGCAGCGACGCCCAGGACGCCGGCGCCGAGGACGAGGACCTGGCGGTCGCGCTGCCGCTGCCGGCGGGTGCGTGCGTAGCGGCGGCGCTGGCGCGTTCGGCGTGCGGGCCGTCGCGTGCCGGGGCGGGGACGTCGCGGGTGGCGGGTGGGCATCGGCTGGGCTCCGGGGTTGTCAGTGGCTGGACTTGGTGATGCCGGAGGCGAGCTGGCCCAGGGCGTCGAGGATGCTCTCGCCCACCGGGGTGGGGGCGATGACCACGCCCAGGGCGAGCACGATGACGACGGTCAGCTTCTCGTCGTTGCGGCTGCGGGCCTCAGTACGGCGGCGCAGCCTGAGGAGGACGATGACGGCGAGCAGCACACCCACATTGATCGTCAACCTCATGCTCGCAACCCCCCAATAGCCCTGCCTGACCCCTCAGCGCCCTGTCTACCGACACAGATGACTCCATGGCGCTCGGTTACGTCCATTTGACGCAATGTCATCGGTTGGCTTGATCAGAGGGCGAGTTGGTGAAGGCAGGGCTTCAGCGCCCGAGGCGACTTGGTTCGTTACTCAGCAGAGCTCGTGTGATGAGCCGTTCCATCACTCGCTCGGGTAGCGCCGGGTTTGTCGCGGCGTCTTGGGCGAGGAAACCGTCGGGGGCGTCAATGAGGCTTTCCAGGACGGGGAGGCCCAAGCGGCCCGGTTGTCGCAGGCAAACTGCTGGCACGCAAGCGTCCCCACCTCATCCCCATCTACGACCTCCGCATCAAGCAGCTCTTTGAACGACCGAAGACAGACCACTCCTTCTGGGCAGCGCTGGCTGCAGCCCTGCGGGCGGACAACGGCGCCTTCTACGATCAGTTGGCCCGTCTCCGCGACAAGGCGGGGATGGGTGAGGACATCGGCGTCCTGCGCGTGTTCGACCTTATCGCCTGGATGCATCAAGGACGGCAAGGGCAGGTCCCGACGAGTTGAGCTCTCGGGTGGAGTGGGGCGGGAGGCGTATACGGAGGTCACCGAGCTGGCAGTCTGATCGACTGCCCCCAAAGTCGATGTGCTTTCGATGACGCATCATGTGGAGTGCGTGGCCATTCTCGAACCGGCTACAAAGGGCGTCTGACCTGCACTTTCTACGAGATCTCGTAGATGGGTCGGTCGACCTGTACTCGTGGATGCAGCGGGTCGCGTGGGTACATCGACCCCTCTGGGTTGCCCGACCTGCGATTTCTGAGGGATGCGGTCCATTCGGCAGTGCTTCCTGGGTTCTTTCGAGGAATCCTGACGCTCATATGACGCTCGATTCCTGGATGGGGACGTGGCGAGGAGACCGGCGCGCGGCGGGCCGGGGTCGCCTCGGGGAAGGGACAGCAGGGCGGCCTCACGACGTGCCGTGGTCGGTGAATGCCCAGCTCACGTCGTACGGGGCGAGTTGGGCGATGATCCGGCGGCGCTGGTCGGGGTCGGCGACGGGCGGCAGGGAAACCATGGGGCGACCGTCTGCCAGTTCGCATCGGATCTGTTCGTCGACGCCGGCGATGCCGAGGCCGGCCAGGGCTGTGGAGATCGCGCGCCGGGTGGCGTCGAGGCGCAGAGGAACCTTGGAGGGTTTGCCGATGTCGGTCAGAGGCAGAGCCGACAAGACGATGACCTCCTTGGGGGCCGCGGCTCGCTCGGGTACGTGCTGCGCGGCGAAGGCGATCAATTCCTCGGGGCCGGTGCCGGTCGTGCCGGGCCTGAGGGTGACGTAGGCGATGGGGACCTCGCCGGAGTGAGGGTCGGGGCGTCCGACGGCGCTTGCGCCGGTGACGGCCGGGTGGGTGAGGAGGGCGTCCTCGATGACGGCGGGGTCCATGTTGTGGCCGCCGCGGATGATCAGGTCCTTCGCGCGGCCGAGCAGGTGGATGAATCCGTCGGAATCCACGCGCGCGAGGTCGCCGGTGTTGAGCCAGCCGTCGCGCACACTGCCGAGGGTCTCCAGGCGCGGTCCGGTGTCGTCGTGGCCGACTACGTAGCCGGGGAAGACCGTGGGGCCGCTGATGGCGAGAATGCCGGGTTCACCCTGCGGGAGGTCGTGCCAGGTCCCGTCGCTGTCGATCCCTACCGTCTTCACGTGCTGGTAGGGCATGCGCTGGCCCGCGGCCTCCGGGCGCCGGTGTTCGTGCAGGAAGCTCCGAGCGCTGCCGCAGGTGGCCTCGGTCAGTCCGTACCCCTGGCAGAGCGGGACGCCGGTGTGGTGCTCGAACGCCGCGCGTACCGCCGGCGGCAGAGGGGACGCGCCGACTATCGCGAAGCGCAGCGAGGTGATGTCCGCGTCGACCGGAATCCGGGCGAGGGCGGCATAGACGGTCGGGACCGCGGACAGGGTGGCGATCCGGAAATGCGCGACGATCTTCCAGAAGACTGCGAACAGCGCAGGTTCGCGGTAGCCGAGGGGGCCGGTCCACACGCCGTGCTGACCGCGGAACAGTGGTGCGAGCAGGGTGACGACCAAGGCGTTGACGTGGAACAACGGCAGTCCGGCAAAGAGTACGGAATCGGGGTCCAACGTGCTGTTGGCCGCGATCATCCAGGCGTCGGTCACCTCGTTGGCGTGGGTGTGAGCGGCCAGCTTGGGGGCGCCGGTGGTGCCGCCGGTGTGGAAGTACGCGGCCAGGTCGCCGGCCTTGGGAGGCACCACACCAGGATGGAGCTCGGCCGGCTGGGCGGCAGCCTCGACGTGCAGATAGGCGACGTGGACCCCCTCGATCGGTTCCAGTTCGGGCGTGGGCTCGGGTGCGCCGACCGGGCGCAGGGCGAACAGCGCCGAGCAGCGGAGTGAGGCCGCCGCCGTGCGGGCCGTCCGCCATGCGGCGGCATCGAGTTCGGGTCCGGCCGCGACCAGGACCCTTGCCCCGGCCAGGGCCAGCAGCCGTTCGGCGTGATCGGCGGCGAGCGCCGGGTTGACCGGTGCGGCACAGCCGGCGAGCTGGGCGGCCAGGAGGGTGGCGGGCAGCAGCCCGGCGTTGGGGGACAGCAGGCCCACGGCGGTGGTACGGCGAACGCCGTGTCGGTGGAAGAGGTTGGCGATGCGGTGTGTTTGATCGCGCAGTTGCCCGAAGGACACGGTTTCGCCATGTGTCCACTGCCCCGCGCTGGGCAGCATGGTGAGAGCCGGCCGGTCGGGCCACAGCACGGCGGCGCGTGCCAGTAGGTCGTACGTGGAACCGGGCAGGCCGCGGTCCTCGAGCGCGATGGACTCGATCGTCGCCAGGGCGCCCGGGTGGTCGTAGGCCGGCCAGAGCAGATCGGGTTCGGGGGCATGCACAGGAGCTGCCTTTCGATGGGGCTGGTTGGTGGTGGAAGTCGGGGCCGACCGCGCGTTCCTGCGGGGGCGGGGCGTCAGCAAGGCTCGCCGGGCTACCGCAGGCCGTCCTTGATCTGGGCGAACGACCAGGGGCGGAGGGTCTCCAGCGCCTTGCCGATGCGGAAGACGGCGGGGTCGTCGTAGGGGTGTCCGACGATCTGGAGGCCGGTGGGGACTCCCCAACTCGACATGCCGGACGGAACGTTGAGCACGGGGCAGCGGTTGTTGATGTTGAAGGGCGTGGTCATGGCACTCCACAGGGTGTCCGCCACTTCCTGGCCGTGCACCACGACCTTGTCGCCCGCGAGGTCGTCGCCCGCGTGCCAGCCGGGCACGGCGGTGGTGGGGCAGATCAGTGCGTCGAATCCGTCCATGGCTGCGGCGAGGGCTCGTTGCAACCGGTGTTCGGCGCGCACGGAGTCGAGGTAACTCACCTTGGTGCGCGCGTAGTTCATTGTGTCGGCGAAGGAGACCGTATACGGGCTGAGAAGGTCGCGGTGGCTTTCGGCCACCTCGACGACGAGGGCGCCGAAAAGCGTCGAGAAGTGACCGGCGACCGCGGTCAACAGGTCGAGGCGCGTCCAGGGGAGGGTGATCTCCTCCACGTGTGCGCCGGCATCGGCGAGGGCCTGGGCGGCGGCGCGCGTGTGCGCCTCGATTTCCGGATGGACGTCGTACTCGCCGAGTCGGACGCACAGGGCGATACGTGCGCCGGTCACGTCCTCGTAAGCGGTGGGCAGGGTCAGCTTGGGGCGGATCGAGGCGTGGTCGCGGGGATCGGGGCCGGCCAGGACGTTCTGGAAGGCGATGACGTCGTCCACGGTGCGGGCCATGGGACCGTCGCCGCGGTAGTGGTCGGCGGTGAGCACGCCGAGGCCGGGGTTGCGTCCGTAAGGGGCCTTGAAGCCGACGGTTCCGGTGAAGGCGGCCGGGATGCGGGTGGAGCCCCCGATGTCGGAGGCCGAGGCGAGCAGGGTCGTACCGGCGGCGAGGGAGGCGCCCGCGCCGCCGGAGGAGCCGCCGGGGGTGAAGTCGGGGTTCCAGGGGTTGCGGGTGATGCCCCACATACGGGAGTGCGTGTACGTGCTGAGCGAGAACTCCGGTGTCGCCGTGCGAGCGTGGATGATGCCGCCCGCACCGAGGATGCGGTCGATCACGGGGGCGTTCTCCGTGGAGATGCGGCCCCTGTGGGCGAGGGAGCCTTCGGTCAGGGTGCGGCCCAGGATGGCGTGCTTCTCCTTGGCCGCGACTGGGATTCCCTCCAGTGGACGGGGAACCAGGCCGTCCTTGCCGAGGTAGCGGGCCTCAGCGTGCCGGGCCTGTTCCAGGGCCTCGTCGAAGAGCCGCTCCGTGAAGGCGTTGATACGCGGTTCGGCCTTCTCCGCACGCTCGATGACGGCCCGCATGAGTTCGACGGGCGACAGCGCGCGGCGGGCGAAGAGCCGGAGGGCGTCGGTGGCGCTGAGGTGGGCGAGGTCATCGCCGGCGGAGGTGCGGCTGGACATGGGTGTGGCGTCCTTCCCGTGCGGAGGCTGAGCCGGGCGGTCGGTAGGCCGGTCGGTCGGCTGTCGTCCGGCGGTGGTGTCAGCCTCAGGGACCGGCCCCACCCGGCCTGCGGATTGCATGAATCCGCCAGGACCGGGGGCGGGGTGCGGGAAAGCGCAGATCGGAGGGCTTGGGAAGGGGCGACTCGGACGGGACCCGGCGGGAGGGGCGGTTCGGGCGCGGGCGGTTCAGACGACCGGGTGCCACGGGTCGGCCGGGACGCAGCCGGTGCTGCGGCCGTCGTCACCGAGCAGGCGGCCCATGCGCTTGACCCAGCGCAGGTTTACGGCCCGGTTGAGCACCCGCACGGAGGTGATCCGTGCGGCGGCCTGGACCTCGTAGCGGCCGAGGTCGTCCAGGGCATGCAGCCACACCACGCTCAGCAGGTTCGCCTCGGCGGACACCGACGCCGCCATGCGAGTGTTCCGCAGGCGGCTCAGTTCGTCGCCCGCCGCCATGAGCTGGGCGGGCGGTACGGACATCCAGAGCGTCGCCGAGCTGCGCCACCCCGCGTACAGGTGGGCGGCGTCGCAGCGCAGTACCGCTCTGCCGCCTTGGAGCAGAGAGTTCAGCGACCTTCGCACCGTCGACTCCGGACGGCCCAGTTCGGCGGCGATCGAGGTGACGGAGCGGCGGCCGTCCTCGGCGAGGACGCGCAGCAGGACGCGGTCCTCGGGCGTGAGCGTGGCCGCAACGGCGGTGTGGGCGCCACCGTCCTCGGTCTCCGCGAGGTCGCGCCTCTGGTCGCGGGAGAGGGAGTCCATGCGCCACTCGCTGCCGTCCCGGTGTACGTGCTGCACCAGGTGGGTGCGGGTGGCGGTCACCGCCTCGATACGGCCGAGGGCCAGTACGTACCCGCTCATCAACGACATGGTCGCCGTAGCCACCGTCAGGAGCAGGTCGCAGGATCCCGCCACCAGTTCCACGCTCATCGCCTGCGGGTGCCGGGCGAGCTGGTCCGCCAGGGTTTCCCGGGCCTGCGGCACGCACGACACCTCGATCAGGGCGAGGGCACCGTAGGTGACTTGGGAGGGAGAGGCGTAGCAGGTGACCCAAGCCTCACCGGAGTCCCGCAGCCGGGACCAGCGACGGGAGAGCGTCGCGGCGTCCACGCCGAGCGGACGGGCCAACTGCGCCCAGGGGGCGCGGGGCGCCATCTGCAGGGCGTTGACGAGGGCGAGATCGAGTTCATCGAGTGTTCCCCGGGACGGGGTGGTGGCGGCCCTGAGGCCGATGGCCCCTGCGGATTCATGCATGCGATCACCTTTCCGATGCGGATTCTTGCAATTGCGGGGCCGCGGGGGAAGTGGCCTGTTCTGTATGCCGCAACAGACCGCAGCACTGCCCGCGCTCCCTGACCTCGGCCCGGCCCGGCCCCGAGCAAGTCCCCTTCCCGACCAGTTCTTCGCCTGCCCCAGCCCTCGGCTCCTTCTCAGTTCTCAGTCCTGGAGAGTCCTCCATGCCCCGTTTGCGGTTCCTCTCCGGCGCCATCACGGTCGCCGCCACCTCCCTCCTGGCCTCCGCCTGCACCGCCGGCCCGACCGGCGGTCCTGCATCGAGCGGCGACGAGGGCCGGCCCACCGTCAAGGTGGGATTCACCTCCGACGTCACCTCGTTCGACCCGGCGAAGGGCGCGGGTTCGACGGATTACGCCCTCACGTCGTTGCTGTACCAGCCGCTGATCGGCCAAGACGAGGGCGGTACGTTCGCCGCCGGTCTCGCCGACACCTGGACGACCACGCCGACGAAGACCTCGCTGACTCTGAAGAAGGGTCTGACCTGCTCCGACGGGTCGGCGCTCACCGCCTCGCAGGTCGTCGCCTCGCTGAAGCGCTACCGGGCGAACTCGGCCAGTGCCCTGCTCACGTTCGGCGCCGCGAACACAGGGAAGAGGACCACGATCACCGGCGACGACGCGGCCGGCACCGTCACCATCACCACCGCCACTCCGTGGGGCGAGGTCCTCGCCGGCCTGTCCGGCACCGCCGCCGGGATCGTCTGCAAGGCCGGCCTCGACGCGGGCACCACCGCGCTCGCCCAGGGCGCTGTCCAGGGCGCGGCCACCGGACCGTACGAAATGGTGACGGCACGGCGTGGCGCCTCGTATGAACTGCGGCTGCGCAAGGGATTCAAGGCGTATCCGCGGTACGCCTCGATGCCCGCGGGGGAACCGGCCGACCGGCTGCGCGTCCAGATATCGAAGAACGAGTCGACCCTCGCCAACCAGCTGCAGACCGGCGCCCTCGACCTGGCCCCCCTCACCGGCACGGACGCCACCCGGTTCACGGGCAACGAGACGTTCACGGTCGAATCCGCGCCGTTCATCCGCAACTACATAGCCTTCAACCAGCGCCCCGGGCACCCGGGCGCTGACCCGAAGGTCCGCAAGGCGATCGCGCAGGCGGTCAGCGTCAAGGCGTTCAACAACGTCTTCGGCGGCACCGGACAGCCCCTCACCTCGTATGTGGACGAGAAGGCGGCGTGCGTCTCCACCGACGGCTCCCTGCTGACCAGGACGGACACGGCTGCGGCGAAGCAGGTCCTGAAGGGCGTCAGCATCAAGCTGGAGGGATCCAACGCGGTCGCCGGCGGCGCGGGCAACTCCTACGTCGCCGAGGCCCTGCGCGCCACCGGCGCCGAGGTGAAGCTCACCAACGCCGACAACGCCGCCTGGGCCACCGACGTCACCGCCAACCAGGGCGACTGGGACGTCACCGTCTTTCCGCTGATCAGCGGCACCCTCGCGCGCGGTGGCACCTACTTCCTGGGCCCCGAGCCGGCCAAGGGCGGCCTCAACTACGGCGCGGTGAAGAACGCGGCTTACGCCGAGAACTATGTCGCCGCCACTTCCACCACGGACCGCAACGCCAAGTGCGCCGCCTGGCAGAAGGCCCAGGAGGCGCTGCTCAAGGCCAACGACGTGATCCCGCTGGCCACGGTCGACGTGCACTACGTCGCGCGCGAGGGCGTCTCCTTCGCGATGCCGGGCGGGTCCCTTTCCGTCTCCACGCTCCGGGTCACCGGCTGATGTCGGCGGTACCGGCCGTCGGGGCGGCCGCGGGGGCCGGGCGCTCGGTGCGGCTCGGCCCCTGGGGCGCCTTTCTCGTCCGGCGTCTCGTCGGGCTCACCGCCGTCGTGATCACGCTCGTCGCCGGAACGTTCCTGATGGTGCAGCTCATCCCCGGCGACCCGGCACGCGTGGTCGCCGGCGCCGAGGCAGCCCCCGCCGACGTGGAGCGGGCACGCCACGACCTCGGCCTGGACCAGCCGCTGCTCGTACGGTTCGGTACGTACACGAGCGGTCTGCTCCGCGGCGACATGGGTACCTCGTTCCAGACGCAGGAGCCCGTGGCCCAGATCATCGGAGGCCGCCTGCCGTTCACCGCCGAGATCGCGCTCCTCTCCGTCCTCGTGGTACTCGTGCTCGCCGTGCCGATCGGACTGGCCGCCGCAGCCCGCGGAGGCCGCCGCACCGACATCTCGTACACCTTCGTCACTGGGACGGTCGGCGCCACCCCCGAGTACATCATCGGCACCCTCCTCGTCCTCGGCTTCGCCATCCGACTGGGCTGGTTCCCGGCGGCGGGTGCGGAGACTCTTGTGTCGATGGTGCTCCCCATCGCCGCCCTGGTGCTGCCGGCCACCTGCGTCATGGCCCGCATCGTGCGCAGCGAGGCCACCCACGTCCTCGCCCAGGACTACATGCGGACCGCGCGGGGCCGCCGCCTGCGGCCCCTGCGCCTGTACGCCCGGCACGCCCTGCCCAACCTGCTGACCGCCACGCTCACCCTCGGAGGGCTGATCCTCGCCGGGCTGCTCGGCGGCACGGTCGTCGTCGAGTCCATCTTCGCCTGGCCAGGCATCGGGCAACGCGTCGTGGAGGCGCTCCTCGTCCGCGACTACCCCGTCATCCAGGGCTGCGTCCTGATCCTGGGGTTGCTCGCCGCCCTGCTCAACCTGCTCGTCGACGTCGTCCTCGCGCTGCTCGACCCCCGCACCCTGGCTGGAAAGGGAGGCCGCTGATGCGCCGTATCCGGTGGAACGCACCCCTGGTCGTATCCCTCGCCGGCCTCGGACTGATCGTCGTCCTCGGTATCGTCGCGCCCCTTCTGATGGAGGAGGAGGCGACCGCGCTGAGCGGTGCCGCCCGCGCGCACGTGAGCGCCGGACACTGGCTCGGCACCGACGCGCTCGGCCGCGACGTACTGGCACGGACGCTGGTCGCCACCCGTCTCACCCTGGAGATGACGCTCGCCGCGACCGCGATCGCCGCGACCGCCGGCGTCCTGCTCGGCACCGGCGTCTGGGTCTCGGGACGGCGCGTCCGGGAGCTGGGCCTGCGCCTGATCGACGTGATGATCTCCTACCCGGCCCTCATCCTCGCACTGGTGATCGCCACGGTCCTCGGCACCGGGCCCGTGGCCTCCGTCCTGGCGATCGGCCTGGGCGGCGCCCCTGCCTTCGCCCGCCTCACGGCGAACATGGCGGCCTCCGTGGCGCAGCGCGACTTCGTGACGCAGGCGCGCCTGATGGGGGTACCGCCGTACCGCGTGCTCGTCCGGCACCTCCTGCCGAACATCTCGGGGCCGCTGCTGGTACTGCTGTCGGTGGCTTTCGCGAACGTGCTCGTCGCGCTGTCCGGCCTCTCCTTCCTGGGAGTCGGCGTGCAGGCGCCTGACTACGACTGGGGCGCGTTGCTCAACTCCGGCCTGCAGTCCCTCTACACCAACCCCGCCGAGGCGATCGGTCCGGCGGTGGCCATCACCGTCACCGGCGTCCTCGTGGGCTTCGTCGGCGACGGCCTCGCCGCGGGGCTCGACCCGCGCGGTGGGAGGGCGAGGGCCGCGGCGGTACGTCCCACCGGCGTGGCCATGCCCTCGCACCGGGCTCCCGCCGGCGCCCTGGTGACGGTGGACGGCCTGGCCGTCGTCCTGCCGGACGGCACCCGTCTCGTCGACGAGGTCTCCTTCCACGTCATGCCCGGCGAAATCGTCGGATTGGTGGGGGAGTCCGGCTCCGGCAAGTCGTTGACGGCGATGAGCGTGGCTCGGCTTCTCCCGGAGGGACTGTCCGCCCACGCGGCGGAAATGACCCTGGACGACCTCGATCTGGCCGACCCCACTGCCGATCGCAAGCGTCTGGCGACCGAGATCGGCATCGTCTTCCAGGATCCGTCCTCCTCCTTCAACCCGGCGCTGCGGATGCGCGGTCAGCTCACCGAGACGCTCCGCGTGCACCAAGGCGTGAGGGGGGTGGAGGCGGACCGGCGGGCCGTCGAAGCCCTGGAGCAGGTACGGATCAAGGAGCCCGCCCGGGTCATGAAGCAGTATCCGCACGAGCTGTCCGGCGGCATGCGGCAGCGTGCGATGATCGCCGCCGCGCTGCTGCCGGGGCCGCGGCTGATCATCGCCGACGAACCGACCACCGCTCTCGACGTGACCGTCCAGGCCGAAGTCCTCGACGTCCTGAAGAACATCAACCACCGGCGTGGCACGAGCGTGCTCCTCATCTCCCACGACATCGGTGTCGTCGGCACGGTGTGCCACCGGGTCGTGGTGATGTACGCGGGACGTGTCGTCGAGGAACTGTCCGCGGCCGACCTGCGGGCAGGCCGCGCCCGGCACCCGTACACGAGGGCGCTGCTGGCGGCGAGTCCGCGACTGCGGGACACCGGCAGCGGAGAACGCGCACCGCTCGCCACGATCCCGGGTCGCCCGCCGACGCCCGCCGACCGGCCACAGGGCTGTGCCTTCACCGACAGGTGCCCGGTGGCGCTCGACGCGGTCTGCGCGACCGAACGGCCGCGTCTGATCGACGACGTGGCCTGCCATGCCGTACGACAGGAGGTAGAGGCCGGATGACTTCATTCCCGCACAAGCTGGCCGTCGAGGACCTGACCGTCGCCTTCGGCCACGGCCGGCGCGTGCGAACCGTGCTGCACGGCGTGTCCACCGGCGTCCGGCCGGGGCAGACCCTCGGCCTGGTCGGCGAGTCCGGCTCCGGGAAGTCGACCATCGCCAAGGCCATCGTCGGCACCCACCCCGCCAGGACGGGCCGCATCCTCCTCGACGGAGTGGACCTCACCGGACTCGAGCGCAAGGAGCTCGCCGCGGTGCGCCGTCGGGTGCAGCTCGTCTCCCAGGACCCGTACGCCTCGCTCAACCCGCGCATGACGGCCGGTGAGGCCATTGCCGAGGCCGTCGACCCCCTGGGGGCCGACGCCAGGAAGCACGCAGCGACGGTCGAACGGTGGCTTGAGACCGTCGCGCTGGACGGCTCTGCGGCCGACAGGTACCCACACGAGTTCTCCGGCGGCCAGCGCCAGCGCATCGTGGTGGCCCGTGCTCTCGCCGTGGAACCCGATGTGCTGATCGCCGACGAGATCACATCGGCGCTGGACGCATCCGTGCAGGCCGAGGTGCTCAACCTCCTCGAGGAACTACGCCGGTCCCTGTCCCTGACGATGATCTTCATCTCCCATGACCTGGCCGTCGTCCGCCATGTCAGCGACGAGGTCGCCGTCCTGTGCCAGGGCGAACTGGTGGAGCAGGGCCCGGTCCGGGATGTCTACCACGCCCCACAGCACCCCTATACGCGCCGTCTCCTGGCGAGCGTGCCGACATTCGAAGAGAAGGAGGAAGCGGCATGAGTGCACCGACCGCCGTCGCCCGCCTCACGCAGGAGGTCATCGCGGGCTTGGAGCCCGCCATCCTGCGGGACTTCTACCAGGACCTCCACCGCCACCCGGAACTCGCCTTCCAGGAGCACCGAACCGCCGCGAAACTCGCCACGCGGCTGCGGGCGGCCGGCTACGACGTCCTGCCGGGTAAGGGGAAGCCCAGGCGGTGCGCTGAGGCAGGTGCTCAGGATGCTCACCGTGTCCATGAGCCACAGGAGCAGGAGCTCACGCAGCCCTCTCGGCTGATCGTGTTCGGGCAGCGTCGCGACGTGCCGGGCGACCGTGTCGGCGACCCCTTGCACGATCTGGCGCCCGGCGGCCGGGTCTTGGAGGCCGATGGCGAGGAGGAGGGCCCGGCCGGCGAGCTTCGCGATGTCCGGCTCGGGACCAGCCGCCCCCTGCATGGCCGGGTCGATAAGCGTGAGGCGGCCGGAGCCGATGAGGAAGACGTGCTCGGGCTTGAGGTCACCGAACACGACCGTCTCGCGCCGGGTGGAAAGCCCGTCGGCCATCGCGAGGAGCCGCCGCACTGAGGTCTCCACCCGGGCGACGACCTCCTGGCGCTCGTACTCGGCCAGTCCCCGGTCCTCACCGAGCGCACGCAGATACGTGCTGCTGCTCTGTCCGCCGAACTTGCGGCGGAAGACACCGACAACGGACCGCTCCGTGATCGGTGCCGCCTCGCGGAAACATGCCGCACCGGCCGGGCTGTGGAGGCGGCGCAGTTCGTCGAGAACCTGGTTCAGGAGCGCGGCCGTCTCCCAGGGGCGGGCGATCAACTCCTCGGCCAGCGACGTGCCGGGCACAATCCTCGTGAAGAGCACTCCGTCCTGCAGCCCTGCCGTCCTGCACACCTGGAGTCCGAACCAGTCGTCGAAGTCCGGAGCGAGCCAGTGTTTGCTGTGTCCTGCACGTTCGCCCATGGCACTGCCCCTCGTCGCGGCCGGGCGCTCCCGGCCCACGGATCGGGCACGGGACCGGCTCGTTCCGTACCCCGTTCCTCCAGCGTTCCACCGGCCCACGGCCCGGCACAGCGACCCTGCGGGGTCCTGCGAGGGCCCGGACGGCTCATTCACGCGGGGCTGACCGGCCCCGCCTCGGGCGAGGTCCGCGACCGCCGAGCTGCGGGATGAGCCGTTCGGGCCCGATCGAGACCTGCCCGGCCCTGCTGCGCCGGGCGGAGGGCAGGGCACGCTGAGTCTGTGACCCCGCACGAGGAGGTGCGTCATGACAGCACAGGTCATCGCCGGACTCGACGGCTCCGATGAGAGCCTTGCCGCCGTGGAATGGGCGGCCAAGGAGGCGCGGGTGCGGCAGGTGCCGCTCGCCCTGATGAACGTCGAGGAACTGCCCGCAAACCCCGAGATCCCCCTGGCACAGCTCAGCGAGGCGGCCGAGCGTACAGCGGAGCTGCTGCGGACGACCTCGGAGCGTCTGCGCGCCGAACACGCCGGGCTGGAGGTGTCCGTCGTACGGGCCAGGGGCCGGGCGGCCGAGGAGCTGACGGCCGCCGCGCATACGGCGGACGTCACCGTCCTCGGCTCGCGGGGGCTCGCCAGGATGGCCGGCTTCCTCGCGGGTTCGGTCTCGCTCGCCGTCGTCGGTGCCGCTCTGAACCCGGTCGTGCTGGTGCGGGCGCAGGACGAACGGATCGCGCCGCCGGGCGGCCTGCTCGTGGGCGTCGACGTCGACCGCGCGCCCGATGAGCTGTTCGCCTTCGCCTTCGCGGAGGCCGCTCGCCGGAACCTGGACCTGCGGTTCCTGCACAGCTGGACCCTGCCGGCCTCGTACGGCTACGCGGCGCTCATGGACCCGGCGCTCGGCGTGGATCAGAGCGAGCATCTGGCCCGTACGCTGCGGGACCTGATGGAGCCGTGGCGCCGGCGGTACCCGGAGGTGGAGGCCACCGCAAAGGCGGTCGTGGGGTCGCCCGCGCTCCAGATGGTGGAGGCGTCCCGCGACGCCGAACTGGTCGTCGTGGGCCGGCGCTCCCGCCGGCTGCCGCTGGGACCGCACCTCGGGCACGTCGCCCAGGCCGTCATCCACCACAGCCCGGCTCCGGTCGTGGTCGTGCCCGTGCCCGTGCCCTGAACGACGCGGCGGCACGGCCGAGCCCCCGGACGCCTGACGCGTCCGGGGGCTCCAGGGAGCCGGGGAGCCGGGGAGCCGGGGTCAGCCTCCGCCCCCACCAGGAGCGAACTCGGTGGAACCGGGTGCACCGGGGACCCGTATGCGCCGCCCGGTGACCCGGTCCGGGGAGAGCGTCACCACCGTCGTACGCCCGTCCCCGGCCCAGGGCTTCGAGTCCATGACGCTTCGCAGGCGTTCGGACTCCGGTCCGGCCGGGAGCGTACGGGTCCTGCCGACGGCCAGTACGCTCCACCCCTGGCTGAACGCCTCGTCCAGCCGGTCCAGTTCGAAGGCGACTTCGGTCCCGGCCGATGCCGCCCGTGCGAGGCCTGCGTCGGGGGCGGTCAGGAAGACGATCCGCCCGTCGGTGACCTGGTAGTTCACGGGGAAGACCACGGGGCCGTCCGCTCCCGTCATCGCGATGCGGCCGACTCCGTGGCCGTCGAGCAGCTTCCAGCACTCGGCCTCTTCGAGTTCTTCCATCCGCGGGTGGTGGCCTGCGGCGGCCCCGCCCTGTGGCAGGTCCGCGTTGAACCCGGCGAGGTCCTGCACGGTCGTCTCCAGCGCGTCCGCGAGCCGGACGAGGAAGGCGGGTCCTGGGGCGGGTACCTGCTCCTCCACATAGGCGAGGTAGCTGGGCGTGGAGCCCGCCCGGTCCGCCACTTCCTCCAGGGAGAGGCCGAGCTGGGCACGCCTGGCGGCCGCGCGGCGGCCCAGGTCTCCCGCGCCGTGCACGTCACGGGTTCCGGTCATCACGAGTCTCCTTCCGCTTCCGCGCCGGTCGCCGGGCCCCGGTGCGGGACGACGGCGACCGGGCACGAGGCGTGGTGCAGCGAGCGGTGGGCCACCCGGCCCAGCTCCAGCCCCACGAGTCCATGTCTGCGGCGCGCTCCGACGACGAGCAGGTCGGCCGCGGCCGACCGTTCCGTCAGCACCCGGTGCGGCACGCCCTCGACGGTGCTCCTGCGGAGCCGGACCCCGGGATACGCGCGGGCCAGGGGCTCAAGCGTCCGGTCGAGCACTTCGGCGGCCCGTCCCTCGTGGTGGCCCTCCCCGCCCGCCATGAGCGGGTGCGCGGCGGGTTCGTGGGCCGGCCGGCGCCAGACGCAGACGGCGTCGAGTTCCGCGTCCCGTGCGGCCGCCTCGCGGAACGCGAAGCGGAGGGCGGGCGGGTCCTCGTCGTGTTCCGCGATCCCGACCAGTATCCGGCCGTGCCGTGAGTCGCGGGCGTCCCGGTCTCCGCGGACCACGACCACCGGGCCCCGGGAACGCGCTGCCACGATGAGACCGACGGACCCGAGGAGGAGGCTGGCGAACCCGCCGCGTCCACGGGAGCCGACGACGACGGCCGCGGCCTCGGTCGCTTCGCGCAGCAGGGCGCCCGCCGGGTCCTCGGCCAGTACCTCGGCGGTGATGTCCAGGTCCGGGGCACGGCGCCGGGCCCGCTCGGCCGCGACGGCGACGATGCGCTCCGCGACGACCTCGTCGAACGGGCGGTCGGTGGACCGGGCCGGGAGCACTCCCTCGTACCGCTCCCAGAGGGACGCGTGCACGACACGCAGCGGGAGTCCGTGCCGGACGGCCTCGTCGGCCGCCCAGTCCACCGCTTCCAGACCGGGTTCCGAACCGTCGACACCCACCACCACGGGCAACCGCATCGGGCCCGCCTCCTCACGTCACCGCAGGGCCCCTCCTGCCACGGTCACACCACCACCGGCGGGCGGGAAGGGCCGGACGGTCCCGGACGGGTACGCATCGGCTCATGCGCGGCGGCCGTTCGCCCGGAATCGTGGAGTACCCGGCCGTACGAAGGCTCACGGAGGTGCGTCGTGACACGACCAGTGACCGTCGGACTGAACGGAACACGGGCGAGCGACGCGGCCGCCGACTGGGGCGCCCAGGAGGCGGACCTGCGGATGCGCCCGCTGCGCCTGGTGAGTGCCTGGGAGTGGCAGCCCTACTCCCACGCACCCCTCACGGGGACGGAGACACCCGAACAGTGGTCGCGGCGGCTGCCCGGCGAGACCGCGGCGCGGCTGGCGGAGCGGCATCCGCACCTGGTGATCGAGGCCGACCAACTCACCGGGCCACCACCCGAGATGCTCTGCCGGGCCGCCGCCGGGGCCGAGCTCCTGGCGCTCGGCACCGCCGGGCTCGGGGCGCTCAGGGGCTTCTTCCTGGGCTCGGTCGCCATGGCCACGGTCGCCCACGCCCACCGGCCCGTCGTCCTCGTCCGCCCGGACCGCGCCGCGCCCGGCCCTGCGGTGGACGACGGCGGGGCGGGGGAACAAGCCGCCGCTCCGGTCGTCGCCGGGATCGATCTCGGACCCACCACGGACGGCGTGCTGCGCTTCGCGTTCGAGGCGGCGGCCGTGCGCGCGGCCGGGGTGGAGATCCACTACTGCTGGAACCCGCCGGTCGGCTACGTACAGGGCATCGGCGGAGACCTGCGGTGGCGCACCGACATCGCCGAGGAGAGCATGCGCATGGTGCGGTCCCTGCTCGCACCCTGGTCGCAGAAGTATCCCCGGATCGCGGTGCGTGTGCGATGCGAGATCGGATCGCCGGCGCGCCATCTGGTCGATGCCGGTGCCCATGCCTCTCTGGTCGCCGTCGGCCGGCGCACCAACCGCTACTGGCCGCACGAGCCGCGCATCGGGCATGTCGCCCACGCCGTACTGCACCACTCGCCCGCCCCGGTCGCCGTGGTCCCGCAGGACTGACCGCGTCACGTCTCCCCAGCTGATTGAACCGGCGTCCGCCCCGGTATAGGGAACGACATGACCACCCATGAGATCGGCCCACGCATGATGGGCGAGCGGCTGATGTACAACCGAGCGGTCCGCGTGGACGACCCGCGCAGTTGGCTGTTCGTCTCCGGCCACGAAGCCCGCGGCGACGACGGCGGCATCGCCCACCGGGGAGACATGGCCGGGCAGATGCGACTGACGCTGCGACGGTTGGGTGAAACCGTCGCGGAGGCGGGGATGACGATGGGCGACGTGGTGCAGATCCGGATCGTCACCACCGACCTCGCGTCGTGCAAGGCGCACTACGACGTACTCCTGGACGGACTCGCGGCCGCGGACTGCCGGCCGGCCAGCCTGCTCGCGGAGGTCGGCGCCCTGTCCGATCCGGACATGCTCATCGAGATCGAAGCCGTAGCATGCGGCCATGTCTCATGAGATCTGCGCACTCGTCATAGCCGGGCCGGTCGATGCGCAGAGGGCGCACTCGGTGGGCCTTCGGGCCGTGCTCGTTCATGAGGGCGTCAGTGTGTTCCCGGTCAACCACTACTTCTCCTCGTACTGGGCCGCGAAGCGCGGAAACAGTGCGCTGCTCGATCTGCCGGACGGCCTCTCCCTCCTGTTTCCGACGGAAGCGGTGTTGCGTGACCTCGTCCGCGAGGTGACCGGGACGGACAGGCCGCGGTTCGCGATCATCGAGACGAACTACTTCGGCGGGGCCGGTGATCAGGGCGCTGTCGCGTTCGACGGCGAGGAGCGGTTGACGCCTGACGGGGCATCCATCAATCAAGCACTTGCCGCCCTCGGTGTGCGGGCGACCGCTTCGATGGATGAGTTCGAGGTGATCGGCCTGACCGGGTTCCGGCACAACCCGGAATACCTTGACGTGTACGTCGAGCTGTGCGAGGAGCTCGGCCTGTAGCCGCCTTCGGTGCGGCAAGGACGCGGTCAGAGCAGCGGAAGCGCGAACGTATGGGCGCGCTCCGCGTCGCATCCCTGGCACGCGCCCACGAACCGGGAGAGCAGGAGGTCACCCTCCTCGTCAAGGACGTTGCGCCAGGAGCAGCGGAACTCCCCACACGCGCAGGTTCGTTGAGCGACGTCCAAGAGCGCGGACAGGGTCGATTCGTGTCCCGCTTCGGCGACCGGGGGCGGCATGGCGTCCTCCGTGTCCGCTCCGTACAGCACATGCCGGGGTCGCCACCACGGCACGATCGCGGGGTGGCGGAGTCCCCTTCCCGCACACTCCACGCACCTGCCGGGACCGGCGTTGTTCGCGATGCACCAGCAGCGTTGGTATCGCCGCTCGTACGGGCGGCCCTCGCAGGTCAGGCACACCCCCCAGCCGCAGCAGTCGTCGCACAGCACACCATCGGCCGTGCTGCGCGTGAAGGGCGGTTGCCCGAGCCGTAGTTCGGGATACGTCACCGGCGTCCACCCGGTGAGCGTCACGAGCCCGGACCGGCCGCCCTCGTACACCCGCACCTCGAACTCCTCGCGCCGGGCCGTCCCCCAACTCTCCCCGCCCTGGCCCTCCGTCCCGTTCTCGCGCACCTCCCAGCCGGCCTCGGTGAACGCCGTCAGGGTCTCCCCGAACTTCGAGGGCGAGGGGCGCCCGTCCCAGCCCAGCCCGATGAGGAACACGGAGCGGAATCCGACCGGTTCGGGGTCGAGGAGCCGTACGGCATCACTCCACTCACGGGCGACCACCGGACCGCGGTCCGGACGCAGGGCCGACGCGATGTCCAGGAGGGCCCGTCTGAGCCACACCGCTCCGCTCGAAGCGCCGGGCGCGCCCCGGTCCATGCGGTCACCGGTTGTCTCGGTCATCGTGGTGTCGGTCCGCTTCCGCTCTGAGGTGCGCATGAGGGGTCGATGGCTGGTCAGGGGCTGACGACCAGTTGGCCGAGCCGCACGGCCAGCCACGGTTTACGGCCACCGGCCCGCATCCGGCCCGTCGCGACCGCCTTCCAGATGGGCGTGCGCCGGAAGGAGACCAGGAGGAAGGTGGCCGGGGCCGCGACGATCCGGCAGTCGTAGGCGCGCGGCGGGGCGTCGCGGGTCACCGTCACCGTTCCGTCGTCCACGACGACCGCGAGGCTCGGACCGTCCTTGATCGCGAGGTCGAAGGCGACGCGCACGCCCTTCGCCTTCACCGGGTCGAGGGCCGCCGCCATCATCGTCGGCATCGACTGCCCCAGGACGAGACGGGCCTCCTCGTCGCCGATCGGCCAGGCGAGGCGGGCGCCGCGCGCGACGTCCAGGCCGTGCACAAGGGTCTCGCTGAGCATCAGCCCGGTCAGCGTCGCCAGGGTGAACGGCACCTCCTCGTACCAGGGCGGTGCGACCGGGGTGTCCGGGGCCATGCCCTCGGTGACCCGCAGAAACGTCTCGCACTGCTCGGCGATGAAGTCCGGCACCTCCGCGCGTCGCTCGCGCTCGAACAGGGCCAGGGACCGCTCGTTGATGGCCGTGATCCGCTCGGCGAACGTGCCCTCGCCGGGCGGCGGGATGTCGCCCCAGTCCATCGCGCCACCGTCCGAGACGAGCGAGGTGTACGCGAGGTAGACGGCCGCCAGGTGCGTGCCGACGTCCCCGACCGTCCACTCGGGGACACCCGACGCCGCGTCCGGATCGGACACGGCACGCAACAGCTCGCCCAGCCGTGCGCCTGCGCCGGCCAGTGCGGCACGGGTCCGCTCATGCTCGGTGACGGTGCCCATGCAACTCCCCAGGTCGCGAACGAAGCCGAAGATTACCGCCCAGTAGCCCCACAGCGACACCCCCTAGCACGCGCCGACCTCCCCGGCCGGGCCTCTGCGGCGCTCACCGGCCGCGTTACGGTGCTCCTGACGGAAAGGCCCGGTGAAGGCAATGGAGATGAGCCGCGCGGAGGCGGTCGCGCTCGTACAGCGCATCATGGACGTCGATGACGCCTCCGACGACGAGATGGCGGAATCCCTGGACAGGCTCGACAGAGCCCTGGTCTGTCCCTCCGGTCACGTCAGCGACTTGATCTACTGGCCTCCGGAGCGGGAACTCTCGGCCGAAGAAGTGGTCGATCAGGCCCTGGCGTATCGGCCGATCGCTTTGTGATCCGAGGAGTCCAGGCACCGCCCGGCGGGGCGACCGGCGTGCGGTGGGGCTTACGGTTTGTGGGTCACCCAGAGCGCTTCCGCCGGCCAGTGGTGGGCCCAGTCGGGTGGGTCCGTCTTGTTGTAGCCGTTGGCTGCTTCGGGGTCGGGGCGCGGTTCGATGAGGTCGTCGATGACGAGACCCGCGCCGCGCAGGACCCTGATCCAGTCGCCGTAGGTGAGTTGGTAGCTGACCGCACCCTGGTCCTCATCGATGGTGTCCAGGCCGAAGTAGTCCTGTTGCAGCGTCGTGGTCGCGCGGCTGGTGGCTTCGTCGTAGCAGGCTTCGAACCAGGGGCTGGCGACGTTGAACACCAGGCGCCCGCCTCGGCGCAGTACGCGTGCGGCCTGGGGTACGGCGACGTGCGGGGGTGCCCAGCTGAGCCCGCCGTAGTCGCAGAACACCAGGTCGAAGGTGTCGTCGGCGAACGGGAGGTGTTCGGCGGCGCCCTGCACCAGCGCGTAGCGGGCCGGACCCATCGCGTGAGCGGCGGCGGCAAGCTGCTCCTCGGACAGATCGAAGCCGACCACCGCCGCCCCCTCGGCCGCCAACGCCCTGGACCACTGGCCGGCGCCGCAGCCGAGTTCCAGGACGCGCTTGCCGGTGACGTCGCCCAGCGCTCGCAGGTGCGCGTCGGGGATCGCGTACGTGCCCCACAGGCGGGGCGTCGCGCCGATCCGCGCGTCGTGTTTGTGCTGGTAGGCGCCGCTGAGATGGTTCCAGAACCGCCTGTTGCCGGAAATGCTGTCCACGTACCGACCCAAGCACCACCCGCCGGGGGCGGTCAACGTGGTTGTGGCGGCTCGCTCGTACGGAAGAGGGCCGTCCACAGAAAGCCCTCGCCGAAATGGGGCGAGCCGGGTGGCTCGTCCCGCATGCGGCGCAGTTCGACCTCCACGAGGTCGGAGAAGATCCAGCGCAGTGATGCGGGGGTGTAGGCGAGGCCGCCGTGCAGCCGGCCTTCGCGGTAGAGGTCCGCGTCCGCGAGCTCGGAGCCCATTCCCTGCTCACCGGCCGCGAAGCAGGTCAGGGCGAGGTGGCCGCCGGGGGCCAGGACGCGGTCGAGCAGAGCGAGGTAGCTCACCCTGCGATGCGGCGGCAGGTGGTGGAAGCATCCGGAGTCCACGACCAGGTCGTACGGTCCGCTCAGCTCCGTGCCCGCCAGGGCGAACGCGTCGCCGCACACGAAGCGCGCCTCCGCCCCCGCACCGGCCGCGCGCTCCCGGGCCCACGCGATGGCCACCGGCGAGAGGTCCACGGCGTCCACCTCGAACCCGAGCGAAGCCAGGTACAAGGCGTTGCGCCCCGCCCCGCAGCCCAGATCCAGGGCCCGGCCTGGCGCGATCAGGCGCCGCTCGAGGTAACCGGCCAGGCTCTCGTCCGGCTTCGCCGGGAAGAACGGGACGGGCCGCGACCTGTCGGCGTAGAACCGGTCCCAGAAGTCCTTGCCGTCCCCGGCCGCCAAGTGACCGCTCCCGGATTCGGAGACGAACAACCCGTCCAGGAGCGCCAGAACATCTTCAACGGTACGCACGGTCCGGTCCACCCGGGCCCCCTTTCCACCACGTCCGACCCTAGGAGCGCAGACACCGAAAGACCAGGTCACCCCAGGCGCCCCACCAGCCGGAACACCCCCCTCCCGCCCTACGCGAACCCCACCGGCACACCACCGCCCGCCCCGGCCCGGCGCCCGTTGAGCGGTGCACCGAAACCCCTCAGGGGGCCGTCCACAGCCGCGCCGGGCGAACGATTTCCACGAGTCTGCGCATCGGCCATCCCGGAGGCCGGGCACGCCACCTGACGGACGCTTCGCGCAGCCATGGCGCGTGGGCGCGGACGCGCGACGGGTCCTCGGGAAAGCAGCTGTCCCAGTCCTCGTTCAGCGGCATCCAGGCCGCCGGCTGCCCGCTCTCCGCGCGCAACGGCGTACCGGATTCCACGATCGCGGCATACGACAGCCCGAGCGTCGCAGGCCATCGGGAGTGGTAGGAGCGCACCGTCGCCGTGGCAGGTTCCGGCAGCAGTTCCGCCTCCACTCCGGTCTCTTCGAAGAGCTCTCGGCGGGCGCCCTCGCAGGGAGATTCCCCCGGCTCGACGGACGTGGACCTGACACCGATGCTCCGGTCGGGACCGGTTCCGATGAGTTCACCGTCCGCGAGCGGTCTACCCACTGACTCAGTCATCCACGGCAGGAGCGCCATGTCCACCATTCAGCCAGTGATCCTCACCGCCCACCAGGACGTCCTGGCCGGGTTCTATACGGACCTCTTCGGCGCCGAGGAGATTTTCCGGGTGCCGGCCGAGGGTCCGGTGTTCTACCTCGGTCTGCGTATCGGCGACACCGACCTCGGGTTGGTGGCCAAGCCGGAGGCGGAGGACGCTGCGGCGCCCCGGATGCTGCTCAGCATCGCGGTGGACGATGTCGACGCGACGCTCGGGCGCGTGGAGGCGCTGGGCGGATCGGTCAGCGGCGGCCCGAAGGACATGCCGTGGGGACAGCGTGTCGCCCACGTCCTGGACCCCGACGGCAACCCGGTGAACCTCACGCAGGCTCTCAGCGAGGCGGCCGGCCAGTCGTGATGGCGGGTCAGGAAGGCGGCGCCCATCTGGCCATCCTGGCTGGGTAGTTGGCCCGGGCAGGCGGACGGGAGGGCAACCTTCCGTCCGGGCCGGTCGTCCTGTACTGCATGAGAATCTCATTCCTCATCCATAGCGCGTACGCGATCGGAGGGACGATCACCACCACGTTCAACCTGGCTCGCGCACTCGCCGATCGGCACGAGGTGGAGATCATCTCCGTGCTCCGGAACAGGGATCGCCCGAGCATCGCACTCGATCCGCGTGTGCGGTTACGGCCCCTGGTGGACCTGCGGCACGAGAAGGACGACCCGCGACACCTCACCCCGGCGAAGGTCTTTCCCTCGTCCGAGTACCGCTACAGCGAGTACAGCGCACTCACCGATGAGCGAATCGGCGCCGCGCTCACCTCACTCGACGCCGACGTGGTCGTGGGGACGCGGCCCGGGCTCAATGTCCACCTGGCGCTTCACGGACCCGCGCGGTCGGTGCGGGTCGGGCAGGAACACCTCGCGCACGACCACCATCCCCCGCGCCTGCGCAGGGCGCTGCGCCGGGCCTATCCGCGGCTGGACGCGATCACCCCGGTCACAGAGGCCGACTCGGCCGTCTACCGGCGCAAGATGCGGCTGCCGGGTGTACGGGTGGAGGCGCTGCCCAACAGTGTCCCCGCCCCGGGCCTCGAACCGGCGGACAGCCGGGGGCGCATCGTGGTCGCCGCCGGGCGGCTGGCGCCGGTGAAGCGGTTCGACCTGTTGATCGATGCCTTCGCCTCGGTCGCGGCGGCGTATCCCGAGTGGCAGTTGCGCATCTACGGCAGGGGCGAGGAGCGGGAGCGGCTGCGCGCGCTCATCGACCGGCTCGGCTTGTACAACAACGTCTTCCTGATGGGTGCGGTGAACCCGATGGAGGCGGAGTGGGTCAAGGGGTCGATCGCGGCGGTGACCTCCGATTTCGAGTCCTTCGGCATGACCATCGTCGAGGCGATGCGCTGCGGCCTGCCCGTCGTGAGCACCGACTGCGCGTACGGCCCCGGCGAGATCATCGCCGACGGGGAGGACGGCCGGCTGGTGCCCGTCGGAGACCGGGACGCGCTGGCCGGCGCCCTGCTGGACCTGGTCGGCGACGAGGAACTGCGCCGCCGCCTGGGGCGTAACGCAGCGGAGAATTCCAGGCGTTACGGCCCTGAGCCCGTCGTGGCCCAGGCGGAGCGGCTGTTCGAGGAGCTGCTGACCGCCCGGCGTGAGGGTCGGGCGGTGGCCGGGACCGGCCGCACCTTGGCGAGCAGCGGTTTCGCGGCCAGGGACACGATGCTCGTGGCGGCCGGTCATGTCGTGAGGGCCGCACGGAAGGCGCGACGATGAGCGGCGACGGCGCAAACGCAATCGTGGAGAGGCCGCGTGGCGCGGTGACGGTGCGGGACGGAGGGCGTCTGGTCGTACGCGTCCAACTGCCCCTGCCCGCCTCGGCGCAGCCGCGGCTGCTGCTTCAGCGACGCCCGAAGAAGGGGCAGCCGGAGGAGACCGGGCGCTCGCTCGTACTGGAGTCCGCACGGCCGGACGAGTGGGAGGCCGTGCTGGAGGCCGACCCCGCCCTTGAGGAAGGCCGCTGGGACGCCTATGTCGTGACCGGACCGGACGAGGAGCGCGTGCCCTTGCTGCCCGGCCTGCGCGATCTGCGCGGGCTGATGTCCGGCGGGGATGCCGTACGGTACACACCCGTGGCGGTCCGGATCCCGTACGCCACCAAGGACGGCCGGCTCGCGATACGGGCCTGGCGGCGCGCCAGTCACGCGGAGGCCGGCCGGATCACCGTCGGGTCCGGCGCGATGACGGTGACGGCACGGCTGTACGGTGCCGGGCTGGGCGAGGGCGCGCAGGTCGCCCTGGTCCGGCGCGGGCGGAAGGCCAACGTGGTGCGGGTCGCGCTGAGCGCCGGGGAGGACCAGGACTTCTCGTTCACGGTCGACTACGCGGACCTCCTGGCGGAAGCGGGGGAAGGCGCACCGGCGGTCTGGGACGTGTTCATCCACCCGTGCGCCGAAGCTCCCCGGGTGCGGGTCGCCCGGCTGCTGGACGATGTCGCGGACCGGAAGACGGTGTTCGTCTACCCGGCCATCACGCTGGGCGGGGTGTCGGTGCGCCCGTACTACACCCTCGACAACGATCTCTCCCTGGAGGTCGCACCGCAGCCTTCACGGTGAACGCGGCTCGTACCCGGGAGCGCGCGGCGGACTTGGCAGCAGGTGCGCCGCCGACAGCACGGCGCAGGCCGCGACGGTCAGGAGCCCGCCGCAGAGGAAGGTGCCCCGCACTCCGGCGAGCGAGAGGACCAGCCCGCCGAGTGCGGCGCCCGCCGCGATTCCGGCGTTGTAGGAGCCGGAGTTCGCCGCGAGTGCGATGTCCGTGCGGCCCGGGGCGCAGTGCAGCATCGCGTTCTGGGTGGTCATGAAGACCGGTCCGAGTGCCGCGCCCGTCAGCGTCAGGAACACCACCGCCGCCACGGGCTCGGTCCCGGCCGCGTACAGACCGAGCATGCCCACCGCCTGCGTGGCGACGGCGGCGGTCAGTGCCGCTCGTGGGAAGCGGTCCAGCACGGCCCCGGTGACCGTCACTCCGGCCAGACACGCCAGGCCGAACGCCACGAGCAGGGCGCTGACCGCGCTCGTGGAGAACCCGCTCACCTCGCCCAGGAACCTGACGACGTAGGTGTATCCCGCGAAGGCCCCGGTGGCGGACAGGGTCCCGACCGCCAGGACGACGGCGAACCGACGCGCATCGGGGCGGGAGCCGCGGGCGGCGCTCCCCTCCTCGGGGCGGGACGTCGGCAGCAGCACGGCGATCGGCACCAGCGCGGCGAGCCCCAGCGCCGCGAGCAGGGCGACGGGCACCTGCCACGCGCTCTGCCGTCCCAGCCACGTTCCGGCGGGAACACCGAGTACGAGGGCGAGCGAACCGGCGACGGACAGCGCCCCGACCACACGGCCACGGACTCCGGGCGGGAACAGGCCGACCGCGACCGGTCCCATCACGGCCCAGAACAAGGCTTGGGCGAGCGCGGTGAGCAGCCGCGAGAGGAGAAGCACCGAGTAGGAGGCGACCGCCGCCGCGCACAGGCTGGACACGATCAGCACGGCCAGCAGTCCGGTGAGCACATGGCGTCGGGGCACGGCCCGCGTGGCGTGGGCGAGCGGGAGTGACGCGACGGCCACGGTCAGGCCGTAGCCGGTGACCAGGAGACCGACTGCCGAGACCGGGACCCGGAGGCTTGCGGAGATCACCTCCAGGAGGCCGATCGGCAGGTTCTCCGCGGTGTTGAGGGTGAAGGCGGCCAGCATCAGGGCCGCAAGCACCGTCCATCTGTGCCATGGGCGCGGCGGGGGCGTGGTCCTGCGGTCCTCCCGCGTCGCCGCCCGTCCCGCCTGCTGCCCGGCACCGTCCATGGGGACAGCCCACCGGGCTGCCCCGCCTCGCCTCAACTGAATTCCCGGGGGCTCACCGGGCATCTCCGTACGCGGAGGCCCGGTGAGCTCGGCGGGTCACTCCTCGTCGCGGAGCCGGGTCGCCAGGGCGGTCAGGGCTTCCGTCTCCTCGGTGTGGCCCAGGGCGGCCAGGCGCGGGATCGCCGTGTCGAGGCGGGTGAGGGCGGCGGCGGTGCGTTCCAGGTAGATGCCCTCCACGACGCCCGCGAGCCGGGTGCACTCGGCCCACTCACCCGCGTTCTCCGGTCCCGGCTCGCCGAGTCCGCCGAGGGCCTTCTCCAAGGCGGTCAGGGCGTCCTCGTACTCTCCGGCGTAGGCGTGGACCCGGCCGTGCTCGTAGGCGAGGGCGGTCTCCAACGAACGGCCGTGGGGTTCGTACCCGGCGGCGCGGGCATCGTCGGCCACCCGGTCGGCGTCCGCGAGGCGGGCGAGGGCGTCGGGGAGTCCGTCGGCGCCCTGCTGCTCCGCCTGGAGGCGGGCGAGTTCGCGCAGGGCGTTGCTCAGCTGCTCGTAGCGCGGGGCGCGGGCGTGGGCGGTGAGCGCCTGTCCGATGGCTTCGGTGGCCCGGTCGAAGTCGCCGGCCTCGCCGAGGAGCACGGCCGTCTCCGCGGCGATCATGGCGTGGCTGCCGGGGTCGTCGTCCCAGCCGGCCGACTCGGCGGCGAGGGCGACGAACTCCGTGGTGGCGGCCTTGAGGTCCTCCCCCGCGTGCAGGGCGCGGGCGCGGTTCAGGCGGAGTTGGGCGGTGAGCCGGTCGTCCACCTCTCCGGCGGCGATGTCCGGTTCGGCGAGGACGGAGTCGAGGAGGGCGATGGAGTCCTCGACGCGTCCCAGATCCAGGCTGAGCTGGGCGGCGTTGCTGTACGTGCAGAAGGCGTCCGTCCGCTTGCCCTGTCGGAGGTCCAGTTCGGCGGAGCGCGTGAGGTGGCGCAGTGCCTCCTCGGGGCGGCCCAGGTGCATGCACACCTCGGCCAGGTCGCCGTGGAGAGTGGCGGTGTCGGAGACCCTGGGCGGCCACGCGGCTGCCGCGCGTACGGCCTCGGACAGCTCCGCGTACGCGGCCTGCGCGTCGCGCAGGCCCATCCGGAAGCGGCCACGCAGCCCGAGCGTGCGCGGCAGATGCCAGGCGGGGCCGTGCTGCCGCAGCCGGTCGGCGTGTGCGTCGAGCACGGTGAGCGCGGTCGGCAGGTCGCCGGAGAGCGCGTGGGTGCCGGCCCGCAGCAGGACGGCGCCGGATATCTGGGCCGTCAGCTCGTGCCGGGTGGCGAACGCGTGCAGCTGCTCCACCTCGGCGGCCGCCGCAGCGAGGTGTTTCTCGCTCCTGGTGAGCTGTGCGCGCAGGCAGAGCGCGCTGGCACGCATGCGCAGCAGGCGGCCTTCCTGACACGGCGTGAGCCCCGGCGTCTCCTCGTGCAGCCGGACCACGTGCGCGTGGCCGGTGGTCAGCCCCTCGGCCTTCTCCTCGGCGTCGGCGGCCTCGCCTTCGGCCTCGCTCCTGGCGAGCGCGGCGGCGGCGTGGACGACCGCCGCCTCACCCGGCAGCTCGGCCGCTTCGTACAGGGCGGCGGCTTCCGCGTAGAGGACGGCGGCCTGCGCGTCGTCGTCCCGGTGGGCGGCGCCGGCGGCCTCGTCGGACAGCAGGTCCGCGCGCAGCCTGGCGAGCGGGCCCACGGCCGGGTCCTCGGGGTGGGTGTAGTCGGGGGCGGCGACCAGCGTGCGCAGCCGGTCCCAGCAGGGCTGTGCGTCGGGGTGTCCCTGCTCGTCCAGTTCGCGTGCCCGGGCGATGAGCTCGGGGACCGTGTCCGGGACGGCGGGCGCCTGGTGGGCGGGGGGCGCGGCGGCCGGGGCGGCCGGGGACAGGTCGTCGAGGGCGCGGGTGCGCAGGGTCAGTTCCAGCGCGTCGAGCAGCGGTGCGCGGCCGAGGCGGGCCTTGCGCCGGTCGGCGTGGGCCGTGGTGCCGTTGCGGACGTCGAAGCGGGCGGCGAGGTCGTCGGCACGCTCCCGGACCTCGGCACACAGTCCGGCCACGGTCCAGGTGCGGCCCGGGTACCCGGCGGCCGGCAGCTCGCCGTGGCCGAGGGACTCGACGCGCCGCAGAAGGACCTCGACGCCGGTCAGGAAGTCGAACTGGTCGAGGGGCGAGTCCACCTCGGAGAACAGGACGCGGTTCTCGGCGAGCAGTTCGAGCCCGCGGGCCTCGTTGCCGGTGAGGGCGCAGAACTCCAGGTGGCGGCCGACCTCCCCGGCCATCGAGGGGTTGCGGCGGCAGCCCCGGTAGCCGGCGAGGTGCAGTTCGCGGGCGCGGTCGGCGCCGCCGGTGCGCAGCAGGGGCAGCAGGGCGTACGAGAGGGAGCGGGCGGGCTCCTCCTGGCAGCTCTCCTTGCCTTCGAGGACGGGTTCCCAGGTGCGCAGGGCGCGGGCGTCGTCGCCGCCCTCCAGGTGGTGGAGGGCCCGTTCGCATATCTCGCAGGCTTCGCAGTCGCTGAACGGAGTGCGGGTGCGGGCCGCCCACAGCTCGTAGGCGGGGGCGGTGTCCTCGCCGAGGTGGGCGGCCAGCTGGTAGGTCTGGGCGTAGTACGGCTGGAGGCCGAGGCCGGCCTTCTCGTACCGGCCGCGCATCTCGGTGAGCCACTGCCGCAGGCTGGTCAGCGGGATCTCGGGCAGGGCGCGCAGGGAGTTCGCCACCCACTTGAACCGCCAGAACAGCAGATGGCGCAGCCGGTCGGTGAAGACGTCGGGCTGCTCGTCGAAGAGGGTGAGCAGCCGGGCGAAGACCACGGGCGACTTGCGGGGCTCGGAGCCGTACGTGTACGCCTCCTGGAGCTCGAAGAGCGTACGGACGAGGGCCAGGGGATCCTCGAACCGCTCGGCGGCCTCCGCGAGTTCCTCGGCGGCGACGGTGCGGGCGCGGCCGTAGGGGCGCCGCTGGTTCTCCTGGAGCGCGTCGTACAGCTCGTCGGTGTTCTGGGGTGCGGTCGGCATCGTCAGCTGTCCTTGCGGAGGGCGTGGGCGAGGAGGTCGAGGAAGGAGCGGTTGATCAGGCTCGTCTCGGCGGGCCTGAGCGGGCGCCTGGACAGCATCGCGGCCTGCCCGTACAGGGCTTCGGCGCTGGTACGGGCCAGCTCCGGCTCGGCGATGGCGGCGGCGGTGCGGACCAGCGGGTTGAGCTGGTTGAGGATCAGCTGGGCGCGCGGGACCTCCTGGCGCAGGGCGCCGAGGATGTCGCCCCACACCCCGCCCTGCTGCTCGCGGGCGAGCTGGGAGCGGGTGCGCTCGTGCCGGGCGTCGCGGCTGTCGATGAGGAGGGCCGGGGCCGAGGCGGGCTGGAAAGTGCGCAGGGCGACGTCGCAGTCGAAGACCGCGAGGGCGTCGCGGGCCAGCGCGAGGTAGGGCGCCGCGGCGAGCTCCGTCTCGCGGTCGACGGGGTCCAGGTGGGCGGTGAGCGTCGCCGGGTCGAGGTCGGCGACGCTCACTTCGGGCCGGAGCTCCGGGAGCCGGTGGACCAGTTCCCTGTCGTACGTGTAGCCGCCGTTGACGACGCCGAGCCCGGCGGCCGAGGCGATCGCCGCGACCTGCCGGAACTCCTCCACGCTGGAGGTCACGAGCACGGTGCGGTGCTTGCGGGCGAACTCGTCCAGGGTGGCGGAGCCGTCGGTGGTCTCGAACGGGATCCAGGGCAGCAGCATCCGCAGGATCTCGTCGTCGTGCACCGCGAGCGACTTCACGGCCAGGTGGTGGGCGCCGAGGAAGCGGGCGAGCAGTTCCGGGTCGCTGGCGGCGATGCGGGAGATCCAGCCGCGCAGCCGTTCCGCGAGGGCGTCGCGGACGGCGGCGAGGGTGTCGTCCTCGTACAGGGACTCCCGGGAGGCCGTGGGGCGCAGGCTCTCGGCGTCGACCACGCAGCGGACGAAGAACGCCCAGTCCGGCAGGATCTCCTCGGCCTGCTCCGACAGGAGCATGCCCTTGACGTGCACGCGGTGGCCGTGGCGGCGGCCGGTCGGCACCGCCTCGGGGAGTACGCAGGCGATGCCCTTGAGCCCCACGGCGGGCAGGTCGAGGTCGAGGGTGTCCAGCGGTTCGAAGCCGAAGACCTCCTTGCCGTAGGCGGCCAGGGCGCGGGAGCGGGCTCCCGGGGTCGGGTGGGTACGGGCCCAGGGCGCGGGCTCCGGGTTGATGCGCGTGGCCGGGCCGCCCTTGCCGTCGTCCACCGTGACCGGGTGGCGCAGCAGGGAGCCGAAGTGCCGGGCCAGGGCGGCGACCTGGGCCGGGCGGGTCCACTCCCCCGCGTCGGCGCGCGGCGTGAGCGTGACGGTGGTGCCGGGGTCCGGGCGGGCGGAGGCGGGCAGGGTGCGGACGGTGTAGCTGCCGTCGCCGCGGCCCCGCCACTCCACGGCGGGTGCGTCGGGGGTGCGGGCGGAGCGGCTGAGGACGTGGATCTCGTCGGCGACCAGGAAGCAGGAGAGGAGTCCGATGCCGAACTGGCCGATGAAGTCGCCGCGCTGTTCGGCGATCCGCTCGGCGCGCTTGCTGCTCCGGCCGATCGTGGCGAGGAAGGCGTGGACGTCGGTCTCGGTGAGGCCGACACCGTCGTCCTCGACGCGTACGACGTCCCCGTCCGCGTACAGCCGGATGCCGAACGCGTCGGCTGCGGCGCCGGGTTCGAGGCTGTGCCGGGCGGTCAGCGCGTCCACGGCGTTCTGCAGGAGTTCGCGCAGGTAGACGCGCGGGCTGGAGTAGAGGTGGTGGGAGAGGAGGTCGACGAGGCCGCGCAGGTCCACCTGGAAGGTGCGGTCGTCGCCGGTCTGGCGCGGGGCGGTGTCGGGCGAAGTCATCAGGCAGTCCGGAGAGGGAGGAGCGGGTGAGGGGGTGCGGGCCCGGACGGCGGGCCCCGGGGCCTGTGCGGGGTCAGGCGCGGCGCTGGTGGCGGGCGAACTGCTTCTCGGGTTCGCCGAAGTAGGCCCACGGCCAGCTGGTGAAGGCTCCGTCGAGGGCGTGGAAGACCCGCTTCACGGTCTGCCGTTCGCCGGCCAGCGAGAGGGCCATGGCGAAGATGTTGAAGTCGCCCTGCCAGCCCGGGCGCCGTTCGTAGGCGGGGTGGAGGATGCTGCGCTCGGCCGCGCGGCGCAGCTCCGTCCGTATCTCGTCGGTCTTCAGGCAGCCCGTCTCGTCCGACTCCACCCAGTCCTCGATGTGCGCCATGGGTATCACGCAGCTGATCCGGTCGCCTTCCGGCGCGTCGGCGTACGCGTCGCGGGCGAACCGCAGTGCCTGGCCCGGCTCACCGCCCCAGCGGGGCTGCAACTGGGAGATCCATTCGATGTGGGTCTCCAGGTCGAGCGGAGCCCGGCGCAGGGCCGCGTCGAGCCGGGCCTCCGTGATGTCGGCGCCGAGGGACATGCCGCGGCCCGAGGTGAGGAGGCGGCGCCACGGGGTGACCCACTCGGGCCTCAACTCGGCCGCTTCGAGCAGCTGCTCCTCACCGATGCGGAGCCGTTCGTGGAAGACCCTCCACTGCCCCTCGGTCACCTGGGACGCGCGGGCGGCGGTGCGCGCCTCCCAGCCCCACTGGATGTGGCGGGCTCCCGCGATGAGCAGCGCGGTCGCCCGGTGCTCCTTGTCCTCGTCGGCCGCCCGGCCGATCCAGTCCTGCACACCGTCGAGCTCTTCGAGTTCGTTGAGGATCTGGTGGTCGCGGCCCAGGTCGAAGGGCGTCAGCGCCGCCTTGACCGCCTCCCAGTCCCCCACCCGGGCGGCCTCCACCAGGGCGAGGACCCGTGTGTCCCCGAGCGCCCGCAGGGTGTACATCCCGTTCTGCTTGCGCGGGGCGGGAAGCGCGTGCGGGCCGGCCGCCGGTCTCTCCTCAGCCCTGCCGAACAGCTTGCCGAACATGCCGCGCCCTCCCCTGGTCCCGCTTGATCGTTCGGAGCAGCATAAGCGGCCCCGCCGACATCGGTTCCACAGGGCCTTCACGACTGCTCCATACGTCCGGCACCGGCGCGGATCCGGTCCTTCCTCAGGGCCGCGCCGCCGCCAGGGCCTCCTCGAACTCCCCGTACGCGGCCGCGTCGAAGAGCACGAACCGCACCTCCTCGACGGGTGCCGCGGCCTCCGCCAGCACGGTGCGGACGGCGATGCGGGCCCCGTCGTCCATGGGCCAGCCGTAGACGCCGGTGGAGATCGCGGGAAAGGCGACGGTACGGGCCCCGAGTTCCGCCGCGACGCGGAGGGATTCGCGGTAGCACGACTCCAGCAGGGCCGAGCGGTCCTCGGTCCGGCTCCACACCGGGCCGACCGTGTGCACGACCCAGCGGGCGTCGAGCTTTCCGGCGGTGGTGGCGACCGCCTGGCCCGTGCGGAGCCCCTTGCCGTACCGCGAGGCGCGCAGCTCCCGGCAGGCGGCGAGGATCGCGGGACCGCCCCGGCGGTGGATCGCTCCGTCCACGCCCCCGCCGCCGAGCAGCGAGGAGTTCGCGGCGTTGACGACGGCGTCGACGGACTGGCGGGTGATGTCTCCGCGTACGAGGGTGACGGTGACGTCGGAAGGCGTGCTCATGCGGTCATCATGCCCTGGCTCTCCGGGCCGTGCGGGACTTGTCCGGCGGCGTTGTCAGTCCCCGGTGCTAGCTTCGCGACCATGGCGAATCGTTCGTATCTCTACTCCGCCGACTCGGTTCCGAGCGACGCGGACATCCCGCAGCGCATCCGCTGCGTATCCGAGCACAACTGGGACATCCCGCTCGCGCACAAGCTCCTGGTGGGGTACGGGACGACGGTGGTCCCGTCCATGATCTGGAACCACCCGATCTGCATCGCGGCGGATTACGCCGACGGGGCGGCGCTGCTCCGCGGCGTCCTGCGCGCGGTCGGCAACGGCTTGGAGGACGATGCCGAGTTCGCCGAGTGCGTGGCCAGGACCACGGCCCACCTGGAGAAGCAGGAGGCGAAGTTCTTCCTGCTCGAAACGGGCGAGATCGTCTCGATGGCAGACGACGACCCGGCGGAGAGCGTACGGCGTCTGGCGTCCGAGGACGTCCCCGAGGCCGTCGCCCTCGCCGAGGCGGCGATCGCCGGCCGCAACGACGCCTGGCTCGCTTCCGTACGGGCCGACTGGCAGCGGCACTTCGCGTCGTTCTACGCCGACGCTCTCTACTTCTCCTTTCCCGAACCCACGGACAACTGACAACGGGAGTACGTGATGGCGAAATTCATTCTGCTGGTCAACCACGACGGCGGGGTCTTCGAGGAGCAGATGGACACCTGGCAGCCGGGTGACATCGCGGCCCACCTCGACTACTACGCCCTGTTGACCAAGGAGTTGACCGAGAGCGGGGAGCTGGTCCAGTTCATGGCGCTGGCCGATCCGCGCCAGGCCCGCACGGTCCGCGCGGACGGCGTCGCGCCTGCGGTGGTGACCGACGGGCCGTGCGCCGGGTCCAAGGAGGTCCTGGCCGGCTTCAACGTCTTCGAGGTCGAGTCGGAGGAGCGGGCGCTGGAGATCGCCGCCCGTATCTCCGCCGTTCCGGGCCCCGGCGGCGTGCCCACGCAGCAGCCGGTCGAGGTGCGGCGGGTCACGGCCGACGAGCACGGCGGGACGGAGTGACCCGTACGGGAGCCGGAAAGCGGGGCGAAACGATCTTGCACTGATCCAATCGGCTGTACACGGGGCGCGGCCTTCATCATTCGCCGCGCCGCTGCCGACACCACGGGCATGGCTTTCTCCTCTTCACGACGTTCCAGGACGCTCGCGCTCGCAGCCGCTTCGGCATGTGTCCTGGCGGCAGCGGGCACGGTGTCCGCATCCCCGTCCCAAAGCGCCCGCGCGGCCGCCACATCCTGGGTGGTGTCCCTGGGCGACAGCTTCATCTCAGGCGAGGCCGGTCGCTGGTCCGGCAACAGCAACGAGTCCGGCAGCGGCTATGCGCCCACCGACCGGGCCTGGGACCCGGGTGCCCGAGCCAGTGACCCGCACCGGGTCTACGGCCCCTCCTACGACAGCGGCTGCAACCGCTCCGACGTGGCCGAGGTCCAGTCGCTCACGCTGGACGTGCACCGCCTCAACCTCGCCTGCTCGGGGGCGACTTCCACGGCGGTGCTGCTGCCGGAACACGGTGGCAAGCCGTTCAAGGGCGAACCGTCCCAGGCGGGGCAGCTCCAGAAGGCGGTGACCGGGCACCCGGTGCGCGCGGTGGTGGTGTCGATCGGCGGCAACGACCTCGGCTTCTCCGACATCATCACCGACTGCGCGAGCAACTTCGTCAAGCCCTTCGGCGGCTCTCCCTGTACGCCGACGGCGTCCCAGCAGGTCGCCGAGCGGCTGCCGGACGTCCGGCAGGCGGCGGTCAACACACTGTCCGATGTGAAGACCGCCCTCGCCCGCGCCGGGCACCCGGCCGGCTCCTACCGTCTCGTCCTGCAGTCCTACCCGTCCCCGCTGCCCGACGCCGCCCGCCTGCGCTACCCCGGCGAGAAGTACGACCGCCTCACCTCCGGGGGCTGCCCGTTCTTCGACAAGGACCTCACCTGGGCGCACGACGACCTCGTGCCCCGTATCGGCTCCACCCTGGCGGGGGCGGCCCGCGAAGCCGGCGCCGAGTTCCTCGACCTGTCGCGCTCCTTCGAGGGGCGCGAGGTGTGCTCCACCACCACCCGGCAGGCCGACCTGGCCCACCCGCCGAGCGGCGCCACGAGCGAGTGGATCCGCTTCGTGACCAGCGGCGCCGGCCAGGGGCAGCGGCAGGAATCCCTCCACCCCAACAGCTACGGGCAGCAGGCACTCGGCACCTGCCTGACCCTGCAACTCCAGCAGCCCGCAGGCGACCACCGCTGCACCAACACCCCCGGCCGCGGGCCCGGCGCGATGCGCCTGGGACCGGTCACCTGACGCGGCGTCCAGGCGCCCGCCTGCGGGCGCTACGGCGCGATACGGGCGAGTGAGCCCGTCTCCAGCGCGGTCCACAGGGCGCCGTCGGGGCCGACGGTGATGCCGTGCGGTTCCGAGTCCGGGGTGGGCAGGTCGTATCCGGTGACGGAGCCGTCCGGGGCAATCGTGGCGACGCGGTTGGCGCCCCACTCGGTGAACCACACAGCGCCCTCCCCGTCGACGGTGACGGCGTGCGGCCGGGCGGCGCGGTCGGGCAGCGGGAACTCCGTGATCCGCCCCTCGGCGGTGATCCGGCCGATCCGGCCGGCGGCGATCTCGGTGAACCACAACGCGCCGTCCGGGCCCGCCGCGATGCCGACCGGGCCCGCCGCCTCCGTCGGCAGGGGGTGCAGGGTGATCCCGCCGTCCATGCCGATGCGCCCGATGGCGTTGCCCTGGTTGAGGGTGAACCACATTGCGCCGTCGCCCCCGGCGGTGATCGCGGACGGGAACGCGCCGCTGACGGGAAGCGGGTACGGGGTGACGTCGCCGTCGACGGTGAGGCGGCCGATGCGGTCGGCGGCGGTCTCGGTGAACCAGAGCGCTCCGTCCGGGCCCGCCGCGATGCCGAACGGCCCGGAGCCGGAGCCCGGTACGTCGAACTCGGTGATCGCGCCGTCGGTGGTGATCCGCCCGATCCGGTCCGCCCGGTACTCGGTGAACCACAGCGCGCCGTCCGGGCCGGGTGTGATGACGGTCGGCCCGCTGTCGGGATCGACGCGGTATTCCGTCGGCCGCTCGCCGGGGACGAGGCGGCCGATCCGGCCGCTGTGGACGAGGGTGAACCACAGGGCGCCGTCCGGGCCCGTGGTGAGGGTGTACGGCCCGGCCTCGGGGCCGGACACCTTGTGCTCCTCGATCGATACCGGGGTCGCGTCGTGCACAGGGCTTCCTCTGTTCGTACTCGGTGGCGGGGCCGGGACGTGTTCGCGGCCCCTCAACGGCTGTCCGCTGTGGTGGTCTTCGGCGTATCAGCAGACCGTACCGCCGCGGCCACGCCTTCCGCGGGACTGGCCTTCGTCAGCCACAGGCCCGTGAACACGGCGGTGGCCAGGGTGATGGCACCCGCCGTCAGGAAGGCGCTGTCGAGGCCGGCCCCGAAGGACGCCCCGCCGGACTGCCGGGCGCGGACCACGGCTCCGAGGACCGCCACGCCGAGCACCGCGCCGATCTGCCGGGTGGTGCTGCTGATGCCCGAGGCGAGGCCGCCCTCCTGCGGGCTGACGGCCTGGATGGCGGCGCCGGTCAGCGGGGACATCGTCAGGGCGAAGCCGATGCCCACGACCGCCAGGCGCCACCACACGTTCCCGTAAGCCGTGTCGGCGTGGACCGTGCCGAGCGCCAGGAGTCCGAGACCGGCCAGGGCCAGGCCGGCGGTGACCACGACGCGGAAGCCGTGCCGGGCGGCGAGGCGGCCCGCGTACGGGCTGACGATCACCATGGCGAGGGTGGCGGGAAGGGTCTGCAGCCCGGCGCGCAGGATCGAACTGCCCTGGACGTACACGAAGAACTGGGAAAAGAAGAACGTCGAGCCCATGAGCGCGAAACCCACCACGACCATGGCGGTGTTGGAGACGGTGAACAGGCGCTCCCGGAACAGCCGCAGCGGCAGCATCGGTGCGCGGCGGCGCGCTTCGACGGCCACGAAGGCGGCGAGGAGGAGCACCGCGGTGGTGAAGCTGCCGATGATCGGCGGCGACGACCAGCCTCGCGTCCCGCCCTCGATCAGCCCGTAGGCCAGCGCCCCCACACCCAGGACGGACAGGGCCGTCCCGGGGACGTCGAGCGCGGGCGCATCCGGATTGCGGGTCTCGTCGAGATGGCGCAGGCCGAGCAGGAGAAGGACCGCGCCGATCGGGAGGTTGACCAGGAAGATGGCGGGCCAGCCGAAGGCGTCGGTGAGCACACCGCCCGCCACGGGGCCCGCGGCCAGACCGACGCCGCTGAGGCCGGCCCACAGCCCGATCGCCTTGACGCGTTCCTGCGGCACGGGGTACGCCGCGGCGAGCAGCGCGAGCGAGGCGGGGCTGAGCGCCGCCCCGCCGATGCCCTGCAGCACCCGGCCCGCGATCAGCCAGCCGAGCGAGGGCGCGAGGCTGCACACCACCGAGGCGACGGTGAACACGGCGACGCCGGTCAGGTACACGCGTTTGCGGCCGAAGCGGTCGGCGAAGATGCCGCCGGACAGCAGCAGCATGGCGACCAGCAGGACGTACGCGTCAACGATCCATTGCAGGCCGGTGAGTTCCAGGTGCAGGCGGTGCTGCATGTCGGGCAGCGCCGCCCCCACGATCGTGTTGTCGAGCAGGACCATGAACTGGCCCAGGCAGGTCACCGTGAGCAGCAGGGCGCGGCTCCGCCGGCTGTTCGCGGTCGCTTGCGATGCGGTGATGGGAATCCCTTTCCCCCGTGGGACGCGCCCGGCCGTGGTCGGCGCGGGTCGCCGTACAACTCCCTAACGCAGCCGAAGACTGCGTTAGTCGACAGTAAGCGGAGGCGATCCACAAACGCAAGTGGTTACTGCGTTAAGGTGGGTCCATGGAGGAGCAACAGCGAGCCCGGCGGCCCGGTGGGCGCAGCGCGCGGGTCGGCGCGCAGGTGCATCAGGCCGTCACCGAGCTCATCAGCGAGCGCGGCTACGGAAACTTCACCGTCGGCGAGGTGGCAGCCCGCGCGGGCGTGGCCGACAGCAGCATCTACCGCCGGTGGGGCGACCTGGAGGCCCTGCTCTGCGATGTGGCTCTCAACCGCCTCAACGCACGCTCCCCCATGCCCGACACCGGGAGCCTGGACGGCGACCTGCGGACGTACGCCGCCCAGGTGGCCCGGGAGATCACCGGACCCGAAGGACCGGCGGTGCTGCACCTGGCGGTCGCGCTGGCGAACGCGGGCGAGCGGGGTGTGCAGGCGCGCGACGCCCTCCGGACCGAGCGCACCCGGCAGTTGCAGTCCATGCTCGACCGCGCCCAGGACCGGGGCGAGCCCGCACCCGACGCGCTCACCGTGCTGGATTACGTCCTGGCCCCGATGTACAGCCGCGTCCTGTTCGGCATGGGCCCGCTCACTCCGGAGTACGTCGACGAGCTGGTCGACCGGCTGCCGTGACGTCGGCCCGGTGGCCGAATTCCGGTGACGCGAGGGGGCGTCACCCCCACACTGTTCCTGTAACGATCAGCGGCCGACGCACCATCCACGGGGGCAGTTCATGACGGACCACGAAGACGCGTACCGGCCCCCGGCGGACCGCCCGCCGCAGGGCGCTCCGTACACCCCGCCGGCCGGGGTCTTCGGGCCGCCGCCCGCGGACATCCCGCCTCAGCACTCCCCGTACGCGCCCCCGCCCGGGGCGTTCGGGCCCCCGCAGGACGTGCCGCCGCCGCGCTCGCCCTACGGCCCGCCGCCGTACTCGTACGGGCCGCCGCAGTACGGGCCCGGGCAGCCGCCGCAGTACGGCCCTGGGCAGCCGCCGCCCGCCCGGCGCAAGCGGCTGCTGCTGTTCGGCGGGGTCGGGGTGCTGGCCGCGGGGCTGGTGGCCGGGCTGCTGGTCTGGCACGGGGGGCCGGGGTCGGAGGACCCGGTGGCCAAGCGCGACCTGAAGCCGTACCGGCAGGCCGTGGCCGCGCTGGCCGAGGCCCCCGGTCTGCGGTACCGGGACTCCGGTGACGACCCGGTGCAGCGGGACATCACCGTCACCGCGTCCGGCAGCCGCTTCGGCGCCGTGGAGGTCGGGAGCTCCGGGCTCGCCCGCGAGGTCCTGCACATCGGCGGCAGGACCTTCACCCGGGCGAAGGACTCGGTCTCCGGGGCGTGGGCGGCCGCCGACGAGAGCGACAGCGTCACGCGGGAGACGGTCGGGCACATGCCCGCGCCGCCCGACCTGGCGACCGCGCTCGCGAAGGCGCTCGACCGACTGGAGGGCACACCGGCCCCCAGCGAGTCCGCGCAGCCTCCCACCGTCGACGGCACCCCGGCCCTCGCGGTGGACACCTCCGCGGGCCGGCTGCTCATCACGAAGCAGAAGCCCCACCGGGTGCTGCGCCTCGAGTCGTACGGCCCCTCGCGGTCCGGAGGGACGTCGCGCGGCTCGGCCGAAGCGGCCTCCGTCCGGCAGGCGGCCGTCATCGTGCGCGCGGATTCCGAGGACGAGGATCCGCCCGGGATCCCCGAGTTGACGGACGGCCCGCTGGCGGACAGCGATTCCGCGGGGCTGGACCTGGCTCCGGTCGCCGAGGACGCCGTCGACCCCATGTACGACACGCTGGAGAAGCAGACGGAGGAGCTGAAGAACGCCACCGACAGCGGCATCGCCCTGACCCTCAGCAGCGGCGGAACGGTGAAGTGCGGTTCGAGTGGCTGCACGGCGAAGAACAGCTTCTCCGGACACATCACCACCAGCGCCAAGAGCCGTCTGATCAGCGGCAAAGTCACCGCGGTGATGACCGCCTCGTTCAGCATCGACGGCAAGTCCGCGGGCCGGTGCACCAGTCCGCAGAGCTCCTTCGCGGTCTCCGGAACGTCCGTCTCCGGGAGCCTGTCCTGCTCCAACCCGGGCGCCGGGCCCACCTTCTCCTCGGTCGAGGCGCAGAAGAAGAATGAGGCGCGCGCCCGCTCCCGGGCCAGTGGCGGGCGGCTCGTCCAGTACCGGATCCCGTACCGCGCCGACACTCTGATCAACGCATACGCCCTGGCGAAGACCGAGGTCAAGAAGCTGGTCGACCAGGTGCGCGACGAGCGCGACACCGGCGCCTGCGCGCTCCGCACTTCGGCCTCGGGCGCCTCGGCCCGCACCGGCGGAGTCACCGAGCCCGCCGGGCTGTTCCACTCCACCGCCCCCGTGCACCACCGCCTGTCCATCCGGGCCGGGTACTTCTCCGGCGCCAAGTGCCCCGACGCCAAGGCGGTGAAGGCCGCCGAGACCGTCACCGAACGGGCCGGGGACGGCAAGGTGCGCAAGTCCAGCAACTACCACCCCCACTTCAGCGACGCACGCGTGGCGGAGATCCTCAAGGCCCCGGACGCGGTGTACCTCTCTCAGGGACAGCGAGGGAACCTCATCTTCCGGAAGGGCGAGGACATCGTGGTGACGAAGGGCCCGGGTGCCGGGGCGGGCGATGTCATCACGGGCTACGGCCCCTCCGGGAAGAAGGGCGAGACCGGGGCCAAGGCGCTGGGCGGCTCGCCCGACGACCCGCAGCCCCCGGTGACCCACGAGGACATCGTGAACGGGAAGATCCCCGACACCAAGGGCGGCCATCTGCCGGCCGCGAGGCGCATCAAGTGAGGCGACGACCACGGTGAAGGTCACGGTCGGCGACGGCATGGCCGCCACGACGACGGGCAGCCCCCTCGCGTACGTCCCCCGCTTCGACTTCCGCGATCTCCAGCTGATCGTGGCGAAGTACGCGGACCCGGCCGGGCGCGAGCGGGAGCTGTCGGAGACGTTCGGCAGCATGCGATGGCTGTGGTCGCAGGACGAGTACGTCCGCTTCGACCGCGACACCCGCGAGCTGCGCAGCCTTACGTTCTTCGTGCCGCCGCAGTGGATCTGCGAGAACCCCTCGTTCCGCGGCGGGCCGCCGACGAGGGCAGCCGGTCTCCGCGCGGACATCGTCGGGGAGTTCGCCATGCCCCAGACCACGGTCCTCCACTGCGGCCCCGGGGCCGACGCACTGACCTGCCTCGCGGACGTCCTCCTTCTCGGCAGGGAGCCGGACGCGCGGCTCGGGGTCGCCCCCGATGTGGACCTCCTGGTGTACGAGGGGGCGGTGGCCGGGTGGAACCTCGGCGATCCCGCGCGGTACCTGACGGACGGGTTCGCCGCACCCCCGTCCGGCCCGCCGGCGCCCGCCACCCGGCTGCGGCTGGCGGAGTGCCTGGAGCTGGTCTCCTCGCCGCTCGTGGATCGGGTCATGGACCGGGAACCGGAGGCGTGGCAGCGGCTCCGGGTGGTGGAGCGAGCTCTGCGCGAGCAGCGGGAGGACCGGGGCCGGGCGGACGTCCTGCACGGCGTCATCAGCCGTCTCATCGAGGATTACGAGAGGTGAGGCGGGCCCGCATTGACATGAACACGCCTTGCCGTGGATAGGGTCATGGAGTCAGTCCGTCCCCGCGAACCCCCGTACGGGAAAGGGAAGCCATGAGACTCTCCCGGATGTCCGGTGTGGCAGCCTTCGCGCTGTCCATGCTGCTGGCCCTCACGATGTCGCTCATGTCCGCCGGGCCCGCCCAGGCGGGGCAGACGGCCATCCGCGGCGCCGATCCCAGCGTGCTGCGCGTGGGCGGAACGTACATCTCGGTGCAGTCGACAGGCGGCGGCATCAGCGTCCGGCAGGCGTCCTCGACCGGCGGCCTGGCCTCCGCCGCGGCCCGGCAGGTGTGGTCGGACACGGGAAACCTGGGCGAGATCTGGGCTCCGGAGATCGTGCGGGACGGCGGCCGTTACTACATCTACTTCTCGGGCGGCCGGGGCACCGCCCACCGCATGTACGTGATCAGTTCCGCCGCCCCCGACAGCGGCTACACCGCCGCGACGAAGCTCGCCCTGCCCGACGACAAGTGGGCGATCGACGGCACCCTGTTCACCTTCAACGGACAGCGCTGGTTCGTCTGGTCGGGCTGGGCCGGCACCACCAACGTCGAGCAGAACCTCTACATCGCGCGCATGAGCAGCCCGACGACCCCCACGGGCGCCCGCTACATCATCTCCCAGCCCAGGGAGAGCTGGGAGCGCGTCGTCGGCAACCCCTTCATCAACGAGGGCCCCGAAGCGATCAAGGACCCGAACGGGCAGCTGCACATCACCTACTCCGCCAACGGCAGCTGGAGCGACCAGTACTGCATCGCGGAACTGCGGCTCCGGGCGGGCGGTGACCCGACGTACGTATGGGACTGGTACAAGTCCAACGGCTGCCTGTTCGGCTCCAACCGCGCGACGATGATGTCCGGCTGGGACCCCACCCTGAACGTGAACGGACCGGGCCACCACACCTTCGTACTGCTCGACGGTGACATCGCGACCAGTCCGCCGGCCGGGCCCACGTTCCCGCTGATGTTCCACGCGGTGGCCAAGGGCACCCCGTACAGCTGGGAGAACCGCTACTGGTACACCGGCTCCTTCTGCTGGTGGGGCAACACCACGTACAGCCGCGCCAACGTCCCCGGGCCGAACACCGACACCGGGTACAGCCTCAAGTTCTTCGAGTGACACCGAGCACCTCGTGGATCCGGTCCGCGGTGGCGCGCGGGCGGAACACATAACCGTTGTGGCCGCCGGGGAACGTCTCCGGACGTGTCCCCAGCGCACCGGCGAGAAGCGCGGCACATGTGTACGTCCAGAGGTGGCGCGACTTCTCGCCGGCGGCGGCCACGACACGTACGGGCGATCCGGCGAGCTCGGCCGGATCGAGGACGTGGGCCCTGATCGCCGGCAGGTCGTAGGTGAGCAGGACCTCCATGTTCCGCAGGCGGTCCGGCCGGGGAGTGCGTGGCGGGAGGTCGGGCTCGGAGTCGGCCGGGTCGATGCCGAGGCCGGCCGCGAACCCGCGCATGGCCGCCTCCGCGCCCCGCGCCCGGAAGGTCTCCTCGACGGCGAGCAGCTGACCGATGCCCTGCGCGGGCTCCGGAAGCAGTCGCACGGCGGGCGGTTCGTGGGCGACGACCGCCGCGACCTGCTCGGGGTGACGGGCGGTCAGCTCCAGGGCGATGAGGGCGCCGAGGCTGGTTCCGTAGACGCGTGCGGGCTCCGGTGTGAGGCTGCGGAGCAGGCGGGAGGCGTCCTCGGCGTGGGTGGCGAGCGCCTTTGCGGGGGCTTCGGTGGTGCTCCCGGAGAGGCCGCGCCGGTCGTAGGTGACGACGGTGTACCGGTCGGCAAGATGGCGTGCCAGCGGTTCGGTGGCGTCGATCCCGTGGTGGCCTCCGGCGATGAGCAGGAGCACGGGGCCTTCGCCGCGGACGGTGTGGCGCAGTCGCGCGCCCGGAACGGACAGCGTGGATTCCCTCATCGTGCGACCGCCGATCTGTGTGCCGGACAGGCCCAGGACGGGCCATGTGCCGATCGTTCCGCCGCCCGCGTCCGCCCGGAAGCGGAGTGTTTCACCTAGGACCGGCGGTCCCAGGATGCGGCGGCCCGGGGCCGATACCCTGAGCCCGACATGACACCGAAGCGTCCAGAGCTCGCCGATTTCCTGCGCCGGTCCAGGGGGCGGCTGACGCCGCGCGACGTCGGACTGACCGAGGGGCCGAGACGGCGGACGCCGGGGCTGCGCCGCGAGGAGGTCGCCGTCCTCGCGGGGATGTCCGCCGACTACTACATGCGGCTAGAACAGGCCCGTGGCCCGCAGCCCTCGGTCCAGGTGCTGGCCGCTCTGGCGGGCGCGCTGCGGCTGACCGAGGACGAGCGGGACCATCTGTACGTGCTCGCCGGGCACCGCCCGCCGGAGGGCGCGCGGGCCGGCGGCTACCTGCGCCCGGGCCTGCGGTATCTGCTGGACCGGCTGGACGGGGTGCCCGTCCAAGTGGTCAGCGACCTGGGCGACCTGCTGGCGCAGAACGACCTGGCGCTCGCGTTGTTCGGCTGCGTCTGCTCGGTCGCGGAGGAGGACCGCAACATCGTCCTGCGCTGGTTCACCGATCCGGTGGTGCGCGGCCACTTCGCGGCCGGGGAACACGAGGAGCAGGCGCGGCAGTTGGTGGCCGACCTGCGGGCCGCGACGGCCCGGCGCGGGGACGACGCGGCCTCCCGGTCGCTGGTGGCGCGGTGCCGGGCGGCGAGCCCGGATTTCGGCGCGCTGTGGGACCGGCACGAGGTCGCCGTACGGCGGTCGCATCCGTACCGGCTCGTCCATCCCGACCTGGGCAGCATCGATCTGGACTGCGAGGTGCTGGCCACCCCCGCGGCGGACCAGCGCCTGCGCATCTTCACGCCGCCGCCCGGAAAGGCCACGGTGCTGGACGAGTTGCGCGTACGCGGTCCGCGCCACCTGTGCGAATGACCCGTCAGCCGTACATCGCGACCCGGTAGAGGGCTTCCAGCGCCGCGTCGATGGGGTGGGGCTGCGGCCTGCCGGAGGCGTCCAGGGTGTTCCACCGCTGGAGGTTCACCGCCACGGCCAGCTGCCGTTCGCCGTCGGCGCGGGTCATGGCCAGGGTGCCGCCGCCCCAGACCGTGCCGCCGTGGCCCCAGAAGGTGTCCTGGCCCGGCGTCTGCGTCGGGTGCAGTCCGAGGCCGTACTCGATGATCCGGCCCTCCTGGGAGATGACCGGGTTGGTGCGCCGCATCTGGTCCAGCGAGGACCGGGTGACGATCTTTCCGGCCAGGAGCTGGGCGTAGAAGAGGTTCAGGTCGGCAACGGTCGATATCAGGGAGGCCGAGGGGCCCGTGAACGACATGTCGTAGACGCTGTAGTCGCGCGGCGGGTCGATCTTGCCGAGCCACGCCTCGTAGAGCCGTGAGTGCGGTCCGGCGATCTCCGGTCCGGCGGGGAACGCGGTGTCCGCGAGCCCGGCGGGCTCGATGACCTCGCGGGTGATGCACTCCTCCGCCGTGGTGCCGCTCACCTGTGCCAGGAGTTCGGCGAGCAGCAGGTAGTTGGTGTTGGAGTACAGGCCCGGCGCACCACCCGGAGCGCAGGCCGCCGGCGCGTCGACGCCCATGGTGATCAGGTCCGTCCGTTCCCACCGCGTGTACCGGTGGTCGTCCAGGCTCTCGGGTCCGGTCTCGGCGATGATGGGGAACGCCTTCAGCGAGGGATAGGCGTACGGAAGGTACTCGGCGAGGCCGCTGGTGTGGTCGAGCAGCATCCGTACGGTGATGGCCTCACCCCGCTCCCCCGGTACCAGGGCCGGCAGATACCGGCCGACCGGTGCGTCGAGTTCGATCCGGCCGCGCTCGGCCTGCCGCAGGACCGCAGCGGCGGTGAACGTCTTGGTGACGCTGCCGATGCGGTGGCGCATACCGGCGTCGACGGGCCGGCCGGTGGCGGTGTCGGCGACCCCGGCGGCGCCGCGCCAGACCCGGTCGCCGTGCCGGACCTCGGCGAACAGCCCCGGCATACCCGCGCGGTGCACGTTCTCGATGGCCTCGTCCAGTGCCGTGGAATCCAGTGGGTTCTTCACGTCGTGCGTCCCTTCGTAACCCCCGGGACCGGCGGTCGCACACGCCGGCCCACCTCCTGCCGGGCCGCCCGGCAGCTCATGCACCCCATTATGCACGCACCGCGTGCAACACCAAGTGCATGAGCTAGGCTGAAGGTAGGCGAGAGGAGCGACATGGCAGGCCGAAGGCGTTGGACGAGCGAAGAGATCCTGGACGCGGCGGCTGAACTGCTGCGTACGAGCGCGACGGAGTCGTTCAGCGTGCGGAAACTGGCGGCGGTCCTCGGGACCGACTCGTCGAGCCTCTACCGGCACTTCCGCAGCAAGACGGAGCTGCTGCGCGCGGTCGCGGACCGGGTCCTGCTGACCGCCATGGAGGGCTACCGCCCCGAGGGCGACTGGAAGCAGCGCCTCATGACCCTGGCCCTGCGCGTCCGGGAGGCCTTCCGCCTGCAGCCGCAGCTCGCCGCGGTCTGGGCGCGTTACGTGTCGAGCGGCGCGGGTTCACGGCTCGTCGTGGAGGAGGTGCTTCAGGCACTGCGCGCCTCGGGGCTGGCCGACGAGGAGATCCCGGTGCGCTACCACCGGATCGTGGTCCTCATCGCCTCGCTGATCGCGTCGGAGGCCGGTGCCGACACCCTCACGCCGGAGGAGCGCGAGCAGGGCCAGGAGCTGTTCCGGGTGGCGGTCCTGGGCGCCGACCCCGGGCGCTTCCCCGCCCTGGCGCACTTCGCCCGTGACCTCCGCCCCCTCCAGACGGACCACCAGGCGGCTTTCGAGGACATCCTCGCGGCCCACCTCGGCCACATCGAGGCCGTCGTGCGCGCCGGCTAGCGGGCACGCGAAAGGGCCGGGGCGGCGGCTCGTCGTCCGTCGCTCCGGCCCCTCGTCGGCGCAGGGGTTACGAGTGCCCCGGCGCGGCGGGATCGGCGTTCGCCTCGGCCTTCATCGCCTTGGCCTCGCTCTTGAGAATGCGGGCGGACTTGCCCAGGGAGCGCGCCATGTCGGGGAGCTTCTTCGAGCCGAACACCATGATGACCACCAGTGCCACGACGAGCAGGTGCCACGGTTCCAAGCCGTTGCGGAGCATCACGTCACCTCTTTCCTTCATTGTCGTCCACGCGTGCGGGGGCACACCCGTACAGCAGACACCTTAGGCGCCGGAGCTGTGAACCCTTCGGGCAGGTGGGACGGGTCATGCCCCCGCGTCGCTACTTCAGGTGCCGGGTGAAGAAGTGGGCCGCCGCGGCCCCCGCGTATGCCGGGACGCCGGTGTGGCCGCCCATGTTGGCCTGCAGCGACTTCTCCTTCGAGCCGAACGCGTCGAACAGGTCGAGCGCCGCCTGCCGGTCGTTGCCCTCGTCGTCCCACTGCAACAGGACGTGCACCGGGATGGTGAGCCGGCGGGCCTCGTCGTACGTGGTGCGCGGGATGAAGCTGCCGGCGAAGAGGCCGGCGGCCTCGATGCGCGGGTCGACCGCCGCGAGCCGGACGCCGATGGAGATCACACCGCCCGAGTAGCCGACCGGACCGGTGACCTCGGGGAGCGCGAGGATCGCGTCCATGGCGGCCCGCAACTCCGGGACCGCCTGGTCGACCAGCGGGAGGACGACCGCGTCGATGATCTCGTCGGTGACCGGCTCGCCCGCCTGCAGGGTCCGCCGCATGTCGGCGCGGGCCCCGTCGAGGGCCGGCAGCCGGGGCCGGTCACCGCAGCCGGGGAGTTCGATGGCGGCCGTGGCGAAGCCGTCCGCCGCGGATTGCCGGGCCCTGTCGGCCAGACGCGGGTAAATCCGCTCGAGGCCGAGCGTGGGGTGACCGAGGAGGATCAGCGGCACCGGTGCGGAGGCCGACGCGGACTCGGGCGTCCAGAGGATGCCCGGGACGTCATCGAGGGTGAAGGAGCGTTCGAGTACGCCGTCGTCCAGGCGCTGCTCGGAAGTGAAATGCATGATCGTGCCTTTCGGGAGTGCACAGAACGGCGCTCCCGGACGACCTGCCTATCGCCCGACCGTGACCCCGGAGGGGAGCACCCATGTCGATACTGCGTTCACGGGTACCACCTCCTCGTTCTTTCGCACGGCCGGGAAGAATGTAGCAGGGGCCGCAGCGGTCGCCTAACGGGTTTCCGTACGGGCCCGCCGGCCGCGCACGGCGGCTGCCACCAGGGCCACGGCGATCCCGGCGAACGCCCAGGCACCGAGGATCCACAGGGCCCCGGTGGTGTTGTTGCCGTCGAAGTAGACCGTGTTCCGGACGACGGTTGTGCCGGCTCCGGGTGGCAGGGCCTGGCCGATCGCGGCCCAGAAGGGCGGCAGCAGGGAAGCCGGGTAGACGCCGCCGGAGCTCGGGTTGCCGAGGATCGTGAAGATGAGGATGGTCAGGCCGAGCCCGATCGTACCGAGCAGCGACTGAAGCGCCACGCCCACGGCACCGGAGGCGAAGACGACCAGGGTGCCGATGCCGACAAGTTCCCAGAAGGCGCCCGGCAGACAGTGCAGCACGGGGCCGACGATGAGGGCGCCGCCGATTCCGGAGATAAAGGCGTACGGCACCATCGCCGCGAGCCGAACGATGGAGCGCCGGAGCGTGGGGCGCTTGGATCCTGCCGCCATGTTCAGCGCCGAGGCGGCGAGGTAGCCGCCGATCGTCCAGCTGAGCACCAGGTAGAACGACGAGAGTCCTCGGCTGTCCCCCGCGGCGGGCGGGTGGATGTCGCGTACGGTCAGCGCCCGGTTCTGCGTACGTTCCACGGTCGCCACGACCTTCGCGGCGGCGTCGGACGCCGAGGGGCCGCCCGCCGAGGCGACGAGCAGCGTGTCGGTGCGCCCTGTCACCGCCACGATCAGCGCGGCGTCGGTCTTCCGCTCCATCAGCCTGGCCCTGGCCTGCGCGCGGTCCTGCACGGCGGTGACGTGCACCGGGTCGCCGGGCAGCGAGTTGAGCCGGGCGACCAGGTCGGCCTCCACGGCGCGCGGGGCGACCAGGGTGATCGGGACGCGGTGCGGCTTCGGAGCGTGGAAGGCCCCCATGTACGAGAGGGCGAAGCCCAGTTGGAGCAGCAGCACGCCCACCATGACGAGGACGGCTCTGGTGGTGATCGCGTCCCGCATCTCCGCCCACGCCCCGACCTGCGTCGTCGAGCCCGTTGTCTCCGCCACGTGACGTCCCCGCTCTCAGCCTGATTGACCGGTGCACCCATTCCGCCGACATCCTCACGCCGGGCCCGCGTGTCACGGAGAGAACACGCATGGCCGGTGCCGTACCCACCCGTTCGGCCCAGCACGGCGGCCTTGCGGTCCGGTCACTCCTGCCGTGCGAACCGGCGGGCGGCCCAGAGCAGGGCACCCGCGCCGCTGATCAGAAGCAGGGCCGCCTCCACGGGGAGCGGGAGGGGGTGGCCGGCCCAGGTGATGCCGTCGGCGGCCGCCGCGCCCGGGGCGCGCAGGGCGATGCTGCCGCGCAGCATGTCGACCCCGTAGGCGAGCGGGTTCGCGGCGGCCAGCGCGTGGGTCCAGCCCGGGAGCGCCTGGAGGGGGAAGAAGCCGCCGGAGAGGAACAGCAGGGGCATCATCAGCACGCCGAGCAGCGTGTGGAACGTCTCGGGTCTGCTCAGGCTCACGGCCAGGGTCAGGGCGAGGGCGGTGATCGTGAAGGAGATCAGGGCCATGCCGGTGAGGAGCAGCGCCAGGAGGAGCGGGTCGTAGGGCAGGCCGACGACTCCGGCCAGGCTCAGCAGTACGGCGCCCTGGATCGTGGCGACCAGGGTGCCGCCCGCGCAGCTGCCCAGGAGCAGGGTGGTCCGGCTGACCGGGGCCATGAGGAGCTCGCGCAGATAGCCGCTCTGGCGGTCGGTGATCAGGCGGATGCCGACCAGGATGGCCGGGGTCTGCACCGTCATCATCAGCATGCCGGGGAACAGGTAGGTCTGATAGCCGACCCCCAGCGTGGAATGCGGAATGAGCCTGGCGAGTCCGCCGCCCAGGATCAGGAGGTACAGCACCGGGTGGAGCAGCATCAGCGCGGTGTGGGCGCGCTGGCCTGCCAGGCGGAGGAGGTCCCGGTGGATCAGGCCGTGGACCGCGCGGAGTTCGTGCCGCAGCCGGGCGGGCGGTGTGCTGCCCCCGGTGCCGGCCGGGTGGAGCGGGAGTGCGGTCATCGGCCGCCGCCGGGCTGGGCGCTGTGGATGCTGCGGCCCGTGTGGTGGAAGAACACGTCGTCCAGGGTGGGCGGGGTGGCGGACGCGGCGCGGACGGAGATGCCGTGGCTCTCCAGGGTCGCGCAGAGGCGGGGAATCCAGGAGCTGCCGTCGGGCACCCGCAGGCAGATCCCGTCGGCGTCCCTGGTCACGGAGTGTCCGCGCGGAACCAGGCGGTGCACCACGGGATGGGCGCGCTCGTCCTGGCTGGTGCGCAGCACGACGCGGTCGTCGCCGATGGCGGCCTTGAGCGCCCCGGGCGCGCCCTGGGCGACCAGTCGGCCGCGGTCGATGATGGCGACGCGGTCGCAGTTGGCCGCCTCGTCCAGCTGGTGGGTCGTGATGAAGAGCGTGCTGCCGTTCCGCTCGCGCAGGGCGTAGAGGTGGTCCCAGATCTGCGCGCGGGCATGGGGGTCGAGGCCGGTGGTGGGCTCGTCCAGGAACAGGATGCCCGGTGCGTGCAGGAGCTGGCGGGCGATCTCCAGGCGGCGGCGCATGCCTCCCGACAGGGTGCGTACGGGTGAGGAGCGCCGGTCGGTGAGTCCGGCCACCTCCAGCACTTCGGCGGTGCGCCGGCGGACGTGGGCGCGGCGCAGGCCGTAGAGGCGGGCGTGGATGCGGAGGTTCTGTTCGGGTGTCAGGTCCGGGTCGAGGGCGCTCTGCTGGAACAGCATGCCGACGCGCTGCCGCACCTGGTGGGGCTGGGTGCGCACGTCGGCGCCCGCCACCGTGGCGTGGCCGGCGGTGGGGCGGGCCAGGGCGCAGAGCATGGCGATGGTGGTGGACTTCCCGGCGCCGTTGGGCCCGAGGAAGGCGAAGGTCTCGCCGCGGTGGACGTCCAGGTCCAGGCCGCTCACGGCGTGCGTGGTGGTGCCCTTGGGCCCGGGGTAGCTCTTGACGAGGCCGCGGGTGCTGATGGCGTACTCGGGCGGGCCGAGGGCGGCGGGGGTGTGCTCGGGGGCGATTTCCTCGCCGCCGGTGTGAAGGCGCATGGTCCGGTCCTCACCTCTGGTTCGCCGGTGGGGTCCGGCCGGCGGCTGTCCCGGGACAGCCGCCGGCCGGACGTGGGCCGGTCCTAGGCGCAGCTGATGCCGATGCAGACCGTGTTGAGGACCGTCAGCAGGCCGACGCACTCACAGGTGGCGGAGAAGCCCGCTTCGGCGCCGACGGGGTCGGTCTCGGGGAGGGCGTGGAGGTGGGCGAGGAGTTCGAGGTCCTGGGTCTGGTTTTCCATGGTTCTCTCCTTCTTCTTGTGGTTCGGCGGCAGGTTCTCTGCCGCTCAGCCCGGCAACTGGGCGAGCCAGTGCCGGGAGCTCGGGTGGCGAAGCCGGAGGAGGAAGGCCAGGATTCCGGCCGATCCGTCGCTCCAGCTGGTCGAGACGTCGCCGTACTCGTTGGGGAAGACCAGGTGCCGGTGGCGGCGGGCACCTTCGGTGACGGCGAGGCGGCCCATCGCGTCGGCCATGGCGTGGTGGGCGGACTCCCCCGTGGCGGCGCTCAGGTCGAGCAGGAAGTCGCCGTTGCCCGCGAGGCCGTGGCACTGGGACAGCGGGGCCCGGGAGGCGCGTTCGGTGACGGCCGGGGCGCTGCGGCGAGCGAGGTCGCCGAACCGTTCGTCGCCGGTGACCTGCCGGAGCCGTACGAGGTAGGTGCCGATGCCGGCCGAGCCGTGGCACCAGTACGGGGCGGTGGGTTCGTCGCCGGCCTGGGCGGGCCACTGGACGGCCTCACCGATCCGTACGGCGCTGCGCAGGAGGTGTTCGCCGGTCTCCACCGCGAGCCGCAGGTGGTCCTGGCGTCCGGAGGCGGCCGCGCTGAGCAGGAGGAAGCAGCCGATGCCGGCGGAGCCGTGGGCGAAGCCCAGGTACTGCTTGCCCGCCTCGCCGGAGGCCGCGTCGGCGGGGACCGGCCAGCTCACCGCCGACGGGCCGCGCCGGGCGGCGGACGCCAGCCGGTCGGCGGCGTCCTCGGCGAGCGCCGCGAACCGCGGGTCACCGGTGCGCTGCCAGAGGTGGAGGGCGGCCATGCCGCTGCCGGCGGTGCCGTGGGTGATGTCGTGGTGGAGTGAGGGCTCCTGCGGGGTCAGCGCGAGGGCGAGCGCCTGGTCGATGAGCGCCTGGTCGGAGAGGGCCCGGCCGGCGTCGTACAGCGCCCAGGCGGTGCCGAGGTCCCCGAAGTGCAGGCCGGGGCGGATGGTCCGGAGGTGGGTGCGGTCCGCGATCCAGTGGCCGGCCGCCGCGAGGACTTCGGGCAGCCGGGGGTCCCCGGTCAGTTCGAAGTACCGGGTCAGGACGGCCAGGGGTCCGGCCGCCCCCTGTTGCACGGTGCACGGGTTGGTCTCGCCGGCCGCGGTGGACACGGGCCACAGGCGCCGGTCGTCCTCGGGGGTGACGGTGTCGAGCAGGTGGTCGACGAGTCCGGCGACGGCATGGTCCAGGTCCTCGTCCCGTGCCGCTCGTGCCGGTGCGGTACGCGTGGGGCGGGCGGGGTCCGGTGCGCGGAGGGCTTCGCGCGCCCGGCGGGTGTCCCAGCGGGCGGCGGGCTCGTCCCGCATCAGCCCGGCGATCATCTCCGCCATGGCGTCCGGGGGCCCGGCGGGTCCGCAGGCGCGGAGCCAGGCGGCGAGCCGGTCCTCGCCGGTCCTGGTGGCGGGCTCCTCGGGCAGCAGGTTCGGCACCTTGCCGGTCAGGACGAAGCACACGGTGGCCCCGAGACTGTAGTAGTCGGCGGTCACGGACACCGGCGCGTCCCTCAGGCGCTCGGGCGCGCTGAAGCCGGGGGTGCCCACCCGGGTCGGAAGGCAGGAGCCCGTCTCGTCGGCGGCGAGTTCCAGGTCGATGAGGCGCAGTTCGCCGTCGGGGCGGACCATGACGTTGCCGGGGGTGAAGTCGCGGAGCACGCAGCCATGGGCGTGGGCCGCCGTGACGAGGTCCACGAGCCGCGCGACCAGGGCCCGCGCCTCGCGGCGGTACTCCTCGCCCCCGAGGTCGCGGAAGCGCTCGGCGACCCAGGTGCGCAGGCTGACGCCCGGGACTTCACTCTGAGCCAGGAACAGGTGCTGGCCGTGCTCGAAGAGGGCGAGGGCGTCCGGGGCGAGCCCGGTGTCCTTCAGCCGGTCCAGCATCCGGGCCTCGGCGCGCAGCCAGTCGCGGACGTCGCGCCCGGAGGCGTCGGCCTCCACATGGGGCCGGGTCTCCTTGATGACGACAGGCGCACCGGTGGAGACGTCGGTGCCCCGGTAGACACCGCCCTTGTTGGTGTGCCGGATCGCCTCCCGTACCGCGAAGCGGCCTCCGAGCAGGACCGGGCCGTTGGCCGCCTCCGCCGCCGGGGGCGGAAGGGGCACGGTGGCGGGGAACGGGCAGTCGGCCCACGGGGGCGGTGTGTAGTGGCCGCTGCGCTCGTCCTCCACGGGGTTGCCGTCGGGGTCCTCGATGTACCAGATCAACAGGCCCTGGTCGGACAGGCGTTGCCGCCCGGTGAAGGCGCCGTAGCGGTAGTGCACCACGCTGTACGGGGCGTAGGGCTGGTCGGAGAGGATGCGGGGGCCGGCGAGTCCGGTCGTCGCCGCGTGCAGTGCGCCGGCGAGGCGGACCGCGTCGGCGTCCGAGCGCGGGTAGACGGTGAGGAACTTTCCGGAGCTGCCCCGGGGCGTGGCGCGGGAGTTGAGGGTGCTCACCTGGTCGAGGGACCGGGCGAACTTGAACGCCGAGGTGTCCGGCAGCAGGACGTCCAGGGCTCGGACGAGGACGGTCGGTGCGGAGGCGGCCGTTGCCGAGAGGTGGAGCTTCCAGCCCTGGTCGCGCCGGGTCGCCGAACGGGGGGCGACGCGGCACCATGCCTCGTCGGTCCGGACCGTCCAGCAGTCGCCGGTGCGGGTGGCCTGAAGTGCTCGGTTCAGAAGGCTTTCGAGTGCGGCTTCGGTCGCGTGGCTCGTCATGTGGGGTGTCCCTCCCAACGGTGAGGACCGCTGGTCGGAAATTGCCCACGTCACGTGAGCGAGGAACGCGCCCGAGCCGGAATCACCTGCTCCAGCGAGCGTGGGGGGTCGCTGCTGACCGGGTCCGGCGCCGCCTGGCGCACGGGGAGGCGCACGCTCCGAGCGCCTTGCGGGACCCCCGTCCGACCCCGGGCACCGGTCCTGAGGTGCGGCGTAGGAGGATACGGCTCATGGCGGAAGATGAGCGGGGAGTCGGTTCCGAGAAGACGGCCGACGACGTGGTGCTGATCCGGGTCCGGGGCAGCCTGGACGGGTGGTCGGGCAGCGGTGACCTGTCGGCGGCGCTGACCGGCGCCGTGGCGGACGGTTGCGTGCGTACGGTGGTCGACCTGTCCGGGGTGACGTTCGCCGACTCCGCGGCGCTCCACTCCCTGCTGGGCGGTCAGCGGGAACACGTGAAGGCGGGCGTGCAGCTCGTCCTGGCGGGGCCGCTCCACTCCGGTGTGCGCAGGCTCTTCGAGGTCACGGGCACCGCCGGTGCGTTCCGGTTCGCGGACGACGTCGAATCCGCGCTCCAGTGCTGAGGGCGTCGGTCCGCCGGGGCGGGGGCGTGCGCCGGTGGCGGTAGAAGTGGGCGGGGAAGCGGAAGGGGTGCTTTCGGCCGTTCCGCAGAACGCGGCGGCGGCCCGGGGCATCGTGACCGATCTGCTGGCGGCGCGTTTCGGGGCCGCGCTCGACGCGTGGCCGGCCCATGTGGTGGACGACACGCTGCTGGTGACGTCGGAGCTGGTGACGAACGCGTTCCGGCACGGCGGCCGGTTGACCGCCTTCGAGACCGAGGTCACGGGTGAGGGGTTGCGCATCACGGTGGGAGACGCCAGCAGCGAGAGCCCGGCGGAACTGCCCGAGACGGGGCCGCGGGTGCGGGCGGAGGCGCCCAGGATCGGTGGCTACGGCTGGCCGCTGGTGCGGCTGCTCGCCAGCCGGGTCTCCGTCGGCGTCCACCCGGACGGCAAGCGGATCACGGTGGTGATGGCGCTGCCCGCGCTGCCACACCAGTGACGCCTTCGGCGCACGCGCCGCGGAATGCGTCGACGCCGACCCCGCGCCGGCCGAACTGCGCCTGGATCCGTCTCTGCGACTCCCGTTTCGACGGTGAGGCTGAGGGACGGGACGCTCATGCGGGTGCTCCGGGGTGTGCTGCGGTGGCGTCGGCCAGGGCGGATCTCGCCCGCTCCAGCGGCCGGACGGCCCGGGGGAAGTCCTTGAGCGCGGCCGTCAGGATCTCCAGGACGGGCCGCAGGGAGTGGGCGGGGACGTCGCGGGCGGTGAGGATGCCCGCGGTCCACGTGATGAGGGTGGTGAACAGTTCGTCGTCGTCGGTGTAGACGGCCACGGTCAGGAACTCCACGATGTGCGCGATGTCCTCGGCCGTGCGCTCGCGCTGGACATCGGTGTACGCGGCCATGGCCGGGAACAGGTCGTTCAATCGCGTCAGCACCTGCTTGACCAGTCGTCCCTGCGAACGCGCGACGAGGGTGTACTCCTGGTCGACCAGGTGCGGCAGGTCGTCGATCTGCTGGCGCAGGTCGGCCGGGGCGGGCGGGGCGAGGCCCGCCGCCAGCAGGTCGGCGGCGGTACGCGCGTCGGGGGCCCAGGCGTTCGCGCCGAGCATGCGCGCGAAGCGGCCGTCGGGCCCGAAGGCCGCCCCTCCGGCGAGGACGGGCATTCCGACGGACTGGCAGACGGTGATCGCCGCGTGGGCGGCGGGCAGCCGGGTGGGGAGGGACGACGAGAGGGCGACGACGTCCGCGCCGGTGTGGTGGAGGTGGGCGACGAGATGGGGGGTGGGTACCTGGGCTCCCAGAAAGTCGACCTCCCAGCCCCGCAGGGTGAGGACCTCGGCCAGCAGGCGGGCGGGCAGGGAGTGCCACTCCTGCTCCACGCAGGCGACGGTGACCTTGCCGTGCCGGGGCGGGGTGCGGGCGGCCGGGTGGTGGGCGAGCGCGGTGATCACGCGCTCCACGATGGCGCTGGTGGCGTGTTCCTGGGCCACGGTGAGGCGGTTGGCCGCCCACTCGGTGCCGACCTTCGCCTGTACGGGCGCGATGAGGTCCAGCAGCACCGTCTCGGCGGGCACCCCGTGGTCGAGGGCGCCCGGCGGCGGTGAGGAGGCGGTCGCGCAGTTCGGGCAGGCAGGCTGTCACGCGGTGTACCTGCCCCGAGTATGCCCGTCCACCGCGCTGAGATGGGAGGTCCGGGGTGCGGTGATCGCGACGACGGCCATGTCGTCGTGGCCGCCGCCCCGCACCCACTCGGCGGCGAGCATCTGGATGCGCTCGACCACGGCATCGCCGGGCATGTCCGCGCATTCCGACAGCGCCCGCTTCAGCCGGGTCTCGCCGAACATCTCGTCGCCGAGCGGGCCGCCCCGGGCCTCGGTGAATCCGTCGGTGTAGAGCAGGCACGTCTCGCCGGGCCGCAGAACGGTTTCCGCGGTGAGGGACTCGATGTCGGGCAGCGCCCCGACCAGGGTGCCCTGGGTCCGGATCTCCTCGACCCGGCCGTCCGCCCGCACCACCAGCGGTACGGGGTGGCCGGCGGCCGTCAGCCGCAGCCGCACCAGGTGGTCCGTGCGCCGGACCGAGGCCGGGACCATGGTCGCGAAGCGGGTGTGGTGGGAGTTGAGGAGTGCGTCGTTGAGGAGCCGCAGCACTCTCTGGTGGTCGTCCGCCATGGGGATGAGCGCCTGCAGGGTATTGCGGATCTTGCCGGTGAGCACGGCCGCGTCCAGCCCCTTGCCGCACACGTCGCCCAGGACCACCAGCGAGGAGCTGTCCTCGTCCGCGCCGGCCGGGTGGACGTCGTAGAAGTCTCCCCCGACGCGTTCCCGGGCGGTGGCGGGCCGGTAGCCGCCGGCGAACTCGACGCCGTGGACGCGGTGCAGCCGGGGCGGCAGCAGGTCCTGCATCAGGGTGCGGGTGATGGCGCTCTGCTCGGCGTACAGATGGGCGGCCGACGGGGCGGCTCCGGCGCGCGCGGCGAACAGCCGGGCGACGGTCTGCTCGTCCTCGGTGAACTGGCCGCCGCTCCGCAGCAGGACCAGGGCGCCCGCCGGGACCCCCTGGCCGGGCAGGGGCGCGACGACGACCGAGGTGATCGTGCCGGTGTACCCCTCGGGGATCACCCACGCGGGAAGCGACACGGGGTCGATCCAGCGCGAGGGCACGGGCGGGAAGCCCTGGAGCGCTTCGTCCAGGCCCGGCACCTCGGACGGATCGGCCACAACTAGACATTGGACGCCTCCGCGAGAAACGCGGTCCGTTCGCGTTCGGTGGCCGGCGCCTATTCGGCGAGCCGGCGGTCGGTGTCGTCCACCAGCCACCACAGCACGTCACCGTTGGAGCCGTGGCCGGCGCGTGCCTCGTAGCTGCGGACGCCGATCCGCCCCGACGCGGGCGGGGCCGTCGCCGTGCGGGGGTCGGCGGACGTGCTCGCCGTCGGTTCACGCAGCTCCTGGTCGGCCTGGGCGAGCCAGGCCGGGACCGCCTCGGCCATCATGGCCCCCGGACGCGCGTCCGGGAGGAGCCGGGAGGCCGCGGGGTTCAGCCCGGTCAGCACGCCGTTCGCACCGCTTTCGATCACCGGGTACGGGGCCGTGGACCAGGCGCCGGATGCCGGGCGTTCGTGGGTTCTCGTAACGGGAGTTCCCTGGGGAGCCATGAGGGGGGACCCGCCTGCGGCGAGTCGCACCACCTTCCGACTGGACGGACAAGCATTGCCTTGCGGCAACTATCACGCAGGGCCGCCCCCGATGGCAATCGACCCGCTCCTCCCGAAGGTGACGCAGCGTCACACCTCTACCGTCCGAACACGCCCCCGATACGTGACATTCACGGCGTCTTCACCGGTTCTCTGCCACGGTCCGTCTCGTCCTGCACGAGGAGGGTGAGCAGCGAGGCCACGGACAGACCGGCCTCCGCGGGGTGGCGCAGCACCTTGTCCGGTTCGATGCGGTACGTGTTCGCGCGGCCTTCTCGCGTATGGGAGAGGTATCCGTCGTGTTCGAGGTCGGCGATGATCCGCTGGACCGCACGCTCCGTGAGCCGGCAGCGTGCGGCGATGTCACGGATCCGGACGGTCGAGTCCTCGGCGATGGTCGCCAGTACGCGCGCGTGGTTGGTGATGAACGTCCATCCGGCATGGGATTCGGGTACTCCAGACATGCCTCCATCTAAGCGCGGGCCCTTGCCCGACCTCAACTACATGACATACTTTTCGTGTATTCATTGACATGGTGAGAGTCACAGGAGGCTCGGGGTGTCGTACGGCGAAGCCGTCCCGGCAGCGCGCATCAGCGGCGTCGGCACAAGCACTGCATCCTCGGCGGGCCCGCCGCAGGCCGTGGTGACGCAGTACACGCAGCACGGCGTACGGGTCGTCGCGGCTCATGGCTCCTGCGACGCGCAGTCGATCGCGCGGCTCGAAGAGGCGCTGACCACAGCGGCCTGGACGCAGCCGAAGGTGGTACTGGACGCGTCGGGGATCACTTTCGCGGATTCGTCGCTCCTGAACCTGCTGATCCTCACCCATCGGACGGCCGCCCTGCGCGTGGCCGGGCCCCGGCCCACCCTTCAGCGCCTGCTGCGGATCACGGGCCTCGACGCGGTCCTGTACGTACGGGCCACGGTCGAGGAAGCCGCCGCCTGCTGACCGGCAGGGGGCGCGCGGCGCATCCTTGACCTGAAGCGCGCTTGAGTTTCTAGCGTGTTCCCGAGTCCATCGCCTGACGACGGGAGCACACGCCATGATCCTCGTGACCGGAGCCACCGGAAACATCGGAAGCGCCCTGCTGAGGGAGTTGTACGCCCAGGGGGCGGGCCCTCTGAGAGCACTGACCCGTGACGTCCCGCGGGCGGCGTTCCCCGCCGGGGTGGAGGCCGTCGAGGCCGACCTCGCGGTGCCGGAGTCCCTGGAGCCCGCGCTGGTCGGGGCACGGTCACTGTTCCTGCCCTCCCGCGTGGGGCCGGACGCGGAGATCATCGCGGCGGCGCGGCGGGCGGGCGTCGAGCATGTGGTACTGGTGTCGTCCATCACCGTCCTGACCCACCCGCACCTGGGCCCCGCCGCTGAGAATCAGGCGGTCGAGCGGCTGCTCAAGGACAGCGGCATGGACTGGACGGTGCTGCGACCGACCCAGTTCGCGTCGAACGCCCTGATGTGGGCGGCGTCCATCCGCTCCGGCTACGGTGTCCGCGCACCGTTCGCGGACACCGGTCTGCCCACGATCCATCCCGGGGACATCGCGTCGGTGGCGCGGGTGGCGCTCACCGAGCCCGGCCACCGGGGCCGCACCTACGCCCTGACCGGCCCGGAGCCGGTGTCGGCCCGGCAGCAGGTGGCGGCGATCGGAACCGCCATCGAGCGCGAGGTGCCCTTCGCCGGGATCGGCCGCCAGGAGGCTCGGGCGTGGATGGCCGAGGCCTTCGGGGCCGAGGCGGCGGACGCGGTCCTCGACGTCACGGGCGGGGACGTCAACGACGAACTCCTCGCCGTACGCGACACCGTCCGGCACCTCACCGGCAGACCGGCCAGGCCGTTCCGGCAGTGGGCCGCGGACCACGCCGACGCCTTCCGCTGAGCAGGCACACATCCGCACCTTTGAGCAAGGGCGCACCCACACTTTGCCACTCCTATCGTTTTTCGATAGCTTTCCATCGTTGATCGATGGAAGGTGAATCATGGGACGACTGCCCGTGGGCGCGCTGCGCACCATGCTCGTGGTGGTGTGCGCCGGCACCCTGTTCGTACAGGCGGGCATGGCGTGGGCACTGATCAGCGGGAACGATCCGGAGGACGGGTCGATGCCGTTGACGCCGTTGCGGGTGCTCACGATCCTGGGGATGGTGTCGGTCCAGGTCGTCGCCGTCTGCGTCTGGCGACTCGTGGCGATGGCGCGACGCGGCACGGTGTTCTCGCCCGCCGCCTTCCGTTATGTGGACGGCGTCATCGGCGCGATCACCTCGGCCGCCCTCGTGTGGTTCGTGGTCACGGGCGTGAACGCGCCGGGTCAGCGGGACGACCCGGGGGTCACCGTCATCATGGCCGGGGTGGGCGTGGGCATTCTGGGGGTCGCGCTCATCGTGCTCGTCCTGCGGGCGCTGCTCGCCCAGGCCGCGCGGATGCGGGCCGAGTTGAGCGAGGTGATCTGATGGCGATCACCGTCGACATCGACGTGATGCTGGCGAGGCGGAAGATGTCCGTGGGCGAGCTGGCGGAGCGCGTGGGGATCACGCCCGCCAATCTGGCGGTGCTCAAGAACGGCCGCGCCAAGGCGGTGCGCTTCACGACGCTCGCCGCCCTCTGCGAGGTGCTCGCATGTCAGCCGGGCGACCTGCTGCGCTGGGAGCCGGAGGACGCGGCGGGCGAGTAGCCACCTTCAACAGGCCCCGGAGCGTGCGAATTTCGCCGCCCCGGGCCTTTTTGGCGCCACTTCGCGGAAACCCCTTGCCCTATGGTCAAGAAACGTTGACCATTGGGGGCATGCCAACCGACGACGTCCCCGAGACGTTTCATGTCACCACCGACGAGCAGCTGCGCGCGGTCTCCAATCTGACGCGCCACCGGATCATGGCGGTGCTCCGCTTCGAGCCCGCGACGATCACACAGATCGCCGAGCGGGTCGGCCTCGCGAAGGGGAGTTCCAGCTACCACGTGCGGCTCCTGGAACGGGCCGGCCTCGTGAAGGTGGTGCGGACACGCAAGGTGCGGGGCGTCATGGAGCGCTATTACGCGATGGCCGCGCGATCGATCGAGCTGCCCGACCCCGGGGACGGGGGGCCGGATGTGCTGATGCGGCACGCGGTGGCGGACCTGGAGGCGTCACCGGCGGGCGGCGAGCGGCATGTACGGATGGCGCACCTGCGGCTCACCGACGAGCAGTTCGCAGAGCTGGGGGCGCGGTTGCACGCACTGGCGGACGAGTACCGGGAGCTCTCCGATCCGTCGCTGCCGGACACCTCGCTCGTGTTCGCACTGTTCCAGCCCGCACCGGTTCAGCAGTCCGAGGGGGACACCAAGTGAAGTCCGGAACAACGAAGTTGCCGACCGGATTCGGACGGCTGTGGACCGCCCAGACGGTTTCCTCGCTCGGTGACGGGGTCACCCATGCCGCGCTGCCGCTCATCGCGTTGACGTTGACGCGGGACCCGATGGCCCTCGCCGTCGTCACGGCCTCGGGGACGCTGCCGTGGCTGCTCTTCGGGGTTCTCGGCGGTGCGCTGGTGGACCGCTGGGACCGTCGGCGCACGATGTGGGTGGCGGACACGGTGCGTGCGGTGCTGCTCGCGATACCGGCGGTGGCGGCCGGGCTCGACCTGCTGAGCATTCCACTGCTGGCCGCCGTCGCGTTCCTGCTCGGCCTCGGCGGGCTCTTCTTCGACACCGCCGCCACGGCCTACCTGCCGGACCTGCTCAGCCGCGACCCCGCGCAGCTGGAGCTCGCCAACTCCCGCCTGCGCGGGGCGCAGACGGCGATGTCCGGGTTCGCCGGGCCGCCCGCGGGCAGCGCGCTGCTGGCGCTCGGGCGGGCGGTTCCGCTCGTCGCCGACGCCGTTTCCTTCGGCCTCTCGGCACTCCTCGTGCGGACGCTGCCCGCCATGCCCCGGCCCGTGCCGGAGGCCCGCGAGTCGCTGCTCAAGCAGGCCAGGGCCGGTGCGTCCTACGTCTTCCGCAACCAGTTGCTGCTCGGGCTGGCGCTGCGCCCGGCGGTCGGGAACATCGCCTTCCTCGCCGTGGAGACGGTCCTCGCCCTCTTCGCCCACGACCGCCTCGGCATCGGCACGTACGGCTTCGGTCTGCTGCTCACCGCGGAGGCGACCGGCGGTCTGCTCGGTGCGGCCATCGCCTCGCGACTGGGCCGACGCCTCGGCACCGGCACGGCTCTGACCTGCACGGCCGCTGTCGAGGGCCTGGCGATCCTGGGCCTGGCCTCCGCCTCGAACGCGTACGTGGCCGGGCTGGCGCTGGCCGTGTGCGGGGCGGCCATGGGCGCCACGATGGTGCTCGGGCCCTCGCTCCGGCAGGCGATCGTGCCGGGCCACCTCATGGGCCGGGTCGCGTCCACCTCCCGGATGCTCGCGATGTGCGCCGCGCCCGTCGGGGCCTTCGTCGGCGGCTGGCTGGCGACCGCGTACGACATCCGCACCCCGCTCTACACCGCGGCCGCGCTGCTCCTGACGATGACGGCGGTCACCGCGTCCATGACGAACAACCGCCGCGTCGAAGCGGCGCTGCGTGCGGCCGCCCCGGCCGAGGAGACCGTCCGGGACGGCGCGCCGAACCCGGTGTGAACGCCTCCCCCGCCGCGGTCCGCCCGCTCCGTTGACCCCGGAGCGGGCGAACCGCGTTCACTTGCCCCGTTCCGCCAGCGTGTGGGCGACCAGGGCGTTGGCGTGGCCGTGGCCCAGACCGTGTGCGGTCTTGAGCCAGGCGACGAGTTCCATGTGCTTGGTCAGGTCGGACGCGCGGATCAGGTCCTTCCACTCCTCGACGGGGCGGCCGTACTTCTTCTCGATGGAGGGGAAGTAGCTGGCAGGTCCCTTGGCCGGTGCGGTCATGCGGTGGCTCCTTCTGGTGCGGGTGTGATGGCCGGTTGTGCTGACTACTTCACCTCCTCGCCGCCGAAGAAGGCGGCGAGGACCGGGGCCAGGGCCTGCGCCGGGATGTTGTGCTCCTCCCCCGGGAAGACCCGGAGGGTGAAGTTGTCGCCCGTCCCCGCGAGTTCACGGGCACCGGTCAGCATGTGCGGATCGCCCACGTCCCCGCTGCCGACGAGCACCGGCACGGTCACCGAAGCCCAGCGCTCGACCGGCAGCGGGCGGCCCGACATGGTGTCGCCCATCACCCGTCCGTCGTACGGAAGGGTGGGGGCGACGGCCGCCATGTCCGCCCAGAACGGGGCCTGCCGCATGCCCTCGATCATCTCGCCGGGCACCCCGACCGCCGCCTTCATGAAGTACGCGACGGCCTCCCCGTGCTCCTCGCGGCCGATCAGCTCCGTCAGGTGCGCCACGTAATCGGCGGGCAGCGGCGGCCGGCTGCCGTCCGTGATGAACGGCGGCTCGTAGAGCGCGAGACGCGGTACGGCACTCCCCCGGGCCGTCGCCTCCAGGGCGAGCACGGCACCCGAGGACATCCCGAAGAGCATCGCGGAGCCACCGCCCGGGCCCTCGATGAGCGCGTCGATGTCCTCGATCTCGCGCCGCACCTCGTACGCGGGGCCGTCCCCGCTGTCGCCCCGGCCCCGGCGGTCGTACGTGATCACCGTGAACGCACCGGCCAGGAGCGCGGCGAGTTCGGCGGAGGCGCCCCGGGTCATCAGGGCGCCGCCGACGAGCACCACGGCCGGGCCGTTGCCCTGCTTCTCGAACGCGATGGCCGTGCCGTCGGCGGAAACGACCTTGTCCACAGTCCCGCTCATGCGAAATACCCCCATAGATGCATGGTTGACATGGTTTCCGGACCGCAGCGAGCCGCGATCTGGAACTGGACGGTACAGTACCCACACGAGTACTGGTCAGTCCAGTACTCTTCGGATACGCAGACGCGGACATGGAGAGGGAGCCGATGATGGACAGTCGGTCAGCGCAGAAGCACCAGGCGATCCTGGACGCCGGGACCGAGGTGTTCCTGAACAAGGGATACGCGGGCACGAGCATGGACGACATCGCGAAGCTGGCCGCGGTCTCCAAGCAGACCGTCTACAAGCACTTCGCGGACAAGGAGAAGCTGTTCGCCGAAATCGTGCTCGCCACCACGGACCGCATCGACGCCCTGGTCAACCTGGTCGCCGACATCCCCGCCGACGCGGACACCCTCGGGGAGAACCTGACCCGGCTCGCCCGGCAGTTCCTCACAGGGCTCACCCGGCCCCAGGTGATCCAGTTGCGGCGCCTGATCATCGCCAACGCCGACACCTTTCCGGAGCTCGGCGCGGCCTGGTACGAGCAGGGGTTCGAGCGGGTCCTCGCCACGCTGGCGGAGACCTTCCGCCGCCTCACCGACCAGGGGCTCCTCAAGACCCCCGATCCGCTTCTGGCCGCCCACCACTTCTCCGGGCTGCTGCTGTGGATCCCGGTGAACCAGGCCATGTTCCACGGCAGCGCCCAGCACACCGACGCCGATCTGGACCGCTACGCGGACGGCGGCATCCGCGCCTTCCTGGCCGCCTATGCGTGAACTCCCGGCGGCTCAGGGCACCTTGGGACCGTCGATGAAGGTGCCGTCCGCCGCGTACGGCCAGGCGTTGGAGACGCAGCCGTGCAGGCCCTTGATCTGCTGCATCATCACGGGGGCGGGCCGCCCGGTCCCGGGGCACTCACGGTGGTCGTAGCCCAGCCAGTGGCCGACCTCGTGGTTGATGATCAGCGCCCGGTACTCCTCGGGCGACCCGGCGAACTCGGGTGAACCCAGCTGCCAGCGCTTGAGGTTGACGGCCACCGTCCGCCCCACCCGGCAGTTGAGTTCGCCCTCGGTGTCCAGGCCGCCGGTGGCGCAGATGGCGTCGGCCGTGTCCGGGGTGGCGATGCGGATGACCAGCGTGGCGCTGTCGTCGGCGACCTGCCGGAACGTGACACCGGCCCCGTGCCCCCAGCCCCGTGCGTCGGCGAGAATCGCGGCGGTCTGCTCGGCGGCCTCGTCCGGGTCGACGCCGATGCCGTCCTCGACCTCCACCCGGTACGGCCGGCCCGTGCCGGTGCGTTGTGCGTGGGCGGTCGCGACGGTGAAGGTGCCGGGCCCGGACTCCGGTACGGAGGTGGAGTCGTCGGCGGTCGCCTCGGGGGTGCGGTCCGCGCGGTGGGGTTCCGGCTTCCCTGCGACGGTGGCGGGCGTCGCGGCAGGGCCGGACGTGCCGCGGAGTCCTTGGCCCGCGATGAGGCAGGCCGCGGCGAGGGCCAGCAGCGCCACGGTGACGGCTGCCCGGGGGCGCCGACGGGTGGCGGCCCGGTGGGTGCGTCCCGCATGCGAGCGGCCGGTCACTTCGCGGCCCCCTCGCGCGGCAGCCACCAACGGGTGGACGCGAGGGCGGCCAGGGCGGCGCCGGTCGCGTTGACCAGGACGTCGTCCACCGAGGAGACCCTGTCGAGCCGGAGCACATACTGAAGGGTTTCCAGCAGGACCGACAGGCCCGCCCCGAGCGCCAGCACACGCGGCAGCGACGCCAGCGCGGCGTACCGCATCGGGGCGAAGAAGCCGAGTGCGGCGAACACCAGCAGATTGCCGATCAGCCCGAGCGTTCCCATCGTGACCAGGTCCACCAGCGGGACCAGACTGACGCGGCCGGGGACCTCACCGGCGTTCGCACCCGGCATCAGGATGAGCCACACCCACGGCACCGTTCCGTGCACCATGCCGACCTCGGCCAGCGAGGTGCGCCGCGCCCGGGCCGGATCGACGCCCGCCGCCGTGCGCCTGCGCGTCAGGAACCACACGATCAGCGCGGACAGCGGCAGCGCGGCCACCATGTCCAGCATCACTCCGTTGAACGTCCGGAACCAGGCGTACCAGCCACCGTTCACGACCATGGGCACGGACACCACGAACATGCGCAGCACGAACGGGGCGAAGGCCGCCGCGACGACGCCGAGGGCGGTGAGCACGACCAGGCGGACGGCTCTTCGGACGCGGCGGGGCGAGGCGGGCAGTGCGGAGTTCTGATCCATGCCCTCCACTCCACACGCGGGGCGGTTGCGAGGGCGTATGCGCATTTCGATACGCGGGCGATATGTGCGGCCGAGGTGCGGTCAGGGTCGCGGTGTGGCGGCGGCTGGTAGCTCGACCGTGACGCGGAGTCCGCCGCCGGGGCGCGCGGTGAGGGTGAGCGTGCCGTGGTGGGCGTGGGTGATGGACCGGACGATGGCCAGTCCGAGCCCTGCCCCGGGGTGGTCGGTGTGCACGCGTTCGGTGCCGCGCTGGAACGGTTCGGTGAGGCGGGGGACGAGGTCCGGGGGCACGGGTTCGCCGGTGTTCTCGACGGTGAGCACCACGGTGTCCGGGCGGACCTCGGTGGTGACCCGTACGCTGCCGCCCTCGGGCCGGTTGTGGACGATCCCGTTGTGCACGAGGTTGCTGGTCAGCTGGAGCAGGAGGGCGGGCGAGCCGGTCGTGGGGGCGATGTCGCCGTCGGTTTCCAGGGTGACCCCGTGTTTCTCGGCGAGAGGCAGCAGCGTTTCGGTCGCCTCCTCCGCTACGAGGGAGAGGTCGACGTCCTCGCGCGTGAAGGTCTGCCGGTCCGCCCGGCTGAGCAGGAGCAGCGCCTCGGTGAGGTCGATGGCCCGGGTGTTGACGGTGTGGAGGCGGTCGATGAGCGGGTCGGTGGCGCGGTCCGGGTCGGCGCGGGCCACGTCGAGCAGTGCTTTCGTCACGGCGAGCGGGGTGCGCAGTTCGTGCGAGGCGTTGGCGGCGAATCGCTGTTGTTCGCCCACGTGGGCTTCGAGTTGGGCGAGCATCGTGTCGAAGGCGTCGGCGAGTTCGCGGAACTCGTCCTGGCGTCCGGGCAGTTGGATGCGGTGGGACAACGACCCGGTGGCGGCGGTGCGGGTGGCCTGCGTGATGCTGTTGAGCGGGGCGAGCATGCGGCCGGAGAGGAACCATCCTCCGGCGAGGCCGAACACCAGCAGGAACGACAGTGTTACGGCGGCCAGTGGGGCGAAGTCGCGTGCGACGGCGAGTTGGTAGTCGGGCACGAAGACCAGCCCGATGTGCGGTACGCGCGTCAGGAACAGCCATCCGGTGACGAGCATCAGGATGCCCGCCAGCAGGACGAACCCGGTGTAGCTGAGGGTGAGCTTGAGGCGGATGCTCATGCCGGGCTGTCTAGCCACGGCCGGTCGCCTCGCCGCCCGGGCCCGGCGCGGTGTCGATGCGGTAGCCGACGCCCGGCACGGTGGCGATGATCCACGGCTCGCCGAGCCGCTTGCGCAGGGCGGAGACAGTGATGCGTACGGCGTTGGTGAACGGGTCCGCGTTCTCGTCCCAGGCCCGTTGCAGCAGTTCCTCGGCGCTGACGACACCGCCTTCGGCGGCGACGAGCACTTCGAGGACCGCGAACTGTTTACGGGTCAGCGCGACGTACCGGCCGTCGCGGTAGGTCTCGCGGCGGAAGGGGTCCAGGCGCAGGCCCGCCACCTCCTGCACGGGCGGCCGGCTGTGCGCGCGTCTGCGGTCGAGCGCACGGAGCCTGAGCACCAGCTCCCGCATGGCGAAGGGCTTGGTGAGGTAGTCGTCGGCGCCGAGCCCGAAGCCGGACGCCTTGTCGTCCAGACGGTCGGCGGCGGTGAGCATCAGGATCGGCATGCCGCTTCCGGAGGCGACGATCCGCTGGGCGATCTCGTCGCCGGAGGGCCCGGGGACGTCCCGGTCGAGGACCGCGATGTCGTAGCTGTTGATGCCCAGCAGTTCGAGCGCGGTGTCGCCGTCGCCCGCGAGGTCGGCCGCGATGGCCTCCAGGCGCAGACCATCGCGGATGGCTTCCGCCATATACGGTTCGTCCTCGACGATCAGCACGCGCATGCGGTCATGCTACGAGCCGCCGCATATCGTCGGCGTATCCGAAACGGGGGCGTCCGCCGGACGGGCGGGCCCTACACGGGGTTGGTGGCGAACAGGTCGAGATGTCCGCACTTGGGGCAGCGGAACGCCTCGATCTGGCGGCGCGGGCGGCCCATGCGCTTGGCGCCGCCGAAGACCCCGCGTTCCAGCGCGCCCTCGATCCAGCGGGCGTACCCGCGCGAGTGCTCGCCGGCGTCCTCGATGAAGCCGTCGTCCAGGCCGACGGTTCCGCAGTGGGTGCACGTGAGGTTGTTCATGCCGCGAGTCTAGGGACGCGCCCGGGCCGGAAGGCCGTGAGGCTTCGAACGGTTGCCCAACCGGTACGTACGCGTGGGGTGCCCGCCCTCCGGGGCAGACTGCGGGTGACCGTCGCCCTCGTGCACCACCCGGACCCCGGAGTCGCAGCATGCCCCGTACCGGCCGCCTGTCGGACGTTCTCGTCTTCACCCGCACCACGGCCTACCGCCATGACTCGATCCCCGCCGGGCGGGCGGCCCTGCTCGAGCTCGGCGAGGAGTACGGGTTCGGGGTGGAGTGCTCCGAGGACCCCTCGGTGTTCACCGACGCGTCCCTGGCGGGGCGCAGTGCGGTGGTCTTCCTGTCCACCAGCGGGGACGTGCTCACCCCGGACGGGCGGGACGCGCTCCGGCGCCGGCTCGCCGACAGCTGCGGTTTCGTGGGGGTCCACTCCGCCGCCTGCACCGAGTACGACTGGCCGTACTACGGGGAGCTGCTCGGTGCGCGCTTCGCCGGGCACCCCGCCTTCCAGCCCGGCACCGTGCTGATCGAGGACCCGGACCACCCGGCGACGCGCCATCTGCCGCCGCGCTGGAACCGGAGCGACGAGTGGTACGACTTCCGGAGCAACCCGCGCCACCTGCCCGGGGTGCGGGTCCTGGCGACGATCGCCGAGACCGGTTACGAGGGCGGGGGCATGGGGGCCGACCACCCCTTGGTCTGGTGCCGGGAGTCCGGGGCGGGCCGCTCGTTCTACACGGCCCTCGGACACGCGGAGGCCGCCTACACGGACCCGGCGTTCCGCGCCCACCTGCTGGGCGGGCTGCGCTGGGCGGCGGGTGAGCGGTCCTAGAAGCCGGGTCGTGGAAAAGGAGGAGACGGGGACGGGCCGCGTTGGCAGGATGTCCGGGTTCGGCTCCCTACGCGATTGGACCCCGCACCATGCCCCGCGCCGTCACCCTGATCCGCTCGGCCGCCCTCTCCGACGTCGCCGAGTACGCGTACGCGGCCACGGCGCCCGCCGAGTCCCGGCTGATCTTCCTCGCCGGGGCGTGCCCGCTGAACGACGACGGTTCGACGGCGGCGGTCGGGGACTACGCGGGCCAAGCGCTCAAGGCCGTCGAGAACATGGAGGTCGCCCTCCGCGCCGCCGGCGCGTCGCTCCAGGACGTCATCAGCACCCGGGTGCTCGTGGCGTCGAGCCGCCAGGAGGACCTGGTGGCGGCCTGGCAGGTGGTCCGGGACACCTTCGGTGACCACGACGTGCCCAGCACGCTGATGGGCGTCACCGTGCTCGGTTACGCGGATCAGCTGGTCGAGATCGAGGCGGTCGCCGCCGTGCTCGACGCCTGACAGCGGTGGTGCGACCGGATTACGCGGCCGGGTGCCGTACGCCCATCCACTGCTCGGCGTCCCACGCCTCGAAGCGGTGGATCCCGGTGAAGCCGAGCTTCTCGGCGAGACGCATGGAGGGGGCGTTGGCGGTCTGGGTGAAGAGCACCACGGGTTCGCCGGGGCACGCCTCGGCGAACCGGTCGAGGACCGCCGCGCACGCCTCGGCGGCGTACCCCTGGCCCCATGCCTCCGGCAGCAGCAGGTAGCCCAGTTCGGCCCGTCCGGCGTCCGGGCGGACCGCGCCCGGCTGTTCCAGATCGCGCCGTTTGATCTCGACGGTGCCGATCATCGCCCCGTCGAGCTCGATCACGAAGTGCCCGGGGCGCCTCCCCGGCGTCTCGGGCAGGGCGCGCTCGCACTCGTCGCGCGGGCGGGCGCCGCCGAGGTAGGTGTGCACCTCCGGTGAGGCGAACAGCTCCACGAAGGCCGGGCGGTCCCGGCTCTCGGACTCGCGCAGCACGAGCCGTGCGGTGTGTATCGGCGCGGGCGGCCAGGGCAGGAAGCTCGGTTCAACCATGGTCGGCACCGTACTCCAACGCTCGTCGGGAACCCCGCGGCGCTGCGACTCCCCTCGTGAACGATGCTGTTCCCCTTGCCTTCGCCCGACTGCCGCCAACTCCGGAGCCCCGCCGTGCTGTTCACCGTCACCCGTACCGAACTGGTCGCCCGCTTCGGCGAGGACCGGATCGCCACCCTGCCCGCCGCCGCGTTTCCGCCCGGAACCGCCCGCACCGAGGGCGCCCGCCTCCTGCACACCGTGGGCGCGCCCACCGGGACGCTCTCGCTGCGGGGCCCCGACCCGGAGTCGGGCCTCCTCCCCCGCCTACGGGAGGTGGCCGAGGCCGGCGAGGAGGCGGGCGAGTGGCCGGTGATCGGGTGGCTGCTCAACGCGCACCTCGCGCTCGATCCGGCCTCCGGGGTCGTGCACGCCTTCGACCCGGATGAGGGCACCGCCCAGCCGCTGCACTCGGATGTCTCCTCCCTCGTCCACGTGACCCTGCGCTTGCAGCGGCTGCTGGAGGAGTTCGCCTTCAGCGATGAAGACGCCGACGAGGAGGCCGGCTTCGAGCGGCTGGAGCGCGAGGTGGAGCACATCCGGCGGACGACGAGCGAGGTGGACCCGCTGCCCTTCGGGGACGAGGAGTCGGTGTGGTCGGTGGTGGCCGACGAGATCGCCGCGGGGCAGCGCTTCGTGGCCGGCAGCCCGGGAAACGCATCGCTCTACGGCTGAGGCGCGTCGTGGCGGGTCTGCGACGCGTCGTCAAGTCGCCATCTCGGGGCGGCCGTTGACCGGTGATGCACTGCCAGGATCAGGGCGTTCTCGCTTCTGTGATCCTTGGGGGTTCTCTCCGTGCAGGTCAGATGCATCGCGGCTGCCGCCGGTCTGGTGGCGGCGCTCATACCCGTCAGTGCCGCACACGCGGCGGGGCCGGACGCCCCGTCCACCGCCCCGCGTGCCGCCACCACCGTCACCACGTTCAGCGTGCCGTTGCCCACCGGCGACTCGGTGACCGTCGAGCGCGCCGGGGACGATCTCCGGTCGGCGACGGTCACGCCGGCCGCCGGACGCGAGGGGGTCTCCTTCACCACCGCTTCGGTGGGCGACGGCGACCTCAGCGTCGTACCGGAGGATGCCGAGCCGCTGCTCGCCGCCGGACGCCTCGACCCCCGGCTCTTCGACATCGGCGCCCTGCTGGACGCGGGGTACGGCGTCAAGGGAACCACCGCCCGGGGCGCGCTGGGTGTGATCGTCCAGCACGGCAGGGGCACGACCGCCGCGAGCCGGGCGCGGGACGCCGTCGGCGGTGCCGCGCGGCCCGGGCGGGCCATCGCCCGGCTCGGCCTGACCGCGCTCGGCCCGGACGACGGCGCGGACGCGGCCACCGCCTGGAAGCGCCCGACCAAGGGCGCCGAGCGCTCGCTGGCGGGCGGTGTGACCAAGCTCTGGCTCGACGGGCGGCTGCGCGTCGCGCTCGACAAGAGCGTGCCGCAGATCAACGCCCCGCAGGCCTGGGCCGACGGCTACACCGGCAAGGGCGTCACGGTCGCCGTCCTCGACAGCGGTTACGACTCCGACCATCCGGACCTGGCGGGCCGGGTCACCGTCTCGGCGAACTTCCTCGGCGGTGACAGCGCGGAGGACGACAACGGCCACGGCACGCACGTGGCCTCCACGATCGCCGGGATCGACGGCACGTACCGGGGTGTCGCCCCGGACGCCTCGCTCGCCGTGGGCAAGGTGTGCGACAGCACCGGGCTGTGCCCGACCTCCGCGCTGCTGGCCGGGATCGACTGGGCGGTGAACACCGTGCACGCCAAGGTGGTCAATCTCAGCCTGGGCGGGCCCGCCGACGAGACCGACCCGGCGATCGCGGTCATCAACGACCTGTCGGCGAGCACCGGCACGCTCTTCGTCGTCGCCGCGGGCAACGACGGCGAGTCCGGCACCGGCACCGTCGGCGCACCCGCCGTCGCGAATGCCGCGCTGGCCGTGGGCGCCGTCGACGCGGAGGACGAGCTCGCCCCGTTCTCCAGCCGGGGCCCGCGCCCGAGCGACAACGCGGTGAAGCCGGACCTCACCGCGCCCGGGGTCGCCATCGTGGCGGCGAAGATGGGCGGCGGCCACACCTCCAAGAGCGGCACGTCGATGGCGACCCCGCATGTGGCGGGCGCCGCCGCGCTGGTCGCCCAGGCGCACCCCGGCTGGAGCGGTGAGCAGATCAAGACCGCGCTCATGAACAGCGCGGTGCCGAACGCGAAGCGGTCCGCGTACCAGCAGGGCACCGGCCGGGTGGATGCGGCGCGCGCCGAGCGGCAGACGGTCCTCGCGTCACCGGCGAACCTGACGACCACCGCGGGCTGGGCGGACGGGGCGGGCAAGGACACCGAGCACACCGTCACCTTCACCAACTCCGGTGACAGCGCCACCACGCTCGACCTGGCCTTCGAGAAGCCGCTGTCGCCGACCGCCCAGCCGGGCAACGCGGAGCAGTTCTCGGTGGACCGCGACCAGGTCACCGTCCCGGCGCACGGCAGCGCCACGGCCACCGTCACCGCCCGTGCCGCTCTGCTCCCGCACGGCCCGTGGTCCGCGGTGCTCACCGCTTCGAAGGGCGGGCAGCCCGTCACCCGTACGGTCTCGCGGTCGACAGCGTCGTGCCCAGCCACCGGGTCACGCTCCGCGCTGAGCAGCGGGACGGTACTCCGGCGACCGGTTCGGCGCTGGTGGTCAACCGCTGGACCGGTGACCGCTACCCGGTCCGCATCACCTCCGGCACCGGTACGGTGACGGTGCCCGAGGCCCAGTACTGGGTCGGGATGAGGCGGCGCGGGCGACGGCCGTGCAGGCGGCGCCGGCCGTGCCCGCGGGCACCGGGTCGTACACCCTGAGCGTCGTCACCAACGGTGCGCGCTCGGGGCAGTCGCTGTACGCCACGCCGTTCGCGGACTAGGACGCCACGTACCGTACGTTCGCGGTGTTCGCGGCCGAGGGCGCGTCCTCTCAGGCGCCCAGTCCGTTCTTCTACCACGTGGCACGCACCTGGAACGACGGTGTACCGGCCAAGCCGTCGTTCTCGGTCGGGCGCGGTGACCTGACGGAGGTGCGCGAGCACTTCAACGCGCAGGGCACACCGGCGGCCGGCACCTCGGCGGCGACTCCGGACGACGAGGTGCTGCTGCCGCTGTTCATCGACCAGTCGGTGCGTTTCCCGTCCGTCGTGCGGGACTACCGGACGCCCGGGGAGTGGCTCGACCGGGCGTCGATCGCGGGTCGCCAGTCCATCACCACGTCGACGGAGAAGTTCGATGGGCGCGGCCCGCACCGGCTGGACTTCGCGGCCGCGGTCCTCGGCCCCGGACTTCCGGCGGCGCCCGCCTACCGGCTGAACAACTCCGTGGTCTGGGCCGGGACTCCGTGGTACGGCCGGTCAGGCACCATCTGGTGCTTGCCCAGGCCGCGTCCGAAGGTGTGGCGGAAGGAGCGGTCCGAGCAGGTGTCGGCGTCCGGCCGAAGCCACGGGGGAGACGTCCATGGCCAACACCGCCCGGGGCAGCGGCACGCCCAGGTCCATGAGGGTGCGGACCGGGCCGTCGGTGCACAGGAGCGCGTCACACAAATCGAACAAGGCATCCGCCCGCGACGTTAGGCACGCCTGCAGCTCAGTCCGGAACTCCGGCACCGTCGCGAGGAAACTCCGTACAAGTTCGAGCCCAGTGCGCGGACCACGCATAGCGGAGCGGTTGCTCCGTTCGGGGCGTGAGGGGGTCGTCACGGTGACGGGTGGTCAGCCCACCCTCGCCTTCACGGTGAGCACTGGCACGACGCAGTCAACTCGGCCTGGATGAACCAGCGTCCGGGCCTGAAGGGCTGAATCGTGCAGCACGTGCGTGCATCGGCGCTCTTGCCCGGGTTCACCCCGGCCCGTACCTTACTCTGAAGTAAGTTTACTTCAAAGTAAGGAGATTGAGTTGACCGCCTATCAGACCCTCCTGGTCGGCACGGACGGATCGGAATCGTCGTACGCGGCCGTCGAGGCCGCCGCACGCCTCGCCTCCGTGTGCGGTGCCGAGCTCGTCATCACCTGCGCGTACGCACCCATGCGCGGCCAGGAACTCGCCGCGGCACAGGACCAGTTGGGCGCCGAGGCGTACCAGGTGGTGGGCTCGGCGCCGGCCGAGGAGACCCTGAGAACCGCGAGAGACCGCGCGCGCCTCCAGGGCGCGTCGGAGGTGCGTACGGTCGCCGTGGAGGGTGAGCCGGTCCCCTCGCTCGTGCGGACCGCCCGGAAGTGCTCGGCCGACCTCCTGGTGGTCGGCAACCGGGGGCTGCGGTCGCTGGCGGGGCGGCTCCTCGGCTCCGTGCCGGCGGACGTCGCCAGGAAGGCCGGCCTCGACGTCCTGATCGTGCACACCACGTGAGCGGGGAACCGGCCGGCGCGGGGCCGGGGATCGTCGAGGAGGTGCTGCTCGGCGGGGGCCGGGTCTGGACGCGCCGGGACGTGGCCGCGCGCGCCGGGGTGGAGTTCGAGCGTGCCGTACGGGTGTGGCGCGCGCTCGGGTTCCCGGCGGTGGACGACGACGCCAGGGTGTTCACCGACGCCGACGTGGAGGCCCTGCGCGCGGGGGAACGCCTCATCACGGCCGGGCTGATCACGGAGCACAGCGAGGCGCTGATGGCCCGGGCCCTCGGCCACCACCTCTCCCGGCTCGCCGACTGGCAGGTGGACACCCTCCGGGACTGGATGGGGCAGGCCGGGGACACCGCGCCCGGCCGGGATGCCCTCCTGGCGCACATGGCGGCGCTGCTGCCGGAGATCGAGCGCCTTCAGCGGTACGTCTGGCGCCGCCATCTCGTCGCGCATGCCGGGCCATTGCTGACCGAGGAACGGGAGGACGGCTCCGTGGCCGGGGACGGCGCCCATGTCCGGGAGCGCGCGGTCGGGTTCACCGACATGGTGGGCTACACCCGGATGACCCGTGGCCTGGACGGCGCCGAACTGGTGGGGGTGCTCGACCGGTTCGAGACCATGACCGGCGATGTGGTGGCCGAGGGCCGGGGCCAGGTGGTGAAGACCATCGGCGACGAAGTGCTCTTCGTCTGCGAGTCCGCGGCCGACGCCGCCGGGATCGGCCTCGAACTGTCGGCCCGGGCCCAGGCCGACCCGAAGCTGCCGCAGGTGCGGACCGGGCTCGCCCACGGCCCCGTGATCGGCCGCTTCGGTGACGTCTACGGGGCGGCGGTCAACGTCGCCGCCCGGCTGACGGCGGTGGCCCGCCCCGCGTCCGTCCTGGTCAACACCGCGCTGGCCGGGGAGCTGGCGGGGGTGGCGGCGTACACGCTGAGGCCGCTGCGCCCGGTGTCGGTGCGCGGCTACAGCCGGCTGCGGCCGGTGCTGCTGCGGAGGGGGAGGTCCGGATCCTGACCCGATATGTGGGGGCCGGGGGCGCGTGCCGGTGGCGGACGGAGCGCCCGGCACGGCGTACAAAAACAAGAAGCAGGGAGAACCCTCTCCCTGCCGTACCCAACTTATAGCGCACCGGGGGGCTTGCGGCAAGGGCCGGGGGGTGCCGCAGAATCATCGGCCTGACCACCCCGACCTGCGGAAATGAGGACGCTGCGTGCGCGAGCGGTACGTGTGGGATCTGAACGAGGCCGACGGGGCGCCGGTCGCGGCCGTCGGCGGCAAGGGCACACACCTGGCCACGCTGTCGCGGATCGAGGGCGTCCGGGTGCCGGGCGGGTTCTGCGTCACGACGGACGCCTTCCGGCGCGTCGTGACCTCGGAACCGGCGGTCGCCGAACAGCTCGGCCGGCTGGCGGGCGTGGATGCGGACGACCGGGACGCCGTGCGCACCCTGAGCGCGGAACTCCGGCGGACCATCGAGGGCCTGGCCCTGCCGGACGACCTGGTGGCGGCGGTGACCGGCGCACTCGCACGGCACGGCGAGCACGCCGCGTACGCCGTACGGTCCAGCGCGACGGCGGAGGATCTGCCGACGGCCTCCTTCGCGGGCCAGCAGGACTCGTATCTGAACGTCGTGGGTCCGGCGGCGGTGCTCCGGCACCTCAGCCGGTGCTGGGCGTCGCTGTTCACCGAGCGGGCCGTGACGTACCGGCGGCGGGGCGGCATCGACCACCGCACCGTGCACATGGCCGTCGTCGTGCAGCGGATGGTGTTCCCGCGGGCGTCGGGCATCCTCTTCACGGCCGATCCGGTGACGGGCAACCGCAAGGACGCCACGGTGGACGCCGGCTTCGGGCTGGGCGAGGCCCTGGTCTCCGGCCTGGTGAACCCGGACGTCTTCACCGTGCGCGACGGCGAGATCACTGCCCGGTCGATCGCCGCCAAGGAACGTGCGGTCGAGCCCCTGGAAGGCGGGGGCACCCGGGAAGTGGCGGTCGACGCGCGGCGGCGGGAGGAACCGGCGCTGACGGACGAGCAGGTCCTCGGGCTCGTACGGCTCGGGCGGCGGATCGAGGCCCACTTCGGCCGCCCGCAGGACATCGAGTGGTGTCTGTCCGACGACGGTTTCCGGATCGTCCAGAGCCGGCCGGTCACGACACTGTTCCCCGTCCCGGAGGTGGGCGACGGCGAGAACCACGTGTACGTCTCCGTCGGACACCAGCAGATGATGACCGACGCGATGAAGCCCCTCGGGCTCTCGATGTGGCGGCTGACCGCCATGGCTCCGATGCTGGAGGCCGGCGGGCGGCTGTTCGTGGACGTCACCCGGCGCCTCGGCCCGCCCTCCGCCCGGGCCGGGCTCCTGGACCTGATGGGCAAGGGCGATCCGCTGGTCAGGGACGCCCTGGAGACCGTCCTCGCCCATCCCGGCTTCGTCCCGACGCTCCCGGACCCGTCGCCCGCCGCGCCGCCGACCGGTGGCGCGCCCGAGCCGATCGCGACCGACCGGGCCGTCGTCGCCGGGCTGATCGCGCGCAGCGAGGCGTCCGTCGCCGCCCTGGCGCGCGACATCCGGACGCACTCCGGGCCGGCCCTGTTCGACTTCCTGCCGACGGCCTTCGAGGAGCACAAGCGGGTGCTCGGCGACCCCGTGAGCATGCAGGCCATCATGGCGGGCATGGAGTCCACCTGGTGGCTCAACGAAAAGCTGCTCGAATGGCTCGGCGAGAAGAACGCGGCCGACACGCTCACCCTCTCCGCTCCCGACAACGTGACCTCGGAGATGGGCCTCGCGCTCCTCGACGTCGCCGACGCGATCCGCCCGCATCCGGAGGCGGTGGCCTATCTGCGGGCCGTCGGGGACGACGACGGCTTCCTGGACGGCCTGGGCAAGGTCGCGGGCGGGTCGGAGGCGCGCCGGGCCATCGAGGCGTACCTCGACCGGTACGGCATGCGGTGCGTCGGCGAGATCGACATCACCCGGCCGCGCTGGAGCGAGCGTCCCACCGCGCTCGTGCCGGTGATCCTGGACAACGTACGGCTCTTCGGGCCGGGCACGGCCGCGCGGCGCTTCGAGGAGGGGCGGCAGAGGGCCCTGGCGAAGGAGCGGGACGTGCTCGCACGGCTGCGGGCGCTTCCGGACGGAGACCGGAAGGCCGACGAGACCAAGGCGATGATCGACCGGGTCCGCACCTTCATCGGCTACCGCGAGTACCCGAAGTACGGGATCATCCAGCGCTACTTCGTCTACAAGCAGGCCCTCGTGCGGGAGGCCGACCGCCTGGTCGACGCGGGGGTGCTGGCCGACCGGGAGGACGCCTTCCACCTCACCCTGGAGGAGTTCGGTGACGCCGTGCGCTCCGGCGTGGTGGACCAGGAGCTGATCCGGCGCCGCAAGGAGGAGTTCCGGGCGTACAGCGCGCTCACCCCGCCCCGGGTGCTGACCTCGGACGGCGAGGCGGTGAACGGGGCGTACCGGCGCGACGACGTGCCGGAGGGCGCGCTGAACGGGCTGCCGGTCTCCGCCGGGACCGTCGAGGGAAGGGCGCGGGTGATCCTGGATGTGGCCGAGGCGGACCTGGAGGCGGGCGACATCCTGGTCACCACCTTCACGGACCCCAGCTGGTCGCCGCTGTTCGTCGGGATCGCGGGCCTCGTGACCGAGGTGGGCGGGCTGATGACGCATGGTGCGGTGATCGCCCGGGAGTACGGTCTTCCGGCCGTCGTGGGCGTCGAGCACGCCACACGGCGCATCCGGGACGGGCAGCGCATCCGCGTCCACGGCACCGACGGGTACATCGAGCTGCTGTCCTGACGGCGGGGCGGTGGGTGGCCGGTTCCGTACCCTGGACGCATGCGCATGCGCCCCACTCTGAGCTGGACCCCCACCGCCGGGCTGCCCCCGGCCACCACCGACCTGGAACCCGTGGTCGAAGCGCTCGGCCGGGGCGGTGTGCTGGTGCTGAGCGGGGCGGGTATCTCGACGGAGTCCGGCATCCCCGACTACCGGGGCGAGGGCGGCAGCCTGAGCCGTCACACGCCGATGACGTACCAGGACTTCACGTCGGGCCCCCGGCCCCGGCAGCGGTACTGGGCGCGCAGCCACCTCGGCTGGAAGACGTTCCGGCGGGCCCTTCCGAACGCCGGTCACCGGGCGGTGGCCGCGTTCGGGCGCGGCGGTGCGCTGTCCGGTGTGATCACCCAGAACGTCGACGGGCTGCATCAGGCCGCCGGCAGCGAGGACGTGGTGGAGCTGCACGGGGGCCTGGACCGGGTCGTCTGCCTCAACTGCGGCACGTTCGTCGCACGGCGCGAGGTCGCGCGGCGGCTCGAAGAGGCGAACCCCGGGTTCCAGCCGGTGGCGGCCGGGGTCAATCCGGACGGCGACGCCGATCTCACCGACGAGCAGGTCGGGGACTTCCGGGTGGTGCCGTGCGAGGTCTGCGGCGGCATCCTCAAGCCGGACGTGGTGTTCTTCGGCGAGTCGGTGCCCCCGGCACGGGTCGAGCACTGCCGCGAGCTGGTCCGTACGGCGTCCTCGCTGCTCGTTCTGGGGTCCTCGCTGACGGTGATGTCCGGGCTCCGGTTCGTCCGGCAGGCGGCGCAGGCCGGGAAGCCGGTGCTCATCGTCAACCGGGAGCCGACCCGGGGCGACGGCCAGGCCGTCGCGCGGATCGGGCTTCCGCTGGGAGCGGCCCTGGGGACGGTGGCGGAGCGGCTGGGGCTGGGCGTGGAGGAGTAGGGCCGGTCCGGCGGATCAGGGCCGGGCGATCTGCGCGCGTACCCACGCCGGGTCCGGGTTGGTGTGGGGCTGTCCCGCCACGAAGACGGTGGGGACGGTCTCGTTGCCGTCGTTGACCGCCCGCACTGCGGCGGCGGCCTCGGGGTCCCGCCAGATGTCGACCCAGTGCAGCCGCCGGGCCTGCCGCCGCAGCCGGAACCGCAGCCGCAGACAGTACGTGCAGCCCGGCCGCCAGAAGACGATGGGCCGCCCGTCGGCCGCGCTGCGGCGCCGGGCCTCCGCCGCGCTGACCGACCTCGGGAAGACCAGGGGCGAGTTCAGGCCCGCGAGCAGCGCGAAGCCCACCAGAAGGACGACTCCCTCGCCGGTGCTCCCCCGGGCGATCAGTCCGGCGGCGATGGCCGCCCCGGAGGCGAGGAAGAGGATCGGCAGCAGCCAGGCACGCGTCATGGCGCCCCAGGTTACCGACGCGCCGGAACGGCCCGGACGCCGGGCCGCCGCAGCCGCCACCACCGGCGCGGACGCCCGTCCGGGTCGTCCCGTTCTGCGTCCGGCAGCGGCGGGTCCACGTACGTCCGTGCGGTGAGCTCCGCCGCCACTCCGACGCGGCCGGGGTGGACGCAGACCGGGGTCCGGGTGTCCACGGTGTACCGGAAGCCGTCCGCCGCGTCGAACGGCCAGTCGCGGCTGGGCCGGTCCGCGACGAGGAAGCCGGTGCGCGGCAGCCGCAGCGCGGGGCAGAACCAGCAGCACGGGTAGTCCGACTCCGGGTCGATGAAGGAGGCCCCGGCGGACGGTGCCTCGGTGAAGGAGGCCCCGGTTGGGGGTGCCTCGGCCTCGTCGTCCATAACCCCAGGAAGGTAGCGCACCGCGCCCGCGCCGCTCAGCCGGCGGTGGGCCGCCAGTCGTCCGGCCAGGGCACGGCACGGGCGGCGGCCCCCGGCACGCCGAGGCTGGCCCGGGCGCGGTCGACGTAGCGGTCGCGCGCCTGCCGGAACTGCCGGTACGCCTGGTCCCAGTCCTGCTCGGCCAAGGTCTCGACGCCCCGGGCCAGGGCCTCAAGGCGCCACAGGCAGTGGTCCACGGACTTGGACGCGGTGTTGGCCTCCGTGTCGCCGAGCAGGCCGAGCGTCTCGGAGAGTGCGGAGCGCAGCGATTCCAGCCGTCCGACCTCGGCCAGGACCTCGGGCGTCGCCTCCACGGGGACGGGGCCGGTCGTGAGTCCCCGGCCCGCGGCGAGCATCTGGTAGCGCGCGGCGAGTTCCTTGACCGCGTGCGCGTAATCGGCGTAGGCGGTGAGGCGGCGTTCGTCCCACCGCACGGACTGCTGCCTGCGCCATCTCGTACGCTCGTGGGCGCTGGTCACCAGGAACGAGGTGACGGCCCCCAGGGCGACGCCCGCGAGCGGCAGTATCTGTGCGGTCAGACTCACGAAGGCCCCCCGGTCGGTCGTGTAGCGCGGCGGGGAAACCCTATCGGCACCGCGCCGCCCGCTGAGCGGTGAGTAATGCCGTGCGGCGACCGGCCGCCTGCGGGAACACTGTGCCGATGAACTCCCTGCGTGCTCTCGCCCATGTCGCGGCGCTGTCCTCGGGCCCGGCGGCGGACCCGGCCCTGCGTGTGACCCTCAACTTCCACCCGGACCGTCTGCTGGACGGCAGGCCCCTGCTGGAGGCGATGGCCGAAACCGGTGTCTACTCCTCGCAGTTCGTGACCGGCACGAGCAACGGCGGTCTCACGGCCCATCCGGGCGGCGACCGGTGGCGCTGGGAGAGCAGGATCTTCGGCGGCGCCTACGACAGCGCCCCGGCCAGGGAGCGGCCGGTCTACGGGGCGTTGAACTTCCGGCGGTACGCGGTCGGTGGAGCGCCGAGGTTCGGCTCGGCGCATTTCCGGCTGGACGCCGGGGCGTTGAAGCGTACGACCTTCTGCTATCCGGACAGCTTCTTCGAGCCCACGGACTTCGGGGTCGCCGCGCGCATGGGCCTGATCGCCCTCGCGCGCGCCGACGAGCAGGACGTGCTGGACGACTACATCGAGGCGCAGGTGCACGGGCCGGTCCGCCCCGACGCCCATGTGGAGGCACTGGTCCTGGACCCCTGCTACCGGGGCACGGACGTGGAGGCGGCCGCCGGGCTGCTGGGCTGTGCGGTGGAGTGGCACCCCGGGTTCCGCCTGACGGTGGACGAGTTGCGCCGCCGTCCCGGTTACCGGGGGCAGGAGTACGTGGACCTGGGCGCGGCCATCGCCGTGGACGGTGTGCTCGACCCCCGTGCCGTCGGGGACGCGGCGCGCTCGGGGCGTTTCGAGCCGCAGGCGGTCAAGAAGGTGTGGCACTGTCTGGCACGCTTCGGCTTCGCGCACGTGGACCGGGGCGCGGCGGTCACCGGGGCGCCGTGCGAGCCGGTGCGGGCGGGAACGGACAGATGACCGGGGGGCCTGCCGTGCGGGGGCTGGGTGTCCACATCCGCAGGGCGGCCGCCCCGGCCATGGGGGACGTGTGCCCCGTAGCGGCGCTGTCAACGGTGGCGCGGGAATTCTTCTTCGGCCGAAAACGGTGGGAATGGTCTGCGTATGACGGGGAATCCGATGATCGTCGTGAGTGACACCCCTGCCCCGGCCACCCATCGGCTCGGGAGGGTCAGTTCAGTTGAGGAGAGGTTGGCTGTGCTGCTTCCCACGCCCGCAGACCTGCGTGCCGCACTGTCCCGCTACGCCGACGCGGTGATCGAGGACGAGCGCCGCTCCACCCCGGAGACCATCCGGCAGCGGGAGGACACCGCGTACACCCTGTGCGTCATGACGGGCGTCAGTGACGTGCGTGAGGCCCTGAGCACGGCTGACGCCCTGCTGAGCCGGGGTGCCGTCGCCACGGAGGTCGACCACTCGGGGGCCGTTCCCGTCTGAGGCGCGCCCCGTGCGAGGAGCCGGCCGCCGGCGTCCCGGAGATCCGGGGCGCCGGCGGCCGGTGTGACGGCCTGGAGCGTCAGGCCCCCGGGAGGAACAGGCAGAACGGGTGGCCGTGGGGGTCGCGCAGGACCCGTACGTCGTGCTGGGGCTGGAGCTCCTCCAGCTTCGCGCCCAGGGCGCACGCCCGCTGGGTCTCCGCCTCCAGGTCGTCCACCTCCAGATCCAGGTGCGCCTGCATCTGCTGGGTGCCCGGGAGTTGCGGCCACACCGGAGGGGTGTGGTCCGCTTCGAGCTGGAAGCTGAGGCTGGGGCGCTCCTGTCCGGGAGCCCTCAGCCGGACCCATTCCGGATCCCGTTCGGCCTCCTCCCAGCCCAGCAGGGCGCGGTAGAAATCGGCCAGGGCGGGGGGGTCGGGCGTACCGAGAACAAAGGCACCGAGCTTCGTCGTCATGTCCCTCACGTTGCCCCGACGCCCGCGCCCATGCATCCGGGGTGTGGGAGCCGGGCCGCCGGGTACCCGGGGTTCCTCCCGCCGCATACGAGGCCAAGTGGCCTGCCGCGGCCGACCCGATGGAGGACGCGGTACCGGATGACGTTGGTGCACGGCATATACGCGGCGGCGGGGGTCGGCATCCTGCTGGCCGCCGCCCTTCCCCCGCTGGTCCGCCGGCGGCCGTTCTCCCTTCCCATGGTGTTCCTGGTGGCGGGTGCGGCGATCGCCCTGCTGCCGCTCGGGGTGCCCGTCGTGGATCCCGTGCGGGACCGGGTGTGGGTCGAGCATGTGACGGAACTCTGCGTGATCGTCTCGCTGATGGGGGCCGGGCTCGCGATCGACCGGCCCTTCGCCTGGCGTGCCTGGGCGGGCGCCTGGCGGTTCCTGGGGCTTGTCCTGCCGCTCACCGTCGGCGCCGTGGCGCTGCTCGGCGTGTGGCTCGTGGGCTGGCCACCGGCGGTGGCCCTGCTGCTGGCCGGTGCGCTGGCGCCGACCGATCCGGTGCTGGCGGCCGAGGTGCGGGTCGGAGAGCCGATCAGCGGGGACGACGAGGAGGACGAGGAGGAGGTCCGGTTCACGCTCACCTCCGAGGCCGGTCTCAACGACGGGCTCGCGATGCCGTTCGTGCTGGCCGCCGTGGCACTGGCGGCGGCGGGCGGCGGCTGGTCGGCGGGGTGGATCGGCCACTGGCTGCTGGCCGATGTGCTGGTGCGGGCGGCGGTCGGAGTGGCCGCCGGGGTGGCCGTGGGACGGCTGCTCGGCCAGCTGTTCTTCCGCTCCCGGCACGCCCGTCTCTCGCAGCAGATGGAGGGGTTCACCGCGCTCGGGGCCACGTTCACCGCGTACGGGCTGACCGAGCTGCTCCACGGATACGGATTCCTCGCGGTGTTCGTCGCGGCGTGCACGATACGGGGCGCCGAACGCAGCCACGGCTACCACCAGGTACTGCACGGCTTCAGCGAACAGATCGAGCGTCTGCTGACCGCCGCGCTGCTGTTCCTGCTGGGCGGCTATCTGGTCGCCGACGGGCTGGCGGACCTGCCGTGGCAGGGGGCGCTCCTCGGTCTCGCGCTGATCCTGGTGATCCGCCCGGCCGCCGGCGCCGCCGCCCAGCTGGGCTTCCCGGCCGGGCCGCGCGAGCGGGCGGTCACGGCCCTGTTCGGCATCCGGGGCATCGGCTCGCTGTTCTACCTGGCGTACGCGCTCGGCGAAGGCCCCTTCACGCGGTACGCCGAGGAGCTGTGGGCGGTCACGGCGTTCACGGTCCTGGTCTCCGTACTCCTGCACGGCGCTACGGCGACCCCGGTGATCCGGCACCTGGACCGGCAGCGGGAGCGCGCCTACTGAGGCGCGCGGCCCGGGCGGACGGTCTCCACCATCTCGACCGGGTTGATGGGTTCCACCAGCTCCGCTGTCGCGGCAGCCACGAAGTGCGCGGGCGGCTCGCCGTCCAGCAGGGTGCGCGCGTAATTCGCGGCAGCCGAGGGCGACATGCCCGGCAGCTTCCGGCGCAGCATTCGCACCGCGTGCAGCCGTCCGTGCTCGGCGGCGGCCGCCCGTACGGCATCGTGGAGGTCGTCCACCGCCGTCCGTACGGGCAGTCCCCTGATGCGGCCGCGATAGTCGTCCTGCCATGCGCCGGACACCGCCAAGACGACGCCGATCCGGTGCAGGCCCCCGTCGACGCGGTCGACCAGGTACGGCCCGATGCCCAGAATCATGTCCCTGAAGGATTCGGTCCGCAGGTACTCCACGGACTGCCAGTGCACGATCCACACCAGCTCGTGTTCCTCGACGTCCGCCACGGCCACGGCCGGCTGTTCCACGCCCTTGGCCGGCCACGCGCGATGCTCGCGCTCCAATTGCTCCTCGACGAGGCGCACCGCCTCTTCCCGCTCGATCACACCCGGAGCCTCCCGTACGGCCGGGCGTGCCGTCTACTCCGTCCGCAGAGCCACTGCCGTACGGGCCCTGGCGGCCCAGCCCGCGGGCAGCAGGGCGCCCAGGGTGGCGATCACGAGGCCGCCGAGGACGAGCGGGAGCAGCCCGGCCGAGGGGTAGACCGCGAGGACGGAGTCGGGGAGGCGCAGTCCCACGCTCCCGCCCATCGCGGGGAGGACGCGGCGGTGCAGGGCCATGCCGAGCGGTACGCCGAGAGCGCCGGCCGCAAGGCCCGTGACGGCGACCGAGGTGAGAACCATGGCGACGGTCTGGCGGGGCGTCATACCGAGGGCCTTGTGGATGCCGATCTCCCGGACGCGCTCGCGGGTGTCCAGGAGCACCCCGTTGAGCACGCCGAGCCCGGCGACGGCGACGAGCATCAGGGTGAGGATCGCGGACAGGGCGTTGAGCGTGGCGACCATGTCGCCGCCCGCGCCGAGCCCGCCCGCCCTGGCCGTGGCGCCCAGCGGCTTCAGGGTCTTGTTGAGCGCGTCGACGTACGTGTGGACGTCGGTGCCGGACGCGACCGCGATGTGGTGGCTGGTCTCCGTCAGGTCCGGGTGGGCCGCCGTGAGCGTCGCGGCGTCCGTGAAGACCTGCATGCCGTCGTTGCGCGGGTCCAGGACCTCGCCGACGATCCGTACGGTGACGGGCGCGCCCAGGCCGCCCAGGGTGAGGGTGTCGCCGATGCGGGTGCCGGTGGCGGTGAGGAACGGGGACGGGACGGCGGCCTCGCCGGGCCGGGTGATCCAGCGGCCGGCGACCATGGTGTAGCCGCCCCAGGACGCGTCGCCGGTGAAGGCGACGACGTCGGTGGTGCCTGGGAGCCCGTCCACCGTGGCGCGGACCGTGGAGGCGCTGTAGTGCTTCCCGGTGCCCCGGGCCGCCTTGACGGCCGCCGCGACGGCCGCCGGGTCCGCCTCGGTGCGCTGCGCGGGGCGTTCGGCGCCCGGGGGCCCGAAGTCCGGCAGGGGCGCGGGCACGACGACGTCGGCGGCGTCGTGCGCCTTGGCCTTCATCACCTCGCCGAGCGAGGCGGCCATCCCCACGGTGAACGTGACGGCGACGGTGCCGAACAGGATCGCGGTGCCCATGGCCAGCGCGCGGGCGGGCCGGGCGAACGGCCGGACCAGGCCGAGCGCGACAGGCTGCGGCAGCGGCAGGCGTCCGGCGATGCGGGCCGCCCTCCGCCCGCGCGCGCCCGACGCGGTGCGGCCCACGGCGAGGGCGTCGACGGTGCGCAGCCGTCCCGCCCGCCAGGCGGCGGCCCACGCGGTCGCCGACACGAGGCCGAGCGCCCCGGCGACCACGGCCGCGTCGACCCAGGGCGCGACGGCCAGGGACGAGGTGCCGTACGCCTCTTCGGTCTCGGCCATCACGGGGACGGCGAGCAGGTGTCCCGCGACGATGCCGAGGACGGTCCCGGCGGTGGCGGGGATCAGCGCCTGGCCCACGTAGGCCCGGACGACCTGGGCGGGGGTGAAGCCGACGGCCTTGAGGATGCCGATGCGGCGTGTCCCCGTACCGACGGCCGAGGCGACGACGTTGCCGACGGTGAGGACCGACATGACGAGGCCCAGGGCGCCGAACGCGAAGAGGAAGGGGACGTACAGGGCGGTGTCCTGCTCGGCGTTCCTCCTGACGGTCAGCCAGGACTGTTCGCCGGTGGCGGCCCCGGCGGGCAGGGACGCCTTCACACTCCTGGCGCCCGCGGAGATCCGCGCGGCGGTGTCCGCCTCGGTGAAGCGGTAGAGCATCTGGTAGCCGCCGTCGCCGGGCTGGGTCAGGGCCGGCATCTGGGCGGGGACCACCCAGGCGTCGGAGGTGCCGGTGACCGAGCGGGCGACACCGACGACGGTCAGCGGGGGGTCGCCGGTCAGTCCGGTGAAACGGATGTCCTTGCCCAGGACGGGGAAGAGGGAGGAGCCGGCGGAGAGGACGATCTCGCCGGGGCGCACGGCCCAGCGGCCTTCGGTCAGGGCCACCCGGTCCACGCCGCCGCCCGGGTCCGCCCGGCCCGTCACGGTGAGGGGCCAGCCGGGACCGCTCGCGTCGGCGCGCGGGGTGACCGTCGCCATGCGGAAGGGACCCGCCGCCGCGCGTACGCCTTCGGTGTGCGCGGTCTCCGCCAGCCGCGCGGCGCTCACCTCGTCCGCGTCGAACCGCACGGACAGGTGGGCGCCGTGCTGCCGGGCGAACGCGTCCTCGAAGGGGGCGCCGGAGACCACGAGCAGCGCTCCGGCGAGTACGGACGCGGCCACGGCCATCATCGCGGCGAGTCCGATGACCAGCGTCTGCACGCGGCGGCGGGCCACTCCGGAGCGCACCACTCGGCCGAGGCCGCTCATCGGACGGCCTCCGGTGCGACGGCCTGCGACGGGAGGTTGGGGGTGATCCGGCCGTCGGCGATGCGGATGGTGCGGTGGGTGCAGGCGCGGGCGAGCGCCAGGTCGTGGGTGACGAGGACGACGGTCTGGCCCTCGGCGTTGAGCTCGGCGAGCAGCCCGCTGACGTCCTGTCCGGCGGCGGTGTCCAGGGCTCCGGTCGGCTCATCGGCCAGGAGCAGCGCCGGGCGGTTCATCAGGGCCCGGGCCACGGCGACGCGCTGGCGCTGGCCGCCGGAGAGACGGCCGGGGTACGAGCGGGCGTGGCGCTCGATGCCGAGCCGTCGGAGGAGTCCGTCCGCCCGGTGGGCCGCCTCGCCCCGGGACAGGCCCGCGAGGCGGGCGGGCAGGGTGACGTTGTCGGCGACGGTCAGGTCGTCCAGCAGGTTGAAGAACTGGAAGACCATGCCGATCCGGGCGCGCCGGTACAGCGCCGACGCGGCCTCGCCCAGTTGGTCGACGCGCACACCGTCGACGGTGACCGTGCCGGCGTCGGGGCGGTCGAGACCGGCGAGGAGGTTGAGGAGCGTCGACTTGCCGCTGCCGGAGGGGCCGAGGATCGCGACGGCCTCCCCCGGCAGCACGGTCAGTGACGCCTCGTGCAGGGCGGGCGGTCCGTCGTCGTAGCGACGGCTCACCTCGCGCAGCTCGATCAGCGGGGTGGTGCTCATGGCGGGCTCCTGGGTGATGTGCGGTCAGGTGGCGTGAACGCTAGGAGCGGACCGGCGCCGCGCGCGTCCGCCGCCCGGCCCCCTTCGCCGTCCGGCGCCGGGATGAGCGGCGCGCCCGTCGTCCTTGCGAGGTAGGCGGGCGGTGTACGCGCCGTCGCCGGAATGGGTACGGGGGCGGACTCCCCGGGGTCCGGGCCGCCGGGACAATGAAGCGGTGACGGATGTACGTACGAAGCTGGGCCGGTTGTGGGAGGACGCGGTCCGGGCGGGGGGCCCACCGCCGCGGCCCACCGCGCGTGCCCGGCAGTTCGACGTGCTGGTGGCGCTGGTCCTGGGCGTCGCCACCGTGTACTACGGCGTGGACAACGCGAACAACGTGGTGGTGCGGGTGGTCGGCGGCACGGCCTATGCCCTGGAACGCCCGTCCGGGACCGGTGGGATGGCCTTCATGGTGACGCTCGCGGCCGTGGCCTCGGGCGCCCTGGTGCTGCGCCGCCGCTTCCCGCTGGCCGTGCTGTGCGTGGTGACGGCCGCGACGCTGGCGACCCCGCAGAGCGTGATGCGCCTGACCTTCTACGCGTTCGTGATCGCGGTGTACAGCGCCGCCGTGTACAGCCCGCACCGGGTGGCGGCGCTCGTGGCGCTGCCGGTGTCGGTGGTGCTGGTCGGGACCTCCGGGAACTCGGTGACGCCGATCGTCCCCAACGAGTACATCGCGCTGCTGATCCTGATTCCGATGGCCGTGGCCGCCGTGGGTCTGCGGACCTGGAAGCTGCGGTCCGACGAGGGGCGGGCGCGGCTGTCCGTCCTGGAGCGCGAGCAGGAGGAGACGCTGCGCCGCGCCGTGGAGCAGGAACGGGCCAGGATCGCCCGCGAGTTGCACGACGTCGTCACGCACAACGTCAGCGTGATGATCATCCAGGCCGGTGCCGCCCGCACGATCATGAAGTCCTCGCCCGAGCTCGCCGGTGAGGCGCTGCTGGCCGTGGAGGCGGGCGGCCGGGCGGCGATGACCGAACTCCGCCACGTGGTGGGCCTGCTGACCGCGACCGCCGAGGACGGGGAGGCGGATTGCGGTGCGGTGGTCCCTCCGCCGCAGCCCGGACTCGACCAGCTGGAGGTGCTGGTGGGGCGGGTCCGGGACGCGGGGCTGCCGGTCGGCCTGACGGTGACGGGACGAGCCCGTCCGCTGCCGCCCGGGATCGAACTCGCCGCGTACCGGGTCGTCCAGGAGGCCCTGACGAACACGGTGAAGCACGCGTCCGGCGCGTCGGCGGCCGTGTCCGTCGCGTACGGGCCCCGCAGGCTGCGGGTGGAGGTCACCGACACCGGCGGGCGCCCGGGCGAGGGGGCCGGGAGCGGCCGGGGCCTGATCGGACTGCGTGAACGCCTGGCCGTGCACGACGGCACCCTGAGCACCGGGCCGCTGCCGGGCGGCGGATACCGTGTGGAGGCCCTGATCCCCCTGGAGACGCCGTGACCGAGCCGCCGCGTGTACTCATCGCCGACGACCAGACCCTGGTACGCACCGGCTTCCGGCTGATCCTCGGCGCGGACGGCATCGATGTCGTCGCCGAGGCCGTGAACGGGGCGGAGGCGGTCGACGCGGTGCGCCGCACCCGGCCGGACGTGGTGCTGATGGATGTCCGGATGCCGGAGATGGACGGCCTGGAGGCCACCCGGCGCATCCTCACCGGGGCCGCCGGGCAGCCCCGGGTCATCATCCTGACCACCTTCGACCTGGACCGCTATGTGTACGCGGCCCTGTCGGCCGGGGCCAGCGGCTTCCTGCTCAAGGACGTGACGCCCGAGCAGCTGACGGCGGCGGTGCGCACCGTCCGTACGGGTGACGCCCTCCTGGCCCCCGCCATCACCCGCCGCCTCGTGGAGCGGTTCACCCGGCGCGGCGGCGACACGGCCGCTCCGCACCGCGACCTCGCCGCGCTCACCCCGCGCGAACTGGAGGTCCTGGGCCTGCTCGCCCGGGGCCTGAGCAACGCGGAACTCGCGGCGCGCCTCCATCTGGCCGAGACGACCGTGAAGACGCACGTCGCCCGCATCCTCGCCAAGCTGGGCCTGCGCGACCGGGTGCAGGCGGTGATCGTCGCGTACGAGACGGGGCTGATCAGCGTGGGCGAACAGGACGGAGACGGGGACCGGGACGAGGGCCAGGACGGAGATCCGGCCTGATCCGAACGAGAGGCTTCAGTTCCAGGCGACGGCGACGTATTCCGGGATCAGCCCGGCTTCGGACACGATCACGCGGTCGAGGTAGTGGCGTTGCAGGTCCTCGGGGCCGCGGTCCTCGATCTCCGTGCCGAAGAGCGTGACCAGCTCGTCGTGGGTCAGGAAGGACGCCTCCTCGGGGACCGACCGGCTGCGGAACCAGTCGCGCTGATCGGCCAGCACCTGGCTGCCCGCGGACGCCGCGGGCCAGTAGCTGACCGCGCTGACGGCGCACGTGCCGAACGTCGCACCGAGGGTGGTCACCGCACGCGCGGTGCGCGCGGGCAGATAGAAGACCACCCCCTCGGCCACATAGGCCACGGGCCGCCCGTCGGCCCACTCGCGTACCAGCGAGGAGAGTTCCGCGCGTGCCGCCGCGTCGTTGAGGTCGAGCGGCAGGTGCCGCACGTCGCGCTCGGGCAGCACGCCCGCGGCCGTCAGCTCCGCCGCACGTTCCCGCTTGGCCTCGGCCATGGCGGGGAGGTCGGCCTCCAGCGCCGCCGCAAAGGGGAGGAGCCAGGGATACGAGGAGAATCCGGCGCCACAGCTCACGAGGACCGTGTCGGGGTCCTTGCGCAGCTGGGCGGCCAGGGTGTCGGCGATGTATCTGCCGCGCAGGGAGACGACCAGGTCGTCGTGTTCGTAGGTCACTTCGGCGTACTTGTTCCACAGCCCGCGTACGGCGGGCCGCTCCTGGTCGGGTATCCAGGCACCCGCGAACGGGTCCTGGGAGAGGTCGGGCCGCCGGACCCGGGACTCGTTGACGAGGTAGGCGGTCGCCTCGACTCCACTGTGCATGGCTGTGTACTCCCGGGGTCACGGAGGGCCTTGTCCCCGTGATCAAAGATCACCCCGTCACCCCAGACAACTAAGCACTGGTAAAGGGCATTTGACGATCCCTCATGTCCGGGACCGGCTCACACGCTCCCGCCGTACGGCGGCCCCTCAGGCCGTGTCCAGCATCGCCGGCCCCCAGGGAGCCGCACCCGAGCCCTCCGCCCAGGCCGCGAGCGCCGTGCCGTCCACGCAGCGGATGCCGCACGCCTCCGCGTACTCCAGTGCGGGTGCGGTGAACTCGCTGGTCGTCACTACGGCAGCGAGCTGCGCGCCGTGGACCGTCCAGCAGGTGCCGCCGAAGCGCTGGAGGTCCTGGGAGCCGACCTTGTGCTCGGGGCCGTACTGCTTGCACTGCACGACGACGCGGCGGCCGTCGGGGGCGGTCGCCAGGACATCGGCGCCCAAGTCACCCGCTCCGCCGACCACTTCGACCTCCTGGCAGCCGTCCCGCTCGCACAGCGCGGCCACCGCCTCCTCGAAGCCGTCCGGGTCGAGGGCCGAGAAGTCGGGGGTGGTGTACTCCGGGACGGGCGGCGGGAGCACGACGGTGAGCCCGTCGCGGGCGTCGGTGGGGGCATGCGGGACCTGCGCGGCGGGGACCGGTTCGGGGACGGGCTCCTCCCCGGGCGGCGGGATCATGCCCGCGCGGGCCGCCCGGCGCAGCTCACGGGCGCGGGGCATGGCCCGGAACAGGACGTAGAGCACGGGCAGGGCGAGGAGCGCCAGCAGCACGGCGGTGACCGGATGGGCACCGGCCCAGTGCGCGAAGCGGAGGAACAGCAGGATCGCCGCGCCGATCAGGGCACCGGCGAGGGCGAGGATGAGCAAGGGGCTCCGCACGGCGTCCGTGGCGCCGGGGCGGGGTGTGACGCCTCTCGTTCTGCGTATCGGCACCGGGCGTCTCCTTCGGCGGGTCGCGAATGTCATCGCCCGCCATGTGCCCCGAACAGCGCCGTCCATGATCAGCGAGCGGCGCCCGGCCTCAGGCCGGCCGGAACCGGTCGTGGATATCGGGGCGCCGCTCGAAGCCCGCCGACAGGTACGCGGCCACGCCCCCGGTGTTGGAGCTCGGTGTGCACACGAGGGCGCTCGACGCGCCGAGTTCCCGGAGCGCGGCGGCCGCGGCCAGGGTGATCGCCCTGCCGTGGCCCCGGCGGCGGCGGTCCCGGTGTACGCCCATCGGTTCGAGGAGCCCCGGCCTTCCCGGCCCGGCGGACCAGACCGTCACCGTCGCCACCGCGTCGCCCCGCTCGTCGCGTCCGAGCAGGCAGCGGGCGTCGGTGAACAGCGGCCCCGCGGCCATCGCGCGCCACCCGGCGTCCGTGAACCGCGAGCCCTGGAACGCCGAGCGGTGGACGGCCGCCACCTGGTGGGCCAGTCCGGGACCGGCGACCTCGACGGTCAGGTCCGGTGCGGGCACCGGCCCGGTCAGGTCGCGGCGCAGCGGCGTCCACGGCTCGTCGATGCCCCAGCCCCGCTCCCCCAGCACCTCCCGGACCAGCGCGTCCCGCGGTGCCTCGACGGCCGCCCGGCCCTCCGGCAGCACCCCGTGTGCGGGGAGGGCGATGTCGTCGGCCAGTCTTCGCGCGAGCTCCTCGTCCCGGCGGGCGTTCGGCGCGGTGGTCAGCCGGATCAGGCCGGGTCCGTCGAGCAGCCCGACGGCGAGTATCCGCCCGGCCCGGCTCCACGTCCTGACCGCTTCCGCGGTGGTCCGTGGGCCGGTCCGCCCGTACCAGCCGAGGTCGCCCGGGTGCAGCTGCATCGGGGCACCCTCGGCCTGCCAGCCCCGCAGCGCGTCCGCCGCCGCGCCGAGTCCCTCGGTGTCCGGTGTGCCGAGTGCGATCGTCATGCCCTCGATCCCACACCACCACACGGCCGGACCGCATCCGCTTTCCGGGACGCCGGGGCTGTGTTCCGTACGTCAGTCCCGCAGCACGCCCGCCAGTGCGGCGGGGAGTTCGCCGCAGTCGTACGTGTAGAGCCAGGCCATGGCCTTCTCGTAGAAGAAGCGGATGCCGACCGGCATCATCAGGTCCCGCGCCCAACGGCCGAGCGGGCCCGCCGTCTTGGAGTCTCGGTTGCCCGCCGCCCGGGCCATCCGCGCGAGCCGGTCGGTCCGAACGCGCCGCGTCGTACGCCGCGAGGGCCGCCGGTACGGAGGTCTCCGTGCCGAGCGCGCGAGCACGAGGGCGTCCTCCAGCGCCATCGACGCGCCCTGGCCGGCGCCCACGGGGTGGTCGGCGTCGCCGAGCAGCACCATGCGGTCGCTGTGACGGACCGTCACCGGGCCCAGGCTGTGGGTCGAAGTGGGGCGGTGCAGTGTCACGGTGGCGGCGAGGACGGCGGACGGCACCCGCTCGTGCCGGTGGAGACCGGCGAGATGGGTGAGCCATGCCTCGTCGCCGCGATCGAGATCCGGCTCCCCGGGGCTAGGTGTTCTGTCCTGGGAGGTTGTGGACGGGTGAGCCAGGTCTCGGCTGAGGGATCTTGAAGCAGGTGAGGGCCTTCCGGTTCGGTGTGGATTGCGATGTCAACACCTGACCGAAAGGCCCTCGTGCCCCACCGTAATGCACCCCTGACCGAGACTGGACGCCTGCGCCTGGCCCGCTGTGTGGTCGAGGAGGGCTGGCCGCTGCGCCGAGCCGCCGAACGCTTCCAGGTCTCACCAACCACAGCCCAGCGCTGGGCCGGCCGCTACCGGCACCTCGGTGAAGCGGGCATGACCGACCGCTCCTCGCGTCCTCGTCACAGTCCCGGGCGGACCCCGACCCGCACCGAGCGGCGCATCATCAAAGTTCGTGTCCTACGGCGCTGGGGCCCGGCCCGCATCGCCCACCACCTGCGACTGGTGCCCTCGACCGTGCACCGGGTCCTCACCCGGTTCGGGCTCGCCCGTCTAACCCATCTGGACCGTGCGACCGGCCGGAACATACGCCGCTACGAACGCGAGAAGCCCGGCGAACTGGTGCACGTGGACATCAAGAAGCTCGGCAACATCCCCGACGGCGGCGGCCACAAGGTGCTGGGCCGCCAGGCCGGCCGCAAGACCCGCAAGAGCGCCGGCTACAGCTACATCCACACCGCCGTCGACGACCACTCCCGCCTCGCCTACAGCGAGATCCACACCAACGAGAAGAAGGAGACCGCCACCGCCTTCTGGCAGCGGGCCCACGCCTACTTCACCAGCGCAGGCATCACCGTCGAACGCGTCCTGACCGACAACGGCTCCTGCTACAAGTCCCACACCTGGCGCGACACCCTGGCAGCGGCCGGGATCACCCACAAGCGAACCCGCCCCTACCGGCCGCAGACCAACGGCAAGGTCGAACGCCTCAACCGCACCCTGCTCGACGAGTGGGCCTACGCCCGCCCCTACCAATCAGAGCAGGAACGACGCGACGCGTTCCCCGGCTGGCTGCACACCTACAATCACCACCGCGGACACACCGCGCTCGCAGGCAAGCCACCCGCCAGCCGCGTCCCCAACCTCACAGGGCAATACAGCTAGGGCCTGCCGTCCGGTGCCGCGAGGTGGAGGAAGGCGCCGTTGCGGGCGAACGTCATGTGGAAGACGCCGGGTTCGACAGGCACGCCTTCGGAGACGCCGGAGATGCTGTACAGACCGGCGTACGCGGGAACGGGCGCGTCCGGGTCGAGCGGGGTGCGGGTCACCGAGTGGATGCCGTCCGCGCCGACGAGCAGGGACGCCTCGGCCGTGCGGCCGCTCGCGAACACCGCGCGTACCCCGGTGTCCGTCGCGGCGGCGTCCACCAGGCGTTCACCCGTGACGAGGTGCGCCCCGGCGGTCAGCGCCTCGGTGCGCAGCGTCTCGACCAGGGCGCCGCGCATCAGCGTGACGCTGTGCAGGCCGTCGCCGCCGAGCCGGCCCCTCGGTACGTCCCCGAGCAGCTTGCCCGACCCGGCCCACATGCGCTGGCGCGGCACGTCGAAGCCCGCGCGCCGCACCTGTTCCAGGACGCCGAGGGCGCGCAGCACCCGTAGCCCGTTGGACGCGAGGCTGAGGAAAGAGCCCACCCGGCCCGCCGGTTCGGCGTACGCCTCGTAGACCGTGACCTCCGCGCCGAGCCGCCGTAACGCGATGGCACTCGCCAGTCCGGCCACTCCCCCGCCGACGATGACGTTCACATCAGCCCCCTGAATCCATATTCAGTGAATCTCAATTCATCGAACTCCGGTTCACTATGATGGGCACCCGATGGCACGTCAAGCGCGACAAGGAGCCACCGTCCGATGGGCGTTCGCAAGGAGAAGGCCGCCGAGACCGGGGCGGCGCTGAAGGAGGCGGCGCGCCGGCTGTTCGCCGAGCGGGGCTACCTCGATACGAAGATCACCGACATCACGCGTGAGGCCGGGCGCGCAACCGGCTCCTTCTACGCGCACTTCGCGGACAAGGAAGACCTGCTCAAGGCGTTGGTGGGCGATCTGAACGCGCAGTTGCACGCGGAGATGGGCGCGCAGGAGCACCCGGCCGACCACGACCTGACCGACCCGGAGCAGCTGCGCGCGCACCTGGCGGTCACCTGGCGGGTCATCCGCGACCATCTCCCGGTGATCGTGGCGATGATGCAGACCACCTTCGCGGGGCCGCCGCGCGAGGGGCGCGCCTGGGCGAGCCTGGCCGGGGACACGGGCATCTTCCGCGAGCACCTGGCCTGGCTGCGCGACCGGGGGCACCGTCTTCCGGGCGATCCGGCCGTGGTGGCCGCCGCCACGGGCGCGATGGTCTCGCAGCTCGCGTTCGCGGTGACGACGGCGGGGCCCGGGCGGCCGGAGGTCTCCGACGAGGAGATCATCGACACGCTGACCCGGCTGCTGCTGCACGGACTGGCCGGACCCGCGTCCGCGACGCCGGGTCCGGCCTGAGGGATGCCGCTGGAGGTGTTACGAGGTCTGGGACAGGGGCTTGGCGATGTCCTCCAGGGAGCGCTGCTCCGCGTCGACCGCGAGGAAGGCGGCGACCAGGCCCGCCGCGCACATCAGGCCCGCGCCGATGGAGAACGCGAGGGCGGTGTCGCCGGGGACGCCCGACTCGGTGAGGTCGGCGAAGATCAGGGGGCCGCTGATCCCGCCGGCCGCGGTGCCGATCGCGTAGAAGAAGGCGATGGCCATCGCGCGGGTCTCCATGGGGAAGACCTCGGAGACCGTGAGGTACGCGCTGCTGGCGCCGGCCGACGCGAAGAACAGCACCACGCACCAGCACGCGGTGAGGGTGTTGGCGGTCAGCGAGCCCCGGTCGAACAGCCAGGCCGTGATGAACAGCAGGATGCCCGGCAGGATGTAGGTGCCGGCGATCATGATGCGCCGGCCGATGGTGTCGAACAGCTTGCCCAGGACGAGCGGGCCGATGAAGTTGCCCGCCGCGATCACCGCGAAGTAGTAGCCGGTGTGCCCGCTCTCCACGTCGTAGAACGTGGTGAGGATCGCGCCGAACCCGAAGGTGATCGCGTTGTAGAGGAAGGCCTGCCCGATGAAGAGGGAGAGGCCGAGCACCGCGCGCTTGGGGTAGCTGTGGAAGACGGTCCTGGCGATGAGCCCGAAGCCGATGCTCTTGCGCTGGTGGATCGTGATCTCTCCGGCCGGCGGCGGCAGCTTCTCGTGCTTCTCCGCCTCGACCTCCCGCTCGACGGAGTCGACCAGTTCGTCGGCCTCCTCGCCGTGCCCGTGGATGAACTGCCATCGCGGACTCTCCGGGACGTGCCGGCGTACGAGGAGGATCACCAGGCCCAGGACGACCCCGAGCGCGAAGGTGAGGCGCCAGCCGAGGTCCTTGGGGAAGATGCTCGTGTCCAGCATCACGATGGACAGCAGCGCACCGCCGACCGCGCCCAGCCAGTAGCTGCCGTTGATGATGAGGTCGACCCGGCCCCGGTACTTCGAGGGGATGAGCTCGTCGATGGCCGAGTTGATCGCCGCGTACTCGCCGCCGATGCCGAAGCCGGTGAGGAAGCGGAAGAGGAAGAACCACCAGGCGCTGAAGGACAGGGCGGTCATGGCGGTGGCGGCGAGGTAGACCGCGAGCGTCACCATGAACAGCTTCTTGCGGCCGTAGCGGTCGGTGAGCCAGCCGAAGAACAGCGCCCCCGTACAGGCACCGGCCACATAGAGGGCCGCGGCGAGTCCGGTGACCTGCGCGGACGTGATGTCGAGACCCGACCCGTCCTCCGAGAGCCGGCTCGCGATGTTGCCGACCGTCGTGACTTCGAGGCCGTCGAGAATCCATACGGTGCCGAGGCCGATGACGATCATCCAGTGCCAGCGCGACCACGGCAGCCGGTCGAGTCTGGCCGGTACGGCGGTGGTGACGGTGCCGACTCCGGAGTCGCCGGGCGCCGCCGCCTCATCGCGCTGATCGCGCCCTCGGCCCCCTCCCCTGGGTGGGCGATGTTCCCTGTCTCCAGGTCCCTCCGATGCGGCGGGGGTCGTCACGGCAGCTACCTCCTCGTCCGGGCTGGCGCGTCCTGCGGAGCCGCAGAGCATCCAATATCCGCCAGTTGCCCCGGCGCCGCCGCCGCACACGCGGCGACTGAGCCACATGGGCCCCGCGCACAGCCCGCTGACGGCGTGTCGGGAGACGCGCCACCCATTCGCGGGAGGCGCGGGAATAGTGCGCGCCGGGCGCTGTTGTCCCCGGCATGACTTCTGAGAAGCGTGAGACGTTCGGCCGGATCGGCATCTGGAACGGAGCCCTGCACTCCTCCCGGGTGGACGCCGACGGCAGGAAGGCGATCGCGGAGGCGGCCGCCGAGATCGAGGCGCTGGGTTACGGGACGCTGTGGCTCGGCGGCAGCCCCTCGCCCGACGACGCCGCCGAGATCGTCGCCGCCACCCGGACCATCACCGTCGCGACCGGCATCCTGAGCATCTGGGACCACACCGCCGAGGAGGTGGCCGCCCGCATCGCCGCGATCGACGCGAGTGCCCGCGGCCGCTTCGTCCTCGGCCTGGGGGTCAGCCACGACGCGCTGGCCCCGCAGTACGCGAAGCCGTACAGCGCGATGGTGGCCTACCTCGACGCACTGGACGCCGCCGACCCGTCCGTCGGCCCCCGGCACCGGGTGCTGGCGGCGCTGGGCCCGAAGATGCTCAAGCTGGCGTCCGACCGGGCGCTGGGCGCGCACCCCTACCTCGTCTCCGCCGCGCACACGGCGGAGGCGCGGCAGGCGCTCGGCCCTGACGCGCTGCTGGCGCCCGAGCTGTCCGTGGTGCTCGACACCGATCTCGACCGGGCCCGCGACACGGCGCGCGGGATGCTGGCGATGTACCTCAAGCTGCCCAACTACACCGGCAACCTGCTGCGCCTCGGCTTCACGGAGGGCGACTTCGACGGCGGGGGCAGCGCGCGACTGCTGGACGCCCTCTTCGCGCTGGGCGACGCCGAGCGGGTGAAGGCGCGGACGCGCGAGTACGTGGACGCGGGCGCGGACCACGTGGCCCTCCAGGTGGTCACGGCGGAGGGCGGCAGGACGGGGCTGCCGCTGGCGGAGTACCGCGAGCTGGCCGACGCGTTCGGCGACGAGCTGTAACCGGGAGTGCCCGAGCCCCGGTCCGCGAGCGCGCGGGCCGGGGCTCTTGCATGGGCGGAGCCGTCCTCGTACATTATGAACATGTTCGGTGAACACGTTCACTCAACCCGGGCGGAGCAGAAGCGGCGGACCGCCGCCCGTATCGTCCGGGCCGCCGCCGAGCTCTTCCGCGAGCGGGGTTTCCAGAGCACGACGGTGCGTCAGATCGCCGCGGAGGCCGGTGTTTCGGTGGGCGCGGTGATGGCGGTCGGGGACAAGGAGTCGCTGCTGAGCCTGGTGTACGACCAGGCCATCGCGGACCGGATCCCGGCCCCTCCCGCACCGGCGGAGACGGGGGCCGCGCCGCCCGCCGCCGACTATCTGGCGCACTACTTCGACCCGTTCCTGGCCCTGTTCGCCGAGAACGACGAGCTGGCCCGCGCGTACTTCCGGACGCTGGCCCGGGGCAGGCCGGAGAACGCCGCCCTGGGCGCACTCCGCGCGCTCTCCGAGGACAACCTGAGGGCCGCGATGGTGAACGACGGGATGGACGAGGCGCGCGCCCGGCTCGGGGCGCAGGTGATGTTCGCCGGCTATCTCGGCGAACTGATGCTGCTCGCGGCCGGAACGACCGAACCACAGCAGACGGCGGCGAGGCTCAGGACCATCGCCGCCTTCGTCACCGCGCAGGAAGGGAACTGACCCATGTCGCTCCTCGAACTCCCCTCCCCCGCCTGGCCGGTGGTGGTCCTGCTGGTCATCCAGGCCGGTGACGCGGCGATGATGCTGCGCCCGCCGAAGTTCATCGTGGACTGCCTGGAGGGCGTCCTGCTGCCCCGCGAGTGGTGGTGGGTGCTGACCACCGCCAAGACCGCCTCGGTCGTGGGTCTCGTCGTCGGCTTCTGGGTGCCCGGTGTGGCCATGACGACGACCGCGGCGATCGTGGTCTACTTCCTCGCGGCCGCCGCCGCACACATCCGCGCCCGGGCGCTGAACATGACGTTCTGGGTGAACTGCCTGGGCATGCTGGTGGTTTCACTGGCGGTGCTGGTGGGGTGCTTCGTACGGGTGTGATCCGGCCCGTCGCCGCGGTGCGCGTGTGCGCCGCGGCGACGGGCCCGCCGGTCAGCTGGTGTAGTCGGCGTTGACGCGGATGTAGCCGGCGGACAAGTCGCAGCCGTACACGGTCGCTTCGCCCTCACCGATGCCGAGCGTGACGGCGATGTCCACCTCGTTCCGGCGCATGAGCTCCACGAGCTTGCCCAGGGTGTCCGCCTCGGGCTCGTCGGGATACACCTCGGTGTCACCGAACCTCACGGTGACGCGGTCCGGGACGATGTCGGTGTCGTCGGTGTTCTTGCCGATGGCCATGAGCACGCGCCCCCAGTTGGGGTCCGCGCCGTGGACGGCGGTCTTGACCAGGGGCGAGTTCACCACGCTCTTGGCGACGCGCTTGGCCTGGGCGCGGTCGCGGGCGCCGCCCACGGTGACGCGCAGGAGCTTGGTGGCGCCCTCGCCGTCGCTCGCCAGTTGCAGGGTGAGATCCAGACAGAGATCGGCCAGTGCCTCGGCGAACAGCGCGGGGTCGACCGGTCCGGCGGCCCCGTTGGCGATGACGGCCACGGTGTCGGAGGTGGAGGTGTCGGTGTCGACGCTCAGACAGTTGAACGTACGGTCCACGGCTCCGCGCAGCGCGGCGTCCAGGTCGGCCGGTGACAGCGCGGCGTCGGTGAACACGTAGGCCAGCATTGTGGCCATGTCGGGCTCCAGCATGCCGACGCCCTTGGCCACGGCCACGATGCGCGCCCGTCCGACGGTGCGGGACGCGGTCTTGGGGCGGGTGTCGGTGGTCATCATGGCGCGGGCCACGTCCTGGGGGGCGGCCGTGAACGCGGCGAGGCCCTGCTCGGCGGTCCGGTCGAAGTGCGGAAGGATGGTGGACATCGGCAGGGGGCGTCCGATGACCCCCGTGGAGCCGATGAGCACTTCCCCTTCGGCGACTCCGAGGATTCCGGCCACGCGCCTGACGACCTCGGCGGCGTTCTCCTCGCCCCGGCGCCCGGTCGCGACGTTGGCGTTCTGCGCCAGGGTGGTCACGGCACGGAGGTTGCGCCCCGCCGCGTGCCGTCGGCTGAGCAGCACGGCCGGACCGGCGAAAAGGCTCTGCGTGAACACGGCGGCACTGGTCGCCGGCCGGTCCGAGGCGACGATCGAGATGTCGTCCCCGACGTCGCGCAACCCGCCATGGCCGGTGTACCCGCGAAAGCCGGTGGGCCAGGTCAGTTGGTCATTCACCTGAGATGCATGATCATGCGTCATGTGGCATATCTTTGCAGCGCGGAGGGTCGCGCGTCCACCCCCTTTCACGGCCGGGCAACCCCCACACCCCTCCACGAGTCCTCTCCTGCGAGCCGAAGCATGCACAGGAGGGGGGGCGCCGTGGGCGCGCAAAGGGTCGCGAAGAGCATCGGGAGACACCTGGGGGAGTTCGTCATGGAAGCGGTCGGCGAGCTGCTGCTCGGCTTTCTCGCCTGCATACTGCTCGGCGGCCTCACCTTCGTGGCCTATCTGAGCTGGGCGACCAACCCCCGCCTGACCGTGGCGGGCACGGCACTCGCCGGCATCGCCCTCGCCCATGGCGCCTGGGTGACGCTTCACCGTCGGCCGAAGAGCCCGGAGAGCGCCCCACAACGAGGTGTCGCCGCCATCACGACGGGCTTTTTCGCACTCACCTCCGGGGTGACCCTGTTCCTCGCGTTCTATGCCACCGGGTGCAACTGCTAGGACCGGCATTCCACTCGCGTTCAACAGATGAACGCAGCACGTCCATTGACATGCTCATTGCTCTATCGCTTTTATTGCGCGATGGGAGCGCTCCCACTCCCTCCTCGTACCCCGCACCGCGCCTCCGAGAGAGGAACCAGCACCGTGCTTCACCCTCTCCGCACCTTCCGAAGAGCCACCAGAACCGTCGCCGTCGCCGCGGCGGCCCTGCTCCTGCCCCTCGCCGGTGCCCACACGGCGTCGGCCGACGCGGCCCGCGCGGCCGACGCCGGCTCCGGCTACTGGCACACCAGCGGGCGGCAGATCCTGGACGCGGCCAACCAGCCGGTCCGCATCGCCGGCATCAACTGGTTCGGCTTCGAGACCGCCAACTACGTGCCCCACGGACTCTGGTCCCGCGACTACAAGAGCATGATCGACCAGATGCGGTCGCTGGGTTACAACACCATCCGGCTGCCCTACAGCGACGACATCTTCGCCGGGACCGAGCCGGCGAGCATCAACTATTCCGCCGGGATGAACACCGACCTGGCGGGCCTGAACTCGCTCCAGGTGATGGACCGCATCGTGGACCACGCGGGCAGCGTCGGCATGAAGGTCATCCTGGACCGGCACCGCCCCGACTCGGCGGGCCAGTCGGCGCTCTGGTACACCTCTGCCGTCCCCGAGTCCACCTGGCTCACCCATCTCAAGTCACTGGCCGCCCGGTACGCGGGCAACGACGCGGTGGTCGGCATCGACCTGCACAACGAGCCGCACGACCCCGCCTGCTGGGGCTGCGGCGACACCACGAAGGACTGGCGGCTCGCGGCACAGCGCGGCGGGAACGCCGTGCTGTCCGCCAACCCGGACCTGCTGATCTTCGTGGAGGGCGTGCAGACCGTCGACGGGGTGTCCGGCTGGTGGGGCGGCAACCTCATGAGGGTCGGGCAGTACCCGGTGGAGCTGAGCGTGCCGCACAAGGTGGTGTACTCGGCGCACGACTACGCGACCAGCGTCGCCCAGCAGCCCTGGTTCACCGACTCCTCGTTCCCGGACAACATGCCCGGCGTCTGGGACAAGTACTGGGGCTACATCTTCAAGCAGAACATCGCCCCGGTGTGGGTCGGCGAGTTCGGTACGACGCTCCAGTCCACCACCGACCAGAAGTGGCTGAGGGCCCTGGCGGACTACCTGCGGCCCACCAGCCAGTACGGGGCCGACAGCTTCTCCTGGACCTTCTGGTCCTGGAACCCGAACTCCGGCGACACCGGGGGCATCCTCAAGGACGACTGGACCTCGGTCGACACCGTGAAGGACGGCTACCTCGCGAGTATCAAGGCGCCCGACTTCGGCAGCGGCAGCGGCGGCGATGACGACACCCAGGCGCCCACGCCCCCGACCGGCCTCGCCGTCACCGGGACCACCGGCACCTCCGTCTCCCTGTCGTGGAAGGCCGCGTCCGACGACACCGGGGTCACCGGCTACGACGTCTACCGGGGCTCCACCAAGGCCGGCACCGCCACCGGCACCACGTTCACCGACACCGGTGTGACGTCCGGCACCTCGTACACGTACACCGTCCGGGCCCGCGACGCGGCGGGCAACACCTCCACACCCTCGGCGTCCGTCACCGCCACCACCACGGGCTCCGGCGGCAACACCGGCTGCAAGGCGGTCTACACGGTGAACGGGGACTGGGGCAGCGGCTTCGGGGTGGACGTCACCGTGACCAACACGGGTACGGCACCCGCCACCTCGTGGAAGCTGACCTGGACCTACGGCGGCAGCCAGAAGATCACGAACATGTGGAACGCGTCCTATACGCAGAGCGGCGCTTCCGTCACCGTCACCAGCACCGACTACAACGGCGGCCTCGCGGCGGGAGCACACGCCGGCTTCGGTTTCCAGGGCACACCGGCCGCCGGAACCGTCCCGACCGTGAGCTGCACGCTGTCCTGACCCTCCCCTCCGCACGACCCGCTCCGGAAGGGAGCAGCGTAGCCCGCCCGTCGTGGCGGGCTACGGTGCATTCGGGACACCGATTTCGAACGCGGACACGACCACCGAAATACCCGTCGAAACCCCTCGGCTAGCATGATCCCACCCCGGCGACCACCCTCATCGCCCGCACACCATGCCATGTGGCATGAAAAGCGACCTATTTGACCAAAACCCAGGACATCGGCCAGAGAATTGATATCTAGAGCATCGCGGGTGTTTTCGCGAATAAACCGCCGAATACCCTTCGCCGCATGGCGCCGGCCACGAGTGATCCTATGGACTGCGGCGGCGGTGGTGACACTCGCGTTCCTCGTCGCACTGGAGATCGCCGCACGCCACTACGGCCTGCCGGGGCCGGTCACCACCCAGGTCCAAGAAGTCGTGATCGCCCCGAAATCAGGCTTCCTGCTGTACGCCAGCATGGGGCTGATGATGGTGGTCCTCACCTGGAGGCAGCGGTTCATCGCGCTCGGTGTGGCAGCGGGGATCGACGTCGTCATCGCCTTGATCAGGTGGGTGGCCGACGCCCCGGTCAAGGAGGGCCATCCCTTCGGAAACGGTGCGCTGTGGGTGATCATCGGTGTCACGGTCATCGCCCTCACCCGCCGCACGGGCCAGGAGCGCGTGCTGCTCCTGAAGGGGGTCGGGCTGGGTCTGCTGCTGGTGGCCGGGCGGAAGACCGGTGACACCTGGCTGGTCATCACCTCGAAGACCCGCCCCGAGGTGCTCGACCAGTACATGGCCAACGCCGACCACGCGCTCGGCAACCCGTCCTGGGTGGTGGGGCGGCTCATCGAGGCGACCGGCTCGGCCGGCACCCACTTCCTCAACGCCGTCTACGCGCAGCTGGCGGTCGCCGCGGTCTGTGTCGCGGTGTACCAGCTGCGCAATGTAGCGAGGGACCGCCGCTTCCCCGCCCACCATCTGGTGCGCACCTTCCTGGTGATCGGCCTGCTCGGCCCGGCGATCTACATGATCTTCCCGGTGGTCGGCCCGGTCTTCGCGTTCGGCGCCGACGGCGGCCACTGGGCCGTGGCCGACATGTGGCCCGACACCGCCGTGCCGGTCGGCACCCCGCACCACATGCCGTTCGACGAGATCACCCCGCGCAACTGCATGCCCAGCTTGCACACCGCGTGGGCCACCGCGATCTTCATCCACTCCCGCAAGGGCCCGAAGTTCCTCCGGTACGCCGGTACCTTCTGGCTCGTCGCCACACTCGCCGCGACCCTGGGCTTCGGCTACCACTACGGCGCGGACCTCGTCGCCGGTGTGGTGTTCACGCTGACGATCGAGACGGGCATGCGCGCGCTGAACCGCGGCTGGGACCGCCCGGCCGTCGGCCTGGTCGCCTACGGCACCGCGGTCTTCGCCGCGCTCCTGGTGTCGTACCGCTATCTGTCGCTGGAGATGGCCCACCACCCGTGGGTGTTCGGGCCGCTGGTCGTCCTGGCCATGTGTTCGGTGATCTACGCGTACGTACGGATCGACCGGCGCTGGGAGCCGAAGGCGGCGCCCGTGCCGAAGCTGGAGCCGCAGCCCGAGATGGCCTGAGCCGCCGTCCACGTCCTGGGTAACGTGTGACGCCTCGCACCACCCCGCCGGTTCGCGAACCGGCGGGGTGGTGCCGTCAGAGACCCGAGGCCCCGGCAAGGAGCGACCCGCCGTGCACGCATTCGACCGGTTCACCGACGCGCTGGACTATCCGATGTATGTCGTGACCGCCGAGGCGGACGGTGAGCGGGCCGGCTGTCTGGTCGGCTTCGGGTCGCAGTGCTCGATGCGGCTGCCCCGGTTCATGGTGTGGCTGTCGGAGCTGAACCGGACCTGCCGGATCGCCGCCCGCACCGACCGGCTGGCCGTCCATCTGCTCCGCCGCGACCAGAACGCCCTGGCCAGGCTCTTCGGCGGCGAGACCGGCGACCGTACGGACAAGTTCGCGCGGGTCGCCTGGCACCCCGGGCCGGGCGGGGTGCCGGTGCTGGACGAGGCGCCCGCGTGGTTCGCCGGCCGCGTCGAGCGGCGCATCGGCGGCGGGGACCACATCGGGCATCTGCTCGCCCCGGAAGAGGTGCACCACTCGGCGGACGGGGGCTTCCCGTTCCTGTCGGTCAACGCTGCCATCGACATCCCGCCGGGCCACCCCGTGGACTGAGCTCCGGGCTGTCAGAAGTCGCCCCGCGCCGTCCGCTCGGCCAGCTTCTGGAACTCACCCAGGTCGTAATTGGCCAGCACCGAGTCCAGGTTGGTGAGGGCGCCCAGATACTCCACGAAACCCTGCGGCTCGTACTCGATCTGGAGGGCCACCCGGCTCGACTCGTCGTCCAGCCGGTGGAAGGTGACGACCCCGGCGTGGTGCACGCCTTCGATGGTCCTCCAGGCGATCCGGTTCTCCGGAATCACCTCGGTGAGTTCGGCGACGAACTCCTTCTCGGCACCGGGGAGGGAAAGCTGCCAGGCGAACCGGCGCGCGTCCAGGGGGTCGACGCGCTGGACGTGGCTCAGAAAGGCGGGCCAGCGGGCGACATCGCTCCACAGCGCCCAGCTCACGGCGACCGGGGCCTTGATATCGACGGTCTCGACAATCGAGGAAGACATGGGGACTCCTAGTCGTAGGTGGGTGTGATCCGTACTGGCGGACACGCGCTAGGAGCGCGTGGCCAGGGTGAAGGGGTGTCCGGCGGGGTCGGAGTACACGCGGGTGTCGCGTGCGCCGCCGTTGTCCTTCGTGTCCAGGGGACGTGCGCCGAGGCCGATCGCTTCCCGTTCCGCCTCGTCCATGTCCTCACGGGCGACCAGGATGCGCAGATGGGCCTGTTGCGAATCGTCGGGCCTCGGCCAGCTCGGCGGTGCGTGGCCGTGGTCCATGCGAAGGGCGAGGTGGATTCCGGCCGCGCCCACCACCTCGATGACGTCGAGGTCGTCACCGGGACGGACCTCGGCGCCCAGCAGTGCGGCGTAGAAGTCCGCCAGCTCCTGCGGTTCGGCACAGTCCAGCACCAGCAGACCCGTTTTCGGCACCGCCATGACCGTCCTCCTGTTCGCGGCTGCTCGTTCTCCGGACGCCGCTCCACGTACCCCCACCTCACCCGGTCACACCCGGTCACCGGAGGTTGCGTGGCTCACGCCCGCTCCATGCCTGCCCGGCGGAATACGGGGCAGACGGCGGTGCACCGGAAGGCCGAAGCCTTCCCCACCACCGAACAGGGGGGACCCATGTCTGCCACCCAGCCGGAGAGACCCGTGCCGCCGACGGGGGCCCGTGTCCCCGCCGGTCCGGGCCGCTCCCCCGCCCTGACGACCGGTGTCCGCACGGCAGGGCTGCGCCTCACCGCGCTCACCGTCTGCCAGGCCGCTCTGATGGTGGGACTCGGGCTCCTCATCACGGGGCCCGCGCACTCGATCTGGCCCCTGAGCGTCGAGGACGAGGTCAATGAGGGGTTCGAGCATCTGCGGACCGGCCCGCTGACCGACATGTCGTTCCTCGCTTCGGAGGCCGGCAACACCCTCACGATCATCGCGATCACGGTCCTGGTCTGCCTGGGTCTGGTGGTGCTGCCCCGGCTCCCGAGGTGGCGGCAGGCCATCTTCCTCGCCGTCGGCGTCTCGCTCCAGTCCCTGGTGTTCCTGATCATCACCATCTGCGTGGACCGCGACCGGCCCGATGTGGACCGGCTCGACGCGTCCCCGCCGACGGCGAGCTACACCTCCGGGCACACCGGGGCCGCGACGGCGCTCTACGCGGGTCTCGCCGTGCTGGCCCTCCTCCCCGGCGGCCGGAGCCGGCGCCGCAAGGTGCTCGCCGGGCTGCTGCTGCTCATCCCGCTGCTCGTGGGGCTCGCCCGGCTCTACCGGGGGATGCACCACCCCACCGATGTGCTCGGCGGCATGCTGAACGGCGCCCTGTCCCTGCTGGTGGCGGGCCGCGCCCTGCTGGCCGAGGGCACCAGCCCGGCCCCGGTCCCTTCGAACGCCATGGAGATCGCCCAGGAGGCGGCCGCCGAGCGTGCGGAGCGGATCGCGGGCCGCACGGTGGTCGTGGTCAACCCGACGGTGACCGACGAGGAGCAGCGCGAGACGTTGCGGCTCGTCCTGGAGCAGCACGGGCGGCACGCCGCGGAGTTCGTGGAGACAACGGCCGACGACCCGGGCGGCGGGCAGGCGGCGGCAGCGGTGCGCGAAGGCGCGTCGCTCGTCGTGGTGTGCGGCGGCGACGGGACGATCCGGGCGGCGGCCGACCGGCTGGCCGGGACGGGGGTCCCGCTGGCCGTGGTCCCGTGCGGCACGGGCAACCTGCTCGCCCGGAACCTGGGCCTGCCGGTGGCGCCCCCCGATGCGCTGGCCGCGGCGCTGACGGGCACCGAGCGCCGGATCGACCTCGGCCGGATCGAGGGCGACGGCCTGCCCGCCACCCACTTCACCGCGATGTCCGGGGCGGGCCTGGACGCCGCCATGCTGGAGAACACCGACAGTGCGGCGAAGGCCGCGATCGGCTGGCCCGCGTACGTGGTCGCCGGGCTGCGCGGTCTGCGGGCGCCGCGCATGTCGGTGTCCATCCGGCTGGACGACGGGCCGGTGCTGCGCCGCACGGCGCGGATGGTGCTGCTCGCCAACATCGGGGACGTACAGGGCGGGGCCACGCTCGTCCCGTCCGCCGAGCCCGATGACGGGCTCCTGGATCTGGCGGTGTTCGACCCGCACGGCCCGGGCGGCTGGGTGCGTGCCGTCGGCGCGGTGCTGCGCGGGCGTCCGAAGCCGGGCGGCTCCACGGACACACCCGTGGAGTACTTCACCTTCCGCCGCGCCGAACTCCGTTTCGCGTCACCGCAGTCGAGGGAGCTGGACGGCGACCCGGTGGATCAGGGCCGCCTGCTCGTGGCCGAGGTGCGTCCGGGGGCGCTCACCGTCCTCCTGCCGTCGGGGGGTGAGTGATGGGTACGGCGACCCGGGTCCCGCAGACCCGTGACATGGCGGGCGAGGAGCTGACCGCGGACGAGGCCCTGGCCTCGCTGCGCCGCTACGGACGCTGGCCGCTGGTGCGTGACTCGTTCGTACGTTTCCGTTACGCGGACGGGTTCAGCCACTCGCGGGCGCTGGCGCTGCAGACGGTGCTGGCGGTCATACCGCTGGTCATCGCGTTCGTCGGGCTCTCGGCCACGCTGCACACCGAGGATGTGGGGCGGCTCGCCGAGTTGACGATCCATCGGATCGCGGCGGGGCCGAGCGCCGATGTGGTGGACGACGCGCTCGACCGCAGCCGCCGCCGGGCCGGTGAGGGCGCTCAGCTCACGCTCTGGTTCGGCCTGCTGTTCTCGCTGGTCAACGTGACGACGGCGATGTGCCAGATAGAGCGCGGGGCCAATCGCATCTACGGGGTCGAGCGTGACCGCCCGTTCCACCAGAAGTACTTCCGGGGCCTGGTGATGTCGCTGACGGCGGGCATCCCGCTGGGGATCGGGTTCATCCTGATGGTCGTCGGCGGCGACCTCGTCACGGCCGCCGCGACGGTGTACCACCTCAGTGACACGGCCCGGTTCACCTGGGACCTGCTGCGCTGGCCGATCGGTCTGCTGCTGGCCCTGATGTCGGCAAGCGCGATCTTCCGGCGGTCTCCGCGCCGCAACCAGCCCGGTTACACCTGGCTGGCGTTCGGGGCGGCCCTGTACCTGGTGCTGTGGACGGCGCTCACCTATCTGCTGAGCCAGTACCTCTCCCTCAGCGGCTCCTTCGACACGGTCTACGGCCCGCTGAGCGCCTTCATGTCGCTGCTGCTGTGGGCGTATCTGACCTCCATAGCCCTGTTCCTCGGGCTGTCCTTCGCGGCGCAGCTGGAGGCTGCCCGCGCCCGCCGGCCCGGGCCGATTCAAGATGATCCGGGAGCATGAATGGTTGTACGAGCCACCACACGCCTGCTGCGGGAGCACCGGCGCCGGGCGGCGGACCGCGCGTTCGGGGTGCGCCTGCTCGGGGCGGCCGCCGTCGCGGCGGTGTCCGCGGTGCCGTTCGCGCTGGTGCTGGTCCTCGTGGAGGGGCACTGGCGGCCGTTGCGGGCGCTGGACTCGGGTGCGGCCGGCCGGCTGCACCGCACGGCGCTCGACCACCCGGCCTGGACGAGTGCGCTGCGTTTCCTGTCGGACTGGGTCTGGGACCCGTTGACGCTGCGCTGCGCGGTCGCGCTGCTGACCGGCTGGCTGCTGTACCGGCGGGCCTGGCGGCTGGCGGCCTGGTCCGCCGTCACGGCGGTGGCCGGGGGGCTGACGGGCCTCCTGGTCAAGGTGGTGGTCGAGCGGGCCCGGCCGTCGTTGGAGGATCCGGTGGCGCGGGCTCCGGGCTTCTCGTTCCCGTCGGGGCACGCGATGACCGCGACGACGACCTTCGCGGTGCTGCTGCTCGTCCTGCTGCCGTTGGTGCCCCGGCGCGGCCGGGCGGTGTGCTGGGCGGTGGCGGTGCTGTCGGTGCTCGGTGTCGGCTTCACCAGGGTCGCGCTGGGTGTCCACTGGTTCAGCGATGTGGTCGGCGGCTGGCTGCTGGGGCTCGCCGTGGTGGCGTGGACCGCCTGGGCCTTCGAGGCCTGGCGCGCCGAATCCGGTCTGGGGCGCAGCGAGATGACGGAGGGTCTGGAGCCCGAACTGACGGGCACGGCCCCGGAACGCTGAGGAGCGGCTCTCAGCCCTCCGGGGCGGCGCGCTTGAAGTAGGCGGTGACCAGCGCGGATTCCGCGCGTTCGACACCGTCGAGCGTGCCGACGCGCTCGGTGAGATACGTGTCGAGGGCCGCGGCGTCCCGGCAGACGGCGACGGCCACCAGGTTGTGGGAGCCCGTCATGGTGCCGACGAAGGCCGCTTCGGCGTCCTCCGCCAGGGCGCGGGCCGCCTGGGCGAGCCTGCCGGGCGCGATGGAGAGCCGCAGCATGCACTGCACGGAGAAGCCGAAGAGCCCCGAGTCGATCTCGACGTCGAGCTGGAGCACGCCCATGCGGCGCAGCTCGTGCAGCCGTCGGCGTACGGCGGATTCCGACCAGCCGATCCGCCGGGCCAGGTCCGGGTAGGCGGCACGGCCGTCGGCGGCCAGGGCGGGCAGCAGCCGGCGGTCGAGGTCGGTCAGCTCCACCGGCGTGGGGTCGGCGGCCGGCTCGGGCGTGAGCACGGCGATCTGGTCGTCGGTCAGCGCCAGGTTCCGGCCGGACCATCGCCGTTCCATGACCGGGCGCAGCACGCGGTGTGCCTCGACATGGCTGACGTACGGCAGGCGGCCGAGCGCGGCCAGCGGCGCGGGGCCCTCCCCGGCGACGCGGAAGACGCAGCCGATCTCGGTGCCGCTCGACAGCACGGCCACCCAGGCGGTGTCGGGTCGGTGGGCCAGCGCGCGGGCGAGTGCGGTGCTCCGGGCGGGCGGGACGCGCAGCCGGACGAGCCATTCGGCGTGGCCGAGGCGGTGGCTGTTGGTCACTCCGGCGATGCGGGCGATACCGGCGGCCCGGAGTTTGCCGAAGCGCCTGGCGACGGTGCGGTCGGAGACGTCGAGCACTTCCGCGATCCTGCTGAAGGGGGCGCGGCCGTCGAGTTGGAGGGCGTGCAGGAGTCGCAGGTCGAGTGCGTCCAGCGTGACCGATTCCATCCGGGCAGTGTAGGCCGGTGTCGAATGCGGTCTCCGCGGGCCCAGTTGGGGACCGGGCCGGGGCGGGGCCGGGAAGCATGGCGGTCGTGCCCGTGCCGATCGCCGTTCTCGGAGGACCTGATGTTCGAATCCCTCATGCTTCTCGCCGGACCGACGCTGGTGTTCCGGCTCCTGGGTGTTCTGGGCGTCGGCCGGTTCGCGAACTGGCGGGCCGCCGTCATCCACGGTCTGGCGGTGCTGTTCCTGGCGAGCGGGGCGGCGCACTTCGTGCCGGACGGCGGCGGTGTGATGCCCAGCCACGACGACCTGACGGCGATGGTGCCGCCGTTCGTCCCGCTCCCCCATGCGGTGGTGTACGGGACAGGGGTGCTGGAACTCCTCGGTGCCGCCGGGCTCGTACGAACGGCGACACGGCCCGCGGCCGGGCTGGGTCTCGCGGTGCTCCTGGTGCTGATGCTGCCCGCCAATGTGTACGCCGCCGTGGCGGACGTCCCGCTCGGCGATGATCCGGCGACACCGCTGTGGTTCCGGATCCCCGAGCAGGCGGTGTACATCGCGGTCGCACTGCTCGCGGCGCGGGGCCTTGATGTCCGCCTGCCGGACCGCCGGGCGCACGCCGGGGTTTCAGCGGAGTGAAACTTCTCACCCGGTTGGCGGTGTCGCCCCAGCTCGGCGGATTCTTCACTGGACTGGACCACAGAGACCAATCCGAAACCCTTTACGACGCAGTGGTGTTCATGCGTCACTCGTGGCGTGCCCTCGTCAAGAATGCGGCTCTCCCGCACTCCGTGACAGGCCATCTCCCGGACCCGCCGCTACGCTCGGAACCGCTCCACATGCTACGCGAGTAGACCCCCCTTCGCGCCGCTCACCCCAGGAGGCTCCCGTGTTATCGATCCGCAGCCGCAGACCCGCACTCCGCAAGCTGGTGGCCCTCGGAGCCGTCGGCCTCGGCATGGTGGCGGTGCCCACCGTCACCGCCGTGCCGGCCTCGGCGTCGCCGCAGCCGCCCGCGTCGTCCAGTGGGGCCATCCCGCTCGGCGACGGGTACATGGGCGCCGGCTACCTCGCCGACGGCGACACGTTCGCCCCGGACAACCGGCACGTGGACCTCACTCCGGAGAGCAGCGCCTCCATCCAGGCGACGACGCTCCCCGGCATCGACGTCTCGCACTACCAGGGCTCGATCAACTGGTCGTCGGTGAAGTCGGCGGGCATCAAGTTCGCCTATATCAAGGCCACCGAGTCCACCACGTACAAGGACCCCAACTTCAACGCCAACTACCTCAACGCCTATAACGCGAAGGTGATCCGGGGCGCGTACCACTTCGCGCGTCCCAACCTGTCCAGCGGAGCGGCCCAGGCCACCTACTTCGCAGGCCACGGCGGCGCGTGGTCGCGGGACAACCTGACACTTCCGGGGATGCTCGACCTGGAGGGCGGCTGCTACGGCAAGTCGGCTTCCGCCATGCAGTCGTGGATCCTCGACTTCTACAACACGTACAAGGCCAAGACGGGCCGCGACGTCGTCATCTACACCAGTGCGAGCTGGTGGAACTCGTGCACGGGCGGCTGGAGCGGCATGTCGGCGCGCAGTCCGCTGTTCACCGCGCACTGGACGAGCGCGGCGAGCCCCACCATCCCGAAGGGCTTCCCGTACTGGACGTTCTGGCAGTACACCGACTCCGGTTCGGTGGGCGGCATTTCGGGAGCCGTGGACCGCGACCGGTTCAACGGTGACGCCACCCGGCTGCTGGCTCTGGCCAACAACACCTGAGACACCGGCCGGACAGAGGGCGGCCACACGGTGCGGGCTCCGGCTCGCACCGTGTGGCCGCCCTCCCGTCTCAGCGGGTCCCGGCGAGCCATTCGTCGTACGAGGTCGTGGCGATGCGCGCCCCGGGGCCCGCGATCAGCGGGTCCCCCTCCACGGCCGCGAACATGCCCGCCCGGTCGTCCGTGACGACGGTGCGGCGGTCGCCCCGGGCGGCCAGGGTGAGGCGCCCGAGCTTGTCGAGCGGGTAGACGTCGGGCCCGGCCACGTCGACCGTTCCGTTGAGCGGCGCGCCGGTGGCGGTGTCCGCGAGGGCGGCGACCACGTCGGCCGCGGCGATGGGCTGGAGGCGGGTGGCGGGGAGCCGGACGGTGTCCTCGTCGGAGGTCCACGACATGACGGCGTCCATGAACTCGAAGAACTGCGTGGCGCGCACGATGGAGTACGCGGTGGGCCCGTTGCGCAGCAGCTCCTCCTGAAGCGTCTTGGCCCGGTAGTAGTCCAGTTGGGGTACCCGGTCGACCCCGACGATGGACAGCACGACCTGGTGGCGTACACCGGCCTGTTCACCGGCCGTCAGCAGGTTTCCCATGGTCGTACGGAAGAAGTCGGGGGACGCGGCGTCGAAGGTGGGCGAGTTGGTGACGTTGACGACCGTCTCCGCGCCGCTGAGCGCTTCGCCGAGGCCCTGGCCGGTGAGCAGGTCGACACCGGTCGACAGGGAGGCGGGTTCCGCCGTGTGCCCGGCCTCGCGCAGCTTCGACACGAGCCGGGAGCCGATCAGTCCGGTACCGCCGATGACCGTGATCTTCATGGACGAGCCTTCCGTGAGCCGGGGGTGGCCGGCCGCCACCGTAAGCCCGGGGCTCCCGGCCGTACGTGCCGTAACCCGGCCGTCCCCCGACTCATGACCCGTACGGCTCAGCGCAGGATGCCGGCCTGCCGGGCCGCCCGCAGCCAGGACGGGAACTCCGAGAGCAGCCGGTCGTACAGCTCCTGGTCGGAGAGCTGCTCGATGTCGTCCACGGCGAAGAAGCCGACGTTGTCCACCCGGCGGTCGGGCATGGTGTCGAACCGCTCCAGCACTCCGTACTGCCCCCGGCCGAGGCCGATGAACTGCCAGAAGACGGGTTCCTCCACCGCCGCGCGCAGCTCGCGCTCGATCTCGTCGTTGCGGTACACACCGCCGTCGGAGAAGAAGAGGACGAGCGTCGGCGCGGGCACCGGGTTGGCGCGTGCATACGCACGGACCTCGGCGATGACCTTCTGTTCCTCGTTCTGGATGCCGACCGCGCGCATGTCGACCTGGCCGGGGGCCAGTCCCCTCTGGGGCTTCTTCCGTCCGAACAGGCTGACCTGGCCGACGCGCACGTGCAGCCGCAGCCACTCGGGCAGTTCACCGACGGTCAGGTCGGGGAGCCGGGCCGGGTTCGAGGCGAAGGTCCACGCCTGCATCTCGCCGTCGTCGTCCAGCTGAGCCGCGACGGCCGCCATGCGCTCGGTGACCCCGGCGACGGTGCCGCGCGAGTAGAGGGCGCTCATCGATCCGGAGGCGTCGAGGACGAGGATCACGCGGGCGGTCAGCCGGTCCAGGCCGTGCTTGCTCAGGCTGACGGCCACCTGCTGCTTGCGCAGCGAGAGGCGCTTGCGCATGTCGACCGGCAGGTGCTCCTCGCCCTTGCCGGGGCGCGGTGGAGCGGGGGCCGGTGCCGTACGCGGTTCGTCCACGCTGATGCCGAAGTCCGTCGCCAGGCCGGCGAGCCCGCTCGCGTACCCCTGGCCCACGGCGCGGAACTTCCATCCGCCGGCCCGCCGGTAGAGCTCCCCGCACACATACGCGGTCTCCGGGCCGGCCGCCATGTCGAAGCGGGCCAGCTCCGCCCCGGACCCGGCGCCCAGCAGCCGCAGATGGAGACCGGGCACCTGCCCGAACGTGCCGCCGTCGACCGAGGCGCAGAGGGCGATCCGTTCCACCTCGGGGCCCAGCGCGGCGAGGTCGGCCTCCAGGGTGTCGGAGCCGGGCTGTTTGCCGAGGTGGCGGACGGTCCCGGAGGCGTGCCGGGGCTGGTTGTAGAAGACGAAGTCGCCGTCCGAGCGGACCCGCCCGTCCGCGCCCAGCACCAGCGCGGAGGCGTCGACGTCGGGCACACCGGGCCCGGCCGTCCAGCTCAGCACGGCCCGGACGGCGGACGGGGCCACCGGCATGTTGGCGCCCTTGCTCAGTGTCGTCACGGCCCCCAGTCTGCCTGCCGGTGTTCCGCGTGGTCGACCGGGTCCGGGAGATGTTCAGCCGACGAGAGCCGCGTTGATCTGCCGGGTCGTCTGCGCGGCCACGCGCGGGTCGGTGGCGGCGTGGAAGGTGTAGGCGTTCAGCCCCGTGGCCAGCGCCCAGCCGCGCCCCCGTGTCCAGGTCGCGTCGTCCGGACCGAGCGCCGCGCGGAAGGCGGCCCGGCTGTCCGCCGACAGCAGGGTGTAGGCGATCATCATGTCGCAGGCCGGGTCGCCGAGCCCGAGCCCGCCGAAGTCGATGACGGCGCTGAGGCGGCCGTCGCGGGTGAGCAGGTTGCCGGTGTGGAAGTCGCCGTGCACCCAGACCGGGGGCCGGTCCCGGGCGGGCGCGTCCAGTGCCGCGTCCCACACCTTCGTCATGGGCCCGGCGTCGAACACACCGTCCAGTGCGGCGATCGCCGCGCGCGTGGCCGGGTCCCGCCCGTGCAGCGAGTCCGCGGTGCGGTCGAGGTCGGGGGTGAGCGGTACGGGCTCGAAGCGTCGCAGGGCCGTCAGGAATCCGGCGAGCGCCACGGCGGTCCCGCGCGAGTCGCCCAGGGCCTCGACGGTGGCGGGCTCGCCGTCCAGCCAGCGGGTCACCGCCCACGGCCACGGGTATCCGAGGCCCGGCTCCCCCACCGCGACGGGCTCGGGGACGGCGAGCGGGAGGTGCGGGGCGAGCCGGGGCAGCCAGGTGAGCTCCTTGCGGGCCTGCCCGATCGCACCGGCGTAGCGCGGCAGCCTTACGGAGAGTTCGCCGCCGAGCCGGTGGATCACATGGTCGGCACCGGCCTGGGTGAGCCGTTCCAGCGGCAGTCCGGCCCATTGCGGGAACTGGCTGTCGACCAGCCGCCTGACCAGCGGGGTATCGATCGCGGGGCGGTCGCTCGTGGCTGCCAACGACGGTTCCTTGTCCTCGGCCCACTGCGTGCGGCGGGCGGCCCGGACCATCACACGGTGCCGCGCGCCCGCCTGTCGAGCCGATTTCCGGGCCGGGGCGGGCCGTCCGGCCGTTTCCGGCCAGGCTGTCAGAATGACGCCATGGCTCAGCACGAATCCGATCACGGCTATCTCCTGGACAACCAGCAGTCGGAGGCGGGCATCCGCTTCGGCGCGCTCTCCGAACTCTTCGACCCGGTGACGTTCCGCCATGTCGACCAGCTGGGTATCGGGCCCGGCATGCGGTGCTGGGAGGTCGGTGCGGGCGGGCCGTCCGTGCCACTCGGTCTGGCCGATCGGGTCGGCCCTGACGGGGCGGTGGTCGCCACCGACATCGATGTGTCCTGGACCGGGGGGATCGCCGGCGGGGTGATCGAGGTGCTGGAACACGACGTGGCCGCCGACCCGCCGCCGGAGGGCGGTTTCGATCTGGTGCACGCCCGGCTGGTCCTGGTGCACGTCACCGACCGCGCGGAGGCGCTGCGCCGGATGGTCCGGGCGCTGCGGCCCGGCGGCGTGCTGCTGCTGGAGGACGCCGATCCGGGGTTGCAGCCACTGCTGTGCCCGGACGAGTCGGGGCCGGAGCAGCGGCTCGCCAACCGGCTGCGCTCGGGCTTCCGGTCGCTGATGGCGGGGCGCGGGGCGGATCTGGAGTACGGCAGGACGCTGCCCCGGCTGCTGCGCGAGTCGGGTCTCGAAGACGTCCGGGCCGACGCGTACTTCCCGATCACCTCCCCGGCGTGCACGGTCCTGGAGGCGGCGACGGTGCGGCAGATCCGCGGCCGGCTGGTGGCGGCGGGGCTGGCCACCGACGAGGAGATCGACCGCCATCTGACGAACGTCGAGACCGGCGGCCTCGACCTCGCGACGGCGCCGATGATCTCCGCGTGGGGGCGCCGCCCTCGGCAGCCGTAGCCAGTGGCTCACACGTCAGGCGGCCGCTTCCGCACGCGCCAGGAGAGCCGGGAGACCGGCGAGGAGCGGGGCCTCGCCGCAGGCCGAGGCGACGACCAGCTCCTCCAGTGCCCACAGGTGCGCCCTGATCCTGGGCGGCGGGAGGTAGGCGGTGTCGGCGGTGAGCATGACGGCGAGGACGCCCTCCTCCTCGGTGACGTGGACGCAGTACCGGCAGCCGAGCTTGTCCTCGGTGGCCGGGAAGCCGAACTCCGTACGGGCCCGTGCCGCGCGCAGCTCCGCCGCACCCGGCGGCGGCCCTTCGTCCGGCGGGCGTACGAAGAACCGCTGGTCGTTGTAGCAGCAGTACGGGTGTACGGGGGTGCCGCGCTCCCGGCCGACGCGCTCGCGCAGGGCCTCCCAGGCGACCGGGTCGTAGGACGCGGCCCGGTATCCCGCCAGGGCCGCGCGCCACGCCACCGGCAGGAGGTCCGTGAACCGTTCGGAACCGGCCGTGTCGAGCAGGAACGGCGCGTCCTGGGAGAGCATCGCCACCAGGTCCCGCCGGTCCTCGGCGGCCCGGTTGGCGACGATGGGCATCATGGCCGCCGCGGGGTGGCCGCCCTCGGCGGCGACCAGGGCGGCCAGGGCGGTCATCAGGACCGTCGACCCACTGATCCGGTGGGCGGCCGCGAGCGTGTCCGTCGCCCTCATCAGCGCCTCGGACACCAGACGGCCGCTCCAGAAGCGGGGAGTGCGGGGAGCGGCGGCCTGCCGGGGGAACATGGTCGGCGGCATGGTCCGGTAGAAGCTCTCCCACTGGGCGAGGGCCCGTTCGCTGCGGCGGACACCGGCCGGTCCGTGCTGGTCCCGGGCGAGGTCCAGGGGGTTGGTGCGCGGCGCCCGCCCGGCCGAGCCCCGGCGCACCAGCAGCCGCAGGTCGCGGACCACCTGTTCGGCGGCGTGGCCGTCGGCCGCGAGGTGGCAGAGGACCAGCGCCGCGTGCGTGACCCGGCCCCGGTGGCAGACGGCGCCGACGCGCAACGGCCATTCCCGCGCGTAGTCGAAGCGGGTGGCGGCCAGTTCGTCCAGCAGGGTGCGGGCGGTGGCCTCGGTCCGTTCCGGGTCGGGCTCGTCCACCACGGTGACCGGCAGGGCGCCGCAGTCGGTGAGCGACTGGCGGGGGTCGCCGTCCTCACCGTCGTACAGCCGTGTGCGCAAAGCCTCGTGACGTTCCATCAGGGCGGTGAGAGCCGTGGCGAACCGGGCCAGGTCCGTGACTCGTCCGCGCTCTCCCAGCGGGAGGAGGCGCCCGATGTTGAAGTAGATGTCGTTGGGCGCGGTACGCAGGATCGCGTTCCAGATCGCCCGCTGGCCCCAGGTGAGGGGTGCCGTGCCCGCCCTGTTCCCGGCGAAGGGGATGTGCAGGGTGCGGGCGGTGGCGAGATCGTTCATTCGGTCACCAGCCGGGCCGCCAGGCTGTCGATGCTCTCCTGGTAGAACGCCGGGTCAGCGAGGTCGATCTCTACGCCGTACTCGTCCTCCAGGGTGTCGGCGAGCCGGAGCAACGCGAGGGAGTTGACGCCCAGTTCGGTGAGGGTGCCCCGGGCGGTGAGGATCTCGGCCGCGGCGAGCTGCCCGTCCATGGCGTCGCTGATCAGCCCGGCGAGCCGTGCGCGTGGACCGGTGACCGGGTCCTGGGCGGTGCTCAACTGTCCTCCCCGGCGGCGAGGCGGCGGCGCAGGCTCAGGGGCCTGATGTCGGGCCACACCTGGTCGACGTGGGCCACGCACTCCTCCTCCGTACCGTTGAACCCTTCGGGCCGCCACCCGGCGGGCAAGGGGGTTTCGGCAGGCCAGAGGGCGTGCTGTTCCTCGTCGTTGACCGCCACCAGGTAGCGCAGGGCGGGTGTGTTCACTGGTTCTCCTCGATGAGTGCGGCGACGCACGCGGCGATGCCGTGGACGGTGGGGCTGTCGAAGAAGACGTCGAAGGGCACGGCGACGCCGTACTCCTTGCGGATGCGGCCCGCGATGGCGGTGATGGTGAGGGAGTGGCCGCCGAGGTCGAACAGGTCCTCGTCGGGGCCGAGGTCGTCGAGGTCCAGCACCTCGCGCCAGATGGCGAGGACGGTGCCGGTGACGCCTTCGTCGCCCGCGTCCCCAACAGGGGTTTCGCCGGTGCCCCGTTCACGCGGCGGTTCGGGCAGGGCGGCCCGGTCGAGTTTGCCGTTGGGGGTGAGCGGCATCGCGTCGAGCGCCACGCAGGCGTCGGGCAGGGCCGCCGCGGGCAGGGAGCGGGCGAGGTGGTCGCGCAGTGCCTGGGGCGTGGGTGGTACGTGGCCGGGCGCGGGCACCACGTAGGCCACCAGCCGTCCGGGCTCGCCGTCCGGGGCCTCGCGCAGCACCGTCACCGCCTGGGCGACCTGCGGGTGGCTGCCGAGGGCGGTGTCGATCTCGCCGAGTTCGATGCGGTGGCCGCGCACCTTCACCTGGGTGTCGGACCGGCCCGCGAAGGCGATGCGGCCGTCGGCGCCGAGCCGGACGAGGTCACCCGTGCGGTAGAGGCGGGCGCCGGGCGGGCCGAACGGGTCCGGGACGAAACGGGAGGCGGTGAGCCCGGGGCGGCCCCGGTAGCCGTGGGCGACACCGTCACCGCCGATGTACAGCTCGCCGGTCAGCCCCTGCGGCAGCGGCTGGAGGAGCGCGTCCAGGACGTAGGTGCGGGTGTTGGCGAGCGGGCGGCCGATGGTCACGGGGTCGTCGGGCCCGAGCTCGGCGGCCGTGGACCACACCGTCGTCTCGGTCGGCCCGTACACGTTGACCAACCGGCCGACAGCCGTGCGCAGTTCGCGGGCAAGAGCGTCGGGCAGGGCCTCTCCCCCGGTCAGGGCCACCAGGTCCGGTGCGTGGAGCCCGGCGGCGAGCATGGTGCGCCAGCCGCTGGGAGTGGCCTGTACGTGGGTGAGGCGGTGCCGGTCGACCAGCTCGGCGAGTGCCGTGCCGTCGCGGTGCCGGCCCTCGGGGACGAGGACGACGGTGCCGCCCGTGACGAGAGGGAGGAAGAGTTCGACGGTGGAGATGTCGAAGGAGAGCGAGGTGAGCCCGAGCCAGCGGCTGCCGGGACCCGTGCCGGTGGTGTCCCGCAGCGTCGCGAGGAGGTTGGCGAGGGCCGCGTGCGACACCTCGACGCCCTTGGGCACACCGGTGGAGCCGGAGGTGTACAGCACATAGGCGGGGTCCATGAGGGCGGGCGGCACGGGCGCGGGCGGGGCCTCGGGCAGCCGGTCCAGGTCCCCGGGCCCCGGGTCGGTGGCGGTCTCCACGCCGATCCCGGAGTCGGCGCGGAGGAACGCCAGGCGCTCCGCCGGGTGGTCGGGGTCCAACGGCAGGTAGGCGGCACCGGCGGTGAGCGTGCCGAGCGCGGCGACGAGCTGGGCGGCCGAGCGGGGCAGGGCGATGCCGACGAGGCCGCCGGGACCGGCCCCCTGGGCGCGCAGCCGGTGGGCGCGGCGGCGGACGGCGGCGTCGAGTTCGGCGTACGTGAGGGTGGTGTCGCCCTCGATGACGGCGACGGCGTCCGGGGTCGCGGCGGCCTGGGCGGCGAACAGCGCGGGCAGGGTGGCGGGGGCGTTGCCCGGGGCGCGGGTGGTGTCGGCGAGCAGCGTCGCGCGTTCCCGGGGCGGCGGGACCGGCAACAGGCCGAGGGCGGTGTCCGGGGCGGCGAGGGCCCCGTCGAGCAGGGTGAGGAAGTGGTCCAGGACGCGGGCGGGCGCCTCGCTCTCGAAGGCGGCGGTGCGGTACTGGAGGCTGCCTTCCAGGCTGTCGGGCGCGTCGACCAGGTGGAGGTGGGCGATGTTGCGGGCGGTGCGCGCGAAGCCGGTCCACTCGGTGCGTACGTCGAGGCCGGGGCCGAAATGGGCGGGCCGGGAGGCGTCGCGCCGCCGGTAGCTGAGGGAGACCGGGCACAGCGCGGTGCGCGGGGTGAGTCCGCGCACCGCACGGCTGAGGGGGACGACGCGATGGGCGTAGAGGGCGCGCAGCTCGGCCCGGACCTCCTGGGCGAAGTCCGCGAAGGCGAGCTCGGGACGCGGGTCGGTGAAGAGGGGTAGTTCGTTGACATGCAGGCCGACCTGCCGGGGTGCGCCGGGCACGCGGGTGGAGAGTTCGATCGCGGTGGCGGGGGCGGTGTTGCCGTACCGCAGCAGCAGGGCGTGCCAGGCCGCCGTGAGGAGTTCGAACCGGGTGACGCCGAGCGTCGCGGCGGCGGTGACCAGGCGGGCGTGCCACTCCCCGCCGCGCCGGAAACCGCAGGCGCTGCCGGGGGCCGGGGCGACGGGGTCCACGTGGTGGGCGGTGAGACCGGGGAGGGCGGGTGCGGGGCTGTCGCGCCAGCGGTCGGCCCAGAAGCGTGCCGCGTCCTGGACGGCCGTCTCGGAGACGGGCTGCGGGAGTGCAGGCGCCTCGGCAGCCGAGGGCGGTCGGCTCTCCCCCGTCACCGCCCGGTACGCCCGGGCCACTCCGGTGACCAGGAGGTCCTTGGACTCGCCGTCGAAGACGAGGTGGTGGGCGACCACGAACAGCAGATGACGGTCCGGGGCGGTGGTGAACAGCGTGGCGCGTGCCAGGGCCTCGCCCGGTGCGAAGCGGGCGGCGGTCTCCTCCTCGCGGAGCTTGCCGAGGTCGCCGGGTGCGGCCGTGACCAGGCGCAGGGGCGGTGCCTCGCCCGGGAGCAGGCCCGGCCCGGCGGGATCGGTCCGGGAGGCGAGCACGGGGGTGGCCCGTACGTAGTCGCCCCACGCCGTCGCCAGGGCCGCGGGGTCCAGGGGCCCTTGGATGCGCAGGGCGAGGCTGAGGTGGTACGCCGAGCCGGTGTCGAGGGTCTGCTCGGTGATCCAGAGCCCGTGCTGGGCCGGGTCGAGCGGGGCCGGTGTGTCGAAGGTGGGGGTCATGAGGTCGCCTCGTCGTCCAGAAGCCGGTGGAGTTCACGTTTGAGGACCTTGCCGCCCTCGTTGCGGGGCAGGGTGGCGCGGAAGAGGATGCGGGCCGGGAGTTCGTGCGCGGCGAGCCGGTCGAGCAGGAAGGCCCGCAGCCGGGTGGTGTCCGGCTCGCCCTGCCGGGCCACGACGACGGCGGCGACGACGCTGCCCAGCACGGGGTGCGGGATGCCGAAGGCGGCGGCGTCGGCGATGTCGGGGTGGGCGTGCAGCGCGTTCTCGACCTGGATGGTGGACACCTTGTGGGCGCCGGACTTGATGACGTCGCGCTCCCGGTCGAGCAGGTGGAGGTAGCCGTCCGCGTCGAGCCGCCCGATGTCACCCATGCCCACCCAGCGGCCCCGGAAGACCTCGGCGTCGGCGTCGGGGGCGCCGAGGTAGGCGCGGGGGACGGTGGGTGAGCGCAGCCAGATTTCGCCGGGTTCGCCGGTGGCCGCCGGGTGCCCTTCGGGGTCGGTGATGCGCAGGTGGTCGAGTGAGGCGGGCCTGCCGGGTGAGTCGGGGTGGTCGGGGTCGAAGAGCAGGGTGATCTGGGCGGGCGCGGCCTCGGTCGAGGTGTAGTAGTTGACGATCTGCGCTCCGGGGAACGCCTGCGCCAGCCGTAGTGCGACGGGTTGCGGGAGTGCCGCGGCCGTCGAGCCGACCAGCTTGACCGTGCTGAGGTCGCGGCGGGTGAGGGCGGTGGACGCGAGGAGTTCGATGGCGGTGGCGGGCACCAGGAAGACGCTGCCGACCGCGTGTTCCTCGATGAGCCGGGCGAACCGCAGCGGGGTGAACTGCGGGGCGGCAACACCGGTGGCGGCGGTGTCCAGGCAGTTCACGAGCATCGTCTGTCCGGCGTTGGTGCCGATCGGGAAGCTGTGCAGGAAGGTGCGCGAGTGGCGCAGGGGTCTGCGGCGTTCGTCCAGGGTGCAGCCGTGGGCGAGGTTGGCGTGGGTGGCCCGGACGCCCTTGGGGAGGCCGGTGGTGCCGGAGGTGTAGAGGTACTGGGCGGGTGCGGACGGGTCGGGGAACGGCAGCCCGTCCCCGGCCCCGGTCTCGAAGTCGTCGCCGGTCGCCCGCCATACCCCTGCGGGCAGCCGGGGCGGTGGTCCGCCCTCGCCGTGCAGGACGCCCGCGCACCGGCTGTCCCCGACGATGTGCGCGGCGGCGGCCGGGGCCAGCCGGTCGGACAGGGGTACGGCGATGCCGCCCGCCCACTGCACCCCGCAGTAGGCGACCGCGTAATCGGTCCACTCCGTACTTCCGTAGCGCAGCCCGACCGGGTCGCCGGGGCGCAGGCCACGGGCGAGCAGGCCGTGGGCGAGGGCGGCGGCCCGGTCGCGCCAGGTGCCGAAGTCCAGGGCGCGCGGGCCGTTGCGGAGGGCGACGCGGTCCGGGTGGACGGCGGCGCGGTGGACCAGCAGCTCGATCAGGGAGCGCGGGGGCGCGGCGGGGCTCACCGGTCGTCCCCCGCAGCAGCGAGCGCGGCCGCGCGTTCCCGGAGCCCGATGAGGTCGTCGGGTTCGGCGTCCGGCACGTCGCGGTCGAAGCGGGCGAGGACCGGCAGCCGCAGGGCCAGGGCCACCAGCGCCAGCATCACCAGGCAGCACAGCAGGTACATCAGCCCGATCCCGCGCCCCGGACCCGTGCCCAGCACCCGTCCGACGCTGTCGGCCAGCACACCGTCGTCGGCGAGCAACGGGTCGAACAGCCGGGCGCCCAGGGGTGCGACGAGTCCGTGGCCGATGGGGAGGGTGGACCAGGCGACCATGGTGTTCAGGGCGAAGACGCGGCCGTGGAAGCGCTGCGGGACCTTCACCTGGACGATGGTCGAGTACACCCCGTTGACCAGGGCGATGGCGCAGGACATCCCGAAGGCACCGGCACCGATCACCCAGAGGTCGGCCCGCAGCCCGGTCACCGCCCCGGCCAGCGCGAACACGCCGGCCAGCGCGAGCATGCCGCGCACCCGGTGTCTGCGGGGCCCGCCCCACACCCCCATGATCAGCCCGCCCGCGACGGCCCCGGCCCCGCCCGCCGTGGCCACCGCCGCCGCCCCGTCCAGGGTGTCGAAGGACAGCACCAGGGGCGTCACCAGGAGGAACAGCGGTGACAGGAAGAGGTTGAGCGCGGCGAACCACAGGAGCATCGAGCGGAAGCCCCGGTGCCGCCAGGTGTAGGCGAAACCCTGTTTGATCTCCTCGACGACCGGTTCCCGGCGGGTCCAGGGCAGGGTGCGGGGAAACCTGACGCAGACGAGTACGGCGACCGCGACCACGTAACTCGCGATGTCGAGGATCAGGATGCCGCGCAGACCGATGCCCGCCATCAGCGCCACCGCAATGAGCGGCACCACGAACTGGGCCGCGCCGAAGGCGAGTTGGACGATGCCGTTGGCGTGGCCGAGATAGCGTTTGGGGACCAGTTGCGGGATCGCGGAGCTGTACGCGAGGCGCTGGAAGGTGAGCGCCACCGAGAGGCTGCCGAGCAGCACGTACAGATACCAGGTGTCCAGTGCGCCGCCGAGCAGCAGGCACAGCATGGCCACCTGGCTGAGACCTGCCGTGAGGTCGCCCGCGAGCATCACCTTGCGCCGGTCGAACCGGTCCACGACGGCACCGGCCAGCGGGCCGACGAGGATGCCGGGCAGCATCGCCACCACGGAGTACAGCGCGAACCGGGCCAGGGAGCCCGTCTCCAGCAGAATCCAGATCGGCAGGGCGAACTCCGTGAGCGCGGAACCCACGATCGACCCCAACTGCCCGAGCACAACGGCGAGGAAGCGTGCCGCGCCCGGGGCCGGGGCGCCCGGATCCTTCGCGTCGTCACCGTCCGCCGGGCCCGCCTCGCCGTCACCCGGCGGCCCGGTCTCCGCGTGGAACCACCAGGCCGTGTCCGGGGAGCGCGCGGGCAGGGTCGCGGTGGTCCCCGCGCGGATCGCCTCGTGGACGCTCGTCACCGCCTCGGCGACCTCGGCGGCCCGGTACTTCACGAAGAAGTGGCCGCCCTGGTCGATGACCGCGACCGCCGACCGCTCCGCGAGGAGCAGCCACTCCCGGTAGCGCTCCTGGTAGAAGTCGGCGGCCGGGTCGCGGTCGCCGACGAGCGACACCAGCGGGGCCCGCAGCCTCGGGGCGCCCGCCTCCACGTCCGCGATGGCCCCGGTGAAGTACTCCTCGGCGGCCTGGCTGTCGCGGCGCATGTTGCCCACGATGAACTCGGTCTGCTCCCGGTCGAGCTGGGAGGTGTCGACGCCCATGCCGGTGAGCCAGTTGACGTACACCCGGTTGCCGAGCAGCGACTCCAGCGAGGCCACCTTGGACAGCGCGCCGAGCACCCGTCCGCGCGGCTTGGCAAACGGGAACTGCGCACCCGCGTACACCGCTTCGAGCTCCCGGCCCGACGCTTCGAGCAGCCGTGCGGTCGCCACGGCCAGCGCGGTGCCGACACCGCAGTGCCCGTACACGATGAGCGGGCCCCTGACCCGTTCGCGTATCTCGGCTGCCAGGCTCTCCGCGAGTTCCCCGAACGGCAGATGCTCCTCCGTCACACCGACGTCATGGCCCGGAATGGCAACGGACCACAACTCGTATCCCTCGGGAAGGAGTTCGGCGACGGGCTGGTACACGACCGCGCTGCCACCGCCGTACGGAACACAGACCAGGGTGGCGCGCAGGTGTCCGGCCGGGACCTGCGGGGTGAGGCGGTGCAGCAGCCTGCGGGGGCCCCGGGCGTCCTCGGGGATGTCCGCCAGCGCCGCGAGGTCCCTGACGGTCCGGCAGGTGAACAGGTCCATCACGCTGACCGGCCGGGCGCCCTCCTCCGGGAGCAGTCTGCGGGCGCGGGCGACGACCTGGGTGGCGAGGAGCGAGTGGCCGCCGAGGTCGAAGAAGTCCTCGTCCACGCCGACCGCGTCCAGCCCGAGCACATCGGCCCAGATCGCGGCGAGCACCCGTTCCGCCGGGGTCCCGGGCGCACTGGCCGCGCCGGTCGTCCGGTGGATCTGCGGGGCGGGCAGTCCCCGGCGGTCCAGTTTGCCGTTGGGCGTGAGGGGAAGGGCGGGCAGGGCGGTGAAGGAGGCGGGCACCATGTAGTCCGGCAGCACCTGCTTGAGCGCGGTGCGCAGTTCCTGCGGGTCGGGCGCGGGCTCCTCGTCGGCGGTGACGAAGTAGGCGGCGAGCCGCTTGTCGCCCGGGGTGTCCTCGCGTACGACGACGGCCGCCTCGCTCACCGGGGGCAGGGCGCGCAGGGCCGCCTCGATCTCGCCGGGTTCGATGCGCAGACCGCGCAGCTTGACCTGCTGGTCGATGCGGCCGAGGTGTTCCAGGGCCCCGTCGGGGCGGCGCCTGCCCAGGTCGCCGGTGCGGTAGAGCCGCGAGCCCGGCGGGCCGTACGGGTCGGGGACGAACCGGGAGGCGGTGAGCCCCGGTCGCCGGTGGTAGCCGAGGGCGAGCCCGGTCCCGGCGATGTGGATCTCACCGGGTGCGCCCGGGGGCACCGGCCGCAGCGCCCGGTCCAGGACGTAGAGGCGGATGTTGTCGACCGGGAAGCCGATGGGGACCACGTCCAGCGGCCCCTCGCACTCCCAGGCCGACACGTCGACGGCCGCTTCGGTGGGCCCGTACAGGTTGGCCAGAGCGCAGCCGGGCAGCGCCTCGCGGAAGGCGCGCGCCGTATCGGGCGGCAGCGCCTCGCCGCTGCACACGACGCGGCGCAGGGCCGTACACTCCCCCGCGCCCTCCTCGGCGAGGAAGAGCGGCAGCATCGAGGGGACGAAGTGGGCGACGGTCACGGGTGCGGAGCGGATGAGTTCGCCGAGGTAGGCGGCGTCCTTCTGGCCCCCGGGACGGGCCAGCACGAGACGCGCGCCGGTCATCAGCGGCCAGAAGAACTCCCAGACGGAGACGTCGAATCCGGCCGGCGTCTTCTGGAGCACGGAGTCCTCGGGACCGATGGGGTAGCTCCGCTGCATCCACAGCAGCCGGTTGACGATGGCTCGGTGGGTGTTCGGCACACCCTTGGGGCGGCCGGTGGAGCCGGAGGTGTAGATGAGGTAGGCGGGGTCGTCGGGCGCCGGAGTGTTTCCCAATGCTGTGGGAGCGCTCCCGCGAGACAGGTCGTCGTCGTCTTCGAGGTGGAGGACAGTGGCCTTGCAGCCGTCGGGGACGGGGATGCCCCGCTGGGTCAGGAGCACCCGCGCCCCGCTGTCGTCCAGCATGAACGCGAGCCGTTCGGGCGGGTATTCGGTGTCGAGCGGGGTGTAGCAGGCTCCGGTCCGCAGGACGCCGAGGAGCGCGGCGACCAGTTCGAGGGAGCGTTCCGCGCCGACGGCGACGACGTCCCCGGGACCGGTGCCCGCCGCGACGAGCCGGGCGACGATGCGGTCGGCGGCGGCGTCCAGTCCGGCGTAGGTGAGACTGCCGTCGTCGGCCGTCACGGCCGTGGCGTCGGGAGTACGGGCAATCTGCTCGGCGATGAGGGAGACCAGGGTGGCATCGGCCGGGACCGGCATCTCCGTACGGTTGAAGTCCTCGGTCTCCAGCGCGCGTTCGTCGTCCGACAGCAGGTCGATGCCGGACAGCGGCACGTCCGGCCGGTCGGCCACCGTGTGCAGCAGCCGGTCGAGGTGGGCGGCGAGCCGGGCGATGTCCGCCTCGGCGAAGAGGTCGGTGTTGTAGTTGAAGGCGCCGCGCAGCCCGTCCGGCCATTCCATCAGGAACAGTTCGACGTCGAAGCGGGTGCCCGAGGCGCGCAGTCCGTAGGTCTCCGCGTCGAGCCCCGGACCGGCGGTGGCCTGGCGTCCGGTGGCGTAGTTCTGGACGGCGAGCACCGCCTGGAAGACCGGGGAGCGGGAGACATCGCGTTCCACGTTCAGCTCGGTGACCAGCTGTGCGAACGGCAACTCCTGATGGGCGTACGCCTCCAGGCAGGTCTCGCGGGTGCGTTCCAGTAGCTCGGCGAAGGTGGGGTCACCGTCGAGCCGGGCGCGCAGGGCCAGGACATTGACGAACATGCCGACCAGGCCCTCCAGTTCCGGTTCGGGGCGGCCCGCGACGGGTGACCCCACGGCGAAGTCGCGCTGGCCGCTGAACCGGGCCAGGAGTTCCTGGAAGGCTGCGAGCAGCACCATGTGGAGCGTCGCCCCGTGCGCCTTGCCGAGGGCGGCGAGCCGGTCGAGGAGTTCACGCTCCACCTGGAATCCGTAGCCTGCCCCGTCGAAGGTCTGCCGCGCCGGGCGGGGCCTGGCGGTGGGCAGGACGAGCGGTTCCACTCCGGCGAGCTCGTCCGCCCAGTAGGCGACTTCGGCGGTGAGCGCGTCCCCGGTCAGCCGGTCGCGCTGCCACTGGGCGAAGTCGCCGTACTGGACGGGCAGTCCGGGCAGGGGGTCGCCCTCCCCCGCCACGCGGGCCGCGTAGCAGCGCAGGATCTCGGAGATCAGGATCTCGCTGGACCAGCCGTCGCTGACGCTGTGGTGGACGACCAGCAGCAGGATGTGGTCGCGGTCGGCCACGCGTACGAGCAGGGTACGCAGCAGAGGACCGGCGGCCAGGTCGAAGGGCTCGGCCCCCGCCTCGTCCACCAGCCGTGCGGCGTGCCCCTCGTCCTGAGCATCCACGACGGGCAGCGGTGCGGGCGCGGGGTCCGCGATCTCCAGCACGGGGCGGCCGTCGTCGGTCACCGGGTAGCGGGAGCGCAGCGTCTCGTGCCGGGCGGTGACGGTGTCCAGGGCGTGGGCCAGCGCCTCCCCGTCCAGTTCGCCGCGCAGCCTGCGCGCGACGGGGATGTTGTACGCGGCGGTGCCGGGCGCGAACTGCTCCATGAACCAGAGGCGTTCCTGCGCGAAGGAGAGCGGCGGCACGACGCCCTCGGGTCTCCGGGGGACGACGGGGCGGGAGGCGGCGGCGCGGCCTGCCGTGAGCCTGCGGCTGAGCAGGGCTCGTTTGGCGTCGGAGAGCCCGCCGGGGGATCTGGTGGTGTCGCTCATGACGGCGTACCGGTTCCTTCCAGGGTGCCGCTGTCCGAGGCGAGGAGGGCGGCCGCCTCCTCCTCGGACAGGGCGTCGATCTCGGCCGTCAGGGCGGCCTCCACGGCCTCGGCGAAGGCCGCGACCGTGCGGTGGGTGAAGAGGGTGCGCAGGGGGACGGTGAGCTCGGCGGTGGCCCGGACGCGGGCGATGACCCGGGTGGCGAGCAGGGAGTGCCCGCCCAGGTCGAAGAAGTCGTCCAGGGCGCCGACCCGTTCGACGTCCAGCACCTCGCGCCAGATGTCGGCGACCAGCTCCTCCGCCTCGGTGCGCGGGGCCAGATAGCTCGCGCGGAGCTCCGGGCGCTGTTCGGGGGCTGGCAGGGCCACGCGGTCCAGCTTGCCGTTCGGGGTGAGCGGCAGCCGGTCCAGCACGAGGACGGCGGCGGGCACGAGGTGGGCCGGTAGGAGCGCTCCCACGGCGCTCCGCGCGGCGACGGGATCGAGGCCCGCGGCGGCCGGGACCACGTAGGCGACCAGGGTGTCGCGGTGGGCGACGACCACCGCCTCGGCGATCCCGGGCTGGGCGAGCAGCGCGCTCTCGGTCTCGCCGGGCTCCACGCGGTAGCCGCGCACCTTGAGCTGGCCGTCCAGCCTGCCCAGGAATTCCAGGGCGCCGTCGGCCCGGCGGCGCACCAGGTCGCCGGTCCGGTAGCGGCGGGAGCCCGGCGGGCCGTACGGGTCCGGGACGAAGGCGCGCGCGGTGGCACCCGGCCGTCCGGTGTAGCCGTAGGTCACCCCCGTGCCGCCGAGGAGGAGTTCGCCGGGGGTGCCGGGCGGGACCGGGCCACCTTGCTCGTCGCACACGGTGGCGGTGACGCCTCCGATCGGGGTGCCGATGGGCGGGCGGGCGCGGGTGTCCGCGTCGCCGAGGTCGGCGGTGGTGGCGATGACGGTGGTCTCGGTGGGGCCGTACGAGTTGACGAGGCGGACCCGGTCGCCGAACCGCTCGCGCCAGGCCCGGACGGCGGCGGCCTGGACCTGGTCGGCGCCCAGGATCAGCAGCCGCAGCCCGTCCGGCCAGGCGACGACGTCCGGGTCGCCGACGAGGTGCTGCCAGTACGGGGTGGGCAGGTCCATGACCGTGACGTCGGCGGTGAAGTCCTCGGCCAGCTGGTCGGGCAGCGTGGCGCCGGGGTCGGCCACCACCAGGGCGGCCCCGGCCGCAAGCGCGGGGAACAGCTCCTCGGCGCAGGTGTCGAAGCTGAGTGAGGCGCAGTGCAGGACGCGGTCCTCGGCGGTGATTCCGTACCCCTCGCGCATCCAGCGCACCCGCTCGGCCAGCGCCCGGTGCGGGACGAGGACGCCCTTGGGCCTGCCGGTCGAGCCGGAGGTGTAGACGAGGTACGCGGGGTCGTCGGGGAGGGGCGCGGTGCGGTCGGTGGGCCCCTCCCCCGCCGGTCCGGTGTCCGCCGCGTCCTCCACGTACAGCGTCCGAACGCTCCCGGACAGCTCGGGCGGTGTGGTGTCGCGGGAGGTGAGGACGGTGCGGGCGCCGCTGTCGGCGGCCATGTACGCGATCCGGGCGGGCGGGTAGTCGGGGTCCAGGGGGAGGTAGGCGGCACCGGCGCGCCAGGCGGCGAGCATCGCCACGACGGCGTGCGGTCCGCGCGGTAGCAGCACGCCGACGGTGTCCCCCCGCCGCACCCCCTCGGCGGTCAGCCGTGCGGCGAGGCCGCCCGCGCGCTGCCACAGCTCGGCGTACGAGAGCGAGGAGCCGCGCCCGCGCAGGGCCTCGGCGCCGGGGCGTTCGCGGACGGTGCGGGCGATGGCGTCGTGCACGGTGGGCGGGCCGTCGGGCAGGGCGGGGCCGCGGCCTGCCGCGTGCAGGGCGGCGCGCTCGGGTCCGTCCAGCAGCGGCAGCAGGTGGACCGGGATGTCCGGGCCGTCCACCGCTCCGCGCAGCAGCGTCTCGAACCAGCGCGCGAGGCGGGCGACCCTGTCGCCGTCCAGCAGGTCCGTGCGGTAGCCGAAGACGGCGACCACGTCCTCGCCGTCCCGGCGCACGTCGAGGGTGAGGTCGAACTTGCAGGCCCGCATGGCGGGGTCCAGCTCGGTGCAGCCGAGACCGGCGAAGGACGCGTCGCGCAGCAGACCTGCGTCCTGGGTGTGGACGGTCAGCATCGTCTGGAACAGCGGGGTGCGCCCCGGGTCCCGGTCCAGGCGCAGGGTTTCGGCCAGTTCCTCGAAGGGGATGCGGTCGTGGGCGAAGGCGCCGAGCACCGTGGCGCGGGCGCGGCGGAGCAGGTCGGCGAAGGTGGGCGTCCCGGACAGGTCGGAGCGCAGGACCAGGGTCCGCGAGAAGTAGCCGATGGCCTGTTCGGCGTCGGGTCCCGAGCGGCCCGCGGTGGGAACGCCGACGCAGAAGTCGCGTTGCCCGGTGCAGCGGTGCAGGGTCGCCTGGTAGGCGGCGAGCAGCACCATGAACGGGGTGCAGCGCCGAGCCCGGGCCAGGGCGTCGATCACAGGCCCCGCGCCGGTGAGGATCCGGGTGTGGAAGGCGCCCTCGGGCGAGGGGTGTTCGGGGCGGGGGCGGTCGAGGGGCAGTTCCAGGGCGGGTGCGCCGTCGAGGCGTTCCCGCCAGTAGGCGAGGGCTTCGCGCGCCTGCCCCTCGTCCGCGTCCCGCTCCTGCCCGTGCGGGTGCGCGGGCGGGGCGGGCAGGTCGGCGGTCCCGCCCCGGAGGTGCGCGGTGTAGTGCGCCGCCAGCTCCTCGCGCAGGATGTTGAGGGACCAGCCGTCGGCGACGATGTGGTGCAGGACCACGCACAGGACGTGCTCGGTGTCTCCCGTACGGAAGAGGGCGACGCGCAGCAACGGGCCCCGGGCGAGGTCGAAGGCGCGGTTCGTGCGCTCGGCGATGAGCGGTTCGAGCCGGTCGCCCCGGCCGCGCAGGTCGTGGCATTCCACGTCGACCCGGCCCGGGGCGGCCACCAGTGCGGCCGGTTCGCCGTCCTCGGCGGGGAAGCTGCTGCGCAGCGCCTCGTGCCGGGCCGCCACCGCGTCGAAGGCCGCGCGCAGGGCGGGCTCGGACAGCTCGCCGGAGAGGCGCAGGACGAGCGGAACGTTGTACGAGGCGTCGTCGGGGTCCATCTGGTGCAGGAACCACAGACGTTTCTGGCCATGCGTCAGGTATGACTGGACGGCCTGGGTACTCATCCGACTCCCTCGGCGCGCACGCCGAGCGGCGTGGTGTGCGCTTGCTTCAGGTCAATGGGGACGTGTGGAGCGTGTGGGGGGACGGAGAAGCGCGGCGGTACGGGAATACCGCGGCGGCCGAACGGTCTCGCCACCGGCGAGATCCGGTCATTCGCGGCTTCAGGTGTTGCGATGTTATGAACAGCACACGCATGCGTCAATGCAAGACCTGTACACACAAACGGAGTTGGGAAATCCGACCTGCTTATGCGGCCCGCTTGATGAGATCACCCCGTACCCGGGCCGGGCATTCATCCCTTCGGCTGGATCTTGGGCACAAATTGCACCTTTCGCGTCCTTCCGGGTGGTGAATGGGGGCGTGCGACAGCAAACCCCCGGCCCGAGGAGCGTGGACCATCATGAACAACGCGGACAGTGCGTCGCAGAGCGTACAAACGATGTATGCCGAGCGGTTCGCCACCGATCTCACCGACAACCGTGCGGAGCAGAAGGAGCTCACCGCGCAGATCGAGCGGCTGCGGGCCCGCCTGGAACGGCTCAGGGCGGACGAGACCTGGCTGGCCGGGATGCAGGCCGCGCTGCCGGGAGAGACGGCACCCCCTCGGCCGCGCCGCGCGCCGCGCACCGGGGAGAAGCCGGCGGAGGGTGAGGCCCCGGCCGGCACCCCCGTCCCGGGCCCCCGGCCCGCCGGGCGCGCGAAGGCGAGGCCGTCCCGGGCGAGGACGAGCGGCAAGAAGGCGGCGGCCGCGGCGACCGCTCCGCTGCACCAGCTCATCCGCGCCCTGATGCCCCTGGGTGAACCGCGGCTGGTGCGCGAGGTGCACGCGGATCTGACCGAGGCGCACCCGGAGCGCGGCACCTCGGTGCAGGTGGTGCGCAACACCCTGGAGACCCTGGTGAAGCGGGGCGTCGTCGGCAAGGGCATCCAGAAAGGCACGGCCATGTACACCGCGACCGAACCGGCCCCGGCCGAGGGCGAGACGGCCCGGGCGGCCGGCTGAGCGGCACAGGGCCGTCTCACGCGTCCGGCCCCCGGGGAGCGTGCTCCCCGGGGGCCGGACGGTGGTACTACGGCGTCAGGCGGCCGTGATGTTCTCCGCCTGCGGGCCCTTCTGGCCCTGCGTGATGTCGAAGGTCACCGCCTGGCCCTCCTGGAGCTCACGGAAGCCGGAGGCGTTGATGTTCGAGTAGTGAGCGAAGACGTCCGGCCCGCCGCCGTCCTGCTGGATGAAGCCGAAACCCTTTTCGGCGTTGAACCACTTGACGGTTCCGCTGGCCATGCCGGTGCCTCTCAGTCGATATCGGGAGCCGCACCACGCGGTCCCAGTGGTGTCCCGGTCCGCCCCTGCACAACAAGGCGCCCGCGCCGGAGCACGGGCGGTTTCGGCGAACCACGACTTCCGGCGATGACGCTACATGGCGAAACCCCTCTCCACCAGAGAGCAACGACTTCGCGTCGCGCCGGATGCCCGGGAAAGGTGCTGATGGGGCCGTACTCACGGGGAACCAGGGGGTGGTGGCGTCCCGGACATCCGCGACCGCGTCACCGGACCGGAGCACCGGAGGCGGTCCGCCCGGCTCCGGATGGAGCAGTGCCCGCCGGGATGAGAATGGTGCGGCCGGCAGGGGGGCTGCCGACCGCACCGAGTACCGCCCCGCCTCGGCCCGGGAGACCGAGGTGGGTGACGGAAAGAGCCAGATCAGCGGACCGTGGTGCGCAGTCCGCCCCACCGGGGGACGAAATACGGTCTGCTGGTCAAGCCCTTCCCGCCACCGTTCTGAACGGGTGCGGAATTCCAGCTGCGAACATTGCCAGGAGAGGACAGCAGGAAGACCGCACGTCAGGCGCGGGTCCACCGCCCCGAAGAGCCGCGGTCCGCTGCCTCACGGGCTCCAGCATGGAAGGTAAACAGACTGTTTTCTACGTCCAGTTTTTAGCGCTAAGCCACGTCGCGCCAATTAGGCTCTCGCCCGCGCAACCGGGCCCATACGCGGGGGATTTGATCGCATGACCAACACGGACAAGACGGCACTTCGGACACTGCTCAGAGTCCGGCGTGCACTGATCGACCCCACCGGACACGGTTTCCACCGTTCGTCCCGCCAGGGGCGCCGCGCACCCGGACTGTCCCAGCATCAGGTGGACCAGTTGCTGCACCGCACCCCCGGCACCTACCGCCGGCTGGAGTCCGGCGCCTGGCCGAGGCCGGACACCGGATTCCTCCGTGATGTGGCGATGCTCTTCGCCCTCAACGAGCAGGAGTGGGTGTCGCTGTGCCGGTACGCCGGAATAGGCGACCCGCCCGGCCCGCTCACCGCCCGCTCGGGCAAGGAGGTGCCGGGTGTGTGGCAGGAGGCCATCGACGGGATGACCCATCCCGCGTACATCACCGACGCGTCCTGGGAGCTCATCGCGCACAACGACGAGTTCGCGCGGCTCTTCCCCGGCGGGAACGTGCCCGAGAACACCATGCGGTGGATGCTCCTCGAACCGCAGGGCCGCGACATGCTCATCGACTGGGACACCGCCTGGGCGCCGCTGGTCGTACCGCAGCTGCGGGCGGCGCTCGCCAGCCGGCCCGACGACGAGGTGCTCCGCCGGCTGGAGAAGGACGTGCTGGCCGACCCGGGGTGTGCGCCGATCTGGGAGTCGGGCGGCGCGCACATCCACCCCGACGGCGACGAACGGCCCATCCGGCACGCCGTCGACGGCCCGGGGTGGGTGACGATGTGTGCCGCGCAGCCCATGGCCGCCCCGGGCGCGCGCATGATCGTTCTCGTCTTCCACGCGGGCGCGCGGCGTGCGCACAGCCGCGTCCCGGTCCTGCGCGCCCGGTAAAGGCTTCCCTCCCGGGTTCCGCGGTGTTGTGATCAGGGCGGCACGGCCGTTTGTGGCTTAGGTTGTGCCCACCCCCACATCGCCGCCGCACCGTGCCCGCCGGAGGATGTCGTGCCCGCCTACATAGCCCGCCCCACCACCGTGTTCCCCGCCCACAAAGTGACCACCGGTGAGATCGCGGACGACATCCGCGCCCATCACCCGGACCACCCGCGACTCGCCGCGATCCTCCGCATCGTGGCCAACACCGGGGTGCGCAGCAGGTACTTCACCCGGCCGCTGACGGCTCCGACGGTGTCGGGGGATGCCGGTGTCACGGCCCGGAGCGAGGCGGCGTTCGCGGACGCGCTGGACATGGCGGAGCAGGCGGCACGGGGTGTGCTCGGGGCGTACGGGCTGGGGCCGGGCGATGTGGACGCGATCATCACGACGCACTCGACCGGCTGGTCCGTCCCCAACATGGACATCCATCTCATCGACCGGCTGGGGCTCCGGCCGGACGTCCGCCGGATCGCCCTGACGACACTGGCGTGCGCGGGCGGCACCCAGGCGCTGATCCGGGCCGTCGAGCTGCTGGCCGCGAGACCGGGGGCGACCGTCCTGGTGGTCGCCGCCGAGGTCATCTCCGCCGTGTACAACCATCAGGACGACGCCGTCGAGCACATGATCTACAAGGTGCTGTTCGGGGACAGCGCGGCGGCGACCCTCGTCACCGACGCCCCGCTCGGCCCCGGCTTCCGTGTGGGTTCCCCGGCCGACACCTACGAGCACGTCCTGCCGGACAGCCTCACCCGGTACGCCGGGCGCGTCGATCCGGCCGGGTTCCACTTCGACAGTACGAAGGAGGCGCTGAGCGCGGCGGACGATGTGCTGCCGAGTCTGCTGGACTGGCTCGGCCGGCCCTCCGTCGGCTTCGGGGTCATCCACCCCGGCAGCGCGCGCATCATCAGCGACACCGCGAGGGCCCTCGGCCTCGACGCCCACGACACCCGGCACTCCACGGCCACCCTGGCCGACGAGGGCAACCTCGGCGGTGTCTCCGTGCTCCGCATCCTTGAACGCACCCACGCCGAACCGCCGCCGCCCGGGGCCGACGGGATCACCGTCGCGTACGGGCCGGGCTTCGCCACGGCCGCGCTGCGCGGGACCTGGGCAGCCTGAGCGGCCGGGTGTCTCGGGTGAAGCGTGGTCAGGACCTCCCGGCCGGGCCGTGCGCGTGGAGGAGCGCGAGCGCCGCGAGGGTGATGCCACAGGTGACCCGCCCCTCGGCCAGCCACCCCGGCAGCTCCTCGGGAGTGACCCACACGGGTTCGGTGAGCGATTCCATCGCCTCGGGCTCCGCCTGCACCGCGGTCGCCACGTCCACCTCGGCGACGTACACCTGGATGGGATCGGCGAGGATGCCGGTATCGGCGTGGATGACCCCGAGGGACCGCAGCGACGCGCAGACGAGCCCCGTCTCCTCGCGCAGTTCGCGGGCGGCTGCCGCCGCGAGCCCTTCCCCGTCGTCGCCCGAACCCCGGGGGAACTCCAGGGAGGCGGCCCGGATCGGGTAGCGGTAGTTCGACACGAAGGCGTACCCGGCCGGTCCGACGGGTACGACGACGGCGCCTTCTTTACGCGCCTGCCAGCGCAGGTACTGCCCGGCGGCCCCGGACGGGGCGACGACGTCGTCGTTGTACAACGTGCCGAAGCGGTTGCGGAAGACGGGCACTTCGCGAACCCGCCGGATGGGCGCCGGCACGACACCGGTCTGCACGGAACCGGGTCCGGTCACTGTGGTCACTGGGGCCTCCTCGGATATCTCCCGCCCCAGGAAGGTGTGCGGGGAGCCCGGGGTGTGACAGGGCCGGGGCCGTATGGCCGGTAGGCTGCCCGGCGGGGTGGGCCGTAGCGCAGAGGTCGTCGCGCCTTCACATCATGTAGGAGCACGCCGGTTCGAATCCGGTCGGCCCGCCCTGTCCCCCGGTCGCGGTTGACGCGCGCCCCGGCGGCCGGTTTCCTGGCGCGATGAACGATCTTCGTATTGAAGAGGTGGACGGCGACGCCTCGCTCCTGGACTGGCGGTTCGTCCACAACGCCATCATCCCCACGGCCCCCCTGTCGTTCGCGGAAGTGACGGAGCGCGCGGGGTGCAACCGGTTGTGCGTCGCGTATGCGGGGGACGTGCTGGTGGGATGTTCCACGGTGCGCCCGCCCGGCGCGGACAACCCGGTGGGGACCGTGATCGCCCGCATCCTGCCCGAACACCGGGGCCGGGGGTTCGGCGGGCAGCTGTACGCGCACGGGCTGGAGCTGGCCCGGGGGCTGGGCGCCGAGGTCATCGAGACGTGTGTCCTGGAGTCGAACCCCGAGGGCCTGCGGTTCGCATTGCGGAACGGTTTCGTGGAGACCGAGCGGTACCTCCTGCCGGGCGACACCGTGCCGTTCATCGACCTCCGGCTCGCCTGACGGCCGTCACGCACACGCACCGGGGCCCGCCGTTCCGCTCGGCGGGCCCCGGGTCGCGCGGAATGCGGTCAGGCGGTGTGGAGCGTCAGCCCGTACCGGTTCAGAATCTCGTTGATCGGCTGGTGCCAGGTCTCGCCGCCGGAGCTGCAGTTGCCCCAGCCACCCGAGGTGACACCCTGGGCCTGGTCACCGCTGATGAACGAACCACCGGAGTCACCGCCCTCCGCGCAGACGCTGGTCTTGGTCATCTGGTAGACCGCGCCCTGGGCGTAGTTGACCGTGTCGTTGGTGGCGAGGACATTGCCGCAGTGCCAGTGCGAGGTGGAGCCGGAGCGGCAGATCGAGGCGCCGATCGGGGCCACGTTGGAGCCCCGGACGAGCTGGTCGGAGACGGTGCCCCAGCCGAGGACGACGGGGACCGTCCACCAGCCGTTGCCCACGCTGACCCACGCGTAGTCGTCGCCGGGGAACGACGAGCCCTGGAAGTTGCCGATGAAGGAGCCGTCCCAGCCGCTGACCCCGGCACCCGCCTGGCCGCAGTGACCGGCCGTGACGAAGCCTCCGTAGACGGAGAAGCCGATGGAGCAGCGGACGTTGCCCGTGTAGTACGGGTCGCCGCCGACGGTTCCGGCCGAGAAGGTGCGGGGCGCCTCGGTGGTCTCCTCGACGGTGACAGGACCGGTCGCCCGGGCCTTCCGGACGAATGCCTGGACATCGTTGTCAGAACGCTGCGACGCGACCACGTCCACGACGACCGAGTTGGTGCGGGGGTCGACGTGCCAGCTGCTGACGCCCTGCGGCGCGTCCAGCTTGTCGAGCTTCGCCTTGACCGAGTCGAGGCGCTTCTCGGTGTGGGTCACCATGCGCACCGCGGCGCCCGTGGCCCGTACGGCGTCGGCCTGCCCGGCGTCGGTGACGGCGACGGTCAGGCCACCGGTCGCCGGGTCGAACCAGGAGCCGCCGTACGCCGCCCCGGCGGCGTGCCGGGCCTTCGGCTGGAGCGCGGTGGCGGTCTTCTCCTGGGAGATCCGCGCCTTGGCCTGAGTTGCCGTCAGGCCGAGGTCCCGCTGCATGGCGGTGAGCAGGCCGTCGGACGCGGGTGCGGGGGCGGCGGTGGGAGCGTCGGCGGCGGAGGCCGAGGGGAAGCCCGCGCCCGCCCAGGCTCCGAGGAGAAGTACGGCGGAGAGTGCGGTTCTCAAAGCTGTGGAGCGTCTCAAGGTCTTGGCCCTTCTGTTGTTCCGGCTGGGTGGGGGAGGAACAGCAGGCGTCCGAGGCGCCTCGTTGAGAGCGCTCTCAGAGTGTGCCGTTCCGGACTGTAGCCGAGAAGCTGTTAGCAGGTCCATGCCAATGACATGGGTGACCGTACGAGCTGCCGGCTGAGTAGCCGTACTCATCCCCCGCGCACGGCCTCGTCCTACCGTCACATCAGATGAAGGAGCAGGTCCGGCCGTTGGGCGGGCCGGAACGCGAGCAGGGGGCGGGCGGAGATGGGCGGATCGCCGAGACGGCGCAGAACGGCGGCCGGGGTGGCCGGGGCACTGGTGCTCGGCCTCGCGGCCGCGCTCACGGGGTGCGGGCTGGTGACCACCACGAAGGAGGACCGCGCGTACGCCGAGAAGCTGGCGGAGAAGTACTACCCGGGCGTTCTCCGCGTCATCGAGGCGCACACCCTGATCCCGCACTCCAGCGGTTCGGAGATCACCTTCGCGATGAACGACGACCCCGACGCCGTGGTCCGGATGCGGGTGGACGCCGACGCCGGCACCTGCAACACCCATGACTGCCGGGGCGTGATGGACGACGCGGTGGAGCGCGGGCGACGCGAGGCGGCGGCGCTGCGCGTGCTCGTCGGCGCGTTCCGGCGCTGCGGCCACGAGGTGCTCGCCGTCGACCCGCAGACCGGGTCGCCCTGGATCGCCGCCTCCCCCACCAACGCGACGGTCTCCGGCCTGCTCAAGGACATCGGAGCGTGCGCGCGGGAGTGGAAGGACGGGACCGAGGTGAAGGGCGCGTCGGTCAACCTGGTCTCCCCGGCCGTCGCCAAGAAGCGGCCCACGGGCAAGAAGTCGCAGCCGACGGCCATGCGCCTGAGCGCGACCTCACTGCTCGCGGCCCTCGGCTCGCACGCCTACTACAGCGCCGGCTACTCCGCGAAGGACGGGCGGATCGACCCGGCGTCGGGCAGCGCCCGCATCGTCCGCCCGTTCGCCGAGCGCCAGAAGTTCGCCGCCGCCGTCCAGAGCGCCGTCAAGGACCGGCTCCGGGCGGCCCACCCCCGCGTGCAGGTGAGCGACTACGAGTGGATCTGGCGCCTGGAGCCCGGGGCCGTCGACCGGCTCACCGGGTACGTCCTGTACTGCGAGGAGCCCGACGGCGACAAGACGTGCCTGGGCGACCGGGCCGTCCTGGCGACCACCGACCTGGACGGGCGGCTGCTGGGCGAGCTGCGGGAGATCGGCAAGGTCCGCGAGGGCCGGGGACCGCTGCAACTGCCCCCGATGTGAACCGGTGAATCAGGAGCGGGCGGGGCGGTAGGTGTACGGGTCCCACAGCGCACGGAGCGCGTCGCTGTCCCGCCAGTGCCCGGAGGCCGCCGCAAGGTCCGGTGTCCCCCACACCCTGACGTGGCCGGGGCCCGGCTCCCAGCCCGGGTCGCCGATGGCCGCGAACCCGGCCCAGGCGGAGGTCATCCGGTCCGTGAGGGCCCGGTCCCCGGGCGTCGGCGCGGCGCCGCCGATGAGGAACCGGATGCGCTCGTCGTCCGCATTGCCGAAGGCGAAGGGCACGTCGGCGCAGTGCCAGGCCCGCGCTCCCCCGCCCTTGCGGTCGAACCGGGACAGGAAGGTGCGGCCGCCCGCCGCCGTGTGAGCCTCGGCGAGCCTGCTGCTGTACACGCCGAACATCAAGTCCCCGTAGACGGCGAGGTGGAGCTCGTACGGTCCGGCGCCGGGCCTGAGCGCGCGGTACCCGTCGATGAGCCCGGACGGCAGGCCGAAGTCGGCGCCGAAGCTCTTCAGCCGCTCGTCCGTGGGGACCGCGCAGGCGCTGCCTACGGCGTCCATCAGCCAGTACTCCTCGGTCGTGTGGCAGACGAGCAGGTCGACGTCCCGGGACGCCCCTGCGGCGACGAGGGCGAGCGGGTCGTCGCGCAGCACCTCCCCGTCGGCGACCGGTCCGTAGATGACCGGGTCCCAGTGCAGCGCCCCGGAGCCGGGGTCCGCGCGGTAGGCCCCGACGACCTGGTCCGAAGCCTTCAGCAGGTCCTGCGGGGAGGCTTCGGTGAAGGGTTTCCCCGTGGCGGCGGCGACGCGGGCGGTGACCTGCTCGGCCAGCTCCGGGGCGAAGACGGGGCCGACCGCGCTGTGGGCGATCACCCGGCGGAAGAGCCCGTGCGCGCGGTCCATCACCATCAGGCAGACCGCGGAGGTGGCTCCGGCCGACTGCCCGGCCAGCGTGACGTTGTCCGGGTCTCCCCCGAACGCGGCGATGTTGTCGCGGACCCATCCGAGGGCGGCGATCTGGTCGAGCAGTCCCCGGTTGGGCGGGCAGGCGTCGTCCGGGACGTGGCCGAAGCCCTCGAAGCCGACGCGGTAGTTGAGGGTGACGACGACGAGGCCGGTACGGGCCAGGGCCGTACCGTCGAAGTCCGGCTGGGCGCTCGAGCCGAAGGTGTAGGCGCCGCCGTGGATCCAGACCAGCACGGGCAGCGGGCCCGACGCCGTCGTGGGGGTCCAGATGTTGAGGCTCAGGACGTCCTCGTCGCCGGGCGACCAGGAGGGAGCGCCCGGCAGTTCGGCGGACTGGGGCGGGATGGGGCCGAACACCGTGCAGTCGCGGACCCCTGGCCACGGGGCGCGCGGACGCGGGGCACGGAGGCGGTGCTCGCCGAACGGCGGCTCGGCGTAGGGGATTCCGAGGACGGCGACGACGTCGTTGCGCGGTGCGCGTCCGCGTACCCGACCGCTCGCCGGCTCGTACACACCGCTGTTCGTCAACGCGTCCCCGCTGCCCTTCGATCACCGCGCCCCTGCTGAGAGCGGTGATCAGGATGGCTCACTTCCGGCACCGGCGCGACGGGAATTCGGCGGAAGTGATCAAGGGGTCGGTCAGCCGGCCTGTCCGATGGCGCTGCGGAGCATGGCCACGGTGGTCGCCGCCGCGGCCCGTTCCGCCTCGTCCTGAGTGGCGCGCACCCGCTCCTCCAGCAGCACCACCGCCGCCTGGAGGACGCCGACGCGCACCGGAACGGATCGCATGGCCGTCAGGACGGCCGCCGCCTGTTCGGCCGGAGTGGCGGGCGCGGCCTGCGGGATGAGGGTGGTGATGCCGCGCCCGAGCGCACGGTCACGAGGCGGCTGGGCCGCGGGTGTGGTCACCGGGGAATTCTGCCGCACCTGATGCCCCGAATGGTTCAGCGACCTGGCCGTGCCGGTGCGTTCTCCCGAGCCCCGTCGTGGACGCGGAGCAACAGGGCGGTCAGCTGGGTACGTTCGCGGGACGTCAGGGGCGCCAGGACATCGTCCTGTACGGCCAGCGCCTCGGACTTGAGGCTTTCCAGCAGGTCGCGGCCGGCCGGTGTGACGGTGACCATGACGCGTCGCCGGTCGGCGGTGTCGCGGGCCCGGTCCACCAGGCCGGACGCGCCGAGCCCGTCCACGATCTTTACGACGTCGCTGCGGTCGATCGAGAGCCGTGCGGCGAGTTCGCGCTGCACATGGGGGCCGAAGTCGGCCAGTGCGGCGAGGACCGCCATGTGCCAGAGCCTCAGCCCGCGTTCGGCCAGCCGGTCGGCGAGCCGGCCGCGCGCCGCCTTGCCGGTCTTGGACATGAGATAGGTCGTCATACCCAGGAGACTGGGAGGGGTTTCGTTCATCAGGTATATCGTAGGGCCCCACCCATGATGGGTGTGCACCTACTGAAGGAGCCTCCGTGGACGCGCTGCATCCCCGCCTGCTGGTAGACCGGTTCGCCGACTGCTTCCGCTTCTACGACGCCGTGCTGCCGGAGTTGATCGGTGCCGTACGCGCCAGTGGCAGCGCGTCGGGGCCGTATGCGCACTGGGACGTCGAGGGTCAGGGCGTGCTGGTGTTGTTCGACCGGAGCGCGATGGCGGCGGTCGCCGGCACGAAGCACCTGCCCGCGAACCCTCCCCCGGCGCAGGACCGGTCGATGTTCGTCCTGCGCGTGGCGGACGTCGACGCGGGGCTGGCCCTCTGCCTGGGCCACGGCGCCGAGTTGACCGCGCCCGCGTGCGACCGCCCGGAGTGGGGGCCGGGGCTGCGCACCGCCCATGTGCGCGACCCCCAGGGGCATCTCGTGGAGCTCCAGTCCTACTGACCGGTGCCCTCCGGCGTCACTTCTTGGCCCAGGCGCGCATGGCGGAGCGGGAGGAGAAGTCCGCGACGTCCTTGTCGAGCGGCCGGTCGGTGTACTGGTGGATGCGCCAGGACGCCTTGATACGCGGGTGGCCCGCCTTGACGTAGTCGGCGATCCAGAGCCCGTCCCCGGCGTACGACGTGGTGTCGTGGTTCAGCCAGAAGTAGCGGTTGCAGTAGAGCAGGACGCGGTGGTGCGGCCGCAGGCGTTTGACCTCGCGGATGAAGCGGTCCTTCTCGGCGTTGCTCGGCCGGGTGCCCTCGCCATTCTGCTCCCAGTCGACGGCGAGCAGGTCGCCGGCCTTCTCCGGCGCCTTGCTCAGGAAGTACTCGGCCTGCGCCGCGATGTTTCCGGGCCACAGGAAGTGGTAGAAGCCGACGACGCATTCGGCGTCGCGGGCCCGTTTCGTCTGGTCGGACAGGCGTGGATTGACGTACGAACGGCCCTCAGTGGCCTTGATGAAGACGAAGTCCAGTCCGTCCGTGTCGAACGAGGACTGATAGGCGCTGACATCGACACCGTGCAGCATGGGCGCCGCCTTTACAATCGGGGTGCTCTCTTCCGCTTACTTTCCCTGATCGTCCGCTCCCCACCCTCACTTGAAGCACGAATGCGCGTGTGTGCCGGGGCGCACGCTCCGGCACACACGCGCGGGCGGGCGCGCGCCCGCTGTGCGTCAGGCGTCGAATCCGGTGGAGCGGCTGACCTTCTCCCAGGCGAGCGTCTCGGTGCGGGAGGCGTCGAGCGCGCCGAGCACGGCATCCGTCGCGTCGTTGCCCAGCGGCAGCCGCAGCGGGGTGTCCTCGGCGTCCAGCGCCGTCAGGATGGCCGCGGCGGCCTTGGCGGGGTCGCCCTCCTGCTTGCCGTCCGAGTCGGGCAGGCTGCTGCGGACCGGGCCGACGGAGTCCGCGTAGGCGTCCAGGGGCGCGGACTGGCGCAGGGCGCCGCCACCGGCGAACCCGGTGCGGAAGGAGCCGGGTTCCACGATCAGGACCTTGACGCCGTGCGGGGCCACCTCGGCGGCCAGCGCTTCGGACAGGCCCTCCAGGGCGAACTTCGTCACGGAGTAGCCGCCGACGCCCGGGAAGGTGAACCGGCCGCCCATGCTGCTCATCTGGACGACGGCGCCCGATCCGTTGCGGCGCATGTGCGGCAGCACCGCGCGGACCAGGGCCGCGGGGCCGAAGAAGTGGAGGTCCATGAGGTCTCGCAGCTCGCGGTCGCTGGTCTCCTCGACCGCGCCGACGAGCCCCATGCCCGCGTTGTTCACGAGCACGTCGATCCGCCCGTACCAGAGGACGGTGTCCGCGACGACGTCGGCGATGCGGGCGGTGTCGGTGACGTCGAGCCGGACGGCGACCGCGCGGTCGGGGTGGGCGGCGACGAGGTCGTCCAGCGCCTCGGGTCGGCGCGCCGTGGCGACGACCGTGTCCCCGGCGGCGAGGGCGGCCTCGGCGATGGACCGGCCGAAGCCCGAGGAGGCGCCGGTGATCAGCCAGACGCGGCCCTGGGCGTTGTCGCGGGCGGGGGTGGCGGGTGCGGCGTTCATGTCCAACTCCGTTTTTTCGTCGGCGCGTTGCGGTGATCCATTTATGTCACCCACGCCCGGGAACGGTCCAAGACATGGATTCTCCGGAGCGATAAAGACGGCTTATGATCGCGCCATGGAACTGCGCCAGCTGCACTACCTCACGGTGATAGCCGAGGAGGAGAACCTGGGCCGGGCCGCCCGCAGGCTCTTCGTCAGCCAGCCGGCGCTCTCGTACGCGCTCAAGAGTCTGGAGGCGGAGCTCGGCGTCAAGCTCTTCGACCGTCACGCGGGCGGGGTCTCGGCCACGTCGGCGGGGCGCGATGTGATCGCCGAGGCGCTGCTGACCGTACGCCAGGCCGAGCGGGTGACCGCGGCGGCCGAGCGACACACGCGGGGCGAGACCGGGGTGCTGCGGGTGGGGTTCGAGGCGAGCGGGGCGGGTGAACTGACCACGCGGGCGCGGGCGGAGTTCGCCCGCCTCCATCCCGGGGTGCGGGTGGCGCCCAAGCGCTACGACTGGGGGCAGGAGGCCGACGCGCTGCGGGACGGCCTCGCGGACGTGGCGTTCGTCTGGCTGCCCAACGACCTGACCGGGCTGACGTACGAGCCGGTGCACACCGAGCCCCGCGTCGTCGGCCTGCCCACCGGCCACCCGCTGGCGTCCCGCTCCGGCGTCTCCGTCCTGGAGGTCAAGGACGAGCCGCTGCTGTGGACGCGGCGGGCGCCCCGGCAGTGGGTGGACTGGTGGGCCGTCAACCCGCGTCCCGACGGGTCGGCCCCGGTCTGGGGGCCGACCAACGACAACGTCGAGGAGATGCTGGAGCAGGTGGCGCAGGGGTCCGCGATCTGCTTCGCCCCCGAGAGCATGGCCCGCTACTACGCGCGCCCCGATCTGTCCTGGGTGCCGCTCACCGATGTCGAGCCGCTGCGCGTGGTCCTGGCCTGGGCGGACGGCGCGGACACGGCGCTGGTACGGGGCTTCGCCCGTGTGGTGCGCGAGCTGGCCGCGGAGGCGTAACCGCTCACCCCGCTTCGGAGGCAGCCTCCGGAGCGGCCGGCAGGCTGTCCATGAAGGAGCTGACGGAGAACACCGCGTTCCCCGCTCCGGGCGGGCCGTAACCGGGAGGCGAGCTGAGCCCGAACTCCTCCATCGTCGCGCGGTACGACTCCAGGAGCCGGATGTGGTACTCCAGCGGCGCCCCGTCCGGGTTGGTCTTGCCGAGCGGGGTCGTCGGCTCCGGGCACCAGGTGGTGAAGCGCGGGGTGATGCCGTGCGACATGAAGAAGCGCAGGCCCTCGGTGGTCGAGTCGATGGCCTCCTTCACCGTGGCGAAACCGAACGGCTCGGCCATCTCCACTCCGGCCACGAAGTTCGGAATGACGTTGCGCGCGCCGAACACGTCCGCGGAGTCCAGGATGCGGCGGTGCCACTCGTCACGGCCGACGTAGCGCTCCTTGCCCGGGCAGTACAGCTCGAACAGGCGGCGGTCCCACACCTCGTAGTTGGGGTGGTAGATCTGCACCCCGTAGTCGTGGAACCGCTGGACGTCCGCCTTGGGCAGCGCCTGGGCGACGACCTTCCCGATCCAGCGGCCCGGGAAACGCTCCTCGATGGCCTTGGCGTACTGGCCGTAGAAGTCCGCCTCGTCCCGGCCGCCGATGTGCGAGGTGATGGCACCGCCGGTGAGGGTGTACGCGGTGGAGGTCTTCGCCGTGTCGTACCGGTCGATGATCTCCAGCGCCTCCAGCACCTCCTCGACGGGCTTCACGCCGGTGTACGGGCGGCCCGCCGCCTTGTGCTGGCGCCAGTTGTGGTTGATGTCGCAGTACTGGCACTCCTCCTTCGCGCCGAAGTACTGGCAGACGCGGAAGACGGTGAGGTAGACGAGGTAGCCCCATTGGATGGTCGGGGCGACCTCCATCACGGACTTCCCGTTGGCCAGCGTGTGCCGGTAGTAGTCGGGCATCGGGGGCAGGCCGACGTCGGAGATGCGCCGGCCGTCGAGGTAGAGCCCGAGCATCCCGTCCGCGTCCGCCGCGACGCGGTACGGGGACGCGGGGTTGACGCGCACGGAGACGACGGTGCGCCGCAGCTCGTACGGGCCGCCGGTGAGGACGATCTCCTCCGGCGGGCGGCGCAGGGCGGCCGCGCCCAGCTCGGGCAGGGTGCCGTGGTCGAAGGAGAAGATGAAGTACGACTTCGGCTTGACGTCACCACCCTCGTTGTCGCTGAGCGCGGACTCGTCGAAGGCGACGCCGCCGCGCAGCAGGTCCTCCTTGATGACGGCCTCACGCGGCACGTGCGGGAACTGCTCCATCAGCCGTTCGACGAGCCGGGTGCGGTCTGCGCTGCCGGGCTCGGTACGGCTGGGATCGGTGCGGCTGGGCATGTGCGGGCTCCTCGGTCGGTCGTCGGCGTGTTCCGGATGCGACGTCTGTGCAACGAACCACGGCCGCGGGGCGTTCTCTTCCCGGCTGCCGGATGCGTCACTCCCCGACTCCCGATCCTATGTGACCGGTCAGTAAGGTGTGGGGGCGGGAGCCCGTCGGCCGTGCGGCCGGTCCGACGCCCGGTGGTGACCGCAGCCGGCCGCGGAACGGAAGTGCCCCATGCCCCGCACCATGTCCGTGTCGGACAGCGTCGTCGTGCACACCGGACCGCTGGAGGTCTACGCCCGGCTGAGCGACCCCACGGCGATGGGCCGCTGGAGCCCGGAGAACCTGGGCGCGCGGGTGCGCGGTGAGCGCCGGGAGGCGTACGTCGGCATGGTCTTCGACGGCCGCAACAAGCGGGGGCCGGTGAGCTGGACGACGCGGTGCACGGTGACAGCGGCCGATCCGGGGCGGCGGTTCGCGTTCCGGGTACACGCGATCGGCGCCCGGCGGCCGTTGCTGCGGGGGCCGATCGCCACCTGGGAGTACCGCTTCGAGGCGGTGGAGGGCGGGACCCGGGTGACCGAGACCTGGACGGACGACCGCCGCGCCTGGCCGGACGTCGTGGCCAACGCCTTCGACCGGGTGGCGACCCGGGGGCACACCTTCGCCGTGTTCCAGCGCCGCAACATCCACACCACGCTCGACCGCCTCAAGGCGGCGCTGGAGTCCCCGGACGCCTGAGGGTCATGCCGTCCAGTGCGCGGGACGGGTCAGCGACGACGGAAGCCGGGTGGTGGCGCTCCCCCGGGCGGCGTTCACCTGCGCCTGCGTCAGGAACAGCGCCCCGGTCAGATCGGCGCCCGACAGGTCCGCGTCCCGGAAGTCCGCGCCGATGAGGTCCGCGAGGCGCAGGTCGGCGCCGCCGAGGTCCGCCGCGATGAGGTAGGCGCCGCGCAGATCGGCGCCCCGCAGGTCCGCCTTCCTGAGCCGGGCACCAATGAGGTCGCCGCCCCGGTGGCTGCGCCTCTGGCGGCCGGTCGTGGGGCGGGGGGCCGTGGCGCGCACGAGTTCGCTCACGCGTCCGAGGAGCACGGCGACCTCGCCCCGGTGGGCGGCCACGTCGAGCTCCGCCAGGGCGCTGGCGTCGAGGCGGGTCAGGGCTTCGGTCGCTTCGAGGGTGCGCCGGATCTCGCCGCGCAGGGGGCGGGCGGGGGCGAGGCCGGCCGCCTCCGTCAGGTACCAGAGCAGTTCGTGGAGTTGCCGGACGACCGGGAAGACCTCGAACATCTGCTGCGCGGTCTCCGGTGCGCCGCGCCAGTCCCGGCCGCCGAAGATTTCCACCGACACCTTCTGACCGGCCCCGAAGCAGTCGTAGACGGTGCAGCCGGGGAACCCCTCGGTGCGCAGCCGCGCGTGGATGCCGCAGCGGAAGTCGTCCCGGAGGTTGCGGCAGGGTGTGCCCGCCGCCTTGTTGACGGCGAAGTCGGCGGAACGCGTGAGCGTCAGCGCGACGCAGCACAGGGCGAAGCAGCTGCCGCAGTCGGCGCGCAGGGCGTCTCGGCCGTCTCCGTCCTGGCGGTCGGTGCCGGAGGGTCGGTCGGTGTCGGGCACGGTGGGTGGATCCTTCGGGGCGCGGTCTTCGTGAGCAGCACCGGAGCCTATCGGCTTCGCGTCCGGTCGGCCGTTGTCGGTGGTGCGGCGCACACTGGCAGCAGTGCGTTACGGGGACGGGACGGAGGGGGTCGCGGATGGGCGGCGAGGAGGAGAGCGGGTTCGAACCGGCGACCGGGGACGGCCCGCCGGCTCCCGGTGATGCGGCGGCGCGCGCCGCTTCGGTGCGGTCGGCGTGGGCCGGGCTGGTGCAGATCAGACGGCTGGCGAACAGCGGCCGGGCCGATCCGGAGTCGGTGCCCGCGCCATGGGAACTGCACCGTCCGGTACGGGCCGTGGCCCTGGCCCTGGAAGCCGCGGGGCTGCCCGCCTCGGCCGTCGGGCCGTCAGGGGCGCGTACGGGGAAGGGCTACCGCGTGACGGCGGGGGCGTCGCCGGGCACGGTGCGGGTGGAGTGGCTGGGGCCGGCCGGGAGCGGGGCGGCGTACGAGGAGGACGGCGAGCTGAACCGGTGCGCCGGTGCGCTGCGGGAGTCGGGCTGGACCGCGCTGCTGTACCGGGGGCCGCGGGCTCGCCGGTTCCTGGAGGTCGAACCGCCGGCGGGTCGGCCGGACGGCCGATAGTCGCCGTGCCGTGCCGCTCGCCCGCCGCCGTTGTCAGACCCATGGGGGATGCTGGTGGGGTCCGACACCTCTGACCTGGAGATGCTGAGATGCGCAAGGACGAACTCGCGGCGGCGCAGGCGTATGTCCGTTTACTGGAGGCCACCCGGGCGGCCCTCTCCGACCCGGACGACGCCCCGGTGTACCTGCCGTTGCTCACGTCACCGATGGAGGAGGCGGACGGGGCGCTCCGGCGAGCGGGGTTCGCGGGCAACGAGACGCGGTTCTTCGAACTGGTCGGGTCGCTCCGGCCGAGCCTGACGGGCAGCGACCGCTGAGGAGGGCTCCGGAGCGGTCCCGCCGATGGGGCCTCAGCCGGCCTCGGGGAGTGGTGCGAGGCCGAGTTCACGGTCGCCGAGGGGCGCGAAGTGGCGGGCCACGTCCTCGTCGGTGACCTGGGCGAGTTCGGCAGGGTGCCAGCGGGGGTTGCGGTCCTTGTCCACGATCTGGGCGCGGACGCCCTCCACCAGGTCGGGTCCCGCGAAGGCTGCGGTCGAGACGCGGAATTCCTGGTCGAGGACCGCTTCGAGGCCGTCGAGAAGGCGCGCCCGGCGCACGGCTTCGAGCGTCACCTTGAGCGAGGTGGGCGCCTTGGCCAGGATGGTCGCCGCGGCCTGCTTGGCGGCCGGGTCCCCGTGGCCGGAGAGGCGGTCCACGATCTCCTCGACGGTCTCCGCCGCGTAGCAGGAGTCGATCCAGGCGCGGTGCGCGGCGAGCTCGCCGCCGGAGGCGGGGCGGGCGTGGTCCGCGACGGTCGCGGTGACGGCCTCGGGAGTCGTGCACTCGGCCAGGGCGGCGACGAGCGCGGCGAGCCCTTCGGCGGGGACGAAGTGGTCGGCGAGTCCGCAGAGCAGCGCGTCGGCCGCGCCGACCGACTCGCCGGTGAGCGCGAGATGCGTACCGAGCTCGCCGGGTGCGGCGCCCAGCAGGTACGTTCCGCCGACGTCCGGGACGAACCCGATGCCGGTCTCCGGCATGGCGATGCGGGAGCGCTCCGTGACGATCCGGACGGAGCCGTGGGCGGAGACTCCGACGCCGCCGCCCATCACGATGCCGTCCATCAGGGCGACGTACGGCTTGGGGAAGCGGGCGATCCGTGCGTTGAGCCGGTACTCGTCCCGCCAGAAGTCCAGCGAGGTGGTACCCCCGGCGAGGGCGTCGTCGCGGACGGCACGGATGTCGCCGCCCGCGCACAGGCCGCGCTCCCCCGCGCCGGTGAGCAGCACGGCGACGACGGCCTCGTCGCTCGCGGCCGCGTCGAGCGCGTCGGCCATGAGCCGCACCATGGCGTGGTTGAGCGCGTTCAGGGCGCGGGGCCGGTTGAGCGTGAGGTGGCGGACGCGTCCTTCGGTGTGCAGCAGGACGGGGTCCTCGTGGTTCATGCGTGCGCTCCGCTCAGCCCGGGTGCCGTGCCGTCCACCGGTCGGGGGACGGACCTCCGCTGCCATTGTGCGCGGGCCCCCCGGGGGCGGGCGGTGCGGGGTGGTTTCCGCTGTGGCAGGCGTGCCGGACCGGCCGGACAATTGAGGCACGCCGTACGGCGGACCCGCCGGACGATCCTCGGAGCTGGAATGACCGATCAGAACCGGCCACCGGTCGTCCCCGGACCGCCCGGCCGGCCGGAGGGCACGACGCCGGTCGGCGAGACCGGTACGGCGGAACGGCTGGCCATGAACCGGACGGGCAGCTTCGACTGGGATCTCGAAGCCTGGACCATGGACATGGACGAGGCGGGGCTGCTGGTCTTCGGTCTGGACCCTGCGGCGTTCGACGCGCGCCCGGAGTCCCTGGCGGAGGTGCTGGACCCGGAGGAGCGGACCCGTCTGGGCGTGGCGACGGACGAGGCGCTGAACGGCGCGGGCAGCTCGTACAGCGTCCACTTCCGGATTCCGCTCGCCGACGGCCGGGATCAGTGGACGCATGTCCAGGGGCGCATCCTGCGCGGCGAGGGCGGGAAGGCGCGCCGGGTGATCGGTCTGGTGCGGGACGCGACGGCCGAGGTCACCCATTCGGACTTCGTGCTGGAGCTGGAAAAACGCCGACGCCGCCAGACCGACATAGTTGAACGTACGACGAGTGCCTTGTCGCGTGCGGTGACGGTGGACGATGTGACCGCCGCCCTGACGGGCCCCGGCGGGCTGGCGAGGCTGGGCGCGGACGGGCTGGCCCTCGGGCTGCTGGACAACGCGGCGCTGAACGTCATCGCGCTGAGCGGTGAGTCCCTGGAGGTCCTGGACGACCTGGGTTCGGGCCGGCTCGACCCGACGCTCCCCCTGGCCGACACGGTGCTCAGCGGGCGCCCCCGCTTCGTCGGCTCGCTGGCGGCGCTGACGCGGCGCTACCCGGTGCTGGAGCCGTACGTGGGACGGCTGAGGTTTCAGGCGGCGGCCTATCTGCCGCTCGTCGCCCAGGCACGGACGCTCGGCGGCCTGGCCCTCTTCTACCGGCAGCGCACCGCGTTCACGGCCGACGAGCGCAACCTGTGCCTCGGACTCGCCGCGATCGTCGCCCAGTCCCTTCAGCGCGCCAAGCTGTTCGACGAGGAGCGTGAGTTCGCGACCGGACTGCAGTCCGCGATGCTGCCGCGCCGCATCCATGACATCGAGGGCGGCGAGATCGCGGTCCGCTACCACGCTGCGTGGAGCGGCCGCCAGGTCGGCGGTGACTGGTACGACGTGATCGCCCTGCCCAAGGGGCGGTTCGGGATCGTGGTGGGTGACGTCCAGGGGCACGACACGCACGCTGCGGCGATCATGGGACAGCTCCGGATCGCGTTGCGCGCGTACGCCGCCGAGGGGCATCCTCCCTCGACGGTGCTGGCCCGCGCCTCGCGGTTCCTCGCGGAGTTGGACACGGACCGGTTCGCGACGTGCGCCTATGCCCAGGTCGATCTGGAGACCGGGACCGTGCGGGTCGTGCGGGCCGGCCATTTCGGACCGCTGATCCGGCACATGGACGGCCGGGTCGGCAGCCCCCGGGTGCGTGGCGGCATGCCGTTGGGCATCTCGACCGACTTCGGGGACGAGGAGTATCCGGAGACCCGGCTCGACCTGGTGCCGGGCGAGACGCTGGTGCTGTACACCGACGGGCTGGTGGAGGAGCCGGGCGCCGACATCGACGCGGGGGTGCGCACTCTGATCACCGAGGTCAGCGCGGGACCGGCGGGCGCGGAGGCACTGGCCGACCATCTGTCGGACCGGCTGTGGGAGCGGTGGGGCTCCGGTGACGACGTCGCCCTGCTGGTGCTGCGCCGCAGCCCGGACCCGGGTTCGCCCCGGGCGCCGAGGCTCCACCAGTACATCCACCAGGCCGACCCGGAGGGGCTGTCCGAGGCGCGGACCATCGTGCGCCAGGCCCTGACCGACTGGGACATGGCCGAACTGGCGGACGACGCCGAGCTGGTGACCGGTGAGCTGCTGGTGAACGTACTGCTCCACACGGAGGGCGGGGCCGTCCTGACCCTGGAGGTGCTGCCCGAACCGGTCCGCCGGGTGCGGCTGTCGGTGCAGGACCGGTCCAGCGCCTGGCCCCGCCGCCGGTCACCGGGCGAGACCGCGACGTCGGGCCGGGGACTGCTGCTGCTCGACGCCGTCTCCACGCGCTGGGGCATCGAACCCCGGGGCGAGGGCAAGGCGGTCTGGTGCGAGATCGGACCGAGCGCGCCGCCCACCACACCCCCGGTGCACCGGCACGCCGCCGAACCGCCCGGGGACGGCCCGGGAGGCGGGGGCGCACAACGGTGAGGGGCGCACCGCCACGTCGCGCGTGACGGTACGCCCCTCGGCCCGGTCACCCCTTCGCTGTGCGCGTCGGGGCGGCGGGGATTACGTCAGTGCTGTGCGGTGCGGCGCTTGCGCACCGACCACATGATGCCGCCACCGGCCAGCAGCACGGCCACCGCCGCGCCACCGATGACCGGCGTGGCGGACGAGGAACCGGTCTCGGCCAGGTCCGGCGAGCTCGGGCTCGGCGTCGCCGCGGCGGGCGCGGACGACGAGGCGGACTCGGTCGGCTTGACGCTCGGGCTGGGAGACGCAGTGGTGGGCGTCTCGGACGGCTTCGTCTCGGTCGGGCTCGGCGTCGGCTCCGACGGCGGGGTGCCCTCGCACACCGGCGCCTGCTTGGTCTCGTCCCTCGAGAACTGGTTGCCGTCCCCGGCCTTGACGACGAGGCGCACCGTCAGCGGCTGGTCGTGCTCGGGCAGCTCGAGCTTCTTCTCGAAGTCCTTGCCGAACGTCTCCGTCGGCAGCAGGTCGTTGCCGTCGACGCTGACGGTCACCTCGTTGGTGACATTGGCGTTGTACTGAGTGAGGTGCAGGCTCACTGCGTCACAGGTCACGTCCCAGGTGGGGGTGTGAGCTGCGGCCGGACCGGCGGTGAGGACCGCGCCGGAGAGACCGACCACCGCGGCGGCGACGAGAGTTCCCGCTGCGCGCCACGATCTCCTGGGTATGGTCATGGAAATTTCCTCCGCAGATGTTTCGCGCCCGTATGGGCGGTGCAGCGCACAGTACTGCCCCCTTCCCCACCGTGTGCACCCGCCCCACGGCCGTTTCTGCGTCACAACCGCCCCCACACCGTCGCTGGTTGGGACATGCCGGACACGGGCCGGACCCCCCCGGCTGTCCCGGTTCCCCGTCCCGGGTTCAGAGCCGGCGGTGCATGATGTGGAGCCCCACGAAGCCCTCGACCGGGTGGTGGAACCCTTCGGGCAGGGTGCCCAGGATGTCGAAGCCGAGTGAGCGGTACAGCTTCACCGCGGCGGTGTTGGTCTCGACCACCGCGTTGAACTGCATGGCCCGGTACCCGGCCGTGCGCGCCCAGTCGACGCTGTACTCGCACAGGGCGCGTCCGACACCGCGTCCGGAGTGCCGGGGGTCGACCATGTAGCTGGCGCTGCCGATGTGGGAGCCGTTGCCCATGTGGTTCTTGTTCATCTTCGCCGTGCCGAGGACGGTGCCGTCGTCGGCGACCGCGACCACGGTCCGGTTGGGTGGCTTGAGCAGCCACCAGTCGGCGGCGTCTTCCTCCTGGAGGTCGAGGGGGTAGGTGAAGGTCTCGCCGGCTGCGACGATTTCGTGGAAGAACGGCCAGATGGCGGGCCAGTCCTCGGGGGTGGCTTCCCTGATCAGCATTCGGCACAGAATGCCTGGTCAGCGCCGCGATCACCAGGGGTTATCCGGAGCACCCCGCCGCGTCGCGTCCCGGGCGGCCACCCGAGCCGGGCCCGCCGTCCCGCCCCGCGTACGCACCGGCCCGGCCCCCGGCCCGCCGACGCCCACCGGGCCGCACCGTACGCGGCAGCCCGCCGTGCCGGGGGCGACGGAGCCCCAACCCCCGGGCCGCGCACCCCCGCAGCCGGGCCAGCAACCCGGGCGGGCCTCCGGGGAAGGCGCCCCCGGGGCGGGCATGCCCGACAGGGCGGACCCCCGAGCCTGGAGCCTCCGGTCCCGGCTCGCCGGGCTCCAGTCCGGACCCGGCAGGCACCGGCCCGGGCACGGCAGGCTCAGGCCCGGGCATGGCAGGCTCGCCAGGCGCCCCCACCCCGTCGGGCGCAGGGGGCGGCGGCACCGAGGCAGCCGGACCAGCAAGCACCGCATCCGCCGGCCCCTCCCCCGGTCGTGGCGCCGGACGCGCCTCCCGGGCGGAGTCCAACTCCGCGATCAGGCTGATCCGGCGCCACAGGATCTCGTCCGGATCGTCGGCGGGCATCAGCCGCTCCATCGCCTCGCGACCGGCGGTCGATCCTCGTCGCCCGAAGACCGCCTCCGGCCTGACCCGGGCGAAGTGGGCCCGCTCGTAGGGGTCGTCCACCACCTCGGCCAGCTGGACCGGATCCAGGCCCTGAGCGACGATCGCCGCGCGCACCCATGGGTCGTCGGTGAGGGCGAGCAGGCGCTCGATCCGCCGGGAGCGCCAGTTGCGCGGCCGCAAGTCGGCCCCGGCGTCCAGCCGGCCGCGCATCCAGGCCGGACTGTTGCCCACCAGGAGCTCAGGCGACCGGGAAGCCAACGCTTCGAGCTCCTGGGCGAGATAGACCCACACCACCGCCCGGTACCGGTTGAGGTAGAAGGCGACAGGTGTGAGGCATCCCGCCCGGGCGAGCCGGGCGAACCGGACCGGGCTGATCCCGAGCACTTGGGCCCCCTCGGCGGTCCCCACCGTGCGCACCCGTTCGCGCAGCGCTTCGGGGAACCCTTCCTGGGCCCGCAGGCGGTCGATCTCCTCGCGGTCGGCCCTGGGCCGGCCGTCCGGTCCGGTCCTCACCCGAACCGCTCCCAGGTATACGGCGAGGTCGAACTCGTTCCGCTTGAGGCCGAGTTCCGTAGCGGCGCGGGCCGCACCGAATGCGCACCCGGCTTCGTCACGCACGGTGCTGGGCGCCGGTACCCCTCCGGAGTCCCCATCGACCCCGAAGTCCGTGTTCTTCAGCTGTTTCGTCGTCGTCATGACGTCACTCCCCCGCGAGTCGCGATTACTCTCTGCAACCAGGGTAGTCCGGGAAAGACAACCGCCGCCGGGCCTGTGGATAACTCCACGGACCCGGCGGCGGCCGAAGTGCGTCGGGCTTGTCAGAGCCGGTTGACTCCGCCGGTCCCGTCCTGCCGTGAGTCCACGCCGAGGTGCTGGCCCACCCGGTTGACGAGCAGCGTCATCTCGTACGCCACCTGACCGACGTCCGACTCGGCCTCACTCAGCACGCACAGACAACTGCCTTCCCCCGCCGCCGTGACGAACAGCAGTGCCTCGTCGAACTCCACCATGGTCTGCCGGGCCTTTCCGGCACGGAAGTGCCGGCCCGAACCGCGGGCCAGGCTGTGCAGCCCCGACGAGACGGCCGCCAGGTGTTCGGCGTCCTCACGGGCGAGCCCGGAGCTCGCACCGGTGACCAGACCGTCGTTCGACAACACCAGGGCGTGGCGTATGTGCGCCACCCGCTTGGTGAGGTCGTCCAGGAGCCAGTCGAGTCCCCTGTCCATCGCCATTCTGTTTCCTCCCCGTTCACGCGTTCCCCGTGCCTCGCTCGTGGGCCAGCCTTGCGCACGGGTCACGTACGGGCAAGCACCCCGCTCCCGCCACAGGTCGGGAAGCGGCCACCTCCACTCAGCCGTAGGAGAGGTTCTCGCACAGGTCGTCGTCCGCCGACCGGGCCTCGTCGGCGATCGCCGCCGGTACCTCCGGCGTGGCGGACGCGCCGTCGGGTGCGGCCGAGGGGTTGTCCGCGTAGTCCTTTCCGACGGTGACCTGGATGCCGCTCCCCGCGTCGGCGGACTCGGTGACCCGTGCGCCGGGGAAGAGCCCGGCCGTGCGGCGGGCCTCGTCCCGCAGGTCGGAGCCGTACGCGACGACGGTCGCGGTGCGCGTCTGGTCCTGCGCGGTGGCCGTGCTCGTGACGGTGAAGTCGTGTGCGCGCAGGAGCCCGGCCGCCTTGGCGGCGAGCCCGGGCACCGTGGTGCCGTTGTACACGGCGACCTGGATGCCCTTGCCGGAGACGGGGGACCGTGAAGCCTTGGGGGACGCGGTGCTGCTCGCCTTGGCGTCGAGGGGGCGGTCGGCCTTCAGCGCGGCCCACAGCGCGTCGGCGTCCGGCTCCACGACGGCGACGCGCTCGCCCTCGTAGCGCCACGGAACGGTCACGAACTTGGTGTTGTGCAGGTCGATGTTCTTCATCGAGAGGGCGAAGGAGAGCAGCTTGTCGGCCGAGCCGAGTCCGGGGTCGACGGTCATCGCGTCGGTGGCGGCGTCGGCGAGCGGCAGGAGGGTCGTGGGGTTCATGCCGCGCGACTTGACCTTCTTGACCAGGGAGGCGACGAATGCCTGCTGCCGCTTGATCCGCCCTATGTCGGAGCCGTCACCGATGCCGTGGCGCAGCCGTACGTAGTCCAGGGCGCGTTGGCCCGAGACTTTCTGCGGACCCTTCTCGAAGACCAGGGTGCCCCGGGTCGTGCGCTTGGGGTTCAGGTCGCGCTGATAGATGTCGTTCGGCAGGCACACCGGCACGCCGCCGACGGCCGAGGTCAGCGCGGAGAACCCCGCGAAGTCGATGACGACGGTGTGGTCGACGCGCAGTCCGGTCAGCTGCTCGACGGTGTTCTGGGTACAGGCCGGGTTGCCCTCGACGGTCTCCCCCACCGAGAACGCCCCGTTGAACTGACTGTGCTGACGAGGGGCGGTCCAACTGCCGTCGGGCTTCCGGCAGGCCGGGATGTCGACCATGGCGTCACGGGGTACGGATACGGCCACGGCATGTTTACGATCGGCGTAGACATGCAGCAGGAGCACGGTGTCCGAGCGGCCGACCTCGCCGGTGGCTCCGCCCAGCCCCTTGTTCTTGCCCGAGCGGGTGTCCGACCCGATGACGAGGACGTTCTGTCCCCCGGAGGAACCGGGCGGCCGGTCGCCGGAGATGCCGTCGGCGCTGAACGTGTCGATGTTGCCGGTGAGTTTCAGATATCCCCAGCCGATCCCGGCGACCAGCAGGACGAGGAAGGACAGCGCGGACACGGCCGTCCGGCGCAGTCGGCTCCCCCTCCTCCCCGTCCCTGTCGCTCTGTTCCTGCTTGCCATGGGCCACCCCGTTCGTACGGCTGCCGCGCGGGGCCACCTCCCGGCGGCTCCCGTACGGTCGTGCAGTTGTGCGGTTTTCTGGTCGTGACGTGCGATGACTTCGTGCGCCCCGGACCTGACCATCGTCAGTCCGAACCCCTCTCCCCACAGGGTCACAGGAAACATTGACCGGAAGACGCCGGAGGCCAGTGGGTCGAAGGGCGTCTTCCCCGCCCGCCCCGCGATGAATCGGGCAGGACGCCACCCACGCCCTGGGCAAATCCTCGCGTTTCCTGAAGAGTGAGGGACAGCCGCCGTCCGTTCCGGGCGACGGCCGGACCGCGGCCCGCTGGAACGTGCGGGACGCGGTCGGTGAACCACTGGATCATTGGAGGAAGTTCATGGGTGTGACCCTGGCCAAGGGCGGCAACGTCTCCTTGTCGAAGGAGGCGCCCGGCCTGACCGCGGTGACGGTCGGCCTGGGCTGGGACGTACGCACGACGACGGGGGCCGACTACGACCTCGACGCCAGTGCGCTGCTGTGCGCGGATCACGGAAAGGTGGTCTCCGACCTGCACTTCGTCTTCTACAACAACCTCAACAGCCCGGACGGTTCCGTCCAGCACACCGGGGACAACCTGACAGGTGAGGGCGAGGGCGACGACGAGTCCATCAACGTGAACCTCTCGGCGGTCCCCGCCGACATCGCGAAGATAGTCTTCCCGGTCTCCATCCATGACGCGCAGAGCCGGGGGCAGAGTTTCGGCCAGGTGCGCAACGCGTTCATCCGCGTCGTGAACCAGGCCAACGGTGTGGAGCTCGCCCGGTACGACCTCAGCGAGGACGCTTCGACGGAGACCGCGATGGTGTTCGGTGAGCTGTACCGGCACGGCGGCGAATGGAAGTTCCGTGCGGTCGGCCAGGGGTACGCCTCCGGCCTGGCGGGTATCGCGAAGGACTTCGGCGTGAACGTCTGAGGGCGACCGCCCCACCGGCCCGGCTCCGCGTCAGCGGTGGCCGGGCCGGCTCCGCGTCAGCGGTGGCCGGGCCGGCTCCGCGTCAGCGGTGGCCGGGCCGGCTCCGCGTCAGCGGTGGCCGGGCCGGCTCCGTCCGGGCGGCCGTCAGCCGGAGTGCGACGGCTCCCCTTCGCGCGCGGTACGGCTGATGGCGCTCGGCCACCACGCCCTGGGCCCGATGTCCACGACCAGCGCGGGGGCCAGCAGCGACCGCACCACCAGCGTGTCCAGCAGGACGCCGAAGGCCACGATGAACGCGATCTGCGCGAGGAAGGCGAGCGGGATCACGATCAGCGCGGCGAAGGTGGCCGCCAGCACCACGCCCGCCGAGGTGATGACGCCGCCGGTGCTCACCAGGCCCCTCAGCATGCCCTGACGCGCTCCGTGTTCCAGCGCCTCCTCGCGGACCCGTGACATCAGGAAGATGTTGTAGTCGACGCCGAGGGCCACCAGGAACACGAATCCGTACAGGGGCACCGAGGCGTCCGTGCCGCTGAAGCCGAAGGCGTGCTTGAAGACCAGGGCCGAGACGCCGAGGGTCGCCAGGAAGTTGAGTCCGACGGTGGCCACCAGCAGCACCGGCACCAGGACCGCCCGCAGCAGACCCATCAGGATCAGCAGGATGATGACGAGCACCACCGGAACGATGATGTTCCGGTCGCGCTCGGCCGTGCGCTGGGTGTCGTACTGCTGTGCGGTGTAGCCGCCGACGAGCGCGTCCGCGCCGGGTACGGCATGGACGGCGGTACGCAGACGCTTGACGGTCTCCGTCGCCGCGTCGCTGTCCGCCGCGTCCTTCAGGGTGACGTCGACGCGGACCCGGCCGTCGACCACGAGCGGCTTGCCGCCGCCCGGCCGGCCCGAGGCCGTGACGGGCGCGGCGGAGGCCACCCCGGGTGTGGCCTCGGCGGCCTCGGTCACCTCGTCGGCGCTGTCCGCTTCGGCGATGACGACGGCCGGGTTTCCGGAGCCGCCCGGGAAGTGCTTGCTCAGCGTGGCCTGGGCGGAGACGGAGGGGGCGTCGTTCACGAAGATCTCGTCCAGCGGAACGCCGTGGGACTTCAGGGTGGGGGCGAACGCGGCGCAGGCGAGCAGCAGGACCGCGCAGGACAGCCACACCTTGCGCGGGGACCCGTCGACGCGCGCGGCGACCCGCCGCCAGATCCCGTGCCCGCCGGTCGCCTCGTCCACGGGGCGCGGCTTGGCCGGCCAGTAGGCCGCCCGCCCGCACAGCACCAGCACGGCGGGCAGGAAGGTCATCGTGCTGAGCACCGCGCAGACGATGCCGATCGCGCCGACGGGCCCCAGCGCCCGGTTGTTCGTCAGGTCGCTGAGCAGCAGCGCGAGCAGCCCGAGCGCCACCGTGGCGGCGCTCGCGACGATGGCGCCGAAGGAGCGGCGGAGGGCCGCGCGGGCGGCTGTCGTCCGCTCTCCGTGGACCGCCAGCTCCTCCCGGAAGCGCGCGGTCAGCAGGAGCGCGTAGTCGGTGGCCGCGCCGATCACCAGGATCGACAGGATGCCCTGGACCTGGCCGTCCACGAGGACGACGTCGTGGTCCGCGAGGACGTAGACGATGGCGCAGGCCAGCGCGAGGGCGAAGACGGCGCTGATGATGATCAGGAAGGGCAGCAGCACACTGCGGTAGACCAGCAGCAGGATCACGAGGACGGCGGCGAGCGCCACCCCCAGCAGGAGTCCGTCGATCCCGGCGAACGCGTCCTTGAGGTCGGCCTGGGTGGCCGCGGGTCCGGCGATCTCGGCTCTCGTGCCCGCCACCGAACCGGCGGCGTCGCGCACCCGGTCCAGGGTGTCCGGGAGCGCGTCGCCGAGGTCGGAGCGCAGCTGCACGACGCCCGACAGCGCCTCGCCGTCCTCGGACGGCAGCGCGGGTGACGGTGTGCCGACCACACCGGGCTTCTCGGCCAGGGAGGCCAGCGCACGGGTCGCGGACGCGCGGGCACCGTCCGGGAGTCCCCCGTCGTCGCCGGTCCAGACGACGATCGCGGGCACGGTCCCGGACCGCTGGAACGCCTTCTGCTCGTCCGCGACCTGGGTCGACTCGGCGCTGCGCGGCAGGAACGCCGCCCGGTCGTTGGTGGCCACCTCGCCGAGCTTTCCGGCGTACGGGCCGAGCGTCCCGCCGATTCCGAGCCAGACGACAAGCAGCGCTACGGGGACGAGCCAGCGGACGACGCGGTGCCTCGGTGGGGGCTTCATTGCTTCCTCAGGGATCGACACATGACACACATGGCCCGAAGTCTCTCGGTCATTCATTATCTCAATGATCAAGAGATATTACTGTAGAGCCATGCGCACCACAGACGAGAGCCCGGACAGGGGCACGGACGACGGGCCCACGAGCCTCCAGTCGTTCGCTGTGCTGCTGCGCCGCATGAACGGCGAGTTCAACCGCATCGCACATGAATTCGCCCATGCCCAGGGGCTGCACCCGACGGATATGCAGGCCCTCGTCGCCATCCTCGACGCGGACCGGGGCGAGGACGGCCGCGCCATGACACCGGGGCGGCTGCGTGAGCAGCTGGACCTCACCTCGGGGGCGGTGACCGCGTGTCTGGACCGGCTGGAACGCGCGGGACACATCCGGCGGGTCCGGGACAGCAGCGACCGGCGTGTGGTGCATCTTCACTACGCGGCCGCCGCGAAACATGTGGCCCGTGACTTCTTCAAGCCGCTGGCGGCGGGCACGGAAGCGGCGCGCAGGCGGTTCGCCGACGACGAGCTCCGTGTCGTGATCCGTTTTCTGCACGCGATGAACGAGGAGCTGGCGCAGCTGCGCCGCACCGATCCAGGGGCTTAGGTGTATTGCCCTGTGAGGTTGGGGACGCGGCTGGCGGGTGGCTTGCCTGCGAGCGCGGTGTGTCCGCGGTGGTGATTGTAGGTGTGCAGCCAGCCGGGGAACGCGTCGCGTCGTTCCTGCTCTGATTGGTAGGGGCGGGCGTAGGCCCACTCGTCGAGCAGGGTGCGGTTGAGGCGTTCGACCTTGCCGTTGGTCTGCGGCCGGTAGGGGCGGGTTCGCTTGTGGGTGATCCCGGCCGCTGCCAGGGTGTCGCGCCAGGTGTGGGACTTGTAGCAGGAGCCGTTGTCGGTCAGGACGCGTTCGACGGTGATGCCTGCGCTGGTGAAGTAGGCGTGGGCCCGCTGCCAGAAGGCGGTGGCGGTCTCCTTCTTCTCGTTGGTGTGGATCTCGCTGTAGGCGAGGCGGGAGTGGTCGTCGACGGCGGTGTGGATGTAGCTGTAGCCGGCGCTCTTGCGGGTCTTGCGGCCGGCCTGGCGGCCCAGCACCTTGTGGCCGCCGCCGTCGGGGATGTTGCCGAGCTTCTTGATGTCCACGTGCACCAGTTCGCCGGGCTTCTCGCGTTCGTAGCGGCGTATGTTCCGGCCGGTCGCACGGTCCAGATGGGTTAGACGGGCGAGCCCGAACCGGGTGAGGACCCGGTGCACGGTCGAGGGCACCAGTCGCAGGTGGTGGGCGATGCGGGCCGGGCCCCAGCGCCGTAGGACACGAACTTTGATGATGCGCCGCTCGGTGCGGGTCGGGGTCCGCCCGGGACTGTGACGAGGACGCGAGGAGCGGTCGGTCATGCCCGCTTCACCGAGGTGCCGGTAGCGGCCGGCCCAGCGCTGGGCTGTGGTTGGTGAGACCTGGAAGCGTTCGGCGGCTCGGCGCAGCGGCCAGCCCTCCTCGACCACACAGCGGGCCAGGCGCAGGCGTCCAGTCTCGGTCAGGGGTGCATTACGGTGGGGCACGAGGGCCTTTCGGTCAGGTGTTGACATCGCAATCCACACCGAACCGGAAGGCCCTCACCTGCTTCAAGATCCCTCAGCCGAGACCTGGCTCACCCGTCCACAACCTCCCAGGACAGAACACTTAGGGCGCGAGGTCACGGACCGGGCAGCCGCGCACTCCGGGGGTGGGGAACGTTCCCAGGGCCGCCACCTCGTACCCGTCCGGGTAGCCCTTGATCTCGGGGTTCTGCCGTGCGTAGTGCGGTGTGGTGCGCGGGGGCAGGAGGCGTACGGCGCGGGCGCGCAGCCGCAGCGCGCCCCGGGTGAGGCCGCGGGCCAGGGGCGCCGGGCGCTCGTAGCGGAAGGCGCGCAGCAGCGAGTCGTCCAGGAGGGCGAGGCTCGCGCCGCGTACGAGCGGTGCGAGGGGGCGGGGGTACCAGGAGGCCATCAGGTCCAGTGTGGCGTCGGAGACCGAGCGCGCGCCCTCGTCCCAGCCGAAGTGCGCGTCCTCGTAGGTGTCGAGGGTGCGCTCGAAGTCCTCGTACGTCTGCGGCAGGTCCTTGATCCCCATACGAGTGCCGAGCATCCGGTAGTACGCGGCGAACGCGCGCAGCTCGTGGTCGCAGAGCCGACGCCAGCCGTACGCGTCGAGCCACCGCTTCGGGGTGACGACGAAGGTGCACAGGACGTAGCGCATGTCGTCGTTGCTGATGTCGTACGCGGCGTGCATCCGGTTGATCCGGCGGAGGGCGGTGCGCCCCGGATCGCTGTCGAAGCCGTGCTCCACGACGGTGTCCAGGAGGAGCGCGGTGTCGTCGTACCGCTTCTGCGTACGGTCCGTCAGTTCCGCTGTCTCGGCGAGGAGACGGCCGATGCTGGGGACGGCATAGGTGCGGTAGAGGGCGAGTTCGAGGGCGCGGGTGACGTCCCAGGGGAACTCGTGGGTGACGGTGATCCGGTAGATCTCCAGGAAGTCCCGCTCGGGATCGAGGCGTTGGATCTCCTTCAGGCGGTCGTAACGCTTCACCGCACCGTCCCCCTTGTCCAGGTCGAGTGTCCCAGCCTACGTCCGGGGGCAAGACGGTGAGTACGCGCGACGCACGCGCGTTGACGTGTTGACGTATGGATGAAAGGCGGGGTTTCCCATGGCCGCGATATTCGGTGTCCTGCGCAGAGCCGTGACCACGGGCCGCAAGGCCGACCGCCCGGCGGCGGTCCCCGCGGCGGCCGGGCGCAGGCAGCACAACCTGTTCGAGGCGGCGGCCGTCTACGTCGCGGCGTCGGCCGAGGACGACGAGGAGCGGATGGACGAAGCGAGCGGCTGGGTCTCGCCGGAGCAGCTCTCCTTCGGCGTCAGCGAGCTGGCCTGCCGGGCGGTGATCGCGCTGGCCCGTGAACGGAACGAATCACCGCAGGTGGTGGCGCGGGAACTGCTCGGCCTGTCCGACGCCTGATCCGGGTGGGCGCGGGGAACGCGCTCGTGGGACATCCGTCCTTGTCAGGGCCTCGACGGCGGGGTTACCCACTGGTTAGGGTGCGCCGACGGAATCCATGACGGACGAGGAGAACGCAGTGACCGGGACGGACGAGGCGGTCGCCGACGACGACGCGCTGTATGTGCTGACCGCGATCCTGCTGACGCCCGCGCAGTTCCCCAGCGTGCTCGGCGACGACTATCCGGCGGCGTGCGCGGCGCTGGGCCTCGAACCGTACGCCGAGGGGTACGGGCTGGTCCTGGGCCAGGACTCCGACGGCGCCCGGTGGACCGTCGTCGTGGACGACGTGTCCCTGGTCGCGGTGGCGATCGCCTCGTGGGACTGCGGCATGGAGTACGACCTGTCGCCGGACGACGGCTCGGTGGTCTGCGCGCTGCCCGGCTGGCCGCTCGCCGTGGCCGTCGCCGCGCCCGGGGTTCCCGCCCCGCACGACCCGGAGCCCGACCCGGAGGCGAACGGGGAGGCGCCTGCCCCCCTGTCGCCGCCCGACACCGAGGTGTGGGGGCCCGCCCAGCGCCGCCTGGGCGCGGACGCCATCGCCTCGCAGTGGGCCGCCTGGCGCGCGCAGATGGACGACGCGACGGACTCCGCCCCGGAGAGCGGGACGGCCGGGGCGGCTGCGGAGGGGGACGACGCGGAGGCCGTGAGCGAAGGCGCGGAAGCTGCCGCTCCCGGCACCGAGGCGACCGGTGCCGACCCCGCCCCTGACGACGACGCACCGCCGTCACCCGTCGCCGGCCCGCACCCCGGCATCCGGCGGGCCCTGGCCGAGGCACGGGGCTATCTGGACGATCCGCCGCCCCCGGGCCGCATCCGGTCCTCGTTCGCGTCCGGGGACGCCCGGATGATCCGGGCCGACGGCCCCGGCTGGTCGATGGTGGCCAGGACCGACGACATCGCCTTCATGCTCCTGGACGAGGTCCCGGGCGAGATCCTGCCCGTGAGGCGCGGGCCCCAACTGCCCGGTCTCCTCACGGCCCTGGACGCGATAGCCGTACGTCCGTCCTGACCACCGGCGAGGACACCCGCCGACGGGACCGGACAGGAGTCAGACGCGTTCGAGCGGCCGGTGCGGCTCGGCGGGGAGCTCGATCCTGACCGGGTCTCCCGGCCTGACCACACCACCGGCCGTGACGACGCTCATGATGCCGGCCTTGCGGACGATGTTGCCCGCCTCGTCGCGGCCGACGACCTGCTTGAGGAGGCCGCCCTGGAAGTCTTCGATCTGCATGCACGGATTGCGCAGCCCGGTCACCTCGACAACGGCTTCCTCACCGAGATGCAGCAGGGTGCCGACGGGCAGGGACAGCAGATCGATCCCCCGGGTCGTTATGTTCTCCCCGATGTCGCCGGGCGCCACCTCGAAGCCCAGCGCACGGACCTCCTCGAACAGCTCCTCATGGATGAGGTGGACCTGGCGCAGGTTCGGCTGGGTGGGGTCCTGGGCGACCCTGGAGCGGTGCTTGACCGTGACCCCCGCATGCACATCGCCCTCCACGCCGAGGCCGGCGAGCAGGGTGACGCTGTCGCGGTTCGGCTTGGTGAAGCTGTAGGTCTCGTTCCTGCTGACGGCGGTCACGGTGCCACTCACAGCGGATACCCCTCTCAGCGCCCGGCCCTCAGCGGCCGATCTCCTTGCGTGTGATCCTACGGAGCCTTCGGCGCTGGGCGGGGTCCAGGGCGAGATACGCGAGCGCGGGAACCCCGACGAGCACGAGCAGGGACAGCCAGAACCCGATGAAGGGCATCAGGACGACCGCGACGACGACTCCCCCGATGGCAACCTTGGCGCTGTTCGACATCGTCCGTACCTCCTCCGCGGCCCGTGGCCGCCTCTGATGGTGAGAACGTCCGCGCGCCCTCATCGGTTCCTGATTCCCGCTCCCTCGTACGCGGAGCGGCCGGTCACCGCAGCGGCGCACCGACCTCGTGCATATGGGTGAGCGCCTGCCGGTAGGACTCGATCAGTCCGGTCTCCGCGTACGGCAGGCCGACGGCCTCGCAGTGGGCCTTGACCATGGGCTGGGCCAGGCGGAGGTGCGGCCGGGGCATGCTCGGGAAGAGGTGGTGCTCGATCTGGTAGTTGAGGCCGCCGAGGAACCAGTCGGTGAGGGCCGATCCGCGTACGTTGCGCGAGGTGAGGACCTGGCGCCGCAGGTGGTCCCAGCGGTCCCCGTCGGGGTCGGGCATCTCCATGCCCTTGTGGTTCGGGGCGAAGGCCATGCCGAGGTGGAGTCCGAAAAGCGCGTGGTGCACGAGCGCGAAGACGACCGCCTTCCCCGGGGACATGACGGTGAGGAGCAGGGTGGCGTAGAGGCCGAGGTGCGCGATCAGCAGGAATCCGGACAGGGCGCGCTCGCGCGGGGACTGTTGCTTCAGGTACTGGAAGCCGGAGACCTTGAGGGCGATGCCTTCCAGGAGCAGCATCGGGAAGAAGAGGCGGGCCTGGTTACGCGTGAGCCAGCGGGCGAAGCCCTCGCGCTGGGCGGCCTGCTTCTGGGTCCACACCAGGGCGCCCACACCGACGTCGGGGTCCTTGTCGATGTGGTTGGGGTTGGCGTGGTGGCGTACGTGCTTGTCGTTCCACCACGCCTCATTCATGCCGAGCAGCAGGTTGCCGTGGAAGAGGCCGAGCGCACGGCTCACCTTCCGGTTTCCGGTTATCTGGGCGTGCCCCGCGTCGTGCCCCACGAATGAGGTACGGGCCCAGAGGAGCGCCAGGGGCAGGGCGAGCGGCAGCACCCACCAGGTGTTGCCCAGGAGGACGATGCCGGTGACCACGGCGGCCAGGGCGAGGAGGTTGACGGTGATGCCTGCGGCGTACCAGCCGGTGCGCCGTTCGAGGAGTCCTTGCGCCTTGACGTCGCGCAGCAGGGGCGCGAAGTCGCTTCCTGGGCTTCGGGCGCCGTCACGCGTGGGTTCCGCTGCGGCAAGGGTGGCCTGGGGCATGGTGTCTCCGGTCTCGAATCCGCTCCGACCTCAGGAAACGTACGGTTCGCGGGGTGCTCGGAGCCATGGCGCCACCACCCGGGGCATGGTGGTGCCAGCACCCTCTCTGAGTGGGGGGCCGACTGCACCGCGCAACTACGCCCCTAACCGCCGCGTGGCACACCTCACACGCATCGACGGTCCCAGGATGCGGATGTTGGGGTACCCTCGGCGACCTCGGTCGGCTAGTCAAATTTGAGGACTCTGACATCGCTGTGCACCGCCCCTCCTCCGCTTCCCTCTCCGAAATCTCCGCGCTCGCCGGCTGTTCGGTGGTCTTCCTGCCCTCGGATCCCTCCCGCACCGGCCGCCTCGCCTTCTGGCACCCCGACGGCAGCAGCCCGCCCGACGGCCCCGGCGAGACCGGCACGCTGACGGTCGCGGGCCCCGACGCCCTGCCGTACGAGGTGCCGGCGCGCCTCCTGTCCGTAGCCGACGGGCTCCCCGTCCTCACGCGCGCGCGGTCGGCGGCGCACGCCTCGGCGGCCGTGGCGTTCTGGGGCGCGGCGGGGCTGCTCGCCCTGCAGTTCGCCGCCCGGGGCCTGCTCCTTCCGGGGCTGAGCGCGACGGACCACGACAGCTGGCGGTCCGGGCCGCTGACCGCCGACGACCTGATGCGCGTCCGCACCCTGGCCGCCTCCATGCCGCCCACCGCCCACGCCGTGCCCGTCGACGCGGCTGCCCGGCCGCTCCTGCTGCCCGAACCGGAGCGCCATGTACGGGCGTTCCTCGACGCGGTCGCCGACTCCCTGCCCCGGACCCCCGCCGCACCGCTCGCCGCGGGCGGGCCGGCGTTCACCGCGTGGGAGCCACAGCGCCTGCCCGGGCACCGCGCCTGGGCCGCCGATGTGGCGGCCGGGCACGACGCGGGCGTCCGGCTGTCGCTGCGCGTGGAGGTGGCGGGGCTCGAAGGGGGCGACGGACCGGGAACCGGGCCTTCGTTCCGCGTGGTGCCGCAGATCCACAGCGTCAGCGATCCGGCCGTGGTCGCCGATGCCGCCGAGGTGTGGGCGGGCGGTGGCCCGGCAGCGGAGGCGTTCGGGCCGCGCGCCCGGATGGACACCCTGCTGATGCTGCGCCGGGCCGCCCGCGCCTGGCCGACGCTCACCCCGCTGCTCTCAGCGGCCGTGCCGGACGCGGTGGAACCGGCCGACGAGGAGATCACCGAACTCCTCGGACCCGCCGCGCGGGCGCTCGCCGCGACGGGCGTCCAGGTCCACTGGCCCAAGGAGTTGAGCGCCCGCAGGCTCACGGCGCGCGCGGTGATCGGACCGGACGGCGACGAGCCGGAGGGCGGCGCGCCCCGGGATCTCGCGCGGACCGCGTCGGACGCCGCGCCGCTGTTGTCGCCCGACGCCCTGCTGACCTTCAACTGGTGGTTCGCCCTGGGCGACCAGCAGCTGAGCCGAGAGGAGCTGGACCGGCTGGCCGAGGCGGGCCGACCGCTGGTGCGGCTGCGCGACCAGTGGGTGCTCATCGATCCCGACGAGGCGCGGCGGGCCCGGGAGACGCAGGACCGCAAGGTCACCCCGATCGACGCGCTGGGCGCGGCGCTGACCGGTTCCGCCGAGGTGGACGGCCGGCGGGTCGAGGTCCGGGCCACCGGCTGGCTGGAGCGGCTGCGCGAGCGCGTCGCCGACCCGGCCCGGCAGGACGGGGACGGGGAGCCGGCGGTCGGTCAGCCGGCGGCGCTCACCGCCACGCTGCGGGACTATCAGCTCCGGGGTCTGAACTGGCTGCACACCATGACCTCGCTCGGGCTGGGCGGCTGCCTCGCCGACGACATGGGGCTCGGCAAGACCATCACCCTGATCGCGCTGCACCTGCACCGCCAGACCCTGGAAGGGGGCGCCGGGCCGACGCTCGTGGTCTGCCCGACCTCGCTGATGGGCAACTGGCAGCGCGAGATCGAGAAGTTCGCCCCCGGCACCCCGGTCCGCCGCTTCCACGGCGCGTCCCGCACCCTGGACGACCTGCCGGAGAACGGGTTCGTGCTCACCACGTACGGGACGATGCGGCTGGACGCGCCGAGGCTCGCCTCGGCGCGGTGGGGCATGGTCGTCGCGGACGAGGCGCAGCATGTGAAGAACCCGTACTCGGCGACGGCCCGCGCGCTGCGCACCATCGGCGCCGGGGCGCGGGTGGCGCTGACCGGCACCCCGGTGGAGAACAACCTCTCCGAGCTGTGGGCGATCCTCGACTGGACGACACCGGGGCTGCTGGGGCGGCTCGGCACGTTCCGCACCCGGTACGCGCGGGCGGTGGAGGGCGGGGACCCGGCGGCGGCCGAGCGGCTGGGCGCGCTGGTGCGGCCGTTCCTGCTGCGCCGGCGCAAGTCGGATCCCGGCATCGCTCCGGAGCTGCCGCCGAAGACGGAGACGGACCGCGCGGTGTCACTGACGCCCGAACAGGCGGGGCTGTACGAGGCGGTGGTGCGGGAGACGCTGGCGGCGATCGCGGAGGCCGACGGCATGTCAAGGCGCGGTCTCGTGGTGAAGCTGCTGACCTCGCTCAAGCAGATCTGCAACCACCCGGCGCAGTACCTCAAGGAGGACGAGCCGCGCATCGCCGGCCGCTCGGGGAAGCTGGAACTGCTGGACGAACTCCTGGACACCATCGTGGCGGAGGGCGCCGGGGTGCTGGTGTTCACGCAGTACGTCGGAATGGCCCGGCTCCTCGAACGGCACCTGGCGGCACGCGGCATCGGCACGCAGTTCCTGCACGGCGGCACTCCGGTCGCCGCGCGGGAGGAGATGGTGAACCGGTTCCAGGCGGGCGAGGCACCGGTGTTCCTGTTGTCATTGAAGGCCGCGGGCACGGGTCTCAACCTGACGAGGGCCGGTCACGTGGTGCACTTCGACCGCTGGTGGAACCCGGCGGTCGAGGCGCAGGCCACCGACCGCGCGTACCGGATCGGGCAGACCCAGCCGGTGCAGGTCCACCGGCTGATCGCCGAGGGGACGATCGAGGACCGGATCGCGGACATGCTCGCCCGCAAGCAGGGGCTGGCCGACGCGGTGCTGGGGTCCGGGGAGAGCGCCCTGACGGAGCTCAGCGACGCGGAACTGGCCGATCTGGTGGAGCTTCGAGGGGGGACGCGATGAGCGACGGATACGAGGCCGAGGAGTTCACCGACGGTGGCGACGGGCGGGAGGACGGGGTGGCCGCGCAGGAGCGCACCTTCGCCGCCCTGCCCCCGGCGCCCGGCCGCGGTTTCGCCGCCTCCTGGTGGGGAAAGGCGTGGCTCAAGGCGCTGGAGGACACCGCTCTGGACCTGCGGCAGCTGAAGGCGGGGCGCCGTGTGGCACGGGAGGGCGGGGTCGGCGCCGTGTCCGTACGGCCGGGCCGGATCACGGCGGTGGTGCGTGAGCGGGACGGCAGTACGTATCGCAGCGATGTGCTGCTCCAGGAGCTGGACGAGCAGGAGTGGGACCGTTTCCTCGGCATGGCGACCGAGCGGACGGGGCACATCGCGGCGCTGCTCGACCGCGAGATGCCTCCGCACCTGGTCGAGGACGCCTCGGCGGCCGGGATGGATCTGCTCCCGGGGATCGGCGACCTGGAACCGCGGTGCACATGCGAGGCGTGGGACCACTGCCCGCACACCGCCGCGCTCTGCTACCAGGTGGCGCGGCTCCTGGACCAGGACCCGTTCGTGCTGCTGCTGATGCGGGGGCGCGGCGAACGGATGCTGCTGGACGGGCTCCAGGAGCGGATCGCGGCGACGGCCGGTGCCCCGGACGCCACGGCCGAGGCCGAGGAGCCGGTGCCGGACCCGGGCGTGTCCGGCGTACCGGCGGAGCAGGCGTACGCCGCCGGCTCCATCCTGCCCGCACTTCCGGCACCTCCCGAGCTTCCCGGGGAGCCCGGCGCCGCCCCCTCGCTCGACACGGAGACCGACCCGGAGGCGGGGGTGGACCCGACGGCGCTGGAGATGCTGGCGCGGGACGCGGCGGCCCGGGCGTACCGGATGTTCGCCGACGCCCTGACGCCCGGTCATGAAGGGCGCCCGGTGCCCGAGGCGCTGACGGTGCGCCAGGACGCGGTCAGGCTGGCGGCCGACGCGCGCCCGGAGCCGTGGATCGTCCACCGGCTTGCGAGCGGCGCGGGAAGGACGCGCGCCGGGCTCCCCGCCGCGGCCGCGGCCTGGCGGTACGGTGGGGCGACCGCGCTCGCCGTGCTCGACGAGGACCGGCCCCTGGACGGCGAGGCGCTGGCCCGGGCCAGGACCCGGCTGGCCGAGGCGTGGGAGGAGGACGAGGCGCCCCGGCTGCGGGCCGAGCGCAACCGCTGGACGTCGGCGGACGGCGGCCTCCAACTCCGCTACGGACCGGACGGGCGCTGGTATCCGTACCGGAAGGAGAACGGTCAGTGGTTCCCGGCGGGGCCGTCCGATGACGACCCGGCGGCCGCCTGGGCGGAGGCGCAAGGCGTCTGACGACGGGTCGGCTCCGCCTGAACACCCCTTGTATGAACAGGATTTGGGGTTCCTGCCGTCTTCCGCGACCTGCGCGGCGCCCGTACCGTGGGGCCGCACTCGACGCCGCGCCTTCCGTATCCCTGCCCGTCTCACCCCCACAGGAGTTCGCATGGAACGCAGAAGAATCCTTCAGGGCGCCGCGGTGGCGGCGGTGGGAGCGCTGCTTCCCCCCTCCGTCCGCGCCGCGGCCGCGACGACGGGTGCCACGGACTACCCGGCGGGGCACTGGGTTCCCGCTTCGACGTCCAACTACACGGTCTCTTCGCGCCCTTCGGCGTACCCCGTCCAGTACGTCATCATCCATGTCACCCAGGAGACGTTCTCCAAGACGGTGTCCATCTTCCAGAACCCGGCGAAGCAGGTGTCCGCGCACTATGTGGTGCGCTCGGGCGACGGGTACGTCAACCAGATGGTGCGGGAGAAGGACGTCGCCTGGCACGCGGGGAACTGGGACTACAACACCCGCAGCATCGGGATCGAGCACGAGGGTTGGGTGGACCAGCCCGCGTACTTCACCGACTCCATGTACGAGCAGTCGGCGCTGCTCACGGCCAATATTTGCGACCGTTATAAGATTCCCAAGGACCGGGCCCACATCCTCGGACACGTCGAGGTCCCGGGCACCGACCACACCGACCCCGGCCCGAACTGGGACTGGGTCCGCTACATCCGCCTGGTCAACCTTCTCGGCGCGGGCTGACCGGGCAGCGCACGAAGAGGATTCCCTGCACGTCGCCGTCGGGCGCGCTGTAGACGTGGGGCACGTCGGCCCGCCACCGGGCGGAGGCCCCGGGCCCCACGGCGCTGAGATCGTCCGGCCGCCCGACGACGGCCGTGCCGGCGAGCACCATCAGGCTCTCGGACGTACCCGGCACATGGGCCTCCGACTCCTGGACCGCCCCGGCGCGAATGGTCACCCGGAACACGTCGGTGACCGCTTCCCCGTCCTCGTACCGCTCGATCAGCACGGCGGTGACGGCGCTGCCCGACACGCCCGCCGGCTGCCCGGAGGGGGCGCCGTCCGGCAAGGGGTCGCTCAGTACCGCGCTGAGGGGGCGGCCGAGGGCGGTGGTGAGGGCGTACAGGGTCTCCAGCGTGGGGTTGCGCCGGCCGCTCTCCAGCTCCGAGAGCGTGCCCTTGCCGACCCCGGAGCGGCGGGAGAGCTCCGAGAGCGACACGTCCATCCCGTGCCGCAGGGCCCGCAGCCTGCGCCCGACGTCCTCGTTCAGCCCCATCGCCGTCCGCTCGCTCGCCCATCCGGTTGACGGGCACCGGCCCGCGTCCCTAGTGTTCCACAAACAGAACGTTCCGTATACGGAACGCCCGGCAGCTTCCCGGAAGTGGCACACTCATGTCCGCGTTGACCCGCATACGTTCGGCCGCACCTCCCTCCGCCGTGGCGGCCGGGGTGATCGCCGTCATGGTCGGGGTCACCAGCTCCGCCGCACTGGTCTTCACCGCCGCGAAGGCGGCGGGGGCGGACGCGCGGGAGATCTCCTCCTGGATGCTGGCGCTCGGCGTCGGACTGGCCTGCACCTGCGCCGGTCTGTCGCTGCGTCACCGGGCACCGGTCGTGACCGCCTGGTCGACGCCCGGCGCGGCCCTGCTGACGACGGGTCTGAGCGGGGTGTCGATGGCGCAGGCCGTCGGCGCGTTCATCTTCTCGGCGCTGCTCATCGTGGTGAGCGGTGTCACCGGGTGGTTCGCCCGGGCCATGAACCGCATCCCCGTCCCGCTGGCCGCCGCACTGCTCGCCGGGGTGCTGCTGAGGTTCGGCACGGGCCTGTTCAGCACCATGCACCACAGCTTCGCGGTCGCGTTCCCGATGTTCGTGGTCTACCTGCTGGGCCGCCGTCTGCTGCCGCGTTACGCGGTGCTGCTGGCGTTGGCCTCGGGCGTGGTGGCCACCCTGTTCACCGGGGGCTGGCGGACCGGCGAGGTCCGGCTCTCCCTGGCCACACCGGTCTTCACCGCGCCCGAGTTCGACTGGAAGGTGCTGATCAGCGTCGGCGCACCGCTGTTCGTCGTGACCATGGCCTCGCAGAACCTGCCCGGGGTCGCCGTACTGCGGGGTTCCGGTTACGACGTGCCGGTGTCTCCCCTGATGACGTGGACCGGCGCGGCCAACGCCGTGCTGGCACCCTTCGGGGCCTTCGGGCTCAACCTCGCCGCCATCACAGCCGCGATCTGCACGGGGGACGAGGCGCACCCGGACCGCGACAAGCGCTATCTGGCGGCGGTGTGGGCGGGGTTCTTCTACCTGTGCGTGGGGCTCCTCGGCGCGACCGTCGCCTCGCTGCTGACGGCCATGCCGCACGAACTCGTCATGGCCGTCGCGGGAATCGGGCTGCTCGCGACCATCGAGTCCTCACTGGCCTCCGCTCTCGCCGACAAGGCGTCGCGCGAGGCGGCCGCCGTCACCTTCCTGGCCACCGCTTCGGGCGTGACGCTGCTGGGCATCGGTTCGGCGTTCTGGGGGCTGCTGGCCGGCCTCGTCACCAGCGCGATCGCCACGGTGGGCCGCCCCCGCCGCGAGGAACCGGCACCGGAGCCGCGGCCTGCCGAGGTCCCCGTGCGCTGACCGCCTCCGTACCGCCGAAGGCACCCTGTCCCATACGTGGAACACAGTTGCCCCGGGCATCGGTCGCGGGTTGGGATGGTGTCATGCAGAAAGCGGTATCCCCACCCTCCGCCGAATCCCTGGCACCCTTCGACCACCTGGACCACCGCTACCGCGGCGAACACCCGGTCCGCACCCTCGCACTCCTCCTCCGCCCGGACCGGGGGCGGCTCGCCCTCGCCGTCGTCCTCTTCACCGTGAAGCACAGCCCCATATGGCTGCTCCCCCTGATCACCGCCACCGTGCTGGACGTGGTGGTCCAGCACGGTGCGGAGTCCGAGCTCTGGCAGGCCACCGGCCTCCTGCTGTTCATCCTCGTCCTCAACTACCCGCTCCATCAGTGGTACGTACGGTGCCTCGGCGGCAGCATCCGCCGCATGGGCATCACCCTGCGCTCCGCGCTCTGCCGCCGCATGCAGCAGCTGTCCGTCGGCTACCACGCCCGGGTCAGCTCCAGCGTGCTCCAGGCCAAAGTGGTCCGCGATGTCGAAGCCGTCGAGCAGATGGTGCAGCAGAGCGCCGACATGGGGCTCGGGGCCGTCGTGACGCTGGTCGGCGGGCTCGTCGTCATCGGCCTCCGGGTCCCCTCCTTCCTGCCCGTCTTCCTGGTCGTCGTCCCCGCCGCCGGGTTCCTCGTGATGAAGCTCCGGGGCAGGCTGCGCAGCCACAACGAGTCCTTCCGGCGGGAGGTCGAGCAGCTGTCGTCCCGGGTCGGCGAGATGACCACCCTCATCCCCATCACGCGCGCCCACGGTCTGGAGCGGACCGCGCTGGGGCGCGTGGACGGCTCCCTGCGGCAGGTGTTCGCCGCCGGTCTGCGCCTGGACATGCTCAACGGCCGCTTCGGCTCGCTGGCCTGGGTCCTGCTCAACACGCTGGGCGTGCTCTGCCTGACCGGGTCCGCGCTGGTGGCGTACCACGGCTGGCTGGCCGTCACCGCCGGTGACGTCGTCATGCTGAGCGCCTTCTTCACGGTCCTGACCGGTTCGGTGACCACGCTGCTCGGGCTCGCCCCGATCCTCACCAAGGGCCTCGAATCGGTGCGTTCGGCGGGTGAGGTGCTCCAGGCACCGGACCTGGAGCACAACGCGGGCAAGGCGCAGGTGGAGCAGGTCACCGGACGCATCGACTTCGAAAACGTCTCCTTCGCGTACGAGGACGAGCGGCCGGCCGTCGACGGGTTCACGCTCTCCGCGCGGCCCGGCGAGACGATCGCCCTGGTCGGCGCGTCGGGGGCGGGCAAGTCGACGGTGCTCAACCTGCTCATCGGGTTCATCCGGCCCACCGCGGGACGCATCCTGCTGGACGGCACCGACATGGCCGGGCTCGACCTGCGCAGCTACCGGCGGTTCCTCTCGGTGGTGCCGCAGGAGTCGATCCTCTTCGAGGGCAGCATCCGCGACAACGTCACGTACGGCCTCGGGCACACCGACGACGCGACGCTGCTCAGCGCCCTGGAGGACGCCAACGCCATGGAGTTCGTCCGCCGGCTGCCCCAGGGCCTGGACACGGTGGTCGGTGAGCGCGGTGCCCGGCTCTCGGGCGGCCAGAAGCAGCGGCTGGCGATCGCCCGGGCGCTGATCCGCGATCCGAGGGTGCTGGTGCTCGACGAGGCCACCTCGGCCCTGGACAACCGCTCCGAGGCACTGGTGCAGGAGGCGCTGTCCCGGCTGGTGCACGGCCGGACCGTCTTCGTCGTCGCGCACCGCCTCTCCACGATCCAGGGTGCCGACCGCATCGTGGTGATGGAGGGCGGCCGGATCGTGGAGGTGGGCACGCACGAGGAACTGCTGGGCCGCCACGGGGTGTACGCGGGCCTTCAGCCGGCGTTCCCGTAGCGGCGGAAGGGGCCCGGGCGCTCCCGGGCCCCTCGTTCACCAGTCGTGGACGGTGCCGTCCAGGAGCCGGTTCACGGGCAGATAGGTCTGCTCATACGGATGGGCCGCCGCGAGCTTCTCGTCCAGCTCCACACCGATTCCGGGCGCCTCGCCGGGGTGCAGGAAGCCGTCGGTGAAGGTGTACGCGTGCCGGAACACCTCCTCGGTGAGGGCGTTGTGGCCGGAGTACTCCTGGATGCCGAAGTTGTGCACGGCGTAGCCGAGGTGGATGGCGGCGGCCATCCCGACCGGGGAGATGTCCTCGGGGCCGTGGATCGCGCTCTTGATCTGGTACTGGGCGGCGAAGTCGAAGAGCTTGCGCAGCGGGGTGACCCCGCCGAAGTGGGTGACCGCGCTGCGCACGTAGTCGATCAGCTGCTCGGTGATCAGCGTCTGGTAGTCGTACACCGTGTTGAAGACCTCGCCGGTCGCGAGAGGCGTGGTGGTGTGTTGGCGCACCAGCCGCAGCGCCTCCTGGTTCTCGGTGGGGGTGCAGTCCTCCAGCCAGAACGGGCGGTACGGCTCCAGGTCCTTGCCGAGCCGGGCCGCCTGAATGGGTGTGAGGCGGTGGTGGGCGTCGTGCAGCAGCGGTATCCCGGCGCCGAACTCCGCGCGTACCGCCTCGAACACGGCGGGGGTGTGGCGCAGGTAGGCGTCCGTGTCCCAGTCCTCGACCAGAGGCCGGGTCTGCTGGTGGAGGACGCGCTCGCCCTGCTCGTCGGTGGTGTGCACCCCGTAGACGGCCTTGAGGCCGGGGATGCCCGTCTGGATGCGGACGGCGGGGTAGCCCTCGTCCAGCCGCTGCCGCACGGAGTCGAGAAGTTCGGGGATGTCGCGGCCGTTGGCGTGGCCGTAGGTGGCGAGGCGGTCGCGGGATGCGCCGCCGAGCAGCTGGTAGAGCGGCAGTCCGGCGGCCTTCGCCTTGATGTCCCACAGGGCGACGTCGACGGCGGCGATGGCGGCCATGGTGACCGGGCCGCGCCGCCAGTAGGCGCCCCGGTAGAGGTACTGCCAGGTGTCCTCGATCCGGTGCGGGTCCAGGCCGGTGAGCAGAGGCACCACATGGTCGGTGAGGTAGCTGACCACGGCGAGCTCGCGGCCGTTCAGCGTGGCGTCGCCGAGACCGGTGACACCGTCGTCCGTCGTCAGTTTCAGCGTCACGAAGTTGCGGCCGGGGCTGGTGACGACGACCTGCGCGTCGGCGATCCTCATGGTGGCTCTCTTTCGGGCTGCGGCGGGCTGCCGCCCGTCGCTCCGACCGGGGGCCGCCCGCTGCATAGAGTGGCGTGCGTGATGGTGCGTGAGGATACGGGACGGACGGGCGGGCGCCGCGGGGGCTACCTGGCGGCGGCGGTGGTCTTCGCCATCGGCATGGCCGGCACCACGCTGCCGACCCCGCTGTACGGGCTCTACCAGAAGGAGATCGGGTTCTCCGAGCTGATGGTGACCGTGGTCTTCGCCGTGTACGCGGTCGCGGTCATCTCGGTGCTCCTGGTCGCGGGCAACTACTCGGACAAGGTGGGCCGCAAGCCGGTGCTGCTGGCCGCCATGGCCCTGTCCGCCGCGAGTGCGGGGTGCTTCCTGCTGGAGAGCGGGCTGCCCCTGCTCTTCGTCGGTCGGGTGCTGTCCGGCGGCGCGGCGGGGCTGCTGAGCGGCGCGGCGACGGCGGCCGTCATCGAGCTCGCGGCGCCGGGGCAGAAGGCGCGCGCCGGGTTCGCCGCGACGGCCGCGAACATGGGCGGCCTGGGCTGCGGCCCGCTGCTCTCCGGGGTACTGGCGGAGTACACGCCCTGGCCGCTGTCCCTGCCGTTCTGGGTGCACCTGGGTCTGGTGGCCGTGGCGTGCCTCATCACGTGGCGGCTGGCGGAGACGGTGGCCGAGCCGCGGCGGTGGCCCCGGCTCCAGCCGCAGGGTGTCAGCGTGCCCGCCGAGGTGAAGGGCGTGTTCGTCCCGGCCTCGCTGGCCGCCTTCGCCGGTTTCGCGCTGCTCGGCCTGTTCACGGCTGTCGCGCCCAGTTTCGCGACCGAGACGCTGGACGTGCACAACCTGGCGGTGACGGGCGCGGTGGTGTTCTCGGTGTTCTGCGCCTCGACGATCGGGCAGTCGCTGGCCCCGCGCATCGGGGCGCGCCGAGCGCTGCCGCTGGGGTGCGGCGTGCTGATCGTGGGGCTTCTGCTGGTCGCCTCCTCGTTGCTGGCGAAGTCGCTGGTGCTGCTCGTCCTGGGTGCCGTCTGCGGGGGCATCGGGCAGGGGCTCGCCTTCCGGGCCGCGCTGACACTCGTGAGCGAGGCGGCCCCCGCCGAGCACCGGGGCGGCACCATCTCGGCGTTCTTCGTCGTCGCCTACACGGGGATCTCCCTGCCGGTGGTCGGCGTGGGCGCGCTGGCGACCGCGGTGGGGCTGCGCGATGCCGGGCTGGTCTTCACGGGCTGCGTGGTGCTGCTGGCGGCGGTGTCGGGGACGTACGCGGCACTGAGGACGCCGTCCGAGGCGTGACGGCCGCACCCGGATAGAGCGGCCATATTCCCCCATTCGGGCTATATTTATGTCTTCGTGGCTTTTCCCTTCACTGGGCTCGGGGATCCGTTCCAACAGGAGGAAGGTGCGTCCGATGACCGCTTCCACCCGAGTCCGCCGCCTGCTCGCCGGCGCCGCCGCGACCGGTCTGCTCGCCGGCGGGGCCGCCCTGGGTACCGCCGGCGCGGCGCAGGCCGCCCCGGCACCCGCACCGGCCGCCGTGTCCGCCGCGACCCACCACCACGGCCACTGCACCTGGCAGCAGGGCCACTGGCAGAAACAGTGGGTCAAGGGCCACTGGGCGAAGCAGTGGGTCAAGGGGCACTACGCCGACCAGAAGGTCTGGCACCCCGGACACTACGACCGGCACGGGCACTGGAAGCCCGGCCACTGGACCCATCACACCCAGTGGGTCAAGGGCCACTGGACCAAGGTGTACGTCCCCGGTCACTGGGACACCCACTGGGTGAAGGGGCACTGGAACTGCCCGCGCTGAGCGAGCGGTCTCAGCCGCACTCCTTCCCGTTGAGCGTGAAGGAGTGCGGCTCGGCGCCCGGCGCGCCGTTCGCCTGGAAGCCGAAGGAGGCGCTGCCGCCCGCCGGGACGGAGCCGTTGTGCCCGGCGTTCTTGACGGTGACCCGGGTGCCGCTCTGTGTGGCGGTCGCGTTCCAGGCATTGCTGACGCTCTCGGCGCCCTGGAAGTCGAAGGCCAGCTGCCAGCCGTCGAGCGGGGCCGGCCCGGTGTTCTTCACCGTCACATCGGCGGTGAAACCCGTGCCCCACGCCTGGCTGACCCGGTAGGTGACGTCACAGGACCCCGGTGCGGGATCGGGCGTGTCCGTCGGGTCGGGCGTCGGGGACGGCTCGGGGGTCGTCGTCGGGTCGGGCGTGGTCGTCGGGTCGGGGTCCGGCCCGGGGTCCGTGCCGTTCGGTGCGGTCCCCCACTGGGGCGCCGAGCCCTCCAGGAGCACCATGTGCGGGGCGTCGACCGGCGTGCCGCCGGGAGTCGTCGCCGTCGACGGGTAGGACCAGTCGTTCGACGGGTCCCAGGCACCGGCCGAGCTGATCCGGAACTGCACCTCCTTGCGGTACGCGGACTGGCCGGCCGGGGCGATGTCCGTATCCGAGCAGTCCACCGTCGCGTAGTAGACGTCGCCCGTCAGATGCGTCGGGCCCGTCACCTCGCCGCACTGGTTGTAGTTGGTGGTGAAGCTGATGTCGCCGGGTGCGACGCCCGGTTCCAGCGTGAAGTAGTAGCGCACCGAGGCGTTGGTGAGCGCGCGGGCGGGCCACGCGGAACGGTTGATCAGGTACGCCTTGACCTCGGTGAAGTTCGCTCCGGCCGCGTTCACCGACGCCTGGACGGACATCTCCGGCCCGTCCGGCTCCTCCGGCTGCGGGAAGTCCGTGAGCGGGCTCCCGCCGTACTCCGCGTAGAGCCGGGCCAGCGCCCCGGTGAAGGCGGCGTTGTAGTCGGTGGCGACCTCGTTGTTGACGTAGTTGCCGCGGTCGTCGGTGTACGTGTCGTCGGGTGCGCTCGGACCGCCCACCAGTGCCCCGTACAGCGTGTGCCGGGTCTCGACCGGGTTGGTCATCTGATCGGTCCACGAGCCGTGGGCCGTGCGGTGGTGCGGTTTGGTCGGCGGGTTCTCGCCGAAGCCGACGACATAGCTCGACCCGCGCGGGTTGTCGCCGAGTGCGTAGTCGATCTGGCGGACCGCGAAGTCGTGGTAGCGGGCCTTGCGGGTGGCGTCACCGGTCAGCCAGTCGGAATAACTCAGCGCGGCGAAGGCGGTGTTCGCGGCGTACCTGAGGGAGCCCCAGCTGTCCAAGACGGCCTGGCCGCCGGGCGAGTAGGGCACCCGCTGCCCGTTGACGCCGACCGTCCACCAGTCGAGCCAGCGGTTCGCGTCGTCGATGTACTTCTGTTTGCCCGTCAGCTGGGCGAGCAGTACATAGGCCCCGTAGGAGGTGTCGTCCCAGGAGAGCGTCCAGCGGTAGGACCGGGTGGTGGTCTGCGGCTCGGTGGAGAGGTTGTCGTAGTACGACTCGGCCTTGGCGAGATACGCGGAGTCGCCGGTCGCCTTGTACAGCCAGATGGCGCCCCAGACGAGTTCGTCGTTGTACCCGCTCCAGGAGTTGTAGTAGCTCTGCGCGTCGGTGATGCAGTCGCTGTACTTGCCCCGGTAGGTGTCGGCGAAGGTGTACAGCTGCTTCGCGTGGGTGATCAGCTTCGCCGCGTACGCCGGGTCGCTGTCCGAGAACACCATCGAGGAGGAGGCCAGGGCGGCGGCCGTCTGGCCCGCCAGGTCGCTTCCGGGGCAGGAGGCGTCGATCTTGTACGCCGGGCGCTTCATCGGCATCACCTCGGCGGGGCCCCACCACTTGTGGTCGTCGCCGCCGTTGCCGACCTGGCCGTACAGCACGTTGGGCGAGGGGTGGGCCTTCAGGAGGTAGTCGTCCACGAAGCGCAGGTTGTTCCGCAGGTAGGGCAGCTGGCCCGACGCTTCGTACGCCGCCCGCTGCTCCGTGCCGCCCCAGGCGAGCATGGTGGCGGAGTAGGCCATGGGGAGGCCGAACTTCACATGGTCCCCGGCGTCGTACCAGCCGCCCGTCAGGTCCAGGCCGGCGTCCTTGCCGTCGTCCAGGGCGGAGTCCCCGCGCCAGGAGACGCGGTTGGTGTCGGGCAGCTTTCCGGACTGCTGGGCCTCGTAGAAGAGGACGGACTTCTGCAGCGCCTCGCCGTAGTCGAAGGCGGGGGCGGCCGCCGCGCCTGCCGGCAGGGACAGCGGGAGCAGCAGGCCCGCGCCGACGGCGAGCGCCAGGGCGACGGCTCCGAGCGGGCGGCCTGGTCTTCGGGAACACCTTCGCAGGGCGGGGAGGGTGAGCGAGCGCAACGGACTTTCCCTTCGTCACGTCGGTGGGGGTGCCGGGTGTGTGCGGGGGTGCGTGCGGGCCCCTCGGGGGCGTGGGAGCGCTCCCAAGGGCGTTGCTCATGAAGCCAGTTCCCGGGAGAGCTGTCAACGGTTGCGGCACGCCCTCTTCAGCGCGACGGCCACCCGTAAACCCCGCATCGGCCACCCGTTCGGGTGACCCCGCGCGCGAACGGGCGTGAAGCGGCCAAGGCTGGCGTACTGAACGCACCCGTGGCGTCGCGGCCGGAGGTACAGATGAGCGCGATGGACATGCCGGCGGATCTGCCGAAGGATTCGGCAGATCCGCCGCCAGGGACCGGCCGGCAGCGCCCAGGATCAGCTGGCTGACGCTCGCCCTGATGACGACGGCGTCGGTGGCGAGTCTGCGGGCCGCGCCGACGATGGCGGTCTACGGACTCGCCTGCGTCTTCCTCTATCTCCTGCCGGCCGTCGTGTTCCTGCTGCCGACCGCGCTGGTCTCGGCCGAACTGGCCTCGGGCTGGCCCGGCGGCGTCTACCGCCGGGTGAGCGAAGGGCTGTCCAAGCCGCTCGGATTCCTCGCCGTGTGGTGCCAGTTCGCGATGACGATCTTCTACTACCCGAGCCTCCTGGCGTTCGTGGCGTCCACGATCGCGTACGTCATCGATCCCTCGCTCGCGTCCAACGGCCTGTACACCGCGATCGTGATCATGGTGCTCTACTGGACCGGTGTCTGGGTGTCGTCCCGGGGTACCAAGGCGCTGGCGGGCCTGTCCTCCTGGGGGCTCGTCATCGGCACGCTGATCCCCGGCACGGTGCTGGTCGTGCTCGGCATGGCGTTCCTCGGACAGGGGAACGGCTCCGCCGCGCCGATGACCTCGGCGCACCTGCTCCCCCAGTGGACGGGGCTCGCCAGCCTGGTGCTCATCGTCAACAACTTCCTGTCGTACTCCGGCATGGAGATGAACGCCGTGCACGTCTCCTCGCTGCGCGATCCGGCGAAGGAGTACCCGAAGTCGATGTTCCTGGCGATGGGTCTGGTGCTGCTGATCTTCATCCTGCCGGCGCTCGCGATCAGCTGGGTGGTGCCCTCCAGCCAGCTGAGCCTGACGGCCGGTGTGATGCAGGCCTTCGACGCGTTCTTCGCGCACTTCCACGTCGGCTGGATGACGCCGATCGCCGCGGTGATGCTGGTGTCGGCGGCGCTCGGCGGGATGCTGACGTGGCTGGCCGGGCCCTCCAAGGGACTGCTGGAGATCTCCCGCAGCGAGGGCTACCTGCCGCCCTATCTCCAGCGGCTCAACAAGAACGGCATCCAGCGGAACATCCTGGTCACGCAGGGCATCGTCACCACCGTCATCGCGCTCCTGTACGCGCTGATCCCGAACGTGTCCAGCGTCTACTGGATCTTCTCCACCATCACGACGCAGGTGTACCTCATCGTCTACCTGCTGATGCTCGTGGCGGCCGTGCGGCTGCGGAAGACCCAGCCGGACCACCCGCGCGGCTACCGCGTCCCGGCGCTCGGGCTGCTGTGCTCGGTCGGTCTGCTGGCGTCGCTCGCGGCCCTGGCCATCGGCTTCGTACCGCCCTCCCAGTTCGGCGGCGGCAGCGTCGGTGTGTACGTGGCCATCGTCGGCGGCGGGCTCGTCGTCCTCGGGCTGCTGATCCCCTGGTTGTTCCTGAAACTGCGCAAACCCGGCTGGCGCACGGCGGCGGCCGATGAGGAGGTCGCGTCATGAGCCCGACCCGCTTCGCCTCCGAGCACCGCTGGCTCTACATCGGCGCGATCGTCCTCCTGGTGGCGCTCGTGGTCGTCGGCATCATCCGGTACGAGAAGGTCAAGACGAACAACAAGGCGACGGAGAAGGCCGAACAGCTGGCCGACGCCGCCGAGGCGGCCGGCTACCCCCGGCCCGACGTGGGCACCATCAAGCGCACCCTGGGCGACGACGGCGGCCAGGTCTGCGAGAAGCCCGGCTCCTCGCTCAAGTCCGCGCTGTGGAAGATGAGCATCTCCAACGGCGCCACCGGCCCCGGCATGCGCCCCGTGATCGGGGACACCGAGGCGATCCGGGCGGAGGCGAAGATCCTGGACCGTCTTCACCGTGGGCGCCCTGCTCGCCTTCGCCGTACCCGCCCGGCTGCTGGGCATGCTCCTGGTGCTCGTGTATCTGACGGTGGGCGTGCAGACGGGTTTCACCAAGCTGCTCGGCGACGTGGGCGGCACGTTCACGGCGGCGGTCGTGCTCGGCGCGGCCACGACCTGGCTGGCGCGCCGGCCGGGCCGCCCGCCCCGCCTGGTCCTGGTGCTGCCGGGCTTCTTCACGCTGACGGTGGGCTCGCTCGGGATGCGGGGGCTGACGGCCCTGGCGGGCGGGTACGCGATCGAGGGCTTCCGCGACCTCACGGAGCTGATCACCCTGGTGACCGCGATCGGCACCGGGCTGCTCCTGGGCGCGGTCCTCGCGCAACGGCCGGGCGACAGCGCCTGACCGCTCTCAGATGCTCGGCGCGTCCACGCCGTCGGCCGGGGCTGCCTCGTTCAGCGCGAACCAGGCGGTCTTCCCCTCCGGCTCGGGCCGTACGCCCCACTGGTCGGCGAGGATGTCCAGCAGGAGCAGTCCGCGGCCCGAGGAGGCGAGCTCGCCCGGGGTGCGCTGGTGGGGCAGTTCGTCGCCGCGGTCCATGACCTCGACCAGCAGACGGCGGGTGCCGGTCTCGCCGGAGACGGTGGCGTTGAGGGCGCCGTCCTGGTCGGTGTGCACGAGGACGTTGCCGAGGAGTTCGGTCGCCAGGAGCACGGCGGTGTCCACCTGGTCCGGGCGCGCCCAGTCGTGCAGCAGCGCCTTGAGCTCCGCACGGGCCTCGGCCAGCCCCTCGCCCTGGTCCTGGCCGACGGTGAGCACCAGGCGGCGCTGGCTGATCTCGGCGCGGGCGTGGATGGCGTCGCGGCGCAGCAGCAGGAGGGCGATGTCGTCGCCGTCGCGGGCGACGGCTTCCTCCCGGGCGCCGGGACCGGGGTCGAGGACGGCCGCCATGAGCCGGTCGGCCATGCCCTCCAGGTCGTCGGTGGGGCCGGGCGAGAACGCGTCGCGCACCCGTACCCAGCCGGTGTACATGTCGTGGCCGCCGTTCTCGATGAACCCGTCGGTGCACAGCATGAGGATCTCGCCCTCGTGCAGGCGCACGGTGTCGATCGGGTAGTCCTCCTCGCCGGGCATCAGTCCGAGCGGCAGCCCGCCGCTGACATGTTTGAGGACACATGTGCCGTCCGGCATACGCAGCACGGGGTGGGGGTGGCCCGCGCGGGCGATGTGCAGGTCGCCGGTGGACGGGTCGGCCTCGATGTAGAGGCAGGTCGCGAAGCGGTCCTCGTCCAGGGTGGTCAGGAAGCGGGAGGCGCGTGCCAGGACGGCGTCGGGGCCGTGCCCCTCGGCGGCGTACGCGTGCACGGCGGTGCGCAGCTGGGCCATGAGCCCCGCGGCGTGCACGTCGTGCCCCTGGACGTCGCCGATGACGACGGCCATCCGTCCGTTCGGCAGGTCGATGCTGTCGTACCAGTCCCCGCCGACCATGAGGCCGCCGCCGGTCGGCACGTAGCGGGTGGCGACGCTGAGGCCGGTCAGGGCCGCCCCGGCCGTGTGCATGCTGCGGCGCAGGCCCCGGGAGAGCTCCAGTTCGGCGCGGCTGGCCCGGGCCCGTTCGAGGACCTGGGCGATCATGCGTCCGGTGACGGTGAGCAGGGCGCGCTCGCTGGCGGTGAAGTCCAGGGTGGTGCGGAAGGCGGCCAGCCAGACCCCGACGACCCGGCCGGCGGTCACCAGGGGCAGGAAGGCCCACGCCTCGCGGCCCTTGCGCGCGGACATGTGCCAGGTCGCCGGGAAGCGGCGGCGGTACTCCTCCGGGGAGGCGAGGTAGACGGCGCGCCCGGTCCTGGCGACCTCGGCGGCCGGGTAGCCGGTGTTCATCGGCATCCGGAAGCCGCGGCCCGCCCCGCCGGGCTGGAATCCGTACTGCCCGAGCGCGGTGAGGTTGCCCTCGGCGACGCCGAAGACGCACTGGCCGTCCAGCGGGAAATCGGGGGCGTACAGGCCGGCAGCGAGTCTCAGGGCCTCGTCGAGGGTGTCGGCGGCGGCGACCGCGTGTCCGGCCGAGAGCAGCAGCGAGTCGCGGCGCCTGGCCTCTTCCGGCGTGCCGGCGGCCCGGGTCCCTCGGTCGGGCCCCGGCGGGAGCGCGGGGTCGGGGCCCGGCGCCTGCATCCGGTTCAGCGCCTCGATCTGGTCCAGCTCTGCCTCGAACGCGTCGGCCGGTGGCTCATGCCGTTCACCACCCATCCGGCTTCCCTTCGTCCCGATGCCGTCGGCGACTGTTCGTTCCATGCTCCGACGGGAGAGCCGGGACCGCAGTGCGAGACATCCGCCCGCCGCGCCCGGAATGTGCCGGGCGGGTAGGACGGCCGGGCCGTCCGCGCGGGCCGGCCGGGGTGACCGGCGGGTCGGGAAGCGCTCGGACGCAGGCCCTGGCCGGGACGGTTCGTGGGCTAGCGGTACGCCGGTGACCTGCGGATATCACTGAAGTCGATGGCACGGTCGGCCTCCCGCATGGTCTCTTCAGCCACCCGGCGCACCTCGGCCATCACATCCCCGTGCTCCTCCACGAGACCTGCGTAGATGGGTGCGTCGGAACTGTCTGTGAAACTCACGTCGAACTGCCTCAATCGGTCGTGTCTGCCGTGGTCCGGCCGGAAACAGGGGCCGATTCTACGCAGGTCCGGTGCCGGGTCCGCACGGGGCACCGCACGTTTGACCTCAAGTTCGCTTGAGCTTCTAGCGTTACTCTCACACCCCCGGTCCGCACCGGCCACCGGGGCCGTACCGATCCGTTCTGCCCCGGAGGCACCCGTATGAGCATGGAAGTGACCGCGTGGACGTCGCTGCACAGCACGATCAGCGCGCAAGCGGACCGCCGCCCCTTCTCCCGCGCCACGGTGCGCCGGATCGCCTCGTTCGCCCGGCCGCGCCGCCGACAGCTGTACCGGTTCCTGCTGCTCAGCGTGGTCAGCGCACTGCTGGCCGTGGCGACGCCGATGCTGGCGGGCCGGGTGGTCGACGCGATCGTGCAGGGGAAGGAGAGCGGCACGGTCGTCCGTATCGCCCTGCTGATCGCGGTGATCGCCGTGGCGGAGGCCGCACTCGGGCTGCTCACCCGGCTGCTGTCGGCCACGCTCGGTGAGGGGCTGATCCTGGACCTGCGGTCGGCGGTCTTCGACCATGTGCAGCGGATGCCGGTGGCGTTCTTCACCCGGACCCGGACCGGGGCACTGGTGAGCCGGCTCAACAACGACGTCATCGGCGCGCAGCGGGCCTTCAGCAACACCCTGTCCGGGGTGGTCTCCAATGTGGTGACGCTGGTGCTGACCCTCGCGGTGATGCTGACGATCTCCTGGCAGATCACGCTGCTCGCGCTCGTGCTGCTGCCGGTGTTCGTCGTGCCGGCCCGGCGGATGGGCTCGCGGATGGCGCGCATGCAGCGTGAGGCGGCCGCGCACAATGCGGCGATGAGCACGCAGATGACCGAGCGGTTCTCGGCGCCGGGCGCGACCCTGGTGAAGCTCTTCGGCCGGCCCGCCGACGAGTCCGCCGAGTTCGCGGCGCGGGCGGGGCGGGTACGGGACATCGGCATCCGTACGGCGATGGCGCAGTCCACGTTCATCACGGCACTCACCCTGGTGTCCGCGCTGGCCCTGGCCCTCGTCTACGGGCTCGGCGGCTACTACGCGCTGCACGGCAGCCTGGAGCCGGGCGCGGTCGTGACGCTGGCGCTGCTCCTCACCCGGCTCTACGCCCCGCTGACGGCGCTGGCGGGCGCCCGGGTCGAGGTGATGAGCGCGCTGGTGAGTTTCGAGCGGGTCTTCGAGATCCTGGATCTGAAGCCCCTGATCACCCAGAAGCCGGACGCCCGTACGGTGCCCGAGGGGCCCGTGTCCGTGGAGTTCGACGGGGTCTCCTTCGGCTACCCGTCGGCCGACAAGGTGTCGCTGGCCTCGCTGGAGGAGGTCGCGACGCTGGACTCGCGGGGCGGCACGCGGGTGCTGCACGAGGTCTCGTTCCGGGCCGAGCCGGGCCAGATGGTCGCCCTGGTCGGCTCGTCGGGCGCCGGGAAGTCGACCATCGCCCAGCTGCTGCCCCGGCTGTACGACACCGATGAGGGAGCGGTACGGCTGAACGGCGTCGACGTACGCGATCTCTCCGCCGAGTCGATCCGGGAGACGCTCGGCATGGTCACCCAGGACGGGCACCTCTTCCACGATTCGGTGCGCGCCAACCTCCTGCTGGCCAGGCCCGGTGCCACCGAGGACGAGGTGTGGTCCGCGCTGCGGCGCTCCCGGCTCGACGGTCTGGTGGCGTCGCTGCCCGACGGGCTCGACACGGTCGTCGGCGAGCGCGGATACCGGCTCTCCGGCGGTGAGCGCCAGCGGCTGACGATCGCCCGGCTGCTGCTGGCCCGGCAGCGGGTGGTCATCCTGGACGAGGCGACCGCGCACCTCGACTCCACGTCCGAGGCGGTCGTGCAGGAGGCGCTGGCCGAGGCGCTGGAGGGGCGCACCGCCGTGGTGATCGCGCACCGGCTCTCGACGGTGCGGGCCGCCGATCTGATCCTGGTCGTGGAGGAGGGCCGGGTGGTGGAGCGGGGTACGCACACCGCGCTGCTGGCGGCGGGGGGCCGGTACGAGGAGCTGTACCGGACGCAGTTCGCCTCGCCGGACGCGGCGGGCGAGGAGCAGGAGCCCGTGGGGTCCGCGTGACGCGAGCGCCCCCGGTCCGTGCGGACCGGGGGCGCTCGGAGCGTGGGGTGCTCAGTCGTTGTCGGTCTCCTGGTGGGTGACCGAGCCGTTGGAGGCGTCGATGTCGAAGGTCGTCTTCTTCCAGTCCTTCGTCACGACGTCGGTCTTCCAGACGAGCGTGCCCTGGTCGTTGTCGTCCAGGTCGAGGGCGGTCACCGTGCCCTGCTGCTTCGCGAGGGCGGCCTTGGCCGCCTGCTGCGGGGTCTGCTTGGCCTGGGTGATCCGCTTGGCCGTCTTGGCCTTGTCCGAGGTGCTCTGGTCGGTGTCCTCGGAGGAGCTGATGACCTTGCCGGAGACGGCGTCGACGTGGACCTTGTGCTTGGTCCCGGTCATGGCGGCGACGGTGGCGACCCACTGCGGGGCACCGGCCGCGGCGCTGCCCGACGGCGAGGGGCTGCCGGTGGGCGAGGGGCTGCCCGTCGGGGAGGGGCTGGGGCTCTCGTCCTCGTCGGCCGCGTCCTCGGCGGTCATGAGTTCGAGATCGACGAGCTTGCCGCCCTTGACCTCGCCCACGGCCGTGGTGATGGCCTTGTCGTAGGTGACCTTGGTGGCGGAGATCAGGTCCTTGCGCTCCTGCTGGTCGTCCGTCATCTGGCCCGGCGAGGCGCTCTCGCTCCCGGTGGGGGACGGACTCTTCGTGGCCTCGGGCACGGCGCGGGCCGCCTCCGAGGTCTTCGTGCTCGCGGAGGTGCTGCCGCTGTCCTGGCCGCAGCCGGTCAGCAGGGCGGCGGTGACCACGACGCAGGCGACGCCGGCGGCGCGCACGCGGTGGGCACGGAGGAATCCGGTGTTCTTGGAGGGGGAGTCACATGTCATGCCCGCATGCTTAACCGCCGCGCGGCCCAGGCATGTGGGATGACCCGGCAGTGTCACCCGATCGATCGCCATCCCGTCCCGGTTCCGCGTGTCGCCGGGGTTCGGGGGGATTTCGTGCACGGCGGGCGAAGATGCGACAACCGTCCGAATTCCCTGGTCACGCGGGTCGCGATCCGGCCGCTTTGGTGCGAGCCTGAAAGCATGACCTGGGCGTCCTGGACAACACGCGGAGTGTATTCGGGGCACGGCGGCGTGCTCACCGATGAGGTCGGGCCGCTGTCCGGTGACCTGACCATCCACACCACTTGGGCCGAGGGCACGGCGCAGATCACCGTGCAGTACACCGATGCGGCCGACTGGTTCACCATGGCGGGCAGCCCCGTGCCCTGTCCGTCCGAGGAAGCGAGCCGCGCGCTGCACGCGGCCGCCGTGGAGGCGGTCCGGCAGGGCTCGGCGGCGACGGTTCCGGTGCTTCAGCCCGGACCCGAGCAGGCGGCGGGCTCGGAATGACCGGTCCCGTACGGGTACGGGACCGGCCGCCGAGCTGTGCCGTGCGAGCGGTCAGGGCCTGATGCCGCTGACCACGTCGGCGGTGGCGGTGATGCCGTCCTGGATCGTGGGGGCCATGCTGGTGCCCGCGAGAAGGAATCCGAGCATTCCGCACACCAGCGCGTGCGAGAGCTTCATTCCGCCGTTGCGGAGGAAGACCACCGCGAGAATCAGCAGAAGCAGCACCACTGAGATCGAAATTGCCATGGCCAGCCTCCTCCGCCGCGCCTGATTTGCGGCATTCGGCGTCAGTGTGGCGCAGCTTGCGGGCCGTCCGGCGCACCGGCGTGTCCGCCAAACGGGTAGCGCTTGAGTCGCGGCCGCCGAACCGGGGAAGGGGCATCGATCGCCGCCGGGGGCGCGGGGTGTTCCCGCGCCCCCGGCGGCGAAACATCAGGGCGCCGGCAACTCCATGAGCGCGGCCACGGTGTCCCGGTGGCGTCCCGCCGTGCCGTACGCGGTGGCGTCGGCCTTGGCCCGCTTCAGGTAGAGGTGCGCGGGGTGCTCCCAGGTCATCCCGATCCCGCCGTGCAGCTGCACGCACTCCTCGGCGGCGTGGACCGCGACCTTCGAGCAGTACGCCTGCGCGACGGCCACGGCCAACGGCGTGTCGGGGCTGCCGGTGGCGAGGGCGTCGGCGGCGTTTCGCGCGGCGGCCCGGGCCGAGACGACCTCCAGCCAGAGCTGCGCCATGCGGTGTTTGAGCGCCTGGAAGGAGCCGATGGGCCGGTTGAACTGGTGGCGTTCCCGGGTGTGTCGCACCGTCTCGGTGAGGCACCACTCGGCGAGTCCCAGCTGCTCGGAGGCGAGTAGCCCGGCCCCTGCCAACAGCCCCCGGTCCACCGCGCGCGCTCCGGCTCCGGCGTCCGCGAGGCGGATTCCGGTGGCGCCGTCGAGCGCGACGGTGGCGAGCGGGCGGGTGAGGTCGAGCGCGACGAGCGGTTCGACGCGTACGCCGGGCGCGTCCGTGGCCACGGCGTACAGGCCGTCCGCGGTGGGCACCAGGAACACATCGGCGGCGGCCGCGTCGGCGACCGGGCCGAGCGTTCCGTCCAGGGCGCCGCTCGCCACCGAGGCGTACACGTCCGCCGAAGCGGCCGCGAACGGCACGGCCACCACCGCGACCTGGCGTCCCTCGGCGAGTCCGGCGAGGAGTTCCGCGGCCGGCCCGTCCTGCGCGCCGAGCGCCAGCAGCGTCTCGGTGGCGACGACGGAGCTGGTCAGGAACGGCGCGGGCGCGACGCTGCGGCCCAGCTCCTCCAGCACGACGGCGGCCTCGCGGTGCGTGGCGCCCTGGCCGCCCAGCTCCTCGGGCACCAGGAGCCCGGCGGCGCCGATGCCGGTGGCGAGCGCCTTCCACAGCTGCGGGTCGTACGGCGTGTCGGACTCGGTGCGCGCGATCACCGACGGCGCGCCGGCCCGGTCCGCCAGCAGGGAGCGGACGGCGGCGCGCAGGTCCTCCTCGGCCTCGGAGTAGAGGAGGTCGGGTGCCTGGCCTGCTTCGGTCCGTGCGGTCATCGGGAGAGGTCCTTCCAGGCGACGTCCTTGTCGTTGCGGGGCTCGGAGGGCAGACCGAGTACGCGCTCGGCGACGATGTTGAGCAGTACCTCGCTCGTACCGCCCTCGATGGAGTTGCCCTTGGAGCGGAGGTAGCGGTAGCCGGCGTCGCGGCCGGTGAAGTCGACCAGTTCGGGACGCCGCATCGTCCAGTCGCTGTACAGCAGGCCCTCGTCGCCGAGGAGTTCCACTTCGAGGCCGCTGATCTCCTGGTTGAGCCGGGCGAAGGCGAGCTTCATGCCGGAGCCCTCGGGGCCGGGCTGCCCGGCGACGAGCTGCTGGCGCAGGCGCTCACCGGTCAGCCGGGCGACCTCCGCCTCGACCCACAGGGTGAGCAGGCGCTGATGCAGGTCGTGGGTGCGCAGTTCGGGCCGTTCGCGCCAGGTCCTGGCGACCGGGCCGATCATGCCGCCCTCGCGGGGGATGCGGGAGCCGCCGATGGAGACGCGCTCGTTCATGAGGGTGGTCCGGGCGACCTTCCAGCCCTCGCCGACGGGCCCGAGCCGGTGGCTGTCGGGGATGCGCACTCCGGTGAGGAAGACCTCGTTGAACTCGGCCTCGCCGGTGATCTGACGGAGCGGACGGACCTCGACGCCGGGGTCGGTCATGTCGCAGATGAAGTAGCTGATGCCGCGGTGCTTGGGCAGGTCGGGGTCGGTGCGGGCGATGAGGATCGCCCAGCGCGCCAGGTGGGCACTGGAGGTCCACACCTTCTGCCCGTCGACCACCCAGTCCTCGCCGTCGCGCACGGCGCGCGTACCGAGGGCCGCGAGGTCGGAACCGGCGCCGGGTTCGCTGAAGAGCTGGCACCAGACCTCCTCCCCCACCCACAGGGGTCGCAGGAACCGCTGCTTCTGCTCGTCGGTGCCGAAGCCGAGGATGGTCGGGGCGGCCATGCCGAGGCCGATGCCGATGCGGCGCGGGTCGTTGTCGGGGGCGTGCGCGGCGGCGAATTCGGCGTCGACCACGGGCTGGAGGGAACGCGGTGCGTCCAGTCCGCCGAGCCCGGCCGGGTAGTGCACCCAGGCGAGTCCGGCGTCGAAGCGCGCCTTGAGGAAGTCGGTGCGCCCGGTGGTCGCCGGGGGGTGCGCGGCGAGCAGTTCGCGCGTGCGGCGGCGCAGCTCGGCGGCGTCGGGTGCGGTCATCGGGCGGCTCCTGACGGGAGGACGACGATGCGGCCGGTGCTGGTGCCGTCGGCGACGCGCTGGACGGCGGCGGCCGCCTCGGCCATCGTGGCCCGCTCGCTGATCAGCGGCTTGATGACGCCCTCGGCGGCGAGCCGGGTCAGCTCCCGGTGGCAGTCGCGTACGGCCTGCGGGTCCTTGGTGTTGTAGAGGCCCCAGTGGAGGCCGAGGACGGAGTAGTTCTTGACGAGGGCGTGGTTGAGCGCGGGGGTGGGGATCGTGCCGGAGGCGAAGCCGACGACGACGATGCGCCCCTCGAAGGCGATGCACTTCACGGACTTGGCGTACGCGTCCCCGCCGACCGGGTCGTAGACGACGTCGGCGCCCCGGCCGCCGGTGAACTCCTTGACCGCGGCGACGATGTCCTCGGTGCGCCGGTCGATGACCAGGTCGCAGCCGAGCGCGGCGGCGGCCTTCGCCTTCTCCGGTCCGCCGACGACGCCGATGACGGTGGCGCCGGCAGCCTTGCCGAGCTGGACGGCGGCGCTCCCGACCCCGCCTGCGGCGGCGTGCACGAGCAGGGTCTCCCCCGTCTTCAGGTGGGCGCGCCGGTGCAGCCCGAACCAGCCGGTCTGGTAGCCGATGTGCAGGGCCGCGGCCTCCGCGTCGTCCAGGGATTCCGGGGCGTCCAGCAGGGCCGCCTCGTCGGCGACGACGTACTCGGTGAGGCCGCCGTGCGGCAGGGCGGGGGTGGCGAGCACCCGGCGCCCGTCCTCGGTGCGGCCGCAGATCTCGACGCCCGGGGTGAACGGCAGCGGGGGCCGTACCTGGTACTGGCCGCGGCAGAGCAGCGCGTCGGGGAAGTTGATGTTCGCCGCGAGCACCTCGACCAGCACCTGCCCGTCGCCGGGCACCGGCCGGTCCGTCTCCTCCAGCCGCATCACCTCGCTCGGCTCGCCGTTCCGGTGCACTCGCCATGCCTGCATGAGGGGCCTCCACAACACTGTCGGCATTACCACTGCTCCGGCGCATACTAAGCGGTCGCTTGCCTCCGTGGGAACAACCTCCGGGACAACCTTCGGAACAACGGTCCCGAACACGCCCGTGCGCCCGGCGCTCCACGCGGAACGCGGAGCGCCGGGCGCACGACCGTACGCGAGGGCTACTCGCCCACGACCACCTCGGCGACCTGGGGAGCGGCCGGTCCGGCCCGCCAGGCCAGCCGCACGGCGTCGGCGGTGCGTCCGGCGGTGTCGATGGCGGTGTAGGCGCCGTGCAGCGCGCCCACGGTGTGCCAGGTGCCGTCCGCCGTACGCAGCTGGACGTCGGCGGTGCCCTCGGCGCCGGACGGCCGCAGCACCGTCACCGAGCCGACCGGCCGCGCGGCGCCGAGGTCCAACTCCAGCGCGTCACCCTTCACGGGCGCCCGCGCGCCCTCGTACACGGTGCCCGGGTCGCCGTCGGCCGCCGCGCGCAGCGAGGAGCCGGTGGCGGCGGGCGGGTTGCCGGTGACCGTGCCGTCCGTGGTCGCGACCTGGAACGCGCGCACGACGACCCAGCTGCTCTGCCCGGCGGTGGCCCGGGCCCGCACGTAGCGCGCCTTCGTCCCTGCCGGCGGGGCCGCCGTGACGTCGGGCTTCCCGGAGAAGTCCGCGAGCTTCTGCCAGCTCTTGCCGTCCTCCGAGTATTCGAGGACGCCCTCGTGCAGGTAGTCGTCGGCGCTGCCCGGCTTGGCCATGGCGAGCGTGACGGAGCCGATGGTCCGGGACGCGCCGAGGTCCACGGTCAGCTGGTCCCCGGCGGCGGGCGCCCCGTCACTCCAGAAGTACGTGGAGTCGTCGCCGTCGAGCATCCGGGCAACGGTGTTGTCCTGGTACGTGCCCAGGCTCGTCGAGGCCGTCGGCCTGCCGCTCACACCGAGCTTCCGGTCGTACGCGGCGGTGGCGGCGTCGGTGAACCCGTCCAGCTGCCCGTCCCCGACCAGCACCGGCACCTTGCGCCCGTCGAGCCCGGTGTACGTGAACGAGGCGGCGCGCTCCACCTGCGCGGGCAGCCGCTGCCGGAGTTCCCATGCCCGGGCGCCCTTCCCGGCGCGGGCGGCCTCGACCATGCGCAGGGCCGTGCGCGCGGCGGTCGCCCAGGACTCGGTGGCGTCCAACCAGGGGCCGGAGTCGGCGATGAAGCCCCGGTCGGGGAGGGCCGCGCGCAGCCGGGCGGGGGCCGCGCCCAGCGAGGCGAGGACGGCGTCGAGCCGCCTCGCGTCCCCGGACTCCCAGTAGCGGGCAAAGGCGGCGGACAGCTCGGGCGCCTTCGCGGTGTTGAGCGCGGAGCTGTAGTTGACGTCCGCGAAGGCCCGCAGCGCCTTCGCGGTCCGGGCGTCGCCGCCCGCGTACTCCTCGATGCCCTTGCCCCAGGACGCGCGCGGGTCGTAGGCGGCGTCGTTCCAGGCGTAGTCGGCGACGGTGTACAGCGAGAGCTTTGACGCGTACGACTGGATCATCGGGTTGGCGGTGATGCCGGCGAGCCGCCCGGGCAGCCCCTTCTCGCGGCCGTTGAACGGTCCGAGCAGGAGGCGGTTCGTGGCGTAGTCGTTGACCGGGTAGTTGTCCCAGGTCAGGATCGGGTGGCCGAACACCTTACGGGCGGCGTCCGCCTGAGCGACCGTCATGGTGGGGGCGACGACCCCGACCCCGGTCCACTCGACCAGCACATCGGGGTCGAGCTGTCCGGACAGGGCCGTCTTGTACGCCGACGAGCTGACGTTGTAGTACTCGGTGGGGACCATCTGGAGCGGCTGGGCGCCGGGGTGGGTGGCGATGAACTCCTGGTTGACCCGGTTGAGCAGATGGGCCTGGGCAGCGCCCGCCGCGCCGCCACCGGTCCCCCACTTCGCCTTGTCGGCGTCGCAGTTCCAGTTGGTGTAGCTGATGTCGTCCAGCGGGACCGCGAAGGTGCGGACGCCGATGTCCCACATCGTCCGGAACTTGCCGATGAGCGCCTGCACGTCCGCGTCGGAGCTGTAGCAGACCGAGAGGCCGGGTGAGAGGGCGTAGGTGAACTCGACGTGCCGCAGGGCCGCCCGGTCGGCGAGGTCCTTGATCTGCGCCAGCCGGTCGGCGGGGTAGGGGTCGCGCCACTTGGCCCGGAGGTAGTCGTCGTCCTTGGGCGAGTACACGTAGATGTTCATCTTGTGCTCGCCGTAGTAGTCGAGCTGGTCGAGGCGGGCCTCGTGCGACCACGGGGTGCCGTAGAAACCCTCGATGACCCCGCGCAGCGCGGTGCCGGGCCAGTCGCGCACGGCGAGTCCGGCGGCCTTGCCGCCCGGGTGGCCCCGGTGCGGCAGGACCTGGCGCAGGGTCTGCGCCGCGTAGTAGGTGCCGGTGGAGTCCTTGCCGGCGAGGACGATCCGGCCGGCGCCGATCCCGAGGACGTAGCCCTCGGCGGGCAGTCCGGCGGGCCCGTCGAGCTTCTGCGCGGCGAGGGCGGCGGCGTCACCCGCGTACACCGTGAGCCTGCCGGGGACGGGGCGCTCCGCGCGGACGACGTGCTGGGCGCCCGCCTCGCGCAGGGCCTTCTCCACCAAGTCGAGCGTGGGCCCGTCCGCGGTCTCGCCCGCGATCAGGGTGACGGTGGGGGTGACGGTCACCCGGTCGGGGCGAGGCTCGGCGGACTGCGGGGTCGGGGTGATCGTGGGTGTGTCCCGGGCCGTGGCCGGTGCTGGCGGGCTTCCGGCCGCCCGGGCGGATGGTCCGGCGGCCAGCATGCCGCCTGCGAGCAGGGCCGCGGCGGCGGTGAGAGCGGTGATGCGGGGCGGGCGAGGCGTCACAGATCCTCCATTGGTCACTCAGGACACCAAAGTCGCGCAACACAACGTCACTGAATTCAACATCCTGGCGCTTACATGTCAATGGTCTGGACAACATCAACGCGCCGACCTGCGGTTTTACGGCCACCCGCCCCTGTGCGACTACCGGGCGAAGAGCTCGAACGGGACGGCCGGACGCCCGCCGAAGCGGTCGGCGGCGGCCTCGGCGTTGCCGGTGAGGAAAGTGCGGCAGTAGGTCTCGGGGTCCTCGTCCGTGAGGACTTCGATGTACGTGCGGTGGGCCAGGAGGGACTGCACCGACCGTTCCAGACCGGCGGTCGCGTCCACCGCGTGGGTGGGCGTGGACGAGCCCGCCACGGCCACCCAGCGCACGCCGTCCCACGGTTCGAGGCCCTGCTCCCCCAACTCCGGGAAGATCCAGCGGTTGCCCGCGTCGCCCGCCGCGTCGAGCGTGGCGCGGCCGACGGCGCGGTGGTCCGGCGTGTTCCACGCGACCCCGCCCCAGGTGTCACGGTGGTTGAGCGTGATCACCAACTCGGGGCGGTACCGGCGGATGGCGGCCGCGATGTCCCGGCGGAGCGGGACGCCGTACTCGATCACCCCGTCACGGTGGCCCAGGAACTCGACGCGGGAGACGCCGACGGCCGCCGCGCTCGCCCGCTGCTCGCGCTCGCGCAGCGGCCCGCACTTCTCCGGTTCGAGGGTGTCGATCCCGGCCTCGCCCCTGGTCGCCAGCAGATACGTGACCTCGCGTCCGGCGTCGGTCCAGCCGGCCACCGCTGCCGCGCAGCCGTACTCCAGGTCGTCGGGGTGTGCGACCACGGCGAGCGCGCGCCGCCAGTCCTCGGGCATGGGCTTCAACTGCTCGGTCATATCCGCAGGCTAACCGGCAAGGCGGGGGGTGAGACCCGTGACACGAACGGCTTTGATACCCAGGGGGGTATTCTGGGCCGTCCGGGGCACAAGAGAGCGAGACCTGTCCCGTACCCCGGTGAACGAAAGGAACACAGCTCGTGACCAGCCCCGTATCCCTCTCCCCCGCCCAGGCGGCCGCCCGCCTCACGGAGTTCACCGTGATCGACGTACGCGCACCCGGCGAGTACGCGGCGGGGCATGTGCCGGGGGCGGTGAACATACCGCTCGACCGGCTCGACGAGGCGCTGCCCGCGCTCAAGTCCGCGTCCGCCCGCGGCGCGCTGCTCATGGTCTGCGCCTCCGGCAACCGCTCGACGCGCGCCTGCGACCTCCTGTCGGCGGCCGACATCGACGCGGCGACGCTCACCGGCGGCACCTCCGCCTGGGAGAGCGAGGGCCACGGCCTGGAGCGCCCGGTGGGCGCGCGGGCCACCTGGCCGATGGAGCGCCAGGTCCGGCTGGCGGCCGGCTCGCTCGTGGTGGCCGGACTGCTGGCGGGGGTCCGGTATCCGGCCGCGCGCTGGCTGTCCGCCGGTGTCGGCTCCGGTCTCGTCTTCTCCGCCGTCACCGACACCTGCGGGATGGCGGCTGTCCTGTCGAAGCTCCCGCACAACCGCGCGCCGCGCTCGGCGCCCAGCCTGAACGCGACGCTGGACGCCCTCCAGGGCTGAGACCTCGCGGGGCCGGTCCCGTACGACCGGCCCCGCGCTGTACGTCAGACCTCGTCGCGGACCAGCGCGAGCAGCCGGTCCAGCACGCGGGGCCCGCCCGCGCGCAGCCCGTCGTGCTCGAACTCGTCGGTCACCCAGGTGCGCAGCCCCCGGATGGCGGCGGCGGTGCTCAGCGCGTGGGCGGTGTCCACGTACATGTCGTCGTGGTAGACGGCGGCGGCCACCGGGACCTCGTTGGCGGCCAGGCGCTCGGGGTCGTACAGCGGCTCCCAGTCGGTGCGGGCGGCGAGGAGCTCGGCCGTTTCGCGCAGCGGGCGCAGCGCCGGGTCCACCTCGAAGTGCCAGGGGTGGATGGACTCACCCGTGAACAGGACCGGTCCGTCGCCCGCGAGGGCCGTCGCCGCGTCGAACTGCGGGAACTCGGCGCGCACCCGCTCGGCGGCCCAGTCCGTGGGGCGCCCGCCCTGGCCGTAGATGGCCTCGTGCATGAGGGCGTACAGGGGGTGTCCGGCGAAGGAGGTCGCGCCGCGCATCGCCTCCTGGAAGGTGTCGGAGAGCTCGGTGCCGTGCGGGGTGCGGACGAAGGCGTTCTCCAGGAGGTAGTGCAGCTGGTGGCTGCCGCTGCCGCCGCCGAGCATGATGCCGAGGGACTGGAAGCTCTCGGGCGTCAGCCGGTGACCGGCGCTGTCGGGGCGGTGCTCCGCGAGGTGAGCGGTGATCTCCCGGGCGCGTGCGATGTCCTGCGGGTAGCGGGCGTAGTGCGCGGCGACCTTGCGCTCGATGCGGGGGTACGCGGCCCGGTAGACGTCGTCCGCGTGGGCGTCGAGGGAGGGAAGACCGCCGGTGATCAGGACGGTGTCCAGCCCCTCGGGCGCGGCCGAGAGGTAGCGGACGGCGCAGAAGCCGCCGAAGGACTGGCCGAGCACGGTCCAGGGCGCGCCGCCGGTCAGCTTCGGGCGGATGAACTCGCAGTCGCGCACGATGGTGTCCGCGCGGAAGTGCGCGAGGTAGTCGGCCTGCTCGCGCGGCCCGCCCCGCAGCGGGAGGGTCTGCCGGTTGGCCGGGGTGGACAGGCCGGTGCCGCGCTGGTCGAGCAGGAGCACCCGGAATTCGCGCACGGCCCGCCCGAGCCAGGCCTCCGCGCCGGTGAAGCGCCGGGCGCCGAAGCCGGGACCGCCCTCCAGGTACAGCAGCCAGGGCAGCTCCTGGCCGGCCCTGGACGCGGCCACGATCTCCCGGCCGAAGACCTCGATCTGCTCACCGCCGGGGTCGGCGTGGTCGAGCGGGACGGTGAAGCGGTGGTCGGTGAGGACGAGGCCGGGCTGCCGGTAGCTGTTCAAGGGTGCTCCTGGATCGGACGGTTCCCGGACAGTTCAGCACACGGGCGTGCCCCGGACGGTCGCGGCCCGTGTGCGGCCGGGGCGCCGGGCTCCTACCGTGCTCTCATGATCCGGTTCGAACAGGTCGGCAAGGTCTATCCGGACGGCACGACCGCGGTCGACGCGCTGTCCTTCGAGGTCGCCGAGGGAGAACTGGTCACCCTGGTGGGCCCTTCGGGCTGCGGCAAGACGACCACAATGATGATGGTGAACCGGCTGATCGAGCCGACCTCGGGCCGCATCCTGGTGGACGGCCGGGACATCGCGAGGACCGACCCGGTGAAGCTGCGCCGCGGCATCGGCTACGTCATCCAACAGGTGGGGCTCTTCCCGCACCGCACGGTCCTCGACAACACGGCGACCGTGCCGGCCCTCGTGGGCTGGAAGCGGTCCAGGGCGCGCGAGCGGGCCGCCGAGCTGCTCGATCTGGTGGGCCTGGATCCGTCGGTGTACGGCTCCCGCTACCCCGCGCAGCTCTCCGGCGGCCAGCGCCAGCGCGTCGGCGTGGCGCGGGCCCTCGCGGCCGACCCGCCGGTGCTCCTGATGGACGAGCCGTTCGGCGCGGTGGACCCGGTGGTGCGCGAGCGGCTGCAGAACGAATTCCTCAAGCTCCAGTCGAGGGTGAGGAAGACAGTTCTGATGGTCACCCATGACATCGAGGAGGCGGTGCGGATGGGCGACCGGATCGCGGTGTACGGGGAGGGGCGCATCGAGCAGTTCGACACGCCGGGCGCGGTGCTCGGCTCGCCCGCGACCCCGTATGTGGCGGAGTTCGTCGGCGCGGACCGGGGGCTGAAGCGCTTGTCGGTCACCGCGATCGAGCCGGACGACCTGGAACAGCCGCCGCTGGCCCGGCTGGACGAGCCGGCGGGGGCGGCGGCTGCCCGGCTCGGCGCGGCGGGCGCGCGCTGGGCGGTCGTGCTGAACGAGGCGGGCGAGCTGCATGGCTGGGTGTCGGCGGACGCGCTGCGGATCGCCGGGGACCAGGGCACGGTGGGTGAGCTGGCCCGCCGGATGGACGCGTGGGTGCCGGTGGGCGCGCCGCTGAAGCGGGCGTTCAGCGAGATGCTTCAGCGGGACGCGGGGTGGATCGCGGTGCTGGACGGGGCGCGGTTCCTCGGCGTGCTGACCCCGGCGAAGCTCCATGAGGCCCTGCGGCGTTCGGTGGACGCGGACGCGCAGGGCGTGGGGCGCGACGAGGTGCGGTTCGACTCGGTGGCGGACGCCTGAGGCCGGTGGCGGACGCCGGAGGGGGCGCGCTCCGGCGGGCGGTCAGGCGTCCGCCGCGTACTGCCAGAAGTCGCGCATCAGCCGCGGCGGGGTGGGGCCGGTCATCTCCACCTGGCTGAGCATGATCGCGGCCGTGCCGGTGGCGGGGACGATGTGCGCCGTGGTGCCGGTGCCGCCGACCCAGCCGTAGCGTCCCGGCACGTTCCACGGGGCGCTCCTGTCGACGTCGACCGAGCCGCCATAGCCCCAGCCCTGCCCCTCGGTGAACAGCCCGCTCGCCTCGCGCTGCGCGGGGGTCAGGTGGTCCGTCGTCATCTGCCGTACGGACGCGGCCGTCAGGAGGCGCCGGCCGTCCACGGTGCCCTCGCCGAGCAGCATGCGGGCGAAGACGTACAGGTCGTCCACGGTGGAGACCAGTCCGCCGGCCCCGGACGCGAAGTCCGGCATGCCGCTCCACTGTCCGGCCGGGGTGTCGACCAGCACCAGCCCGCCGTCCGCGCCCGGCCGGTACAGAGTGGTGAAGCGGCCTCGCTTCTCGGCCGGGACCGTGAAGCCGGTGTCGCTCATGCCGAGCGGGGCGAAGATCCGCTCGGCGAGGAACTCCGGCAGCGGCTGCCCGGCGACCCGGGCGATGAGCACGCCCAGGATGTCGGAGCAGGTGTTGTAGAGCCACTCACTGCCCGGCTGGGCCAGCAGCGGGATGCGCGAGAGCGTGTCCATCCAGGCGTCCGGGGCGGCGACGTCGCGCGGCAGCGGCGAGCCCTGCTTCAGGTCGCTGAACAGGAGGCGGGCGGCGGGCAGGGAGAAGTCGGACGGGAACCCGTAGCCCGCGCGCGAGGTCATGAGGTCGAGCAGGGTGATGGGGCGGGACGCCGGGACCACGTCGTCCACCGGGCCGTCCGGGGTGCGGACCACGACGGGCGCCGCCACCTCGGGCAGCCACCGCGCGACCGGGTCGTCCAGCGCGATCCGCCCGTCCTCGATCAGCAGCATGGCCGCGACGGCGACGACCGGTTTGGTGAGGGAGGCGATCCTGAAGACCGAGTCCCGGGCCATCGGGGTGCCGTCGTCCGTACCGGCGCTGCCCACGGCCACCGCCTCGACGCGCCCGTCGCGCGCCACCAGGGCCACGGCGCCGGGGATTGATCCGTCGTGGACGTGCTTCTCGATCACTTCGCGCAGGGTGCTCATCGCTCCGCCTTGTCCGGGGGTGTTCCGAAAGACTGACTGGTGCGGCGGCGCGGACTCATCGGTCTCCGCGCGACTCCTTCGCGCGCTCACCCCTTCTCGCCGGGAATGAGGTGTTCGGAGCGCAGATAGGCGCGGGCCACGTCCTCGGGGAGTCGTCGCCAGCTGTCCACCTGTTCGTTGAGCCGGGCCAGGTCCGCGGTGGTCAGTACGGTGTTCAGCTTGCCCAGGGCCTTGCGCACCCCTGGGCCGCCCGCGCGGGCCCGGTTGACGACGGGGACGAGGTAGTCGGCGTTCTGGAGGTGCTTGTCGTCGGCGAGCAGGACGAGCCCGAAGTCGTCCAGGGTGGCATCGGTGGTGGTGGTCAGCACCATCTGGTCGCGGCCGCTCTGCACGGCCTGCTTGGCCTGCGTGGTGCCCACGCCCTTGGGGTCGACGGCGGTGATGTCGATGCCGTACGTCTTCTTCAGCCCGGGCGCGCAGTACGGGCGCTGGACGCACTCGTCGCCGGCCGCGAGGCGGACCGGGAGGCCGGAGCGGCCGAGGTCGCTGAGGGTCTTCAGGTGGTGCTTCCGGGCGTAGGCGGCGGTGACGGCGAACGCGTTCTGGTCGACGGCCTTGCCGGGGTCGAGGACGGTGAGCCCGCGCGGTGCGGCCAGGGCGCGCAGGGCCTTCATCGTGGCGGCGAGGTCCGGTGAGCCGACGGGGGCGGCGTCGGCTCCGTGCTCCTTGGCGTTGAGCCAGTCGGCGAAGGTGGCCGCGTATTCGGGGACGACGTCGATCTGGCCGTTCTCCAGGGCGGGTTCGTAGATCTCCCGGTTGGTGACGGAGATGATCTTGGTGGAGTATCCGGCGCGGTCCAGCAGCAGTGCGTACATCTGGGCGAGGAGGTCGCTCTCGGTGAACCCGGCGGAGCCGATGGTCAGGTGCTTGCTGTCGCCGGGCGGGGCGGTGACCGCGCCCTGGTTCTCCAGCGTGGGTCCGCCGGTGCAGGCGGTGGCCGCCAGAAGCAGGAGCGCGGCGAGCGGGCGGGCGGCCCTCACGCGGTCGCCTCAGCCACGCGCAGGCCGAACCGGCGCGGCGCGAACCGCTGGGCCGCCTCGAAGACGCCCTCCACGACCAGGGCGAACGCGGCGACCAGGACCGCTCCGGCGACCACCTGCGGGGTGGAGGCGAGGTTGAAGCCGGCGGTGATGATGCGGCCGAGCCCTCCGCCGCCCGCGAGGGCCGCGATGGTGGCCGTGGCGACGAGCTGGACGGCGGCGATGCGCACCCCGGTGAGGATGAGGGGCAGGGCGAGCGGGACCTCGACCTGGAGGAGCAGTTGGCGGCCCGTCATGCCCATGCCCCGGGCGGCCCGCACGACGTCCCGGTCGACCTCGCGCATCCCGACGTACGCGTTGGTGAGCAGCGGGGGCACGGCGAACAGGACGAGCGCGACGACCGTCGGGCCCTCGCCCCAGCGGCCGACCGGGGTGAGCAGGAGCAGCACCAGGACGGCGAAGGTGGGCACGGCGCGCCCGACGTTGGAGATGTTGACGGCGAGCGCGCCGCCCCGGCCGAGGTGGCCGAGGAGCAGGGCGACGGGCAGCGCGATGAGGCAGCTGATCAGCAGGCAGACGACGGTGAGGTAGAGGTGCTGGCCGAGGCGGGCCCAGATGCCGTCCTGGCCGTGCCAGTGGGCGGAGGTGGTGAGCCAGGACCAGGCGTCCGTCAGGGTGTTCACGACCGGCTCCTCGTCCAGGGGGTGAGCAGGCGTTGCAGCAGCAGGAGGAGCAGGTCGGCGGCGACGGCGATGACGACGCACAGGACGGACGCGGTGAGCACCTGGGCCTTGAAGTAGGTGTTCATCCCGGCGTAGATGAGGTTGCCGAGTCCGCCGTAGCCGACGATCGCGCCGATGGTGACCAGGGAGACCGCGGAGACGGTGGCGATGCGCAGCCCGGCCATCGCGGCGGGCAGGGCGAGCGGCAGCTCCACCGCGACCAGCAGCCGTACGGGGCCGTAGCCCATGCCCCGGGCGGCCTGCCTGGTGTCCTCGGGCACGGCGCGCAGCCCGGCGAGGATGTTGCGTACGAGCAGGGTCAGCGAGTACAGAACGAGTCCGGCGACGACGAGCGAGGCGGAGAGCCCGTACACCGGCAGCAGCAGGGAGAACATGGCGAGCGACGGGATGGTGTACAGGATCGTCGTCACGCCGAGGACGGGACCGGCGGCCCAGCGCAGGCGCCGTGCGGCAAGGGCGAGCGGCAGGGCCAGGGCGAGGCCGATGAGCACGGCGACCGCGGTCAGCTGGACGTGTTGCAGGGCGGCTTCCCAGAGGATGTGGCGGCGGCTGCTGAGGTAGGCGCCGCAGACCCACTCGTTGCGCGCGAGGCAGTCGTCGGGGGGCGCGGTCACCCGTCCATTGCAGCCCGCACGACCCGGGCGCGCGCGTCCGGGTCGTCCGATCGGGCCACCGGGCCGCCGCGCTCAGGCAGCGGAGGCGGCCTTGTCGAGGATCGCGGCCAGTTCGTCCGGGCGGGAGAACATCGGCCAGTGGCCGGTGTCCATGGTGACCAGCTCCCACCGCTCGCTCGTCAGCAGCCGGGCCACGTCCTCGCCCGGTTCCGGTCCGTCGAGGAGGCACTTGATGTAGGTCGCCGGGAGCGCGTCGAGCGGGCGGTCCAGGACGGCCGGGTCGGCGAGGGCGGCGCCGGGGTGGGGCGTCGCGCCCTTCCGGAACCGTGCGATCTGCTCGTCGGTCAGCTCCTGGCCCGCGAACTCGTCGGCTTCCGGTACGGCCCAGAGGCCGCCGTTCGCGTCCAGCTGCCCCTGGAGCGCGGCGGGCCCCTGCCACCACGCGGAGACGAACGACTCGCCGTCGGCCGGGACGCAGGCGTCCACGAAGACGACACGGGCCAGGCGGTCGCCCAGGCGCGCGGCGGCCTGACCCACGGGGATGCCCGCGTAGCTGTGGCCGACCAGGACGACGTCGCGCAGACCCAGCCGGTCCACCTCCCCGAGGACGTCGGTCACCTGGGTCTGCCGGCCGACCGGCCGCTCCCGCTTCCCGCCGAGCCCGGACAGGGTCAGCGGGTGGACGCCGTGTCCGGCCGCGCGCAGCCCCGGCACCACCTCGTCCCACGCCGTCTCGTCCAGCCAGGCGCCTGCCACCAGTACGAAATCAGTCATGCCGGGGACCCTAGCGGAGGGGTACGACAACGCCGTCAGACCGCGTCCGCGCCGCCCATCGCCCGTGCCGCGGACCGGAGTTCCAGGATCTCCAGGACCCGTCCGCCCCAGCGCAGGTTCTCCTCCTCGAAGGACCGGCCGCGCATCAGCGTCAGATAGGGGCCGACGCGGTCGGTGTCCGCGAGGAACGCCGCCTCGTCGCGGCCGTCGAGCAGGCGCAGGCGCAGGCGTTCGTAGCGGGCGAGCTTGGCGCGGGCCCACTCCATGCGCTCCTCGACCGAAGCGCGTACCGTCCCGGCGTCGCCGACATCCACGGCCTGGATCATCACGAGCAGTTCGTCCCGGATGGCCGTGGGCCGGGGCGCCTCGGCGGTGAACGCGCCGAGCGCGTCGCGACCGGCCGGTGTCAGCGTGAAGAGCCGCTTGTTCGGCCGGCGCACCTGCTCGACCACACGCGCCTCGATCAGACCGTCCTCGGCGAGCCGGTCCAGTTCCCGGTAGAGCTGCTGCGGGGTGGCCGACCAGAAGTTCGCCACCGAGACGTCGAAGGCCTTCGCCAGGTCGTATCCGGACGCCTCGCCTTCGAGCAGGGCTGCCAGGACCGCGTACTTGAGGGACATCTGGACACGCTAGCACCCATGTGATTAATGTCGATCGCACCTATTCAACAAATTGACTATGGAGGCCGGGATGCTCGCTTTCCGCAAGGCGGTCGAGGCGCACGATCTGGCGGCGGTGGAGGCCGCGCTGGCCGAGGATGTCGTCTTCACCAGCCCGGTGGCGTTCAAGCCCTACCCGGGGAAGCCGGTCACGGCCGCGATCCTGCGGGCCGTCTCGGAGGTGTTCGGGGACTTCCGTTACGTACGGGAGATGGCGAGCCCGGACGGGCGCGACCACGCGCTCGTCTTCACCGCGAAGGTCGGCGACCGGGAGATCACCGGCTGCGACTTCCTGCACCTGAACGAGGACGGCCTGATCGACGACCTCATGGTGATGGTCCGCCCCCTGTCGGCCGCACAGGCGCTGGCCGCCGAGATGGGCGCACGGTTCGAGCGGATCAGCCGGGAGGCGGCGGCGGGCTGACCGGCCGCACCCGCACGGGCCGGCCGGACGGGCGCCGGGAAGCGCGTCGCGGCGGGTGCCATCGCGGTGTCCACCGCGAGACGTGGGCGTATTGTCCGTTTATGGGCAATGTGGGACCCGTCGTGGACTCGGCGGAGGAGCGGCTGGACGCGACGGTGGCGTGTGCCGTGCGCGAGACGGGCGCCGCCGTGGCCATGCTCTATCTGCTGCCGCCCGGCGAATCCACGCTCCGGCTCGCCGTGCTCGCCGGGATTCCGGCGGAGATCGCCGATCCCTGGCTGCGGGTGCCGTTGTCCGCGCCCATACCGGTGTCCGACGCGGTGAAGGACCGGCACCTGGTGTGGCTCGGCAGCCAGGAGGAGCTGGCCCGGCGCTATCCGCGCCCCGCGCTCGTCCTGCCGTACCGCTTCGCGCTCGCCGCCGCGCCGCTGGTCAGCGGAACGGAGGCGCTGGGCGGTCTCGTCCTGCTGTGGCCCGGCTCGCACCCGGCGCAGCTGACGCCGCAGGAGCGCGCGGCGGTCCACGACTGCTGCGGCGACGCCGCGCGGGTCCTGCACGAGGCGCGGGAGCGGGGCCACCCGGTGAACGCGGGACGGGGTCCGCGGGTGCTGCCCCCGGTCACCGCTCCGCCGCCCGCGCACACCGAGGCGGTCGCCGCCGCGGACTTCGTGGGCCGCTTGCCGGGCGGCTGCTGCACCCTCGACATGCACGGAAGGATCACCTTTCTCACGGAGACCGGTGCCGAACTGGTTGGGGGACGCGTCGAGGACCTGGTGGGGACGCTGCCGTGGGAGTCGCTGCGCTGGATGGCCGATCCGGTGTTCGAAGACCAGTACCGGGGCGCGATGATCAGCCGGGAGCCGATGTGCTTCGTGGCCCTGCGGCCGCCGGACCAGTGGCTGTCGTTCCGCCTCTACCCCGACGCGTCCGGGATCAGCGTGTACATCACCCCGGTCACCGATCCGCACGCCTCGGCGCTCCCCACCGCCACGGGCGCCGCCTCCTCGCCGAGCGCCCCGGGACGCGCCGTCGCGCTCTACCACCTGATGCACCTGGCCGCGACGCTCACGGAGGCCGTGGGCATCCAGGACGTGGTGGAGCTGATCGCCGAGCAACTGGTGCCCGCCTTTCGCATCCAGGCGCTCGCCGTGCTGACCGTGGCGGAGGGGCGGCTGCGCATCGAGGGGCACCGGGGCTTCGGCGACGAGCTGATGGAGTGCTTCGAGGGCGCGCCGCTGACCTCCGGCGCCCCCGTCGCACAGGTGCTGAGCACCGGTGTCCCCGCCTTCTACCGGACCTTCGACGAGTTCCGGCGCGCCTTCGAGCCCGCTTCGCTCCAGGAGGGCCTGGCCGCGTGGGCCTTCCTGCCGCTCTTCGCCTCCGGGCGCCCGGTCGGCACGATGGTGTTCGGTTACGACCGCACGCGCTCCTTCGATCCGGAGGAACGGGCCCTGCTCACCTCGATCGCCGGGCTCATCGCCCAGGCCCTGGACCGGGCCCGCCTGTACGACACGAAAGAGCGGCTGGCCCACAGCCTCCAGGCCCATCTGCTCCCCCACACGCTGCCCCGGATCGGCGGGCTCGACGTGGCCGCCCGCTATCTGCCCGCCACCCGGGGCATGGGCATCGGCGGCGACTTCTACGACGTCATCCCGCTCGACGCCACCACCGCGGCCGCGGCCATCGGCGACGTACAGGGCCACAACGTGACGGCCGCCGCCCTGATGGGGCAGGTACGCACGGCGGTGCACGCCTCCGCCGGGGCGCCGCCCGCCGAGGTCCTGGCGCGCACCAACCGGCTGCTCTCCGACCTCGACGCCGACCTGTTCACCAGCTGCCTCTACGTCCATCTGGACCTGGCGGGCCACCGCGCCCTGCTGGCCACGGCGGGCCACCCGCCGCCGCTGCTGCGCCATCCCGGTGGAGAGACGGAGGTGCTGCGGCTGCCGCCCGGTCTGCTGCTCGGCGTCGACCGGGAGGCCCGTTACCCGACGACCGAGATCCCGCTGCCGCCGGGCGCCGCGCTCGCGCTGTACACGGACGGGCTCGTGGAGGTGCCGGGCACCGATCCCGACCGGTCGACGGCGGCGCTCGCCGACCAGTTCGGCCGGAGCACCGGCCGCCCGATGGAGGCCGTCGCCGACAGCCTCGTCCGGTACGCGAAGGACGTCACTCCGGGCAGCGACGACATCGCGCTGCTCCTGATCGAGGCGCTGCGGGACGAGGACGGCTGAGGCAGCATCATCCTTCAGCCCGTCGCCGCGAACGACCGGTCCGCCGCCACGAGTTCCCTGGTGCACGGGTGCTCCGGCGCGCCCAGCACCCGCCCCGCCGCCCCCGTCTCCACGACCCGGCCGTCCTCCATCACCGCGATCCGGTCCGCCCGGGCGGCGGTCGCCAGGTCGTGGGTGATCAGGACCAGCGCGTCGGTGTGCCCCGAGCGCAGCAGCCCGCCGAGCAGGCCCAGCACCGCGTCCCGGGTCAGCGGATCGAGGCCGGAGGTGATCTCGTCGCACACCAGGACCCGGGGGCGGGCGAGAACGGCGCGGGCCAGTGCCGCGCGCTGGAGTTCGCCGCCGGAGAGATGGGCGGGCAGGCGCGCCGCCTTCGCCTCCGGGAGCCCGAGGGCGCCCAGCAGCGCAAGCGCCTCGCGCCTCGCCCCGGCCGGGTCCGCGCCTCGCAGGCGTACCGCCGTCCGCGCGACCTGGTCGAGCACGGGGCGGTACGCGTCGAAGGCCGCCTTCGCGTCCTGGAACACGTACTGCACACCGGCCACCTGACTCCGGGAACGCTCGCGCAGCCCGGCGGGCAAGGGCTCGCCGTCGAGGAGCACGTCCCCGCCGTGGCGCGGGTGCAGGCCGGTCACGCAGCGGGCCAGGGTGGTCTTGCCGCTCCCCGACCGGCCCACGACGGCGAGGCATTCACCGGCACGGACGGTCAGCGACACGCGGTCGAGCACGGGCGTCCGGCCGTGACGCGCGACGAGGGAACGCGCGTCGAGCACCACGCCCTCCCGCCCCGCACCGCCCAGCGGGGCCCGGGCGGGCGCGTCCGCCGGAGCCGTGTCCCGTACCCGGCCGTCGTGCAGGACCACCACCTCGTCGGCCAGCGCCCGGACGACGTCCATGTCATGACTGAGCAGGAGTACGGCGATCCCCTGCCGGGCGACATCGGCCAGCAGGTCCACGATCCCGCGCTTCGTCAGCGGGTCCTGACCGGTGGTCGGCTCGTCCGCGACGACGGCCCGCGCGCCGAGCAGCAGCACCTGGGCGAGTACGACGCGCTGCTGCTGGCCCCCGGAGAGCTGGTGCGGGAAGCGGCGCAGCATCCGTTCGTCGGCGGGCAGCCGGACGCGGGCGAGGGCGTCGAGCACACGGTCCCGCGCCGCCGCCCGGCGCCCCGGACGGGGCAGGTGCCGGACCCGGTCGCGGGCGATGTCCATGAGCAACGCGCCGATGCGGCGGGCCGGGTTGAGCACGGCGGCCGGGTGCTGCGGTACGTAGCCGATGAGGCCCTGCGGGACCCGTACGCTGCCGGTCACCCGTGCTCCGGGCGGGTACTCGCCGAGCAGGGCGACCCCGGTGGTCGTCTTGCCGCTGCCCGATCCGCCGGTCAGCGCGGTGATCCGGCCGGGCCGCAGGCGGAGATCCACTCCGTCGAGCACGGCGCGCCCGCCGACCTCGACCCGCAGCCCCTCGATCACAGCGACCGGCTCGCGCGCGGCGGTGCGTACAGGTGTCATCGGTCCTTCTCCGTGCGGTGCGGGCGGGTGAGCGCGGCGTCGGCGAGCAGGTTGCCGCCCATGGTGAGTGCGACGACCAGCAGGGCGGGCACCACCGTCGCCCACGGCTGCACGGACAGGCCGGTGCGGTTGCGGTCCACCATCACGGCCCAGTCGGCGGCGTCCGGGGCCACGCCCACGCCGAGGAAGGCGGCGGTGGCCACGAGGTAGACCGCGCCGGTCAGGCGGACGCCGATGTCCGCGGCGAGGGTGCGGCCGATGGCCCGCCCGACGTAGCCGAGGGCCAGGCGCGCCCAGCTCTCCCCCTGCATGCGCAGCGCCTCGACGGCGGGGCGCGCGGCGGCCTCCGCTCCGGCGGCCCGGACGATCCGTGCCGCGTCCGGGATGCCGACGAACGCGACGACGGCGGCGAGCCCGGCCGGGCCCGGCTGCACGACGGCGGCCACCAGCAGGACGGCGAGGAGGGACGGCACGGAGAGCAGGACGTCCAGGGGGCGCATCAGCACCTCCTCCAGCCAGGCCCGCCGGGTGAGGGCGCAGACGAAGCCGACGGGCAGCGCCACCGCGTAGGTCAGGGCCGTCGCGGCGACGGCGACGAGGACGACGGACCGGCCGCCGAGCAGGATCTCCCGCAGCACGTCGCGGCCGGTGAAGTCGGTGCCGAGCGGGTGGCCGGCCCCGGTGGTCAGCGAGGTGCCGCGCGGTCCCGCGTCACCGGCGAACAGCGGCCCGGCCAGGGCGATCAGGAGCGGCACGCCGACGACGAGGAGGCCGGGGACGAACCGCCCGGCGCCCCGCCCCGGGGCGGCCTCGCCCGGACGGCCGACGACGATGCGCTTCAGCCCGCGCCGGGAGCGGGCCACCGCGACGGCCATCATGCGGCGACCTCCGTCCGGGGCACGAGGCGGTGGGTGACCAGGTCGGCGCCCAGGTTGAGCAGGACGGTGACGACGCCGAACACCACCGCGAGCCCCTGCACCGTGGGCAGGTCGCGCTCCGCGACCGCGTTCATGAGGACGGTGCCGAGCCCGGGGACCACGAACAGGGCCTCCACGACGACCACCCCGCACAGCAGCCAGTCGACCGTGCGGGCGAGTTGCTGGGCGGCCGGGGTGAGGGCGTTGGGGAGGGCGTGCGCGTAGCGGACCCGGGTGCGGGAGAGGCCGCAGCGGCGGGCCTGTGCCACGTACGGGGAGGCCAGCGCGTCGAGCATGCCCGCGCGGACGAGCCGGGCGAGCGAGCAGACCGGGCGCGCGAGCAGGACCAGGACGGGCAGGACGAGCGCGGCGGGGTGGGAGGAGAGCTCGGTGCCGTACCCCACCGCGGTGGGCGGGAACCAGCCGAGCCGCAGGGCGAAGACCGTGACCACCAGGGCTCCCAGGGCGAATTCGGGGACGGCGTAGAGGGCGAGCAGCACCGCGCTGATGGTCCGGTCCACCGCTCCTCCCTCGCGCCGGGCCGCCAGCACGCCGAGGCCGATTCCGGCCGGGACCAACAGCAGGACCGTCGGTACGGCGAGCAGCAGGGTGGGGCCGATGCCGTCGGCGAGCGCGGCGGCGACCGGCCGCCCGGAGGTCAGCGAGGTGCCGAGGTCGCCGTGGAGCAGCCCGGCCGTCCAGTCGAGGAGGCGTTCGTGGGCGGGCCGGTCCAGCCGCATCGCCGTACGGACGGCTTCGATGCGTTCGGGGTCGGGCTGGTCGCCTGCGAGGGCGACGGCGGCGTCGCCGGGCAGGGCCTCGGTGGCGGCGAAGACGAGCAGGACCACGGCGGCGGTCTGCGCGCCGCCGAGCAGCAGCCGTCGCGCCACCCGGTGTCCGGTCGCGTTCACGCCAGCCACACCTTGTCGAAGCGGGCCCAGTCCAGGGTGTTGGCGGGGGCCTGGTGCTCGATGCCCCGGACGTTGCGGGCCGTGCCGAGGATCCAGTCGGCGAAGCCCCAGATGAGGAACGGCCCCTCGGTGTACAGCCGGCGCTGCATGCGGGCGTAGACGTCGGCGCGCTGCTTCGCGTCCTTCGTGGACTGGGCCTGCCGGTACAGGGCGTCGAAGTCCTGGTGGCGCCAGTGGGTGGCGTTGGTGGTCGAGTCGGTGAGCAGGCGCTGCGAGAGGTGCGACTCGATGGGCATCGCCCCGGAGCGGTAGCAGCACAGGGTGCCCGCGTCGAGGATGTCCTTCCAGTACGTGTCCTTGCTGCCGGTCCGTACGCGGACGGTGATGCCCGCCTTCGCGGCCTGGTCGCGGAAGACGGCGGCGGCCTCGGTGAAGCCGGTGGCGACCGGTGAGGTGTCGAGGGTGATCCGCAGGTCGTCGGCGCCCGCCTCCTTCAGCAGCCGCCGGGCGCGGCCGAGGTCCTGCTCGCGCTGCGGAAGGCCGTCCGCGTAGTACTCGTACCCCTTGCCGAAGAGGTCGTTGCCGGTCTCACCGGCGCCGGAGAGGGCGCTGCGTACGAGCTCCGCGCGGTCGGCGACGAGGAACAGCGCCTGGCGGACGCGGCGGTCGTGGAAGGGCGGCCGGTCGGTCTTCATGGCGAAGGACTGCATGGCGCTGTTGCGGAGCCGCACGATGGTCACGCGCCCGCCGTGCTCGTGGGCGCGGGCGGTGGCGGGGTTCAGCTCGTGGGCGTACTCCACCTGGCCGCCCAGCAGGGCGTTGACGCGGGCGGACTCCTCGTCGGCGACGACGAATTCCAGTTCGTCCAGATGCGGCGCGCCCTCCCAGTAGTCGTCGTTGCGGCGCAGGAGGGTGGAGCGCCCCGGTGCGAAGGAGACGAGGCGGAAGGGTCCACTGCCGACGGGCGCGTGATCGAAGTCGCCCTCGCGCGCCGACGCCGGGATGATGTACGCGCCGAACGCGGCCATGACGTTGGGGAATTCGGCGGTCGGGCGCTTGAGGACGAACCCCACGGTCCGCTCGTCCAGAGCCCGGCTGGCGGCCAGGTCGATCGGTTCGAGCGAGGCCCTGCCCCGGAAGGCGCGCTTCGGGTCGGCGATGCGCCGGTAGCTGTGCAGGACGTCGGCGGCGGTCACGGGCTTCCCGTCGTGGAAGACGGCGGAGCGCAGGGAGACCTTCCACCGCTTCAGGGTGCTGTCCGGTTCCCAGGAGGCGGCGAGGCGGGGCTGTGCGGAGAGGTCGGCGCCGTAGTCGGCGAGCTTGTCGTAGAGGGCCTTGGCGCGGGCCGCGTCGGCGAACAGGTTGCTGAGGTGCGGGTCGAGGGTTTCGCTCGCCCCTCCTCCGGCGAAGGCGGCCCTCAGGCGTCCGCCGCGTTTCGGGGTGCCTGCTTCTTGCTTGGTGTCGGAGGTGCCGGGGGCGGGGGTGCCCGCGCATCCGGAGAGGGCGAGGGCTCCGGCGGCTCCCGAGGCGATCAGGAAGCCTCGGCGGTGCAGGCCGGGGAAGTGGTCGTCGTGCATCACGGTTGTCCTTGCTGTGCGGTGGGTATCGGGGCCCGGCGACGGGCGATGAGGTGGAGGCGGTCACCGGTCGTGGTGCCCGCGGAGAACGCGCCCTCGCGCCAGGCGGGTTCGGTGCGCGGTCCCGGCCCGTCGTGCAGGGCCAGCACCTCGAACCCGGCCCCGGTGACGGTGCGGCGCAGCTCGTCGGGCAGCAACAGGCGCCACGCGGAGCGCTGTTCGACCGGCGGCGAGCCGTCGTCCGTGGTCCAGGTGCGGGAGCGGTGCAGGAGGCGTCCGGCGGCGTCCACGCGGAGCCGGGTGACGGAGCGGTAGGTGACGCCCTCGTGGGTGAACGCGTGGGCGGCGGGGGCGCCGTTGCGGTGGGCGCGGCCGAGGAAGTAGGCGCCGTTGCGCATCTCCGCGACGAGCAGGCCGCCCGGGGCGAGCGCCCGGTGGCAGGAGGCGAGGCATCCGGCGAGTTCCGCGTCGGTCCGGCAGTAGAGCAGCGCGCTGTCCAGACAGACCACGGCGTCGAAGCTCCGCGCCCCCAGGTCGAAGCGGCGCAGGTCCGCACGGAGGTAGCGGGGGCCCGGGTGGTGCCGGGCGGCGTACCGGAGCATCGCGTCGGAGAGGTCCGCGCCCGTCACCGTACGGCCGGCCGCGTGCAGGTGGGCGGCGTCGCGGCCGGTGCCGCAGCCGAGGTCCAGGACGCGGGCACCGGACCCGTGGTCGCGCAGGCACTCCTCGGTCCAGCGTCCGGCGAGCCGTTCGGCGTCGGGGAAGCGCGTCTCGTACAGGGCCGGGTTGTCGGTGAGCAGGTTCCTGTCGTTCATCGCGGGCCCCTCACGCCCGGACCGGCAGGGGCGCCGATGCGACGGGCAGGGCCCCGGTGCGGTGCAGCCGGGCGACGGCGGCCGCCGAGGCGAGCCCGAGTCCGGTGCAGCACGCCCACGGCAGCCACCCGGCACCCGTGCGCGCGCCGGTGTCCATCGCCCAGCCGACGGCGGCGTTGCCCAGGGCGGCCGCGATGCCGGAGACCACGTAGAAGACGCCGAAGTAGGTGCCGGTGAGCCGGGACCGGCCGAAGCCGGGCACCAGCTCCATCACGAAGGGCTGGGCGACCATGAGGCCGGTCTGGAGGAGCAGGGCACCCGCCATGACCGGGACCATGCGCAGCGCGACGCCGGGCAGGTCTCCCGGGTCCGTGCCCGGTCCGGAGGTCACGAGCAGGGGCGGTACGAAGGCCGCGGCCATGAGCGCGAGGCCGCAGCTGATCCAGCCCGCCCGGCTGCCACGGCGTTGCAGCGCCCGGGTGAGAGGCAGCTGGAGCCCGAGTCCGGCGAGCGTCGCCACGACGAGGACCGGTCCTGCCGCGCCGTCCCAGCCGGTGGCCCGGCGGGCGCCCTCGGGGAGCAGCAGATAGAGCTGGCTCTCCAGCGCGATCATGGCCACCATGGCCAGGGCGAACGCCATGAACGCCCGGTTCCCCACCACTTCGCGCCAGTCGGCGAGCACGCTCTCCTTGGCCGGGGCGACCTGTCCGGCGGGCAGCATCAGCGCCTGGGCGACGGTCAGGAGCGCGAAGAGTCCGGCCGCCGTCAGGGCCGCGGCCCGGAAGTCGACCAGAAGGAGCGCGCTGCCGAGGAGGGGGCCGACGAGGGCGCCGGTCGTCGCGAACACGTTGAACAGGGCGAACGCCTCGGCCTTGCGCCCCCCCGCCTCCTGGGCGAGGTAGGCGCGGACGGCCGGGTTGAACAGGGCGCCGGCCAGCCCGCTGAGCGCGGAGGCCGCGAGGAGCACCGCCGTTCCGTCGCCGAGGGCGAACAGTCCGAAGCCCACGGTCCGCAGGGCGCAGCCGGTGATGATCACGCCCCGGGCGCCCAGCCGGTCCGCCGCCGAGCCGCCCAGGATGAAGAGCCCCTGCTGGCTGAGGTTGCGCACGCCGAGCACGGTGCCGACGGCGGCGGCGGACATGCCGAGGTCGCGGCTCAGGTGGACGGCGAGGTAGGGGATGAGGAGGTAGAAGCCGGTGTTGACGCCGAGTTGGTTGACCAGCAGGAGCCGGACGGCCGGGCTGAAGCTTCGGATCTCGCGCCAGGTCGTCACGGTCGCACCTCTGCCGGGGCGGGCGCCGGGCTCGGATGTACGCCGAGCCCCGGCCGCGTGCTCGCGCGTACGGTGCCGTCGTCGCCGCCGATGCCGGTCCAGGGGTCGTGGGCGAGCAGGAGGTGGCCGTCCAGGTCGGTCCACCGGGCGCGGTCGGCGAGATGGACGGCGGGGGCGATGCCGAGTGAACTGGCGGTGAGGCAGCCGAGCATGAGATCCGTTCCGCTTCCGGCGATGAGGGCGGCGATGCGCAGGGCGGCGCCCGGTCCGCCGCATTTGGCGAGCTTGACGTTGATGCCGTGGACGCGGCCCGCGAGGCGGCGGGCGTCCTCGAAGGAGACCGCGTCCTCATCCGCGACGACCGGCAGCGGTGACCGCGCGGCGAGCCGGGCCAGCCCTTCGGGGTCGCCCGGCGCCACGGGCTGTTCGACGGCCTCGACGCCCAGTTCGGCGAACCGCCCGAGCAGCCGGGGCGCGGCGGACCCGCTCCAGCCGCCGTTCGGGTCGAGCAGCAGGCGTACGCCGGGGGCGGCGGCGCGGACCGCGCGGACCCGGGCGATGTCGTCCTCCGGGTCCGCCGATCCGGCCTTGACCTTGAGGACCGTGAATCCCCGGTCCGCGAGGCGGGTGGCGAGGGCGGCGGCCCGGGAGGGCGTGGTGATGCCGATGGTCCGGGCGGTGGCGGCGGTGGGCGGCGCGGAGGCGCCGAGGAGCCGGTGCACGGGCTTCCCCGCGCGCTTGCCGGCGAGGTCGAGCAGCGCGGACTCCACGGCGGCCGTGACCGCCGGGGGCGTGGAGATGGCGTCCTCGGGGAGTGCGGCGAGGGCGGTCTCGGGGTCGGGGAAGCGGGCGAGTGCGCGCGAGGACCGGTGCAGCCACTGGTGCAGGGCGCCGGTGTCCAGCCCGTAGTACACGCTGGTGACGGCTTCGCCGTGGCCGTGGAGTCCCTGGTGCTCGACGGTCAGTCGGACGGCGTGCCGGGCGGTCGTGGTGGACCGGGAGATCCGCAGCGGCTCGGCGAGCCGGAGTTCCACGGTGCTGAGGGTGCACTTCATCGGCGCTCCCGGGGGTCCGTGACCGTGGTGCAGCGGGTCCAGCCGGTGGCCTCCGCCGCGCCGGGGTGGGAGATCTCGACGGGGCGGGTCGCGGGGGTACCCGTACGGAGGCCGTGGAGGGCGTGGAAGCCGTCGTCGAAGACGCTGCCGAGGTACCGGTGCGGTCCGTCGGGGAAGACGGTGGCCACGACCGCGCCCGGGTGCACGCGGGCGGCCCAGGCGGCGACGAGGGCGACGGCCCCGGTGCTCCAGCCGCCGCTGACGAAGTTGCCCCGGGCGAGCCTGCGGCAGCTGTCGGCGGCCTCGGCCGGGCCGACCCAGTGGACCTCGTCGAAGAGGTCGTGGGCGACGTTGCGGGGATGGATGCTGCTGCCGAGGCCGCGCATGAGCCGGGAGCGGGCGGGCTGGCCGAAGATGGCCGAGCCGGTGGCGTCGACGCCGATCAGCCGCAGGGCGGGCCAGTGTCCGCGCAGCGAGGCGGCGGTCCCGGCGCTGTGTCCGCCGGTGCCGACGCTGCACACCAGCACGTCCACCCGGTCGAGCCGGCCGGCGATCTCGGCGGCGAGCGAGGCATAACCGGCGGTGTTGTCGGGGTTGTTGTACTGGTCGGGCCAGTAGGCGTCCGGCAGGGTGGCCAGCAGCTCGTGGAGGCGGGCGAGCCGGGCCGCCTGCCAGCCGCCCTCCTCGGCCGGGCGGTCGACCAGTTCGAGCCGGGCGCCGTGGGCGCGCAGCAACTGCCGCATGGACGGTTCGAGTTCGGTGTCGCCCACCAGGATCACGGGGTGTCCGAGTGCCTGGCCCGCGAAGGCGATGCCGATGCCGAGGGTGCCGGACGTCGACTCCACGACCGGGGCGCCGGGGCGGAGTTCGCCGCGTTCTTCGGCTCCTTGGAGCATCGAGACGGCGGCGCGTGCCTTCATGCCGCCCACCCCGAAGCCTTCGAGCTTGGCCCAGAATCCGGGGTGCGGACAGGGCAGGGGCGCGGTGATCCGGGCGAGCGGGGTGCGCCCGACCAGGCCGAGCAGTTCGCGGTTGCCGGTGGGGCGCAGGAGTGCCGTGGTCACCGGGTGCCTCCGTACTGGTGGATGGTGCCGGGGCCGCCGTCGAGCCAGAAGAAGGGGTACGGCTCCGCGGAGACGGCGGTGACCCCCGAGCCGATGAGCCGGGGCAGGACCGCGCTGCCCGTCTGGGCGAACATCACGAGCGGCTTGCCGTGGCGCAGCGCGTGGGTCCTGAGCTGTTCGAAGGTGCCGTTGCCGAGGGTCATCCCCGAGGCGAGGACGGCGTCGCAGCGGCTGAGGTGGTCCGAGGCGTCGTCACGTACCGGCTCGTCCCACTCCGTGGTGCCGCCCTTCAGATCGCAGGGCACGTACCGCAGTCCGCGCTCGCGCAACGCCTCCAGGAGCGAGTTGACGACGCCGACGACGAGCACCGTGCGGCCGGGCGGGAGGTCCAGCAGGCCGACGACGGCGCGCGCCCGGGCCCGCGACTTCTCCAGGGAGCCCCCGGCGGGCAGCGGCAACGGCCGGGCACCCGAGGCGGGGCCGTGCGGCAGGATGTGCATGAGGAAGGCGTCGAGCGCGGCGATCCGTACCGCCCGCAGCGGGTGGGCGAGCAGCGTGGCGGCATCGGTGCCGACGCAGTCGTCGGCGGCGCCGTCCGGCAGCTCGCCCGGTTCGACCGCGCAGGAGCCGACGGCGGCGCCGATGCGCAGGCTCAGGACCTCGTTGCGGTAGCCGCCGGCCCGTCCCGTATGCCTGACGGACTGGCGGATGGTGAAGGCGGTGCTGACGCGGAGGGCCTTCGGGTCGGGCCCGTACGCGCCGGACAGGACGCGGGAGACGAGCGCGTCGCACGAGCCGGGGGCCGGGGCGGTGGTGGCGGTGGGCGCGGTCATCGGGACACCACCCGGGGGCGGAGGCCCGCCAGCAGCGCTTCCACGCGGGCGCGGGCGCCCGGCCCGTCGGTGTCGCCCGCCATCACATGCCCGAGGTATCCGTTGTTGCTGCCCTCGGCGGTGACCCGGGTGCCGGGCGCGGCGAGGCTGAGCTCCAGCACGTCGTCGGCCTCGCCGGCCGTGTCGCCGCCGTCGATGCCGTCCAGCACTCCCCCGGTGGCGGGCACCAGGAAGCCGATGGCGGCGCTGCGCAGGCCGGTGTCGTGCGGCCGCAGATCCGGCTCCTCGCCGAGGGCCACGCTCACACAGGCGGCGGCGAGGTCGATGCCGGTCACGTGCCGGACGAGTTCGGTGATGCGGTTGCCCGCCGGGCGGGGGTTGACCTCCACCACGCGGGGTCCGGCGGGCGTCAGTTTGATCTCGGTGTGCGCGACGACGCCGTCCAGGCCCAGCGCCTCGATCGCCCGGACCGCCGTGTCCCGGGCCGCGCGGGCGTCCTGTTCGGTGAGGGCGGCCGGGAACATGTGCCCGGTCTCCACGAAGGCCGGGGCGCCGCCGATGCTCTTGTCGGTCACCCCGATCACCCGGGTCCGCCCCCGGTGCGTGACGGTCTCGACGCTGACCTCGGGACCGTGCAGCAGCTCTTCCAGCAGGATGACGGGGGAACGCCGCTGTCCCCGCGCGTTGACCGGGAAGTCGGCGAGGGCGCGGTGGGCGTCGGCGAGCTGGGCCTCGTCGTCCACGCGGCGCACCAGCATCCCCGCGCACAGGTCCACCGGCTTCACGACCAGCGGCAGCCCGATCCGGGCCGCCGCCTTGGCGGTTCCGGCCCAGTCGGCGCAGACCGCGTAGCGCGGCCCGGGCACTCCGGCACGGGCGAGGACGTTTCGGGTGGCGTCCTTGCGGCAGGCGTTCTCCATTGCCTCGGGGGCGGGGCCGGGCAGCCCCAGGCGGGCCGCGATCCGGGCTGCCACCGGCAGGTAGTAGTCGCAGGAGGAGACCACGGCGTCGAAACCCAGGGCCTGGTGGGCCCGTTCGGCGAACGGCAGCAGCTGGTCGGGGTCATTGGTGGGGGCCGTCAGCACGTTCCGGGCCGCGAGCAGCGGGTGCCGGGTGCCCTCCGGCGCCGAGCGCAGATAGTGATGCAGATCGCGGGTGAGGAAGGTGAACTCGTGCCCGCCCTCCCGAATCGCTCTCGGCAGGAGTCTGCTCATCGACCCGACCCAGCTCTCGACCATCAGCAGATGAGCCACAACTCCCCCTCTTGGACGCACGGTTGCGGAATTCCGGGCACGCGCCGGCAAACGGCCGGCAGGCTGCGTGCCCGACCCCGCATACGTTAACGACAATCGTTTTCATTGTCATCTATGTGTCGGGATCCCGTGCGTTTCCGCCGATTTGCGCGGGCCCGGTGAGCGCGGTTGATTGGAATGAGGTACGTGCGTCACCCGGCGACAGAACGGGTGGGCGCCGCGCGTGGTCCTCGATGTGGGGTGAGTCCTGTGCTGTTCGCCGACCGTCCCGACGCGGGCCGTCGGCTCGCCGAAGCCCTCCGGCCCCTCGCGCAGAGCGATCCCGTCGTGCTGGGACTCCCGCGCGGCGGTGTGCCGGTCGCCTTCCGCGTCGCTCAGGAGCTCGGCGCCCCGCTCGACGTCATCGTGGTCCGCAAACTGGGCGTCCCGAGCCACCCGGAACTGGGCTTCGGCGCCATCGGGGAGGGCGGCGTCCGGATCATCAGCGACGACATCGTGCGCCGGGCCGGGGTCTCGGACTCCGACATCGCGGCCGTCCAGGAGGCGGAGGAGGCCGAACTGCGCCGCCGTGCCCGCGAGTTCCGGGGCGACCGGCCGCGCATCCCGCTCGACGGGCGCACCGCGGTCGTCGTGGACGACGGGATCGCCACCGGCGCGACCGCGCTCGCCGCCTGCGCGGTGGCCCGGGCGCAGGGTGCCGCGCATGTGGTGCTGGCCGTACCGGTCGCACCGCCGTCCGCGGCGGCCCGGCTGCGGAAGGAGGCGGACGAGCTGGTCTGCCTGTCGTCGCCGGTCGCGTTCTCGGCGGTGGGCGAGTGGTACCGGGACTTCGGCCAGACCCCGGACGAGGAGGTCGTCGCGCTCCTGGCCCGGGCCGCGCGACAGACCGGGCCCCGGCTGACCAGCGACGTCCTGGTGGAGGCCGGCGGCGTCGACCTGCCGGGCACCCTCACCCCGGCCGGTGGCTCCGGGGCGCTCGTGGTGTTCGCCCACGGCTCCGGGAGCAGCCGGCACAGCCCGCGCAACCGGTCGGTCGCCGCGGCGCTGAACCGGGCCGGTCTCGGCACGCTGCTCTTCGACCTGCTCACCGCGGACGAGGAGGCGGAGGGCGGCCATGTCTTCGACATCTCGGCCCTCGCCGGCCGCCTGGTGGACGCCGCGGCCTGGGTGCGGGCCCATGCGCCCGGGCCCCTCGGCGTGTTCGGCGCCAGCACGGGCGCGGCCGCCGCGCTCCAGGCGGCGGCCGTTCTCGGCGCGGAGCGGGAGACGGGCATCGGCGCGGTCGTCTCGCGGGGCGGGCGGCCGGATCTGGCGGGCGCCCGCCTGGGCGAGGTCCGCTCCCCCACGCTGCTGCTCGTGGGCAGCCGGGACACCGAGGTGCTGGACCTGAACCGCCGGGCGCAGGCGCAGTTGCGCTGCGAGAACCGGCTCGACGTCGTCCCGGGCGCGACGCACCTCTTCGAGGAGCCGGGCACGCTGGACGACGTCGCCGAGCGGGCCCGCGACTGGTTCGCCGGGCACCTGGCCGACGGGGCCGTCTGACGGGCCACGAGCACGTCCGGTCCACGGTTCCGACGACAATTCCCGGGACGAGGCAACCCCGGGCGCCGATCCGCGGTCTTGGTCCACAGCAAGGCGGCACGCCGCACACACGACCACTCTCGCCCCTCCCCCCTGAGCACGGACCGGAGAACCGGCCAACTATACGCTACATGTATACATGCACTGCATAGTCATGGCCGAGGCCGCCCGTGCCCGCGCGAAAGGCTTCCATGCACAGCAAGGCACTGGCGCCCGAATACCAGGGCGCCCTCACCAAGATGTCCGTGAACGCCTCCCTCACGGACGTACTCGCCGAGGGCGTACGCCACTTGGAAGAGGCCGAACGCTCCGGCTCCGCCCGGGAAGTGGCCCGCGCGGGTCTCGCCGTGGCCGAGGCACACCGCAGGCTCGGCCAGGTCCGGGACGCCGACTCCGCGTGGAAGGCGAGTTACCGCGCCGCGCGCTCGGCGGACGACGCCGGGGCGATGGCCTGGGCCCTGTGGAGCGGCGGCACACTGGCCCGCCAGCGCGGCCGGCTCCGGCTCGCGTTCCGGCTCCTGGGCCTGGCGGCGGACCTGGGCAAGCGGGGCGGGGACGTCGTCGCCCGGGGTTACTCGCTCGCCGGCCTCGCGGAGACCGGGCGCATCCAGGGCGACTACCGGACCGTCGCCGCGCTGCATGAGCAACTGCTCGCCGAGGCCCGGGCACGCGGCGAGGCGCGCCACACCGTCTGGGCCCTGGAGGGCATCGCGCAGATCCACCGCAACACCGGTTCCTTCGACACCGCCCTGGCGATGTTCGAGGAGGCCGCCCAGCTGGCCGGTGACGCCGATGACCGGCGGGGCCGGGCCTGGGCGCTGCGCGGCATGGCCGACATCATCTCCGTACGCGACAACGACCCGGACCGCGCACTGGAGCTGCTGGCGGAGGCCGAGGTCGCCTGCCGGGAGATGAAGTTGTCGAGCGCCCTGGCGTACAACCACAAGATGCGCGCCAACGTGCTCTACCGCGCCGGACGCCACGAGGAGGCCCGGCAGGGCTACGCGGGGGCGCTGGAGGAGTTCCGGGCGATGGCTGAGCCCCGGGGCGAGGCGCTGGCGCGACTCGGCCTGGTGAAGTCGCTCGCCCGGCTCGGGCGGGACGCCGGGGAGACGGCCGCCGATCTGGACGCGCTGCGGGCCACGCTCGACCGGATCGGGCTGCTCAACGCCCGGGACATGGTCGACCGGGCGTACGCGGAGCTGGGCGTGGAGCGGTCCGGGGACACGGCGGCGGACGCGGGCGGTGGGCGATGACGTCGCCGACGGCCTCCCCGGTGACCGCACCGCGCATCCTGGCCCGCTGCCGCGCCCTGGTCCGCCCCGCCCTGTCCCGGGCCGTGCGCCAACTGCACCCGTGGCACGCCGAGATCACCGCGTTCTCGCTCGGGTGGGACGGGGTGGACGGCGACGACGTGCCGGGCGCCCAGGGCAAGGGCGTACGCCAGGCGCTGGCCGTGCTCGGCGCGGAGGCCGTCGGGGCGGAGGCGCGGGACGCGGTCCCCGGAGCGGTCGCCGTCGAGCTGATCCACACCTTCTCGCTGCTCCACGACGACATCATGGACGGCGACGAGACGCGCAGGCGGCGCGCCACCGCCTGGAAGGCCTACGGAACCGGTCCGGCGGTCCTCGCGGGGGACGCGCTGTTCGCCCAGGCGGTGCGGACGCTCACCGACGCGCCGGGCCGGCAGTGCGCCCCGGCGCTGCGGCTGCTCGCCGGCACCCTCACCGACCTGGTGCACGGCCAGGCCGACGACCTGCTCTTCGAGTCGCGGCCGTGGACCGGTCCCGACGCCGTGCGGGCGCACGAGTACCGGCAGATGGCCGAGCGCAAGACCGGTGCGCTGCTGGGCTGCGCCGCCGGCCTGGGTGCCCTGCTCGGGGGCGCCGGGCGCACGGAGGCCGACGCGCTGGCCGCGGCGGGGCGCCACCTGGGCGTGGCGTTCCAGGCGGCGGACGATGTGCTGGGGATCTGGGGCGATCCCGCGGTCACGGGCAAGCCGGTGCACGGTGACCTCGGGCGCGGCAAGAAGACGTACCCGGTGCTCGCCGCGCTCGCCGCAGGCGGCCCGGCCGCGACGGAGCTGGCGGCGCTGCTGCGCGGCGGCCCGCTCGACGAGGCATCGGTGCGGCGGGCCGCCGGGCTGGTGGAGGAGGCCGGCGGGCGGGCGGCCGCCACGGCGGAGGCGCACGGTCATCTGGAGCGGGCGCGGGCCTGCCTGGAGAGCGTCTCGTCGGCGCCCGACGCCCTGGAGGAGATGCTCACGCTGTTCCCGTACGTCGTGGACCGCGCCCTGTGACGCCACCGCGCCGCCCCCTCGTTCCGGCGGGCGGCGCGGCCGTTGTCACCGGTGCATCGACGCACCCTTGAGGATCTTGTCCACCGCGTTGCGGGGGCCGTGCACCGCGATCCCGACCAGGTCCAGCGAGTCCCGGTGAACGGCGCGCACGGCGGCGCGGTTGTCGCGGTCGTTGCCCGTCGCGAAGAGTTCCGAGGTGAACACGGACAGCGCGACGCCCCGGCCGACGGCACGGGTGTGGGCGGTGGTCAGCATCTCCTTCGTGCCCTCGAAGACCATGACCGGCTGGCGGAACATCGGCAGGTACGGGGTGTCGTCCGCGTCCGTGTGGGGCTCGCCGATCAGCTCCGGGGCGGCCGTACCGAGACCGCTGACCAGGAAGGCGGTGACGTTCAGCCGCTGCCAGGTCTCCAGGTCGTTCCGGAGCAGCACGGCGATCTTGGTGTCGAAGCGGACGGGGGTGGGTGCGGCGGTCTCAGCTGTCATGCCCCGAGCCTGCCGGGGCGGCCGGGACCCGGTCTTGTACGAACTTTGCACGTCGGGGCGCGGCGACCGCCCGGCGTACGATCGGCGTATGGCCGCAGCACGTCCCGAGATCACCGCGTGGTCGCCGCCCGTGGAGGGGATCGCCGAGGTCTTCCACGCGCGTTTCACCGACCACGCCTACCCCATGCACACGCACGACGCCTGGACGCTGCTGGTCGTGGACGAGGGCATGGTGCGCTACGACCTGGACCACCACGAGCACGGTGTCCTCACCCACACGGTGACGCTGCTGCCGCCGCACGTCCCGCACAACGGCGCGGCGGCCACCCCCGAGGGCTTCCGCAAACGCGTGCTGTATCTGGACACCGGCCAGGTGGACGAGCGGCTGATCGGCCGGGCGGTGGACCGGCCGGTGCTGCACGACCCGGCGCTGCGCGGCCGTATCGACAGCCTCCACCGCACGCTCGCGGACCCGGGCGACGAGCTGGAGGCGGCCAGCCGGCTCGCCCTGGTCGCGGAACGGCTCGAACAGCACCTGGGCGACCGGGTCGGCTCGGCCCCGTACGTCCACGACGGCAGGATCGCGCACCGCCTGCGCGAGCTGCTCGACGCGACGTATGTCGAGGGCATCACGCTCCAGGAGGCCGGTGCGCGGCTGCACGCCCATCACGCCCATCTGGTACGGGCGTTCAGCCGCGAGTTCGGGATGGCACCGCACCAGTACGTCACTGGCAGGCGGGTCGACCTGGCGCGGCGGCTGCTGCTCAGCGGGGTCCCGGCGTCGGCCGTCGCCGCATCGGCCGGTTTCTACGACCAGTCGCACCTGACCCGCCACTTCAAGCGGATCGTGGGAACGGGCCCGGGCCACTACGCCCGTACGCGCGGCGCGTGAGCCTGCGCCAGGGCCTGTCGTCAAACTGCCGTCGTCCGCCCGGAGGGCGGGCCGGGCGGACGACGGCAGTTTGACGACAGGCTCTAGCGGCGCTCCAGCACGCCCCGGACAAACGCCGCCTGCCCCGCGTGCTGGAGGTCGTCCGACAGGACGCTGACCAGCCGCACCCCCAGCGTGACGGGCGGGTCCCATGCCTCGTCCACGACGCGGGCCAGCGCGTGGCCGTCCAGGCCGCGGAGGTAGGCGAGCGTGTTCTCGTGGACGGCGTCGTAGTAGCCGAGGAGCAGATCGGCGGAGCCCACGCGGACGGCGGCGACCTCCTTGCTGCTCTGCCCGTAGCCGGTGGCGTCGGCGGGGAGGGGGAGGTCGAAGCGGCCGGCCCAGTCCTGGGCGGTCCAGAGCTGTTCGGTGCCGGCGGCGTCCGCGATGTGGTCGTCCTGGACGCGGGTCAGATGCCAGACGAGCCAGGCGATCGAGTTGGCGTCGTCGTCGAGCCGGGCGTGGAGGGCGTCGGGGTCCAGGCCCTCGACGGCCGCGTGCACGGTCTCCTGGATGCGGGAGTACCCATCGGTCAGGATGTCGGTGACGTTCATGCGTTCAACCATGGCCGTTCCCCTTCCCCCGCACGGCCACCGACACGCACGGGGGCGGGCACCGGCGGGGAGGACCCGCCGGTGCCCGCCCGGCCGCGTCAGCTGTAGATGCCGAACTCCCAGAGGGAGTAGCCCCACGCCGTGCCGCGCTGGGTGAGGTTGAGCTTCACATAGCGGGCGGTCTGCGCGAGGTCGAGGTCGTCGGCGTCTCCGTCACCGGTGGTCGTGGTGTACACCGACCGCCAGGAGTTGCCGTCGTCCGAGACCAGCACCTCGTAGGACTTGGCGTACGCCGGGTCCCACACCAGCTGGAGGTGGCGGAACGACTTCCGCTCCCCCAGGTCGACCTGGATGGACTGCGGGTCGCTCCAGTCACTGGCCCACCGGGTGTCGAGGCGTCCGTCGACCGCCATCGCCGCGGTGCACGGGCAGCCGCTGCTTCCTGCCTGGGCGGAGGAGGCGGTGGCCGGGCGGCCGAGCGCGATGTTGGTGCCGCTGACCGGGGGCACCACGACCTTCACCGACTTGGTCTCGATACCGGCGTTGCCGTGCCCGTCCTCGGCCTGGATGTACACCTTCCACACCCCGAGCCGCGCGGGCGCGGTCACCGCGAAGGTGCCGTTGCCGGTGGACCGCCAGGTGGCCTCCACCAGGGCCTTGTCGCCGGTGGCGTAGTTGCCGCTCAGGTAGATCTTGTACGTGACCGGGTCGTTGTCCGGGTCGCGGACGTCGGCGCGGACGGTGAACTCCTTGCCCGCGGGGGCGCCGCCGGCGTTCTGCACCGTCATGTCGCTGATGACGGGCGGGGTGTTGTCACCGGCGGTGGAGCCGCTGTACGCCTTCTTCAGCGCGTAGTAGGAGAGCCGCTTCTTGCCGTCCGGCACCACGTTGAACCAGACACCGCCGAAGTCGTGCTCGGTGCCGTAGTGGAAGAAGGTGGCGCCCAGCGCGACACCCTGGTGGGCGGTGACGCAGTTCCACGCCTTGGTGTACCCCTCGGCCTTCTGTACGTCGGTGGGCTCGTCCGGGACCCCGTTGGCGTCGTCCGGGACCTCCCACTCACCGGCCGGGCCGCCCTCGGTGATGATGTAGGGCTTGGTGTAGCCGCCGGACTCCCACGCGGTGCGGACCGAGCAGATGTCTCCGTAGGAGTTCATCGAGTAGAGGTCCAGGTCGGGGGCGTTGCGCTTGTAGTACGGCCAGGCACCGGTCCAGGCGTCGGTGGACGTGACCGGGTGGTCCGGGTCGATGGTGTGGATCTTCTTCGCGACGTCGTTGACGAAGCCGGTGTAGGCGTTGCGCTGCTTCTCCAGCTCGTCACCGCTGTAGCAGTTCTGCAGGCCGAGCACCGACTCGTTGCCGACGTTCCACATGAGCACACCCGGGTGGCTCTTGTACGTGTCCACCCACTTGGCGAACTCGGTGAGCGACGAGGACTTGTACGCGTCGTCGGTCAGGTAGTTGACGCAGCCGCCGCTGCCGGGGCCGCCGCCGGGCTGCAGCCAGAAGCCGCTGACCACGCGGATGCCGTTGGCCGCCGCCGCGTCGAGCAGCGGCTTGGAGGTGCCGTCGGTGCCCCAGGTCCGGATGGTGTTGACGCCCATGGACTTCAGGTCGGGCATGTAGCGCGCCGCGTCGTTGACGGACGGGCCCCAGGTCAGTCCCTTGACCTGGTACGGCTTGCCGTCGACGGTGAGCTGCCAGTTGCCCTGCGAACCGGTGACCCGGACGGCCCCGCCGGTGCCGGGGTCCGGGTTCGTGGAGCCGGTGGTGCCGTACACCTGGAACTCCCACAGGGAGTAGCCGTAGCCGCCGGCGCGGGCGGTGCCGTTCATCCTGACGTAGCGCCCGGAACCGCTGACCGCGAGGTCGTCGGTGCCGCCGTCGCCGTTGGTGACGGTCTTCAGGGTGCGCCAGTCGGAACCGTTGTCGGACGCCTGGATCTCGTACGCCTTGCCGAAGGCGGACTCCCAGGTCAGGACGACCCTGCTGAGGTCGGCCTTGGCGCCCAGGTCCACCTGGAGCCACTGGGGGTCGCTCCACTCGCTGGCCCAGCGCGTTCCGGTGAGGTTGCCGTCCACGGCGGCCGAGGCCGCGTAGCCGGCGCCCTCGGACGAGGACGCGGTGGCGGTCTTCCCCTGCGAGAGCAGGGATTCCGCGGCCCGGGCGCCCGGCGCGGTCAGCATGACCAGCGACGAGGCGACGAGGGCGAGAAGGGTGATCAGCAGCGTGCCCGCGCGGGGTCTCGCGGGCAGGGCTGAACCGGCTCTGTGCACATTCTCTCCTGGCGGAAGAGTGCGGGACGGGGATCCCGCGGCGGGTTGGGAGAGCGCTCTCCCAGGAGAGTGACGTGTACTGGTCCAGCTGTCAACGATCAGGACGCGCCGGGTTCACCGGAATGTGCGCGAAGGGCTACGGAACGAGTTTCGGGCCGGTCTCGACGGGGTGCTCCGCGTGGCCGCCACCGCCGACCCCCGCGGCCCGCGCCGCGGCGTGCAGCGAGCGCAGGGCCAGCAGGAGGAACCCGATGTCATCGAGGTAGACCGGGTCGGGCAGCAGGTCGACCGGCGACACGGTGTACAGCACCGCCGCCCAGACCAGCGCCTTGTTGTGCAGCGGGACACCGGCGTCCACCAGCAGTTTCCTGGCCTTCAGGACCCGCACCAGGAGGACGCCGACGGCGGCCAGCATGAGCAGCGCGAGTGCCGCGCCGACGATGATCCAAGCCTTGGTGTCCATGCTTCATCCTGCCCTATCCGGAGCGGTGCGACCGTTGCCGGGTGCGACGCTTCAGGGCGCGCCGCTCGTTCTCCCCCAGTCCGCCCCACACCCCGGCGTCCTGGTTGTTCTCCAGGGCCCACCGCAGGCATTCCTCCTGTACGGGGCAGCGTCGGCACACCGCCTTGGCCTCTTCGACCTGGCCGAGCGCCGGGCCGGTGCTTCCGATGGGGAAGAACAGGTCCGGGTCCTCGTCGCGGCAGGCCGCGTGCATGCGCCAGTTCTCCATGGACTCTCACTCCTGACGGTCGTGTGCGTCGCGTTTGCCTCGGTACGCTGCGGGTGACCGGCATTTCGCCCCCGAAACCCCGCTGACCCTTCCTTCGCGTCCTCTTCACTTCCCGCGAAGCTGCGGGGGCGGCGGCTCAGGGGCGATCATGGGAGACGGCGGGCCTGCGTCGGGCACGGTGGCGGCTGGGAAGGATCGTCCGTGGGCGGCAGTGATGACATGCGGATCGGCTGGGGCGAGGCCCGCCGCGCGGGCGCGCGCCAGTCGTCCGAGAGCGGTCTGCTCGACGTCCTCGGGGTCGCCGCACTCGTCCTGGACACCCAGGGCCGGATCGTCCTGTGGAGCCCGCAGGCCGAACGGCTGCTGGGGTACTCCGCCGAGGAGGCGCTGGGCGAGTTCGCCGCCCGGGTGCTGGTCGACGAGGAGCACTTCGAACTGGTGCTGCGCCTGTTCGGCGAGGTGATGCGCAGCGGCGAGGCGTGGGCCGGGGTCTTCCCCGTACGGCACAAGGACGGCACCACGCGGCTGCTGGAGTTCCGCAACATGCGGTTGCAGGACGACCGGGGTGACTTCTACGCGCTGGGGCTGGCGGCCGACGGAGACGTGCTGCGCCACCTGGAGCGGGATCTGGCGCTGTCGGTGGGGCTGGTCGACCAGTCGCCGATCGGCCTCGCGGTGCTGGGCCCCGATCTGCGCTTCATGTCCGCGAACGCCGCGCTGGAACGGATGGACGGCCTGAGCGCCGCCGAGCACCTGGGGCGGCCGGTGGGCGAGGCCCTGTCGTTCCTGGACCCGGAGGGCCTGGAGGCGGCCGCGCGGGAGGTGCTGGACAGCGGTGTGCCGCAGGTGTCGCGCCAGGTGGCCGGCCGCTCCCCCGCCGCACCGGACGCCGACCGCGCCTGGTCGGTGTCGCTGTACCGGCTGGACGACTCCGCGGGGCGGGTGCTGGGCATCGCCGTATCGCTGATCGACGTCACCGACCGGTACCGCGCGGCGGCCGAGGCGGAGCGGGCCCGGCAGCACCTGGCGCTGATCGCCGACGCCTCGGTACGCATCGGCACCACGCTCGACCTGGAGCAGACGGCCCTGGAGCTGGCCGAGGTCACCGTGCCGCAGCTCGCCGACGTCGCCGCGGTGGACGTGCTGGACAGCGTCCTGAAGGGGCGCCCCGGGCCGGTGGACGGCCCGCTCCTCATCCAGGCCCTCGCCGTCGTCGCGGCCCGGCCGACGCCCGTGGTGGAGGCGGCGGACCCGCCGGGCCGGGCAGCCCGCTACGGCGCCGACCGCCTGGTCACCCAGTGCGTGCGGACCGCCCGGCCGGTACGGGTGCCGCACCTCGACGCGGAGAAGCTGGCGCGGGTGGCCCGAGACGAGCGGTCGGCCGCCCTGCTCGCGGAGGCCGGGGCGCATTCGTACCTGGCGGTGCCGCTGATCGCGCGGGGCGAGGTGCTCGGGGCGATCGACCTGATCCGGACGGACAACCCGCTGCCGTTCACGGCGGAGGACGAGGCGCTGGCCGCCGAGCTGGCGGCCCGGGCCGCGGTCGGCATCGACAACGCCCGGCTCTACCGCCAGCAGCAGGAGACCGCGCTCACCCTTCAGCGCAGCATGCTGCCGCGCAACCATCACGACCCGGTGGGCCTGGACGTGGTGTCCCGCTACCGGCCCGCCGCCTCGCGCTACGAGGTCGGCGGGGACTGGTTCGACGTGATCGGGCTGCGCGGCGGCGGGACCGCCCTGGTGGTGGGCGATGTGATGGGGAGCGGGATCAACGCGGCGACCACGATGGGCCGGCTGCGCACCGCCACCCAGACCCTGTCCCGGCTCTCCCTGGAGCCCGCCGAGGTGCTGGGGCACCTGGACGAGATCACCGCCGGCCTCGACCCGTGGTTCGCCACCTGTGTCTACGTGGCGTACGACCCGGGCGCCGGGCGGTGCCGGGTGTCCACGGCCGGGCATCTGCCGCCGGTACTGATCCCGGAGGGTGGTGAGCCGGTGCTGCTCGATCTGCCGGCCGGGGCGCCGCTGGGCGTGGGCGGGGTGCCGTTCAGCGATGTCACGGTCCCGCTCGGCCCGGGCGACCGGCTGGTCCTCTACACGGACGGCCTGGTGGAGACCCGGGAGGACGACATCGACAGCCGCCTGGCGACGCTGCTGGGGCTGTTGCGCACCCCGGACGCGTCGCTGGACGCGACGTGCGACCGGCTGCTGCGCGAGCTGCGGGACCCGGACGGCCACGACGACGTGGCGCTGCTGATGGCCCGGGTCCACGCGTGACGGCGTCGGTTCAGCGCGAGCACCCGCGCCGGGTGCGGCACTTCGAGGCGGCGCGTGCGCAGGAGCCGCCGGCGCCGACGAAGCCGAGGCCGATGCCCAGCATCCAGGAGTCCTTGGCGAGCGCGATCCCGTCCTGCGTCGGCCGCAGGCTGCCGGGCTCCCGCATGCCGGGGGTCCGCAGATAGAGGCCGAAGAGGCCGCCGGAGAACCCGGTGAGGGCGAGCCCTGCGAGCCGGGTCGGCACGACCGGGGTCAGCAGCGCGGCACCGACCGCGATCTCGGACCAGGCGAGCAACCGGGTGAACCGACCGGGTTCCAGCTTCCCGAGGAACGGATAGACGTTGCTGGCCATCCCGTGCAGCCCCTGGGCGGTCGCCTCGTCGGCCTTGAGCTTGCCGAGGCCGGAGTTGAGGATGAAAGCGCCGGTGGCGAGGCGCGGCGGGATGTCGCGCGGTTCGGGCAACAGCATCATGGCGTGAGCCTCCATGGAACAAGGTCGTCGACCCCCGGTCGAGCCTAGCCAGCGGGTGTCCCGGGCGCGCGTCGAGCGGCCGGTCAGGTGGGCGATACTGGGCGCGGCGGGAACACGAGAGGGGGCTCAGTGGTCCAACGACAAGCGGAGTACGACGTCGTGGTGGTCGGCGGCAGCGGGGTGGACACGATCGTCCGCGTCGACGCCCTGCCGGTCCCGCCGGCGGACGCGGTGATGGTCGGCCCGATCCAGGAGTGGCCCGGCCAGACCGGCGGCAATGTGGCGCTCGGCGCCCGCGCGCTGGGGCTCGATGTGGCGTTCCTGGACTGCGTCGGTGACGACTGGATCGGTACCCAGGTGCGCGAGCGCCTGGCGAAGGGCGATGTGGAGTTCCACGCGGTGATCTCCCCGGCCGGAACCCGGCGCGCGGTGAATCTGGTGGACGCCACGGGCCGGCGGATGTCGTTCTACGACGCCCGGGACCCGGAGGATCTGCGGATGCCCCGGGAGTTCTATCTGCCCCACCTGCGCCGGGCCCGCCATGTCCATCTGTCGATCACGCACTTCGCCCGGTTCCTGTACGACGACATCGAGGCGCTGGGGGTGCCGGTCTCCACGGACCTGCACGACTGGGACGGGCTGAACGCGCACCAGCGGGAGTTCGCGCTCCGGTCCGATCTGGTGTTCTTCAGCGCGGCGACGACCGGGGAGCGCGCGCCCGCGCTGATGCGGGAGATCCTGTGCGAGGGCCGGGCCGGGGCGGTGGTGGCGACGGCGGGCGCGGAGGGTGCGTACCTCCTCACGCGCGACGGCGGCGACGAGCCGGTGCGTGTTCCGGCGGTGGTGCCGCCCGCGCCGGTGGTCGATTCCAACGGGGCGGGCGACGCGTTCGTCACCGGCTTCCTGTACGGCAGGCTCGACGGGCGTGAGCCCTCCGAGTGCGCCCGGCTGGGTGCGGTGGCGGGTGCCTTCGCGTGTACGGCTCCGGGCTCGACGGCCATGATCGGCCGGGCGGAGCTGCTGGGCGCGTGACGACGTGTGGGTGCCCCGGCCGGCCGGGGCACCCACACGGACGGGTCACTTCAGGTAGGGGCCCGCGGTGCCGATCTTTCCGGGGCCGTTCAGCACGTACACGCGCATGTTGCCCTTGCCGGGGGCGTCGACGGTGAGCTTTCCGTCGGTGACGACCCGGGTGTCACCGGTGACGGCGTCCTTGTACGTGCCGTTGGGGATGCCGGTGTACGAGGCACCGCCCGTGACGGTGACCAGGGCGAAGCTGTCGGTCGTCCCACTGGTGTAGCGGCGCTTGTACGCCATCTGGCCCGTGATGCCGTCCGTGGAGTACTGGCCCATTTGCAGGGCGGGGACGGCGCGGCGGATCTGGTTGAGCCGCTGGAGGTGCTTCACCAGGGGCTGGGCGAGGGTGTTCGCGACCTCGCCGGAGGCGGAGTCGACCTGCGAGAACTCCGAAGCGGTGACGTTGCCCGCGAGATGGTCGCCGTAGTAGGCGCGGCCGGTGGTGGCCAGGGGGCAGGTGGGGCCGCAGTCGATCTTCTTGCCGGCCTGGAACTCGATCTCCGATCCGTAGTAGAGGGTCGGGATGCCGCGGAAGGTCCACATCAGGGACATGTTCTCGGCCCAGGCGTCGGTACCGCCCGCGTAGCGTTCGCTGCTCTTGTTGGGCCCGTAGTCGTGGCTGTCGACGTAGACGACGTTGTAGGTGGCGTCGTTGGTGGAGTCGTCGGAGTCCTTGCCGTTGTTGAACGCGTTGGTGGCGTCACCGAAGTTCATGTGCATGCGCATGTCGATGATGTTCATGCCGGAGAACTGACTGTGGTCCGGGGTGTGGTAGCTGTTGCCGTCCAGGAACGCGTTGGCGGAGACCGGCTGGTTGCCGGTGCCGAGCTGCTCCTCGTAGTCGTACATCTCCAGCGCGGCCTTGGCGTCGTCGGCGTCGTACTCCTTGCGTTCCTTCCAGGTGAAGAACTGCGCCGAGTGGTTGACCGAGCCGCGGTTCCACTTGTCGTTGACGAAGGCGCCGACCTCGCCGAAGACGAGGAAGTTCTTCGCGGCCTCCGCGCCGAACTTCTGGGTGACGCGCTCCTGGATCGCGGGCAGGAAGCGGCGGTTCCAGGTGGTGCGCGGGATGTGCACCGCGGTGTCGATGCGGAAGCCGTCCACGCCCATGTCGATGTACTTGTCGTACGCGCCGATCAGGTAGTTCTGCACCGGCGCGGACTCGGTGTTGAAGTCGGCCAGGTCCTCGTGCAGCCAGCAGGAGCGGGAGTCCTCGCCCTCCCAGTTGCCGAGCCAGCAGGTGTGGTAGTACTCCTTCGGGAACATCCCCGATGTGGGGTTGGGCCACTGGCAGTTGTAGAGGGTGTAGCCCTCGGCGGACTTGCCCCCGGTCGGCTTGCCCCAGTTGAGGCAGGTGTTGCCGGCGGGTTCGGCGGTGGACCACATGTCGCCGTTGTAGTAGGACTTGCCGCTCTTGGATTCGACGGTGAGCCCGTCGTACTCGAAGCCCTCGTTCTTCTCGTCGTAGTACCAGCTCCACTGCGTGTCGCGGACGCCGTAGACGGTGGGTGTGAACAGGCCCTTGGCGCCCCAGCGCGAGGAGTGGTTGTAGACGACGTCCTGGTAGATCTTGATGCCCTTGGCGTGGGCGGCGTTGATGAGGTCCTGGTAGGAGGCTCCGGCGGACTCCAAACGGGGGTCGACCTTGTAGAAGTCGTATCCGTGGTAGCCGTGGTAGTCGTAGTCGGACCGGTTCAGGACGACCGGGGTGATCCAGATGGCCGAGAAGCCGAGCCCCTTGATGTAGTCCAGCTTGTTGACCAGGCCCTTGAAGTCCCCCCGGAACATGGGGTCGTTGTTGGCCGCGTTGCCGGACTTGACGTCCTGGCTGCCGCCCCGGTTGTTGCTCGCGTCGCCGTCGTTGAAGCGGGCGGTGAGGACGAAGTAGATCGGGTCCTTGCGGGGGTCGGTGCCGAGCGGTGTGCCCTGGGCGGCCGCCGGGGGTTTGTCACCGGTGGTCGCCTTGGCGGGCGCGGAGGGGGCGGAGGTGTTGCCCGCCGCGTCGATCGCCTTGACGGTGTAGGTGTAGGCGGTGTGCTCCTCCAGGCCCGATTCGGAGAGCACGGTGGAGGTCACATCGGTGACGACGCTGCCCTTGGTGCCGCCCGTGCGGGTGACCTGATACTTCGTCACCTTGGTGTTGTCCGTGGAGGGTTCCCAGCTCAGGACGACCGCGACGCCGTCGGCCTTGGCGGTGACCGCCGACGGCACGGTGGGTGCCTCGGTGTCGGCGGGTTCGGCGGCGCACGGGTCCTGGGCGTCCTGGGCGACGGCGCGGTCCTTCACGGTGCTGAGGCCGGCCGGGATGGTGTAGTCGCCGCCGTTGTTGTTGTCCCAGACGCCGTTGCCGTTGTTGAACGCGGCCTTCATCGAGGTCGCGGTTCCGAGGTCGACCGTCTTCTTCACCCAGCCGGTGCAGGCCGGTTCCATGCCGACACCGGGCACGGTGGTCCACGAGCCGCCCGCGGGCTGGTAGTGGAGGTTGGTGGTCGTCCAGCCGACGGTGGCGGTGGAGTAGTACACCGAGGCGGTGTGCGCCTCGTCGGACGGGGTGGGGCTCGGGTCGGGGTCACCGCTGTCCGCGCACGGGTCGCTGTGGGCGACGACCCCGTCCTTGACCGTGATGTTCCCGCTGCCCAGGTCGTAGTTCGCGCCCCCGTTGTTGTCCCAGACACCCGAACCGTTGTTGAAGGTCGCCTGGATGCCCTCGGCGCCGGCGAGCGGGACGGTCTTCTTGACCCAGTCGGTGCAGGCGGCCTCCATGGCGACCCCGGGCACGGTGGTCCAGGAGCCGCCGTCGGGGGCGTAATGCAGGTTGTAGGCGGCCCAGTTCTTCGTCTTGGTGGAGTAGAAGACGGTGGTCGTCGCGTCGGAGGCCGCGACGGGCCGTGCGTCGAGGCCGGTGTCCGGCAGTGCGGTGAGCAGCCCGCACACCGCGGCGGCAGCAGCGGCGGACGCCAGGGTGCGTCTCAGCAGCCGGTGGGCGTTGCGTTTCATGGTGTCTCCAGGGAAGAGCCACGGCGGCGGCGAAGCCGTGGCGTCCGAGGCACGGGAGGTGGGGCCCGTGCCGTCCCGCCGGAGACCCTGACGCGCCTCAAGGTCCGAGCGAGCTTGTAAATCAAGCCGGAATGTTGCTGCAATCTCTTGCAGGACGGAAGTTACCGGCACATGACAAGCCCGTAAAGAGGTGCGGAGCAGCCGTCTCGCGACGCACGTCGCCCGCCGCCTCCGCTCAGAGCGGCACCGTCAACTGCGCCTGGACATGCGCGTGCAGCACCCCGGCCATGTCGGTCCCACCGTTGCCGAGCAGCCATTGGATCTGCAGCCCGTCCATCAGCGCGATGAGCTGCTGCGCCGCCTCCCGCGGGTCGATGTCCTCGCGCAGCACGCCCCTCTCGCGCGCCTCGGTGTACGACACGGCCGTGGACCGGACCGAGCAGCGGTACCGCTCCACGAAGTAGGCGTGGGCCGGGTGGTCGGCGGAGGTGGCCTCGGCGGACAGCACGCAGAACAGCTCGACTATGCCGCGCCGCTCGGCGTTGAGCGCCGCGAGCCCGACCAGCCGGCGCAGCCGGTCGACGCCGGTGGGGCGGCCCGCCTCCAGCCACTGGTCGTCCACGGCGTCGCGATGTTCCAGGACGGCCAGCAGCAGCGATTCCTTGGTCGGGAAGTGGTGCAGCAGTCCGGGATGCGAGATGCCGCAGCGGGTGGCGATCACCCGCAGCGAGGCGCCCCGGTAGCCGGCCTCGCCGAACATGGCCATGGCCTGGTCGAGGATCTCCCCGCGTTTGGCCCGGCCCTTCGCGTATCCACGCCGCTCTTCGCCGGTCACTCTCCACGCTCCCCGGTCGTCTCGGCAGGCACCACTGCGTATGTTCGCATCCTACTTACTTACCACTAGGTCGGTATTCGGCGTACGGTGGTGCCCGGAGCGCACAGCCTCCGCATGACAGAACGTCGCCGACGTCGCGAAAGGACCTCCCGTGGGCTCCTCCCTGCCCTATCTCGACCCCCGCCTGTCCATTCCGGAGCGCGTCTCCGACCTGCTGGGCCGGATGACGCTGCCCGAGAAGGTCGGTCAGATGCTCCAGCTGAACGGCAAGGACGGGGTCCGGCAGCACATCGAGGACATGCACGCGGGCTCGATCCTGCACGCCTCGCCCGAACGCGTCCTGGAGGCCGCCGAGCTGACCCGGCGCACCCGCCTGGGCATCCCCCTCCTGGTCGCCGAGGACTGCATCCACGGGCACTCCTTCTGGGAGGGCGCCACCATCTTCCCGACGCAGCTGGGCATGGCCGCGAGCTGGGACGCGGAGCTGCTGGAGCGCGTGGCGCGGGCGACCGCCGTCGAGGTGGCCGCGACCGGCGTCCACTGGACGTTCTCGCCGGTGCTGTGCATCACCCGGGACCTGCGCTGGGGGCGGGTCAGCGAGACGTTCGGCGAGGACCCGCACCTCATCGGCGAACTGGCGTCGGCGATGGTGCGCGGCTACCAGGGCGAGGGGCTGGACGACCCGACGGCGATCCTGGCGTGCGCCAAGCACTTCGCGGGCTACTCCGAGACGCAGGGCGGCCGTGACGCGAGCGAGGCCGACATCTCGCGCCGCAAGCTGCGTTCCTGGTTCCTGCCGCCGTTCGAGCGGGTCGCCAAGGAGGGCTGCCGTACGTTCATGCTGGGCTACCAGTCGATGGACGGTGTCCCCGTCACCGTCAACAACTGGCTGCTCAACGAGGTGCTGCGCGGCGAGTGGGGCTACACCGGCACGCTGGTGACCGACTGGGACAACGTCGGACGCATGGTGTGGGAGCAGAAGGTGTACGCCGACCACACCCAGGCCGCGGCCGCGGCGGTCCGGGCGGGCAACGACATGGTGATGACCACGCCCGACTTCTTCGAGGGCGCGCAGCAGGCCGTGGCGGCCGGGCGGCTCACCGAGGCGGACATCGACGCGGCGGTCGCGCGCATCCTCACGCTCAAGTTCGAGCTGGGCCTCTTCGAGAATCCGCGCCACCCCGACCGGGACCGGCAGCAGGCGGTCATCGGCAGCTCCGGGCACGCCGAGCTGAACCTCGAGGTGGCCCGCCGCTCGCTGGTCCTGCTGGCCAACGACGGCGTCCTGCCCCTGGGCGGCGGCTTCGCGGCCGGGGCGGACGGCCGGGCGGTCGCGGACGCCGGGGCGACGCCGCGTACGGTCGCCGTGATCGGCCCCAACGCCGATGACGCGCAGACCCAGCTCGGTGACTGGGCGGGCTCCTCCGGCCAGGCGGACTGGCTGCCGGACGGTCATCCGCGCGCCATGATCCGTACCGTCCTCGACGGCTTCCGGGAGCATGTGCCCGCCGGCTGGACCGTCACCCACGCGCGCGGCGCCGACATCCTGACGGTGGGCCCGGACCCCGAGGGCGCGTTCTTCCCGGACGGGCAGCCGCGCCCCGAGATCGTCGTCCCGTGCGAGCCGTCCGAGGACCTGATCGCGGAGGCGGTCGCCGCCGCCGAGGCCGCCGACCATGTCGTCGCCGTGGTGGGCGACCGCATCGAGCTGGTCGGTGAGGGGCGCTCGACGGCGACCCTGGAGCTGATCGGCGGGCAGATCGCGCTGCTGGACGCGCTCGCCGCGACGGGCAAGCCGTTCACCGTGGTCGTCATCGCGTCCAAGCCACTGGTGCTGCCGCCGTCCGCCGACCGTGCCTCGGCCATCGTGTACGCCTTCAACCCCGGCATGCAGGGCGGCCGCGCGGTGGCCGAGCTGGCCCTCGGCCTCGTGGAGCCGTCCGGCCGGCTGCCCGTGTCCTTCGCGCGCCATGCCGGGCAGCAGCCCACGTACTACAACCAGCTGCGCGGCCAGCACGGTTCGCGGTACGCGGACCTGACGCAGCGGCCCGCGTACGCCTTCGGTGAGGGCCTGAGCTACACCACCGTCGCCTACACGGACCTGGAGGTGCTGACCGACGTCCTGGGCGCGGGCGACACGCTGCGGGCGCGCGTCACCGTGAGCAACACCGGCGGGCGCCCCGCGCTGGAGACCGTGCAGGCGTACGTGAGTGACCTGGTGACGTCCGTGACGTGGGCGGAGAAGGAGCTGAAGACCTACCGGCAGATCCGGCTGGCCCCGGGCGAGTCGCGTGAGGTGACGATCGAGCTGCCGGTGACCGATTGCGCACTGGTGGACACCGAGGGCCGGCGGGTCGTGGAGCCGGGGGCCTTCGAGCTGCTGGTCGGTCCGTCGTCGCGCGACGACGACCTGCTGCGGGCGGGCTTCACCGTCAAGGGCTGAGCCGTCGGGCGGGTGGCCGTCGAGGGTGGTCGGCCGGAGCGGTCGGACGGGTGTTCAGGCGCCCGGCTGGCCGCTCCCGCTCCCGCTTCCGCGCAGCCGTTCCAGGTCCGAGGGGCGGACCTGGATGACGAAGAGCGCGATCAGCGCGGCGGCGACGGCGAAGGCCGCTGCGGCCAGGAACGAGGTGGAGACACCCGATGCCAGGACCTGATCGCCCCAGGGGCTGGGGAGCTGCCCCGTCCTGCGGAACTGCGCGAGCTGGGCCGGTGTGGCCTCGGCCATGAACTTGGGCACCTGGTCGGTCGCCTCGTTGCGGCTGGCCGTACCGAAGACGGTGACCAGGATGGACAGGCCGAGCGATCCGCCCACCTGCTGCGTCGTGTTGAGGATTCCGGAGGCCGCGCCCGACTCGTGCGGCGCGACGCCGGAGAGTGCCATCAGGGTCAGCGAGACGAACTGCAGGCCCATGCCGAGCCCGAACACCAGCACCGGGCCCAGCAGACTGCCCAGGTACGAGCTGTGGACGTCGGTCTGCGTGAGCCAGCCGAGCCCGATCGCCGCGAGGACCGCGCCCGTCACCATGAAGGGCTTGGGTCCGAACTTCGGCAGCAGCTTCGAGGTGAATCCGGCGCCGATCGCGATGATGACGCTGACCGGCAGGAAGGCGAGACCGGTGCGCAGCGGGCTGAAGCCGAGGATGTTCTGCACGAACAGGGTCAGGAAGAAGAACATCCCGAACATCGCCGCCGCGAGGCTCAGCATGATCCCGTAGGTGCCGGCGCGGTTGCGGTCGCGGAACATCCACAGCGGGGTGATGGGCTGCCGGGACCGGCTCTCGTTGACGATGAACAGTCCGAGCAGCACGACCGCGGCGGCGAACGCGAGCAGGGTCAGGGTGTCGCTCCAGCCCTCCTCGGAGGCGCGGATGAACCCGTAGACGAGGCTCACCATGCCGAGCGTCGCCGTGAGGGCGCCGAGGATGTCGAAGTGGCCGGGGTGGCGCTCGGACTCCTGGATGTAGCGGCGGGTCGCCAGCACGATCAGTGCGCCGATGGGCACGTTGACGAAGAAGATCCACCGCCAGTCCAGCCATTCGACCAGCACGCCTCCCGCGAGCAGTCCGATGGCGCTGCCGCCTGCCGAGACGGCCGCGAACACGCCGAACGCCCGGTTGCGCGCGGGGCCTTCGTGGAACGTCGTCGTGATGAGGGCGAGCGCGGTCGGCGACGCGATGGCGCCGCCGACGCCCTGGAGCGAGCGGGCGGCGAGCAACTGCCAGGACTCCTGGGCGAGTCCGCCGAGCAGGGAGGCGATGACGAAGAGGGCGACGCCGGTCATGAAGACCCGGCGTCGCCCGAGGATGTCGCCGATCCGCCCGCCGAGCAGCAGCAGGCCGCCGAAGGTGAGGGTGTAGGCGTTGATCACCCAGGACAGGTTCTCGGTGGAGAATCCGAGGGATGTCTGGATGTGCGGCAGAGCGATGTTCACGATGGTGATGTCGAGGACCACCATCAGCTGGCACGAGCAGATGACCAGCAGGGCTATCGTGCCGCCGCGGTCCCTCCGAGGGGGTGCGGTGGCTTGCGCGGGTGTCGCGTGGGAGCCGGTCATTGGTTCGGTGCCGCTGTTGTGCGGGAGTGAACGTGGTCGTTCACTCCCCCGACGTTAGACCTGGGTGAGGGACGTCGCGAATCGATCTCTGGGGGGGCGCCTGCGGCGGGCCTTGTCCCCTACCCGCCCCTTCCGGAAACCGGGGCTCCACCCCGGACCCCGCTCCTCAAACGCCGGAAGGGCTGAACGGCGGCCTACTCGAACGCCGCTGCTGCCTCCTTCAGGGCCTGGGCCACCGCCTCCGGCGAGTCCGGGCCCGGGTCTCCCGGGGTGAACGTCACCGAGCGCAGACGCCCCCGGTACGGGAAGGAGCGGTGGCGTTCGAAGAGGGGCCAGGAGATGGGGGATTTGCGGTCCACGCCGATGCTGATGCCCTGGAAGGGGGCCATGCCGATGAGCTGGTGGACGCTGGGCGGGGTGGCCCGGGTCTCGCCGTCGGCCTCGATCCGGAAGCTCCAGCGCAGGCCGCGCTCGGCGGTGGCCACGAGCCGGACCGTGTGCCCGCCCGGTGCGAGCGGACCCGCGTCCGTCTCGTGGAGCACGCCGTACTCGTTGTACGCGAAGTGCAGACGGCCGCCCTCCACGTACAGGCTGTAACCGCCGCCCTGGTCGCCGTGCGAGACGAGGACGCCCTCGCCCGTCTCCTCGATCGCGACGGTGACCTCGAAGGAGCGCAGCGAGACCAGCCGGGAGGAGCGGTAGCGCTCCAGTTCGGGGGTGCCGGGCAGCAAGGTGAGGGGGCGCGACAGCCGCTGTTCGGCGGGGTTGCGGCGGGCGAGGGCGCCGCTGCCGTCGGGGAGCGGGAAGACGCCGTTGCGCCAGGCGGCCTTCTCCCAGGCCGCCGAGAGCTCCTTGACCAGGCCCGGGTGTGCGGCGGCCAGGTCGTGGATCTCGGTCGGGTCGGTCCTGATGTCGTAGAGGGCCCACTCGGAGTCGTCGTAGGGGGCGCCGGGGCGGTGCAGGGTGACGAGTTTGCGGCCGTCGCGGTAGTAGCTGCGGTTGCCGGTCATCTCGCAGTACTGCTCGGGGTGGGTGGAGAGGTGTTCCGGGTCGGCGAGTACGGGGGCGAAGGTGACGCCGTCCGGCTCCTGGAGCGGGACCCCGCGCCGGCGCTCCGGCCGTTCCAGACCGGCGAGTTCGAGGAGGGTCGGGGCGATGTCGGTGACGTACTGGTACTGCGGGCGGGTGCCCGGGGTGAGCCGCCCTTCGCGGGCGCCCCTCGGCCAGGACAGGACGAACGGGACGCGCACCCCGCCCGCGTACGTGTGCCCCTTGTAGAGCCGGAACGGGGTGTTGGACGCCATGCCCCAGCCGCGCGGATAGTGCACCAGGCTGCGCGGGCCGCCGATCAGCCCGGGGTCCCGGTCGACGTCGGGGGTCCAGTCCTCGGGCAGGGCCGGGTGGTGGACGAAGCGGCTGAAGTAGGAGCGGGTGCCTTCGGCGCCGCCCTCGCCGGTGCCTCCGTTGTCGGAGGTGAAGACGATGATGGTGTTGTCGAGCTCACCGAGGGCTTCGAGGGTGGCGGTGAGCCGGCCGAGGTTCTGGTCGATGTTGTCGACCAGTGCCGCGTACACCTCCATGTAGCGCGCGTACAGCCGCTGTTGCTTCTCGGTGAGGCTGTCCCAGGCGGGCACGTCCTGCCCGGCCTCGCTGTTGCGTTCCGGGAGTTCGGTGCCGGGCGGGAAGAGGCCGTCGGCGATCTGGGCGGCGAAGCGGCGGTCGCGCAGCGCGTCCCAGCCCTCGTCGTAGCGGCCCCGGTGGCGGGCGATGTCCTCCTCCTTGGCCTGGAGCGGGCCGTGGACGGCGTTGTGCGCGAGGTAGAGGAAGAAGGGTTTGTCCGGGTCGTGGGCGCGCAGCGACTTCACCATGGAGATCGCCTGGTCGGTGATGTCGTCCGTGTAGTAGTAGTCGTCCGGGAACTCGTCGATGTCCAGCGGGCTGTTGTCGCGCACGAGTTGGTGCGGGTGGAAGAGGCTGGTGAGCCCTTCCAGGACGCCGTAGTACTGGTCGAAGCCCTTGCGCAGCGGCCAGTTGTCGCGGTCGTCGGCGGCGTTGGAGGCGGAGTCGCGGACCAGGTGCCATTTGCCGACGGCGTAGGTGGCGTAGCCGGAGTCGTGGAGGAGCTCGGCGAGGGTGGGGATGTCGTCGGCGATCTCCATGCCGTAACCGGGGAAGCCCGGGTCGGAGTTGGCGACCATGGCGTAGCCGACGCGGTGCGGGTTGAGGCCGGTGAGCAGGGCGGCGCGGGCCGGTGAGCACAGCGGCATGGTGTGGTAGTTGCTGAGCCGTACGCCGTCCTCGGCGAGGGTGTCGAGCACGGGGGTGGGGATCTCGGAGCCGAAGGGTCCGATGTCGCTGTAGCCCATGTCGTCCACGAGCACGACGACGATGTTCGGGGCCTTCTCCCCCGGTGTCCGGGGCGCCGGCCAGGCGGGCTCGGAGGCGGCGAAGGTGCGGCCGATGCGGCCGGGGAAGCCGTCGTAGGGGTCGCGGCGGGTGCTGGTGGTCATCGGCGGGTGGCTCCGTCACGGGTCGGGGTGGGCGGCTCGGGGGTGCGGTCGGTCATGCGAGGGCTCCCGTCTTCTCGGCGTGCCCGGTCCGGGCCGCCGGGGGTACGGGTTCGGGCGCGGCGGCGAGCAGGGCGCGGGTGTACGGATCGCGGGGGTGCTCGCACACCTCGTCGGCGGTGCCGGTCTCCACGACCCGGCCCCGGTGCATGACGGCGATGCGGTGGCTGATCTGCCGGACGACCGCGAGGTCATGGGCGATGAAGACGAGGGAGAGGCCCAGGTCGCGCTGGAGGTCGGTGAGCAGGCCGGTGATCTGGGCCTGGACGGAGACGTCGAGCGCGGAGACGGGTTCGTCGCAGATGAGGACGGTCGGCGCCGGGGCGAGCGCGCGGGCGATGCCGATGCGCTGGCGCTGGCCGCCGGAGAAGGAGCGCGGGTGGCGTCCGGCCACGGCGGGGTCCAGGCCCGCCAGCTCCAGGAGCTCCGCCACCCGCTCCCGGCGCGCCTCCCGGTCGCCGATGCCGAACGCGACGAGGGGTTCGGCGACGATCTCGCCCACCGTCATGCGCGGGTTGAGCGAGGCGTAGGGGTCCTGGAACACCATCTGGACCTGGCGGCGCACCGCGTGCAGCGCCCGGCGCGAGGGCCGGGTGACGTCCTCGCCGCGCAGCCGCAGGGTGCCGTCGTCGGCGGTGTGCGCGTGGGCGAGGACCCGGGCCAGGGTGGACTTGCCGGAGCCGGACTCGCCGACGATGCCCAGCGTCTCGCCCTCCCTGAGCGTCAGCGACACCCCGTCGAGCGCGGGCACCCCGCGTCGCCGGGCGCCACGTCCCCCGTACGTCTTGGTGAGCCCGTCCGCCTCCAGCACGACCGCTCCGGGCGCGGGGCGGTCGATGCGGACGGGCGGGGCCGGGGCGGGCAGGGGTTCGGTGCGTCCGGCGGCGGGGAGGCAGGCCACCCGGACGTCACCGGCCACCCGTGCGAGCGGCGGGGTCGCGGTGCGGCAGCGGTCCTCGGCCAGGGTGCAGCGCTCGGCGAAGGCGCAGCCGTCCCCGAGGAGCGTGAGGTCGGGCGGGCTGCCGGGGATGCCGGTGAGCCGGGTCCCGGACGGGGTGGCGAGGCGCGGGACGGCCGCCAGGAGCCCGGCGGTGTACGGGTGGCGGGGGCGGGTGAGCACTTCGGCGGTGGGCCCGTCCTCGACCACGGTGCCGCCGTACATCACAAGGACCCGTTCGCAGGCGCGGGCGACGACGCCCATGTTGTGGGTGATGAGGACGAGGGCGGTACCGGTCTCGCGGTTGAGGTCGCCGAGCAGGGTGAGGATCTGGTCCTGGACGGTGGCGTCGAGCGCGGTGGTCGGCTCGTCGGCGAGGAGGACGTCGGGTTCACCGGCGAGGGCCATGGCGATGAGGATGCGCTGGCGCTGGCCGCCGGAGAACTGGTGCGGGTGGTCGTCGGCGCGGCGGTGCGGGTCGGGGATGCCGACCCGGTCGAGGAGTTCGACGGCACGGGCGCGACGGGCGGCCTTGTGGTGGTTGCCGTGGGCGCGCAGGGCCTCCTCGATGTGGCGGCCGGCGGTGAGGACGGGGTTGAGGGCGGTCATCGGGTCCTGGAAGACCATGCCGATGCGGGCGCCGCGCACCGCGCGCAGCTCGGCCTCGTCGGCGGCGGCCAGGTCGCGGCCGTCCAGCCGGACCGTCCCGGTGGTGATGCGGCCGGTGCCGGGGAGCATGCGGTTCAGGGCGAGCGCGGTGGTGGACTTGCCGGACCCGGACTCTCCGACGACGGCCAGGGTCTCGCCCCGGCGCAGGGTGAAGGAGACCCCGCGCACGGCGCGCAGCGGTGAACCGTCGGGGGCGGTGAACTCGACGCCGAGGTCGCGGACTTCCAGCAGCTCGGGGGCGGTCATCGGCGTATCTCCCGGTTGAGCGCCTCGGCGATGAGCGAGAGTCCGAGGACGAGCGCGGTTACGGTGATCAGGGGGCCCGCGGCGAAGTGCGGGGACTGGGCGAGATAGGGCATGGACTGGCTGAGCACCGCGCCGAGGGTGGGTTCGGGCGGCCGGACGCCGACGCCGAGGAAGCTCATCGCGCCCTCGATGAAGACGGCGACGGTCAGCGAGACGGCGATCTGCACCACGAGCGGGTCGGCCGCGTTGGGCAGGATGTGCCGGACCAGCACCCGGCTGCTCGAACCGCCGCCGACCCGGGCGGCGGTGACGTACTCCCGTTCCCGCTGTACGAGGACGCCGCTCCGCAGCAGCCGGCCGAAGACCGGGACCTCGGCGAGGGCGATGACGAGCACGACGGGGACGCGTCCGGGGCCGAGGATCGCGGTGACGGCGAGCGCCAGGATCAGCCCGGGGAACGCGAGGAGCAGGTCGAAGACGCGCTGGACGACGGTGTCGGCGACCGGGTGGGCGGCGGCGGCCAGGGCGAGCAGGCAGCCGAGTACGGCCCCGGCGGGCACGGCGATCGTGATGATGGTGAGGTCGGTGCGGATGCCGTACAGCACCCGGCTGAGCAGGTCGCGCCCGAGGTCGTCGGTGCCCAGGAGGTGTCCGGGCGTGCCGGGCCCCGCGAGGCTCTGGCCGCTCTGGTCGGTGGGCCCGTGTCCGGCGAGCAGCGGTGCGAGGAGCCCGGCGAGGACGACCACGCCGACGAGGACGAGGCCGGTGCGGGCGCGGGCGGTGGACAGGGCGGTGCGGTACGGGTGGCGGGGGCGGGCCGTGGCGCGCGGCTTGCGGGCGGCCGGGGGCGGCGCGACGGCGAGGAGGTCGGTCGTCTGGGTCATCAGGGTTACTCCCACCTGATCCGGGGGTCGAGCCAGGCGTACACGAGGTCGGTGAGCAGCTGGACGAGGACGAAGACGCCGACCAGGAGCAGCAGGAGGTCCTGGACGACCGGGTAGTCGCGGCGCTGGAGGCCCTGCTCGGCGAGTTGTCCGAGGCCGGGCCAGGCGAAGATCGCCTCGACCAGGACGGCCCCGCCGAGCAGGTTCCCGACCTGCATGCCGAGCAGGGTGACGACGGGCGGCAGGGCGTTGGGCAGGGTGTGGCGCCAGAGCAGGCGGCGCGGGGCGATCCCGGCGGCGGTCGCGGTGCGGATGTAGTCCTCGGCGAGGCCGCGTTCGATGCCGTCCTTGAGGTAGCGGCCGAGCACGGCGGCGCTGGGCAGGGCGAGGCAGAGCGCCGGCAGCACGAGGTACTGGGCGGCGAGGTCCGGGGCCATCAGGAAGGCGACCCGGCCGCCGGGCGGCAGTACGGGGAGCGCCACGGCGAAGACCAGGACGAGCAGCACGCCGCTGACGAACGGCGGTACGGCGAGGGCGGCGGTGGTGATCACGCGGACGGCTGCGGTCAGCCACCGGTTGCGCGAGGTGGCCCCGATGACGCCGAAGGCCGTACCGAGCACGACCACGAACACCAGTGCAGCGAGGGTGAGTTCGGTGGTGGCGCCGAGTCCGTCGCCGATGAGGTCGGCGGTCTGACCGCCGATCGCGTACGAGGGTCCGAGGTCGCCCTTCAGGAGCGAGCCGATCCAGTGGGCGTACTGGGAGAGCAGGGGTGCGTCGAGGCCGAGCCGTTCGCGGATCGCGGCGACGGTCGCCGCGTCCGCGTCGGGTCCGGCGAGCGAGGTGGCGGGGTCGCCGGGGACCAGCCTGAGGATGGTGAAGATGAGGAAGGAGGCGGCGACCAGGACGAGGAGGGCGGACGGCAGCCGCCGGATCAGGTAGCTGCGCATGTCACACCAGGTAGGCGTTGTCGAGGTTGAGGTAGGAGAACTTGTTGAGCGTGACGCCGTGCAGCCGGGCGGCGGAGACCTGGAGCTGTCCGCGTACGACGAGGTCGATGAGGAACGCCTCGTCCAGCAGGATCGAGGAGATCTTCTGGTGCAGCGCGTTGGCGGCGGCCGAGTCGGTCTCCGGCTCGGTCCACGCCTCCTGCACGACCTTGGTGTAGGCGGCCGAGCGGTACTTGGAGGTGTTCTTCGCCTCGTTGAAGGGGTACGCACTGACGGCGAGGGTGGAGGGCTGCACCTGGGCGAATCCGTGGCCCAGGGACCACAGGGCCGGCATGCCCTGCGAGATCAGCTTCTTCTGCGCGGTGGCGCCGTCGGTGGGCTGGAGCGTGACGTGGACGCCGACCTGCTTGAGGTCGTACTGGATGGACTCGGCGATGGCCGTCTCGCCGGGCAGCGCGATGTGCAGCATGGGCAGGTCGAGCCTGGTGTGCCCCGCGGACTTCAGGAGTTCCCGGGCCTTGGCGGGGTCGTGGGTGTAGTGGGTGCGGTTGGCCTCGCTGTAGGCGGGTGAGGACTTGGGCCAGGGCGCGGCGGAGGCGAGGCCGTAGCCGCCGAGGGTCTGGGCGACGAGCCGGTCCCGGTCGACGGCCCAGGCGAGGGCCTGGCGGACGGTGCGGTCGTTCAGCGGGGCGACGGTGGTGTTGACGCCCAGGTAGACGGCTCCGGCTCCGGTGTCGTAGTCGCTGATGGTGAGCCCGTTGTCGGTCTTGACGACGCCGACGCTCTTGCCGGGCACGTCGAAGGAGAGCTGGGACTGGCCGGAGCGCAGGGACGATATCAGCGCGTCGGCCTGGGCTATGACCCGCAGTTCGACGCCGTCGAGGTAGGGGCGGCCGGGCTGCCAGTACGTGTCGTTGCGGGTGAGGCTCAGACCGGAGCCGGGGCTCCACTTCTTCAGCTTGAAGGGGCCCGTCCCGATGAACTTCCTCCCGGCGACGGCGTCCTCGACGCTCTCCGAGTCCGTGATGATCATGAACTCGAACAGGTCGAAGAGGTTGTTGACCGGGTGCGCCAGCTTGAGCACCAGCTCGTGGTCGCCGCGTTTTTCGAACCCGGTGACCGTGGCGGCCGTGCTGCGCAACTGGGCGGCGCGCACCGGGTTCTGAAGATTCTTCACCGCGAAGATGACGTCGTCGGCGGTGAACTCGCGGCCGTTGTGGAAGGTGACGTCGTCGCGCAGCCGGAGCGTGATGCTGCGCCCGTCCTTGGCGTACGTCCAGGAGGTGGCGAGTTCGGGTTTCGGGTGGAGGCGGTCGTCGTAGCGGGTGAGGGTGTTGTAGATGAGGCGTTGCTGAAGGGACTGGTTGCTCTGCGCGAACAGCAGGGCGGGCGTGAAGTCGGCGTTCACGGCGACGTTCAGCACACCGCCGCGCCGTGGTGCGGCGCTCGCGCCCTGCGGGGCGGACGAGGTCTCCGACACGGCCGAGCGGCATCCCGCGAGGCCCAGTCCGAGGAGCAGGGCGCCGCCGCCCGCGGCGCGCAGCGTGGAGCGCCGGGACGGTCCGGAGGGCGTGAGGGGGTACAGCTCGGTCATCGATGCCTGCCTGTGACGGTGGGAAAAGGGAAGGTGGGAGCGCGCGGCGGTGCACGTCCGCGTATTCGTTCCGCTGCGGGAGGAATGGAGCGAGGGAGATGCGCTGCGCGAAAGGCGCACCGGACCGGGCCGCTGCGGCGGCCGTACGGAATCGGCGCGGGTAGGCGTCGGGGCTCCCGCGACGCACGGGAGCGGGGAAGCCGGAGGGGAGAGGCGATTCCCGGGTCTCAGCGGGTGGTTGTCACCCGTGGGAAGCCAGCGGGGCGGGGGCCATTCGGCCACGCGCCGCGGTCCGGGTCAGCGGCGGACGGCACAGACCGCGCTGGCCTGTCGACAGAGGTCGACGTGCCTGCGGGAGACGAGGCGCTTGTCCGGGTTCACGGGAGCAATATGACAGCGGCCTCGCCGGACGGTCAACCTGCCTTGTCCGCATCCTGGTACGAAGCGCTTTCCGTCCTCCGGTGGCCGGCTACCGCACCGACGCCGCCAGAGGGCTTCTGAACAGCGGGTTCAGGACGACGGCACCGGCCGCGACCGGGAGGACGGCCGTCCCGGCATGCGGACTGACGATGCGTTCGGGGTCCCGGCAGACGTGCGAGTGGTCGACCGCGGCGCCCCTGATCTCCTCCAGGTACTCCGGGTTGGTCAGGCTGGCGTGCTCGGTGACGACCACGAGGTCGGGGTTGAGGACGTCGAGCAGCAGGGCCGTCGCCCGGCCCACCGCACGGGCCCGCTCGCGCAGCAGCCGGTCGGCGCGCCGGTCACCGGCCGCCGCCGCGTCCACCACCAGAAAGGCGTCGGGCCAGGGCACGATGCCGCGCCGCACGGCGGTCCGTGCCATCGCGGTGTTCGAGGCGGTCGCCTCCAGGCACCCCGAACGCCCGCAGGGGCAGACCACCGTGGAGTCCGGCACTGGGAGGTGGGCCACGTCCCCGGCACCGGACCCGGGGCCCTGGTGCACCACCCCGGTGATGCCGAGCGCCGCGTCGACCACGTTGCCGATGAACAGGTGGACCAGGCTGCGCCGCGCCTCGGGCCGGCCGAACAGGATCTCGGACTGGGCCACGGCCCGGGCGTGGTTGTCGACGCGCACCTCCGGGCCGTCCAGCCCACGGGCGAGTTCGGCGGCGAGCGGGCGGCCGGCCCAGCCGAGCGAGGCGTGCCGCACGGCCGTGCCCGAGCCCGGCTCGACCCAACCGCCGAGGGCCGCGCCCACCCCCAGCAGCGGCCGGTCGCGCCGGACGTCGTCCAGGAAGGCGCGCAGCCCGCGCGCGATCCTCGGCGGCAGGTCCCCGGCGGCGATGCCGTCGTGCGGGAAGGTGCGCCGGTCGAGCAGCCGGCCGCGCAGGTCCAGCAGGCCGAACGTCGACGCGGGCACGCCGATGTGCACGCCGGCGACCAGGGGCCCGCCGCTCTCACCGGTGTGCAGGTCGACCGGGATCTGCGGCCGGCCCACCCCGTTTCCGGCGCTCAGCTCGGGCAACTCCCGGACCAGGCCCAGCCGTACGAGATCGGTGCACTGGCGCGACACGGCGGCCTGGCTCAGCCCGGAGCGGTCGGCGATCGTCCGGCGGGCGACGGGTCCGTGGTCCAGGACGGTGCGCAGCACGGTGGCGGCGTTGGTCTCGCGCCTTCCGTCACCGGTCGCGCGGAAGAGGCGGGGGGCGGCGGTCATGAGGGCCTTCCTTCGGTCCTGCGCCGGTGGGGCGCTCGCAACGTTACGGCGGCGTGAATTCGCACGGGGCCGGTGACCGGGCCCGGAGGCGGCGCCCGCGCACTGCCCGGGTGATCGGGTGAACTCGCAGGCCAGCAAGGGTTTTTCGGCTCCGTCGGGGATGTCCGGTGGCCCCGTGCAGGCGCCGATTGAACCACTCCCGTACGCCCCGCGGGGCGGCGGCGGGCGCTTGACGTACCCGGCGGGGCGCTGCGAGTCTCCGGGACATGTTCGCGACGGCACTCACCGATGCGCGGCCCGCCCGCGCCGGCCGCCCCGCCCCTCAGCCCGTGTGTCCGGGCCGCTGTACCGCCGCCTGACCTCACCGGCGTACCACCGCACCACCCCTCCCTCTCCCGAGCCGGTCACCCCGCGCGTTCTCGCTCCGGGAAGTGCACCGTCTCCGCCCGTGGGCGCCTCCCGCCCCAATTAATTCCGCTCCACAAGTAATTGGCTTGCCACCGGCCGCGCCCTGCGCCCGGCCGTGACGGGCACCTCCTCGAAGGGAAACCCCATGTCCTCCACCACCACCGCCCCCGCCGTCACCGTCCAGCAGCTCGGCGGCCGCATCGGCGCGGTCATCTCCGGTGTCCGGCTCGGCGGCGACCTCGACCCGGAGACGGTCGCCGCCGTCCGGGCCGCGCTCCTCGCCCACAAGGTCGTCTTCTTCCGGGAGCAGGACCACCTGGACGAGGACAGCCACGAGGCGTTCGGCCGGCTGCTCGGCACGCCGGTCGCCCACCCGACCGTGCCGTCCGCCGACGGGCGGTATTCGCTGGGCATCGACTCCGACCACGGCGGCCGGGCCAACCAGTGGCACACCGACGTCACCTTCGTCCCCGCCTACCCGGCCTTCTCCATCCTGCGGGCCGTCGTGATCCCCCCGTACGGCGGCAACACCCTGTGGTCCAACACGGCCGCCGCCTACGCGGAGCTGCCCGAGCAGCTGCGCACCCTGGCGGACGGGCTGCGGGCCGTCCACTCCAACGACTACGACTACGCGGCGGTGCGGCCCAACGCCCTGCCGGAGGCGCTTCAGCAGTACCGGGAGGTGTTCACGTCGACCAAGTTCCTCACCGAGCACCCGGTGGTCCGCGTGCACCCCGAGACGGGCGAACGCGTCCTGCTGCTGGGCAACTTCGTGCAGCGGATCAGCGGGCTGAACGGGCGCGACTCGCGGGCCCTGGTCGAGCTGTTCCAGTCGCACATCGAGCGCCCGGAGAACACCGTGCGCTGGGACTGGCAGGTGGGCGACGTGGCGATCTGGGACAACCGCGCCACCCAGCACTACGGCGTGGACGACTCCGACACCCACGAGCGCAAGCTCCGCCGCGTCACCATCGACGGTGACGTGCCGGTCGGCGTCGACGGCCGCTCCTCCACGCTCATCAGCCCCGAGGCGGTGCCGGACCCGTCCTTCGGCATCCCGTCCGGCGCCTCCACCGCCGAGGCGACGGCTGCGTGAGCGAGCACTCCCCGATCCCGGAGGGCGGCGTCCCGGCGCCGCCCTCCGGGGCACGCCCGCAGGTGATCGTGGTCCTCACCGACCAGCAGCGCTGGGACACCGCCGGGGTGCACGGCAACCGGGCCGGTGTGACACCGGAGTTCGACCGCATCGCGCGCGAGGGCACCCTCTTCGAGCAGGCGGTCACGCCCAACCCGGTCTGCGCGCCCGCCCGTTCGTCGCTCCAGACCGGCCGGTACCCCACGGCCACCGGTGTCTTCCGCAACGGGCTGCCGCTCCCCGGGGACATTCCCACGCTCGCCGGTGAGTTCGCGGCGGCCGGATACACCACCGGCTACATCGGGAAGTGGCACCTGGCGGGCGACGACAACCCCGACGGGCCGGTGCCGGCCGCCCGCCGGGGCGGTTACGGCACGTGGCTTGCGTCCGACCGGCTGGAGTTCACCTCGGACGCGTACCGCACGGTGGTGCACGACGAGGACGGCGCGCCGGTGCGGCTGCCCGGCTACCGCTCGGACGCGCTGATCGACGCGGCGATCCGGTTCGTCGCCGACCACCACGACCGGCCGTACCTCCTCTTCCTGTCGCTGCTGGAGCCGCACCACCAGAACCCCACCGACGACTACCCGGCCCCGGCGGGCTACCGGGAGCGCTACGAGGGTGCCTGGCTGCCACCCGACCTGGCCGCGCTCTCCCCGGGGGCCGAGCAGGGCGGGGCGCACCGCCACCTCGCCGGGTACCTGGGCCAGATCAAACGGGTCGACGAGGGGGTGGGCCGGCTGCGCGACGCCCTGCGGAGCCTGGGCACCGAGGAGAACACGGTCCTGGCCTGGACGGCGGACCACGGCTCCCACTTCCGTACCCGCAACAGCGAGTACAAGCGCTCGGCCCACGAGGCATCGGTCCGGGTGCCGCTGGCAGCCACCGGGCCCGGCTTCAGCGGCGGCGGGCTCGTCCGCCGGCCGGTCTCCACGGTGGACCTGATGCCGACCCTGCTCGCGGCGGCCGGCCTCCCGGTCCCGTCGGGCGTGCAGGGGCGCTCCCTGCTGCCGCTGACCGGAGGGGGCCGCGATCCCGAACGGCCCGGTTCCGTGTTCGTCCAGATCAGCGAGGACCGGGTGGGGCGCGCGGTGCGCACCTCACGCTGGAAGTATGCGGTGGAGGCACCGGACGCGGACGCCTGGAACGACCCGGGCGCGGACCACTACACGGAGACGGAGCTGTACGACCTGGCGGCCGACCCGTACGAGCTGGACAATCTCGTCGGCCTCGACTCGCACCGCGCGGTCGCCGATGAACTGCGCCGGGAGCTCCTGGACTGGCTGGTGCGGATCGAGGGCGCGGAGCCCGCCGTCGTACGGGCGGCGGCACGCCCGTCCGGGCAGCGCCGCGCGGAGTCCTTCCCGTCCGCAACGCCGTGGGAGGGGGTCCGGTTCGGCCACAGCCCGCGCGGGTGACACCGGGGGCGGGCGGGGTCTCCCGCCGCCCCCGGACTGGACTTGCCGGTCCATTTTTGCCTTTCTACGGTGGCCTGACTCACCGCGGCACACGGGTCGCGGTGACGGCTCATGGAGAGGCACACCCGATGCACGCGATCCGCATCACCGAGCACGGCGGCCCCGAGGTCATGGCCTGGACCGAACTCCCGGACCCCGTCCCCGCCCCCGGCGAGGCCCTGGTCCGCCTCGGCGCCGCCGGGGTGAACTTCATGGACGTGGGCGCCCGCAAGGTGGGCGGCCCGGGCTGGGCCGCCCCGACCGTGCTCGGCGCCGAGGGCATGGGGTACGTGACCGCGCTCGGCGAGGGCGTCGAGGATCTGGCCGTCGGTGACCGGGTGGCCTGGTTCTACCACCCGGGCAGCTACGCGGAGCTCCTGTCCGTCCCGGCGGACCGGCTGGTCAAGGTGCCCGCCGAGGTGCCGGACGAGACGGCGGCCGCGGTGATGATGCAGGGGCTCACGGCGAACCACTTCACCACCGAGACGTACGCCGTCGGCCCCGGCGACACCGCCGTGGTGCACGCCGCCGCCGGTGGTGTGGGGCTCATGCTGACCCAGATGATCAAGGCGCGCGGCGGCCGGGTCATCGGCCTGGTCTCCCGCCCGGAGAAGGCGGCCATCGCCGAGGCGGCCGGTGCGGACCACGTCCTGGTGTCGTCCGGGGCCGGGTTCGAGGACCGGGTGCGCGAGCTGACGGACGGCGAGGGCGCCCATGTCGTGTACGACGGGGGCGGGACCTCGACGTTCCGGTCCTCGCAGCTGGCCCTTCGCCTGCACGGGGTGCACGCCTACTACGGCCCGTTCATGGGCGTACCGTCGCTCTCGGTGACCGACCTGCCGAGCAGCATCCTGCTGTCGTACCCGACCGTGCAGGACCACGTCCCCACCCGGGAGGCGCTGGTCGCGCGGACCGGGGAGGTCTTCGCGATGGTGCGGGCGGGACAGGTGTCCCCGCGCATCGGCGGGCGGTACGCGCTCTCGGACGCGGCGCGGGCCCACAGCGATCTGGAGTCCCGCCGAACCACCGGAAAGCTGCTGCTGATTCCCTGACCTCACGCACGGACCCGTTCATGACCGCGGAGAAGGAGAGACATCGTGCCGCTGACCGCCAAGGGCGCCGCGACCAAACAGCGCATCGTCGAGGGCGCCGCCACGGCGATCCGGCGGCACGGTGTGTTCACGCTGACGCTCGATGACGTCCTGGCCCTCACCTCGACCAGCAAGAGCCAGCTGTTCCACTACTTCCCCGGCGGGAAGGACGAGTTGATGCTGGCCGTCGCCCACCACGAGGCGGACCGGGTGATCGGCGACCAGCAGCCGGAGCTGAGCGCCCTCACCTCGTGGCCCGCCTGGCTGCGCTGGCGCGACAAGGTCGTCGCCCGCTACCGCGAGCAGGGCCGGGAGTGTCCGCTCGACATCGCCGTCTCGCGGATCGGCCCGGCCTCGTCGGGCGCGCAGGCCGTCGCCACCGAACTGCTGCAACGCTGGCAGGACGCGCTGGCCGCCGGAATCCGGCACATGCAGTCGATCGGCGAGATCGACGCCGACCGGGACGCGGACCGCTCGGCGGCGGCCCTGCTGGCCGGGATCCAGGGCGGTGTGGTGATCCTGCTGTCCACCGGCGGCCCGGGCCACCTGGAGGCGGCCCTGGACCAGGGCATCGCCGACCTGCGCCGACGGGCGCGCGCCTGAATCGGAAGGCCGTGAACGGGGACGGCTGCTAAGATCGACGGGCCGTTCAGCGTGTACGAGGAGACCAGACATGGCAGGCGACGACGACATCTCCGGGTGATCCCGGAGCTCCATAGCCGCAGCGGGCGCCCAGGGCGCCGCCGCAGTGGCCATGTCGTTGTTCCCTCAGACCATTTCTCCGGGGCCGTGGTGTCTGCCGTCCCCGGATTCACACGCGAGGTCCCGTATGTCCGACGCATCCCTCATCTGCTCGAACCTCTCCTTCTCCTGGCCGGACGACACCCCGGTCTTCTCCGGCCTGTCCTTCAGCGTGGGCAGCGGCCGCACCGGTCTCGTCGCCGCCAACGGCTCCGGGAAGAGCACCCTGCTCAAGCTGCTCGCCGGTGAGCTGAGGCCGGGCGCCGGTTCCGTCACCGTCGACGGCACCCTCGGCTACCTCCCGCAGAGCCTGCCCCTGACCGGGGACCTGTCGGTCTCCGAGGTCCTGGGCGTCGACGCGGTGATCCGCGCGCTGGACGCCGTGGAGTCCGGTGACGTGGACGAGAAGCACTTCGCGGTCATCGGCGACGACTGGGACATCGAGGAGCGCACCCGCGCCCAGCTCGACCGGCTCGGCCTGGACGGCATCGCCCTGGACCGCAGCATCGGCACGCTCAGCGGAGGGCAGGTCGTCTCGCTCGGCCTCGCGGCCCAGCTGCTGAAGCGGCCGGACGTCCTGCTCCTCGACGAGCCGACGAACAACCTCGATCTCGACGCGCGGCTCCGCCTCTACGACACGCTGGAGTCGTGGAACGGCACGCTGCTGCTCGTCAGCCACGACCGCGCGCTCCTGGACCGCATGGACCGCATCGCCGAACTCGGCCCGTCGGAACTGCGGCTGTACGGCGGCAACTTCACGGCGTACGAGGAAGCCGTGCGGGCCGAGCAGGAGGTGGCGGAGAAGAACGTCCGCAACGCCGAACAGGAGCTGAAGCGGGAGAAGCGCGAGATGCAGCAGGCCCGCGAGCGGGCCGACCGGCGCGCGAGCAACGCGGCCCGCAACCTCAAGAACGCGGGCCTGCCCCGCATCTTCGCCGGGAACATGAAGCGCGGCGCCCAGGAGGCCGCCGGCAAGTCGGGCCAGACGCACGCCGCCCGGGTCGGCGAGGCACAGGCCCGCCTGGACGAGGCGGGGCGTGCGGTACGTGACGAGCAGCGCATCACGCTCGATCTGCCGGACACCGATGTGCCCGCCGGTCGCACCGTGCTGCTCGCCGAAGAGCTGCGGGTGCGTCTCGGCGGCCGGGAGCAGTTCTCCGGCGAGGGCGTCGGGCTGACGATCCGGGGCCCCGAGCGCATCGCGCTGACCGGGCCCAACGGGGCCGGCAAGAGCACCTTGCTGCGGCTGGTCAACGGGGACCTGGAGCCGGACGGCGGGTCGATCCGGCGGGCCGACGGGCGGATCGCGTACCTCTCGCAGCGCCTCGACCTGCTCGACCTCGGGCGCACGGTGGCCGAGAACTTCGCCGCGTACGCCCCGCACCGGGAGGAGGCCGAGCGCATGAACCTGCTCGCGCGCTTCCTCTTCCGCGGGGACCGCGCCCATCTGCCGGTCGGCGTGCTGTCCGGAGGCGAGCGGCTGCGGGCCACCCTGGCCTGCGTCCTGTGCGCGGAACCGGCCCCGCAGCTGCTGCTCCTGGACGAGCCGACGAACAACCTGGACCTGGTGAGCGCCGGCCAGCTGGAGAGCGCGCTCGCCTCCTATCGGGGCGCGTTCGTGGTGGTCAGCCACGACGAACGGTTCCTGGAACGGACCGGAGTGACAAGGTGGCTGCGGCTGGCGGACGGGGAACTGCGGGAGACGGGGGCACCGGAAGCATGAGCAGCGCCCTCCATGCCCACGACCTGGTCCGCGTCCTCGGTACGAAGCGTGTCCTGGACGGGGTTTCACTCACCGCGTCGCCCGGCGACCGCATCGGCCTCATCGGTGAGAACGGTGTCGGCAAGTCGACACTCCTGCGGCTGCTCGCCGGGGTGGACGAGCCCGACGCCGGGCAGGTGACCCGCCCCGAAGATGTGGGGTTCCTGCACCAGGAGATGCCGTTCGACGCGGACTCCACCCTCGCGGGCGTCCTGGACGACGCGCTGCGCGAGGCGCGGGCCGATCTCGCCGAGCTGGACCGGCTCTCCGGTCTGCTCTCCCGTACGCCGGAGGACGCTCCGGAGCACGCCGAGCTCCTGGAGACGTACGGCGGACGGCTCGAACAGGCGGAGGAGCGGGAGGTCTGGGACGCCGACCGGCGCGCGGCCGTCGTGCTCGACGGGCTCGGGCTCGGCTCCCTGCCGCACGGTCGGACGATCCGCTCGCTCTCGGGCGGGCAGCGCGGCCGGCTCGCGCTCGCCGCGCTGCTGGTGCGGCGGCCGGCCGCCCTGATCCTTGACGAACCGACCAACCATCTGGACGACGAGGCCGCCGCGTTCGTGGAGGAGCAGTTGCGGACGATGCCGGGACCCGTGGTGGTCGCCGGCCACGACCGGGCGTTCCTGGACGCCGTCTGCACGGACCTCATCGACCTGGATCCGGCGGTCGACGGGCCCGTACGGTACGGCGGCGGGTACAGCGCGTACTTGGCGGAGAAGCGGGCGGAGCGGGCCCGGTGGGAGCGCCGGTACGCCGAGGAGCAGGAGGAGATCGGGGAGCTGCGCCGGTCGGCGGCGGTGACCGCGCGCCAGGTCGCGCCCGACCGGGGGCCCCGCGACAGCGAGAAGATGGGGTACGGGGTGCGGGCGGGCCGGGTGCAGAGCCAGATCGCGCGCCGGGTCCGCAACGCGACCCGCCGCCTGGACGAGGCGGAGCGCGGCCAGGTCGCCGAACCGCCCAGTCCGCTGCGGTTCCGGTACCCCGAGCGGGCCCGGCCGTCCGAGCCGGGCACGCTGGTGTCCCTGCGCGGGGTGCGGTTCCCCGGCCGGCTGGCCATCGACGAGCTCGACGTCGGGGCGTCCGACCGGCTGCTGGTCACGGGCGGCAACGGCACGGGGAAGTCGACGCTGATCGCGGTGCTCGCGGGCCGGCCGGTGGCGTTCGGTGAGGTGGTCCGGCGGCCGGGTCTTACTGTCGGGGTGCTCGCGCAGGACAGCGTGTTCGCCCGGCCGGACCGTACCGTCGCCGACACCTACGTGCGGGTGCTGGGCGCCGACCGGGCGGAGCTGGTGCCGTTGGTCTCGCTCGGGCTGCTGCGCGAGGCGGACCTGGGCAAGGAGGTGCGGCAGCTGTCGGCGGGCCAGCGGCGCAGGCTCGCGCTCGCGCTGCTGATGGCCCGCCCGCCGGAGCTGCTGCTCCTTGACGAACCGACCAACCACCTCTCCCCCGCGCTGTGCGACGAGCTGGAGGAGGCGCTGGGCCCCGGACCGGGCGCGGTCGTGGTCGCCAGCCACGACCGCTGGCTGCGGCGTCGTTGGCGGGGGCGTGCGGTGCGGCTGGGTGATTAGGGGGTGTCGGCCGCCGCTCGCAGGACGCGGTCCGGGCGGATCGGCAGTGCGCGGTGGCGTACGCCCGTCGCGTGCCACACCGCGTTGGCGATGGCGGCGGCGACGCCCACGATGCCGATCTCGCCGATGCCCTTGATGCCGACGGGGTCGCCGGGCACCGGGTCGTCCACCCAGTCCGCCTCGATGAGCGGCACATCGGCGTGGGAGGCGACGTGGTATCCGGCGAGGTCGGCGTTGACGTGGCCGCCGGTCGCCACGTCGCGGACCGCTTCCTCGTGGAGCGCCATGGACAGGCCCCAGGTCATGCCGCCGATGAGCTGGCTGCGGGCGGTGAGGGGGTTGACGATCCTGCCCGCCGCGAAGATGCCCAGCAGGCGGCGGGCCCGGACCTCGCCGGTGGTGACGTCGACGGCGACCTCGGCGAACTGGGCGCCGAATGAATGCCGTTCCTGCTGCGGCAGGGCGGCGATGGCGTCGGCGGTGTCCGCGCGGGCGGTGATCCCCTCGGGCGGGATGCCGCCGCCCAGTGCGAGCCGTTCGCGGAGGTCGGCCGCCGCGAGGCGCACCGCCCAGCCCCAGGAGCGGGTGCCGGTGGAGCCGCCCGCGATCATCGCGTGGCCCAGGTCGCTGTCGCCGATGCGCACCCGCACCAGGTCCGGGTCCGCCCGGAGCGCTTCGGCGGCGACGAGTGTCATGGCGGTGCGGGCGCCGGTGCCGATGTCCGACGCGTTGACCCGTACGGTGAAGGTGCCGTCGGCCTCGGCGGTGACGGCGGCGGTGGAGCGGCCGACGCCCGAGGGGTAGGAGGCGGCGGCCGTCCCGGTCCCGAGCAGCCAGCGCCCATCGCGGCGCAGGCCGGGGCGCGGATCGCGGTCCGCCCAGCCGAACCGGCGGGCGCCCTCCTCGAAGCAGGCGAGCAGGTTGCGGCTGCTGAACGGCAGGCCGGAGACGGGTCCGGTGACGGGTTCGTTGCGCGCCCGCAGGGCGAGGGGGTCCACGCCGCACTTCTCGGCGAGTTCGTCGAGGGCCGACTCGATGGCGAAGGAGCCGGGTGCCTCGCCGGGGGCGCGCATCCACGTCGGCGTGGGCACGTCGAGCCGCAGGATCCGGTGCCGGGTGCGGTGCGCGTCGGCGTCGTACAGCACCCGGCCGAGCACGGCGCTCGTCTCGATGAACTCATGCACGTGGGACGTGAGGTTCAGCGCCTCGTGGTCGAAGGCGCAGAGTCGGCCGTCGGCGTCTGCCGCGACCCTGACGCGCTGGGCGGTGGGGCTGCGGTAGCCGACGAGCGAAAACATCTGACGGCGGGTCATGACGACGCGTACGGGCCGGTGGAGGGCGGTGGTCGCCATGACGGCGGCGACCTGATGGACGCTCAGGCCCTTCGATCCGAAGGCTCCGCCGATGTGTTCGGAGCGCACGCGCACCGAGGCCGGGTCGAGCGAGAAGAGCTGGGTGAGTTCTCCGGCCACCCAGGAGCTGCCCTGGTTGGAGTCCGTGACGTCGAGCCGGCCGTCGTCCCAGCGGGCGGTCGCGGCGTGCGGCTCCATCGAGCAGTGGTGTTCCTCCGGCGTCGTGTACTCCGCGTCCACGACGAAGGCGGCTCCGTCGATCCGCGCCCGGAGGTCCCCCTTCTCCGTGTCGGCCCGCACCATCGGGGAGTCCTCGGGCCGGTAGGCGTCGGCGCGCCCGGCGCGGAACGCCACGTCGTGCGGTTCCTCCTCGTAGTTGACGACCAGCGCTTCGGCGGCCTCCCGGGCCTGTTCGGGGGTCTCGGCCACCACGAGGGCCACCGGCCAGCCCACGAACGGCACCCGGTCGTGCTGGAAGAGCCCGACGACCGGGTTGGGGCGGCCGAGCATGCCCACGTAGCCGGTGTCGACGCGCGGGGCGTTCCCGTGGTGGAGGACGGTGAGCACGCCCGGCAGGGCGAGGACGGGCTCGTCCGCCACGGCGGTGATCCGGCCCCGGGCGATCGTGGAGAGGACCAGCCAGCCGTGGGCGAGCCGGGCGAAGGGGATCTCGCCCGCGTAACGGGCGGTGCCGGTGACCTTGTCGCGGCCCTCCACCCGGGCACGGCCCGAACCCACGGCTCCGGTGGCGGTGGTGGTGCCGGTCGTCGTGGTCATCGGGCGGCCTCCTCGGTGAGTCGGGTGAGCTCGGCGACGACGAGGTTGCGCATCAGCGTCACCTTGTAGCCGTTCTCGGGCAGCGGCCGGGCGGCGGCCAGTTCGGCCTCGGCCGCCGCGGCGAACGCGGTCCCGTCGGCCGGGCCGCCGGTCAGTGCCCGTTCGGCGATGCGGGCCCGCCACGGCCGGGAGGCGACGGCCCCGAACGCGAGGCGGACGTCGCGGACGACTCCGTCGCGTACGTCGAGGGCGGCGGCGACCGAGCCGATCGCGAAGGCGTACGAGGCACGCTCGCGCACCTTGCGGTAGCGGGAGTGCGCGGCGGCCGGGGCGGGCGGCAGCGTGACGCCGGTGATCACGGCTCCGGCGGGGAGCGCGGTCTCGATGTGCGGGGTGTCGCCCACCGGAAGGTAGAACTCCTCGACCGGCAAGTCGCCCGGTCCGTCGGCCGTTTCGTACGAGACGACCGCGTCGAACGCCGCGAGCGCGACCGCCATGTCGGAGGGGTGCGTGGCGACGCAGTGCTCCGACGCGCCGAGGATGGCGTGGTTGCGGTGGTCGCCCGCGCGGGCGGGGCAGCCGGTGCCGGGGGCCCGTTTGTTGCAGGGTTTGGCGAGGTCGGCGAAGTAGCCGCAGCGGGTGCGCTGGAGGAGGTTGCCGCCGACGGTGGCCATGTTGCGCAGCTGCCCGGACGCCCCGGCGAGCAGCGCCTGGGACAGGGCCGGATAGTGACGCCGTACCTCGGGGTGGGCCGCCAGGTCGCTGTTGGTGACGGTGGCACCGATGCGCAGGCCGTCCTCGGGGCTGAACCGGACCTCGTCCAGAGGGAGTTCCCGTACGTCGATGAGGAGGCTGGGGCGCTCCACGCCCGCCTTCATCAGGTCGACCAGGTTGGTGCCGCCGCCGAGGAGCCGGGCGCCGGGGTCGGTGCCGAGGAGGGCCACCGCTCCGGCGACGTCATGGGCTCGTTCGTAGCCGAACTCCCTCATGCGACCGCCTCCTTGGCCTGGTCGGCAGCGCGGGCGACCGCCTGCACGATCTGTGCGTACGCCCCGCAGCGGCAGAGGTTGCCGCTCATGCGCTCACGGATCTCGTCGGCGGTGAGCGCGGGCGCCCCGGCCCGCACGTCCTCGGTGACGGCGCTGGGCCAGCCGGCGGCGTGCTCCTCGATGACCGCGAGGGCGGAGCAGATCTGGCCCGGGGTGCAGTAGCCGCACTGGTAGCCGTCGAGGTCCAGGAACGCCTGCTGCACGGGGTGCAGGCGGTCGCCGTCCGCGACGCCCTCGATGGTGGTGATCTCGCGCCCTTCGGCCGCCACCGCGAGCTGGAGGCAGGCCACGGCCCTGCGGCCGTCGAGCAGCACCGTACAGGCGCCGCACTGGCCCTGGTCGCACCCCTTCTTGGTACCGGTCAGGTCGAGCCGCTCGCGCAGCGCGTCGAGGAGGGTGGTGCGGTGGTCGACGGTCAGCGTGTATTTTTCGCCGTTGACGCGCAGGGTGACGGCGCTGGACGTCGATGGGGCCATGATCAGCCTTCTTTCGCAGGTGCTTCGAGCGCTCCGCACCCGACGGCGAGCGGCCGGTGCGGGAGGCGGAGAGCGCGGCGTGCGGGTGGGGGGCCGACGGAAGCCGGTCGGTCAAGTGGCCTGATCCGGCGCTGCGGTGGAGACAAGCGGACAGCTGTCCGCTTGGTTGTCGAACCTAACGGACAGCTGTCCGGCGAGCAAGGCCGTCCCCGGCCGCGGCTCGGGAGGGGGGAAGGGTGCGGGACGCGAGGAGCACGCCCACGCGCCCGGACGCGCAGCGCAACCGCGAACGCATCCTGGCGGTCGCGCTCGCCGAGCTGACCCGGGCCGCGGACACCCCGGTGAGCGTGATCGCGCGGAAGGCCGGCGTCGGCCAGGGCACGTTCTACCGCAACTTCCCGCACCGCGAGGCGCTGGTCCTTGAGGTGTACCGGTACGAGATGCGGCAGGTCGCCGACGCGGCGGCCCAGCTGCTCGCCGACCGCCCGGCCGACCGCGCCCTGCGCGAGTGGCTGGACCGCCTCGCCCGGTACGCCATGGCGAAGGCGGGCCTCGCGGACGCCCTGCGCGCGGCGACCAGCGGGCACGGCAGCCTGGCGCAGGTCGGCCACGGTCCGGTGACCGAGGCGATCGCGCTCCTGCTGGCGGCGAACGAGGCGGCGGGCACGCTACGCGCCGGGGTGACCCCGGACGACTTCCTCCTCGCCATAGCGGGCCTGTGGCAACTGGACCCGCACAGCGACTGGCAGCCCCGCGCCGCCCGCCTCTTCGACCTGGTGACGGACGGGCTGCGGGCGGGGACGCCGGGTGTCGAACGCATGACCCGTCACCCGGATCAACGGGCTGCCGACTAGCCGATGTTGACGACGCGCGCCCACGCGGGCGGCGAGTCCGGTACGTAGTCGGGGTCGTCCTCGACCCAGGAGCCCCGGTCCGGCCGGTCGAAGAGGCCCACCACCGTCCGGCACGCGGGCCGGTCCGAGGGCCACGGGGTCTGGCCGTCGGTCAGGGCCACGACGACATCGGGCCGGGGGTGCGTCCGCAGCGCCCTTGCGAAGCCCGTACGCAGATCGGTTCCGCCGCCGCCCACGAGCGGGATGCCCTCCGCGCGGCACAGCGGGTGCACGACCCGGGCGGCCGCGTCGCAGGACAGGACCGAGACCAGGTCCCGGCGGCCGCCCACTGCACGGGTAATCGCGGACACTTCAAGCAGCGCGCTGCCCAGCTCGGCATCGCTGACCGAGCCCGAGGTGTCAATGACCACGGAGACGCGCGGTGGTCTGCGCCGCAGGCTCGGCAGGATCACCCCGGGCAGCCCGGCCGAGCGCCGCGAAGGACGCCCGTACGAGTAGTCGTCGCCCGCACCGGGGCCGGACACGGCCGACCGGACGGCGGCTCCCAGCAGGTCGCGCCAGGCCTGGGGCGGGTGGAACGCCTCCTCCGCCCACCGTTTCCACGCCCTCGGCGCATGGCCCGGGCGGCCGGTGATGCCCTGGGCGACCCGGAAGCGCACCGCGTCGCGTTCCTGCTCGCTGAGCCCGTGCGCGCCGTCGGGTCCGAGGTCCCACTCCCGGTCGAGCCCGTCGGAGCCGCTGCCGCAGTCCAGCCAGGCGAAGTCCTGCGTACGGGACCCGAGCCGGAACAGGCGCAGGTACTCCTCCATCAGCTTTCCCTCGGGGAGCCCCAGCGTCCCGGGCCACACGGCGCCCTCGGGGGCGGCCAGCCCGTCCCCGTACACGTCGTCGTTGATCTCGCAGTCGGCCGCGATGTTCATCCGCAACCGCTCCCCGGGCCCGGTCAGCCCCTCCTGGCGCGCGAACCGGTCGCCGCGCCCGTGGTGGTCGCGCAGCAGGTGCGACACCTCGTGCACCCACGCCCCGGCGAGCTCCTCCACCGGTGTGCGGTCCACGAACCACGGCGACACGTAGCACCGCCAGTAGCGGTCGACGGCCATCGTCGGGACGCGCCGCGACTCGACCACGTGGAGGGCGAACAGCGCCGTCGCCAGGAACGGGCGGGCCCTGACGGCCTGCAACCGGGCCGCGAAGAGCTTGTCGCGGTCCAGCTCGCCCCCGGTCACCGGCGGCCCTTCGTCGCCACGGCGGCCCGGGCCGCCGCGTCCTCGGCGCGGCGTGACACCGACACGACTCCCGTCAGCGCCTCGATCGACGGGGGCACGTCCCACTCCTCCCGCCTGAGCGCGGCGAGGGTCGTCGCCGGGACGACGACCAGGTCCGGCGCCCCGGTCTCGACCGCGCGCACCAGCAGCGTCCAGGCGGCGTCCCAGCGCGACCGGTCGAGGCGATTGCGCACCGCCGCGACCACCCCGTCGAGCACCGCCTGCCGCAGATCCCCCCGCTCGGGCAGCACGGCGGCCGCCGGGTCGGCCAGGAGCGTCTCCGGGTCGGGGAGGTCCAAACGGTCGACGGCCGCGAGGAGTTCGAGCCCCGGACCGTCCCCGACCGTGCCCCGGACGAGCAGCGAGAGCACATCGCGGGAGACTCCGGCGGCGGTGGCGAAGGCGATCAGGGTGAGGGTCATGTCCCAGCTCCGGGGCGACGGCCAGGGGCCGCCCCTGCGGGTCTCGCCGCTGGGCAGCCGATGGACGAGCGCGGGACGGGCCGCGAGGAGTCCGCACACCGCGCGACGGGCGAAGTCGACGGCCTCGCCGAGGCGTTCGGGCCGGAGCCGGGGCAGGGTCGCCCGGGGCCAGGTCCCGCCGAGACCGCGTACGACGACGTCCTGGTCGTGGGTCCACTGGAGGTGGACGAACCGGTTGGCGAGCGGCGGGCTCAGCTCCCAGCCGTCGGCCGCCGACGAACGGGGGTTGGCGGCGGCCACGATCCGTACTCCGGGCGGCAGTTGGAGCGCACCGACACGCCGTTCGAGTACGAGGCGGAGGAGGGCGGCCTGCACGGCGGGCGGGGCCGTGGACAGTTCGTCCAGGAAGAGCAGTCCGTGCCCGGCCCGGACCAGCCGCACGGCCCAGTCCGGCGGTGCCATGGGGACGCCCTGTTCCGCCGGGTCGTCACCGACGACGGGCAGCCCGGAGAAGTCGGACGGCTCGTGCACGCTGGCGATGACCGTGGTGAGGGGCAGCCCGAGGTCGTCGGCGAGCTGGGTGAGGGCGGCGGTCTTGCCGATGCCCGGCTCGCCCCACAGAAGCACGGGCAGGTCGGCGGCGACGGCCAGCGTCAGGGCTTCCAGTTGGGTGTCGGGGCGCGCCTCGGTCGTCGTGTCGCGCAGCAGGGTGGTCAGCGCCCCGGCGATGTCGAGCTGGGAGGCCGTGGGCAGGGCGGAAAGGGTGCTTACGGGCATGTGTCATCACCTTGTGAGTCGTGGTGGACCGGTGCGGGGTGCGGGCGCACCCGTCAGCGCGCCCCCGCCCGGCGCGGGCGCGTGCGGCGTGCGGGGGCGGGCGGGGTTACGGGGTGGCAGGTACTCGGGCCGGGTTCGATGAGGTCGGCCCGGTAGAGCCCGTAGGTGATCCGGCGGAGCGCCGCCGTCTCCAGTTCGTCGCGCAGCGGGCCGTCCCGGAGCTGTGCGCCGGGGCCGAGGAGACCTTCGACGACGGCAAGGGCGCCCGCGATGTCGCCGTGGTCGAGCCGCTCCCGTACCCCGGTGAGGCAGTCCGGGCGGCGGTGGGCCTCATCGATGGCCCTGAGGCACGGCAGCGGGGTCCCGGTCAGGGCGACCAGCAGTTCCTCGCGCCGGACCTCGGCCGGGTCGTGGTCCAGGGCGGAGAGCACCCCGTCGACCAGGCCGATCCGGTGCGGGGCGCCCCGGCAGTCCACGACGCGCGGGTGCCCGGCGCCTGCCGGGGCCGGGGGCGGTCCGGCCGGCGCGTGCCCGGCTGCGAGCGCGGCCGCGACGAGGGGGTGCAGCCGGTCGGCCTCGATCGCGCCGGAGCGCAGGAGTTCGAGGTCGGGCAGCGCCCAGGTGGCCGCGTCGGGCAGCACCAGCGGGGTACGGGCGGCGGCCGTCCGGGCGTCCGCGAGCCGCAGACGGCCTTCCGCGGTCGCGTGCAGCAGCAGCCGGTGCCGCCCGCCCAGCCGTACGGTGACGGGGCCCGAGGTGCGGCCCTCGGCATCGAGCAGCAGCGCGGCCTCCGCCGCCCAGCGCCCTGCGGCGCAGCGACGCCCCGGTGGCAGCTGGCCGAGGATTTCCGAGTCCCCGCCGCCTTCCCCTTCCGCACGGACCCGCAGGTCGGCGGCGTGGCGCGCGTCCCACAGGTGGCGGTGCAGGTCGAGCCGGAACCGTCGGCTGGGGTAGGGGTGCGGATGCAGGCGTACGGTCCCGGGGCCGGTGCCGTCCCAGAGGCCGAGGCTGATCCGCTGCCCGGCGTCCGCCCACGCCGGGGGTGTCCTGGCCACCAGGTGCACGGGGGCCGGGGCACGGGCGGTTCCGGGGCGCGGCTCGGAGTCGTACCGCGCGAGCGCGATCGTCAGCCCGGGGCGCAGCAGGCCGCGTGGGGCGATCCTCGGCATGTGCCAGCGCAGCAGGTCCGGTGCCAGGTGGCGCAGGTCGGCGCGTACGCGGGCGGCGAGTTCCCGCCCGTACGTGCGGGCCAGGGCCCGGGGCGTGAAGTCGACGTCGACACCGGCGGCGGCGCACGCACCGGCCCAGTCGCCGGTACGACGCCGGGCGGTGGCGGTTTCGATCATGGAGGGCGGCACGGCGAACTCGCGCACGCGCAGCCAGAAGGACAGGAAGGGATCCTCGTCGGGCCGGTGAGTGGTCATCAGCACTCACCTTGCGCGGACGGGGCCCCCAATCTTTGGAGAGAGTGAGTCGTCATCGCGGCACAGCGTAGCTTCCGGAGGCGGGTCGCGCAGCCCTTATTCGGTCAGGCCCGCCGCCAGTACGGCGCCCAGCTCCCAGCACGCCTCGGTGTCGGCCCTGCTCGGCTCGCCCGTCACCTTCACGGCCTCCGCCGCGCGGCGCCAGCCGAGGCCGGTGGCGATCGTCTCGATGCCGCGCACGGCGCCCGTGACGTCGTTGCCGCCGTGCACGTAGTAGCCGAAGGGGCGGCCCTGGGTGGTGTCGAGGCACGGGTAGTAGATCTGGTCGAAGAAGTGCTTGAGCGCCCCGGACATGTAGCCGAGGTTCGCCGGGGTGCCGAGGAGCAGCCCGTCCGCTTCGAGGACGTCGGACGCCGTCGCGGCGAGCGCGGCGCGCCGTACGACGCGTAGGCCCTCGATCTCGTCCGTCGTCGCTCCGGAGACGACGGCCTCGAAGAGGGCCTGGCAGTTCGGCGAGGGCGTGTGATGCACGATCAGGAGAGTGGGCACAGCACCGAACCCTGCCGTCCCCCTCCCTCCGTCGCAAGCGGGGCGCGCACCCTGCGCTGTGGTGTCAGGAGCGGTGGCCGAAGAACTCGACCTCGGCGACCGCCACCCGGCGCCCCTTGCCGGTGCCGTACGCGGAGTCGACCGTGAGCCGGATGCGGACGGTCTGCGAGCCCCGTACGTCGAAGGTCTGCTGGCCCGCCTGATCGGCGAGCCGGATCGTCTTCGTGCTCTTGGTGCCGTCCTCCGCGGTCAGTTCGGCGATGAGCCTGGACGGCCGGGCCTGCGTCAGGTACTCGTCCGCGCGCGTCGAGGTGCCGGGGAACACCACCATCTTCCGCAGCCGGACCGGCGCGTCGAAGGTGCACTCCAGGAACTCCCCCGCCCCGGCGCCGGTGGCCTTGGGCGCCCAGTACCGGTTGTTGAAGCCGTCCACGGCGGCGGCCGCGGCATGCCCGGGAGCCGCGCTCGACGCGTGGCACGCGGAGGGCGGCATCGACTCCGGCGCGCCGGTCTCCTCCTTGGCGAGGCCCAGCAGCCCGGACAGGTGGGGCAGCGCGAACCACACCCCCACCAGGACCAGGAGCAGCGCGAGGGGGATCCCGAGCCTCGGCCCCCGTCGGCGGCGTCGCGGACGCGCCCCGGCCTCGTGGCCCCGCGCCGGGCCCCGGCGGAAGAGGCGGCGCCACCAGGGCGGGCGTGCCTCCGGCGGGGCTCCGGGGTCGAGGAGCAGGGCGCACCGGACGCACAGGGTGCGGTCGGGGGCGTTCTCGGTGCCGCAGCCGGGGCACCGGACGGGCGCGCCCCCGACCGGTACGGCGGGCGGCTCGGGCGCGGACGCGTCGGGCGTCCAGGCCGAGGGGCCGGGCGGCACATCCGGCCGGTCGCCGGGGCGGCGGGGTGCGGCGCCGGACGGCGTACGGGGTGACGGGCCCGGGCGGTCCGGGTCCTGGGCGCGGAACGCGGGGTTCGGCGGGCGTTGCGGCGGGATGGCGGGGAGGGGGTTCACCGCATGGGGTGGGTGCGGTGGGGTTACGGGGGTTGAGGGCGCCGAGTCCGGCGGTGCGGGGGCCTGAGGCGTGGACGGCGAGGGCGCGGGGGTCCGGGGCGCCGGAGCCGCGGGGGTCGGGGGCGCGGCGCCCCGTCCCGGCTCGGGAGCCACGGCGGGTGGCTGCACGGGCGGCGACGGCGTCGTCCCCGGTGGACCGGGCTGCGGGGGCGCGGGCTCGTCCCCCTCCTCCCACGCCAGAAACGCCTCGCACGACACGCAGAACTCGCGCCCCGGTTCGTTCCTAGTCCCGCACGACTCGCAGATCACCGCGTCGCACCCCCCGCGCCCCCGTCCGAGGGCAGGATCTCCAGCGTGAAACCCACGTGGGCCGGCACCTCCGTGCTGATGAGTTCTTCCAGCCGGGCCCGGTCGACGGGCCGTTCGCGCCCCTCCCGGACCCGGATCGTCACCCAGGGGCGCGGCGCGCCAGGAAGCGTGGTGCCGGGTCCGGTGGACCAGGCGGTACCGCCGCTCTCCGTGACCTCGGGGTCCGCGCCGGTGGCCAGGCGCACCGCCTCGGCGAGGCCGCCCGCCGTCCCGCGCCGGGCGTGCCGGGCCACCGCGCCGCGTACGGTCTCACGGCGCCGCTCGACCGGTCCGTCCTCGGGGGACTCCGCCGCCACCCACTGCGCCAGCCAGGCCAGGAAGTCGTCGGGGGCGCTGCGCGGGTCCAGGTGGGCGGGAAGGTTGTCGATGGTGAGCAGGACCGGGGCGAGGACGTCGTCCAGGGCGGTGAGGAAGCGGCGGAGGAAGTCCTGCTCCAGGTAGACGGCGGGGAGCTGGTCGCTGAGGGGGTGCGGGGTGGGGAGCCCGGGGACGCCGGTGCGCATGGGTCAGGCTCCCCTCACGCGGAGCTGGTGCTCGTAGCTGAAGACCAGCGCGTGCCGGTCGAGCGGGATCTTGGCGGTGGCGTCGGTGCGCTCACCGGTCACCGGGTCGGCGCGGTAGAGGCGTACGTCCTCCACCAGGTCCACGCCCGGCACCCGCTGGAGCACCGCGAACGCCTCCCCGGACTGGACCGGGCGCCCGAACGGCCAGCCCTGTCCGGCCGGTCCTCCGGTCAGGGCGTTGAAGTACCCGTACAGCGCGGCCAGTGCCGCGTCCCGTACGCGGTCGCGGTCCGCGCCGGGCTCGGCCTGCACCGAGGCGACGACGGTGACGCCCTGGTAGAACGGCGGTTCCACGACGAGGCGGGCGCCGATCGGGCGGCGCTCGTCCAGGTGCCCGGCGATGAGGCGCAGGGTCTGGGCGGGCGGGACCAGCTCGTCGAACTCGATGCGGCCCTGGTCGTCGCTGCGCCCGGCCGGTACGACGAGGAGCCGTACGCCCTGCGCGGTGGCGTCGTTCTCGTCGCCGTCGGCCCCGGCCCTGATGCAGTGGACGCGGGCGGCGTCCGGGGCGACCTCGCGGGCGAGGAGTTCGTAGTCGTGCGGGACGACGGCCCGGTGCAGGGTGCGCAGGGTCATCGGGCCGCGCACCCGGGCACTGTCGACGCTCTCCCCGTCGACCCCGCCGAGCGCGGGCCTGCGGTTCTCCACGCGGGCCACGTAGGGGATGGCGCTGCGGAGGATCCTCAGGGTGGACCGGGCGACGTTGCCGCGCAGCCCGCCGCCGGTGCGGTACGCGCGCACCCGCACCGTGGCGCCCTTGGCGGGGACGGCCCCGTAGTAGCGGATGGAGCCGTCCCGTTCGCGTACGGCGGGGCCGAACTCGACGCGGCCGGAGTTGGGGTCCAGGGTGATGTGCCGGTCCTCGGGGCCGGAGTGCGCGAAGTCGTCAACCCTGGTCCAGCGGGTGTACTCCGGCTCGGGGCCGCTCGCCGGGTCCGCGACCTCGACCACGAAGTCCCCCGGCACGACGGGCGAGCGGGCCAGGGTGAACGCCTGGCCGGGTACGCCCTCCGCCGCGCCGAGCACCTCGTCGGTGATGGTCTCGGCGTGCTCGGCCGCGACGGTGGCCCCGATGGTGAAGGCGGTGACCGACCGGACCACGGGCGGCGCGAGATAGGTCGGGCGGCCGGGTTCGGCCTCGATCAGGCGGCAGCGCAGCCAGCCTCCGGTGCGCCGGACGACGGCGGCCGGGGTGTGGGTCCTCGGCAGGTGCAGGATGAGTTCGCCGGACCGGTTGAAGCCGCCGGTGTCGTCCTTCTCGACCTCGCAGGCCGCCCAGGTGGTGCCGTCCCAGGCCTCCCAGACCAGGGGCGGGCGCAGCGGGTCCACACCGACGCCCTCCACGCGGCAGTCGAGCCGCAGGACGACGACGCCGGCGGGGACGGCGGCCGACAGACCCACGTAGAGGCAGTCTCCGGGGGCGGGCGTCGCGCCGAAGCAGGCCACATCGCGCCCGATGGCGAGCTGTTCGGTGCGGTCGGTCACCTCCTCGGCGGCCGGCCAGGTCGCGAGGTGGGCGAACGAGCACGGCACGACGGTCAGTTCGGACGAGGTCGTGAAGACGACCGCCTCCTCCGTCTCCGTACGGACGGTTGCCACCTCGGTCCCGGCGCGCACCACGACGGGGTCGGGGCGGGGCGCGGACAGCCGGAACGTCACGTCGGTGCGCGCGGCCGTCGGCGGGTGGAGCCGTACGCCGATCAGGTCGAGGAAGGTGAGGTAGCTCTTCTCCGGCACCCGGTTCACCCGGTAGACGAGCTGGTCGACCATCGTCGCGAACGCCTCGATGAGCGTGACGCCCGGGTCCGACACGTTGTGGTCGGTCCACTCCGGGCAGCGCTGCTGGACCAGGCGCTTGGCCTCGTCCACCAGGCCCTGGAAGCGGCGGTCGTCCAGATGGGGACTGGGCAGCGTCACGCGCCGGCCTCCTCGTCGTCGGGGTTCGTCTCCGGTCCGTGCTGGGGGATCACGTAGAACGGGAAGACGAGGTTGCGCGGGTCGTTGGAGCCGCGCACGGTGTAGCCGATGTCGATGTACAGCACCCCGCTGTCCGCCGCGTCGAACCGGACGGTGACGTCGGCGACCTCGATGCGCGGTTCCCAGCGTTCCAGGGCGAGGCGCACCTCGTACGCGAGCTGCCCGGCCGTTCCGGCGTCGGCGGGGGCGAACACGTAGTCGTTGACGGCGCAGCCGAACTCGGGCCGCATCGGGCGTTCGCCGGGCGAGGTCGCGAGGATCAGCCGGATGGACTCCTCCAGTTCGCGTTCGCCGCGCACCAGCGCGATGGACCCGGTGGCGTCCGTACGCGGCGGGAAGGCCCACCCGGCCCCGATGAACTGTTCTCCCATGTCCGTTCAGCCTCCGATCAGCACCGTGGCGCAGCCCGACAGGATCGGCGCCCCGCACCCGCTCAGGTCGCCGACGCGGGCGGCCGGTCTGCCGCCGATGAACACGCTCCGGCTGCCCGGGGGCGCGATCGGGGACGGCGGGTGGCCGAGCGGCGAGGCGCACTGGTGGAGGGTGCCGACCGTGGCCGCGGGTCTGCCGCCGATCAGCACCGTGAGCACCCCGGGCGGCCCGACCGTGCCGGGGTGACCCGTGGGGTCGCCGACCCGGGCGGCTGCTGCTGACGGCATGCGGTGCGCTCCTGTTCGCTGCGAAGGTGGTGGTACGTCAGTTGAGCTGGATCATCGGTGCGTTGACGGAGACCGAGCCGCCGCTCTTGAGGTCCGTGCGCCTGCTGCCGTCGACCGTGACCTGTCCGCCGTGTACCTCCACCGCGCCGTCCGTGGAGAGGGCGACCTTGCCGGTGCCGCCGTTCAGGGCGACTCCGTTGCGGGAGGTGAGGGTGACGCTCTCGCCGGTGAGGGTCAGTTCCCCGCCTCCGGCGTCCAGGGACACGCCCTTCGCGGCCGTGATGGAGACCTGTTCCTTGCCCTCGATGGTGACGCTGCCGTCGCTGTTGATGACGACGGCGGTGCCCCGGCGGTCCAGGTCGATGGTGAGCTTCCCGTCGCCGGTGCGCAGCCGTACGCCTTGCGGGCCGTTGGCGGCATCGAGAAGTTCGAGTTGGTTGCCGCTCTTGGACGCGAAGGCGCGGCGGTTCACGGCGCCGGTGGTGGGGTCGACCAGGTCGCCGCCACCCGCGTCGGAGGCGCCGGGGGTGCCCGGGGCGCCGGACGCACCTGAGGTCCCCCCGCCGGGCCGGTCCTTCCCGTTGTACAACCCGGCCAGCACGTACGGCCGGTCCAGGTGCCCCTGCTCGAAGCCGACCAGCACCTCGTCGCCGACCTCCGGGATGAACGCCTCGCCGCCGCCCGTCCCGCCGGACTGCGCGGTGCGCGCCCAGTCGCTCGCGTACTCCTCCGACAGCCACGGGAAGCGCACCTTCACCCGGCCCGAGCCCTCCGGGTCCTGGGTGTCCGTGACCGTCCCGCTGACCAGGCCCGCCCAGCGCGGGCCGCTGCCGGACGCGCCGGAGGCCCCGGTGAGCCCGAACAGCGAGCGCTCCTGCTGGCCGGACACGGTGATCCAGGTCTCGTATCCGCGTACGGCGTCGAAGACGTGGCGCGAGGAGGTGACGGTGTAGCGGCCCTCGAAGGGCGCGCCGACCGCGTTGAGCGCGACCGCGCTGCCCGCCGTGACCTCGGGGTTGCCCCGGATCACCGCTTCCAGCTCCGCGAAGGAACCCGCGATGCGCTCGGCCAGCGCCTTCGCCGCCTGGTCCACCTGTGCCTGGGTGCCGTACGCGGCATCGGTGACGACGAACCGTGCCTCGCCGAACGGGGCGGTGACCTCGGCCGCCGTGACGCCGAGGTCCAGCGTGGCCGACGTTCCGGCGGGCGACCGGCCGACCAGCGGTTCCTTGGCGCCGATGTCCCAGCCGCGCACCTCGACCTCGGAGACCTGTTCGGCGGCCGAGACACCGGCGCGGCAGCGCAGCAGGTTGCTGCCGAGTTCGAGGACGAGCGGGTCCCGGTCGGCGCGCGCCGAGCTGTCCGGTGCCCCGCTCGCCTCGGCGGGCCGGGTGAGGTGCAGCTGCCCGTCGCGCACGTATGCCTGGGCGCCCGCCTCCTCGGCGAGGCCGCGTACGAACTCCCAGTCGGTGACGTTGGGCTGGGCGATGTGCTCGATGACCGGTCCGGCGATGTCCACGGTGCCGGGTTTGAGTCCGGCGCGCTGGGCGACCTGGCCGCAGATGTCGGACAGGGTCATGTTCTGGTAGCTGGCGACGCGACGGCCCCGCAGCAGCCGGTGCGAGGCGTCGAGCCCCCGGACCACGGTGAAGGTGCCGGTCTCGTCCAGCTCGACCTCCAGGGCGGTGACCGCGCCTTCGAGGAGCGGTTTCGGGGCGGTTCCGCCACCGGCCCGGGCGAGGAGCCGGGCCTCGCTGCCGATTTTCAGACCCGTCTGTTCGAGCAGGACGCGGTCCGGGTCGCGGAACCGGAGCAGGAAGAGATCGGGGAGCGTGCGGCTGTCGTCCACATAGCCCTCGACCAGGGTGTTGAGGAACTTCGCGGGCAGCGGGCGGCCGTCGAACTCCACCACCAGCGCGCTGGAGACCCCTGGGCGGGTCACCGCCCCGCTCCCCGGCCGCCGTTGTCGTCCAGGCGGCTCAGCTCGTCCAGCGCGGGCAGCAGCAGCTGGGTGCCCGGGGCGAGTCTGATCGGGTCGTCGATGCCGTTGGCCTCGGCGATGATCCGCCAGGCGCCCGCGTCGCCGTACTCCCGGTGGGCCAGCGACGGCAGCGAGTCCCCGGAGGCGACCCGGTGCACGCGCCGAGCGGCCAGCGCCCCGGAGGTGGGGTTCTGCCCCGGCGTCTCGCCGCTGATCTCCTCCATCGTCACCTGGCACACGGCCCGGATGGGCACGCCCGAGGTGGTGAACAGCGTGTATTTGGCGGCAACTTGGCTCACGTAACCGGGAAAGCCGGTCAGTCCGCCCCAGTGGAACACCACCCACGGCGGCGAGGAACGCTGCTGCTGCCTGGTCTCGTTCGTCGGTACGCAGCACGCGAACAGCTGCTCCACCGCCGTCACGACCCGGGTGTCCTGGGTGTCGCCCGCGTCGAAGAACATCTCGACGGTCAGCTTGCTGGGCTGCGAACCCTGGTACTCCGGCGGCCCGGAGCTCTTCGCGCCCTTGGCCGGGGTGCGCTTCCAGGAGGCCGCCTTGGTGAGGCTCAGCTCCTTGGGGTTGAACTGGAAGTCGATCCGCCCGCACGGCCCGCCCGGGGTCAGCCCGCCCCCGGTGGGCGGGGTGCGCAGCTCCAGGTAGGCGTGCTCCAGCTTGGGCCTGGCGGAGCCGCCCTTCGCGGCGGACGCCACCCCGGACGTCCCGGCCGCGCTGAAGGCGATGGGTCCCGCGCTCACGCCGCTCAGCCCTCCATCACATAGCCGTGGTGGGCGATCTCGATCGTCTCCATCGCGACCTTGGGCGACTCCGGGGTGAACGACGGCCCGGTCCAGCGCACCGGCACGACTTCGAGCAGCCCCCACTGGGCCACCTTGCGCCCGTCGCCGGTCCTCGCCTCGATGTGCGCGGTCTTGCGGCTGAACCCGGTCGTCATGGTGGCGAACCAGCGCGCCACCTTCTCCGTCTCCCGGGTGAGCGGACGCGACAGCTTCACGTTGGAGTACTTCAGCCGGGTCGGCAGCTGCCACACGTGCCCGTTGTTGCCGCCCTCCTCGCGGGTCTCCAGGACGACTTCGCAGCCCAGCCCGTCACAGGTGTTGAACGACCCGAGCTCGATGTCGTCGATCGTCACGACGAAGCAGACGCTGACCGCGGGGTCGTCGTCCGGGGCGTTGGCCATGCGCGTGCCTCTCGATCAGTGACGGGTGTTGATGAGGGAGCCGGAGCGCTCGCGCTCGAGCCGCAGGTCGGCCTTCAGCAGCCTGCTGAGGGGCGTGTAGAGCGCCCGGACGAGTTCGTCGGTGACGGGTGGCGTCTGCGGACTCCCGTCGGGGCTCGTGGAGGTGGTCGTCGCCGCCGGATGTTCCGCGGTGGGCGGCTCGGGGCCGGGTCCGGGCTCCGGACCGGGTTCCGGCTCCGGCTCCGGACCGGGTTCCGGCAGGGGCGGCGGCGGGGGCTCCTCGGCGGTCTCGGAGTCGCGCTGGACGACCGGCCGGGAGGTGCCGTCGCGGGGTGCGGACGGGAAGACGACGCTGCCGTCCGCCATGCGCTGCGCCACCCCGGCCGCCACGGCGACCGCCCCGGCGTTCCGCACGGAGGCGGGCACGCGCGGGCCCGGGCCGGGGACCGCCTCCGGCCGGGCGGGCGGCAGGGGCGTCTGCCGCTGTACGAGGGTGACCGCACGCTGCAAGGGCGGAGCCGGAGCGACCCGCGCGGGCCCCTCGTCGGGGCCGGTCCAGCGGACGGCCACGGCGGGAGGCGGGCCCGGGGGCGCGGGGGCGAACGGTGACGGTCTCGGACCGCTGCCGCCGGACCCCGGGCTCTCCGGCTCGCGCTGGACGGTCGCCTCGCCGCCGGCCGGGGCGGGGCCGGGCGCGGAGGCGGTACGGAGGGGCAGCGGGCGGTCACCGAGCAACGGCGCGGTGGGGCGGACCGGGTCCGACGGGGGCGCGGGGGCGGTGACGGCACGCTGCACGGGAGCGGCGGGCTCGCGGCCGCTTTCCGGGGCCCCCGCCGCCTGCCCGGTGACCGGCGGCGGAGCCGAGTCGTCGGCGGCAGCCTCCGCCAGGGGGGCGTCCCCCAGCAGCGGGGCCACGGTCTCCGGCTCGGGGGCGTTGACCTGCGGGTCTCGCGCCTCTGGCAGTCCCCCGGCCTCTGTCGCCCGGGGAGCACGTTGCACCTGCGGTGCCGGGGGATCCTCTGGCGCGACCGCCCGTCGCTGGGCGGTCGGCGGCAGGCCCGGCAGCGGCGCGCCGAGACCACCCACGCGCCGGAGCGGAGGCGGCACGGGAGTTGCGCCGTCGGCGGTGCGCTGAACCGGCGCCGCGCCGGAGCGGGTGCCCGGCACAGCTCCAGGGACGTCCGGCTCGGAGGCGGGGTCGACCGCATCCGTGTGCTCGTCCGTACGCACGAGGAGCTGCTCGCCGACCAGTTGGCGCACCGGAAGGCCCGCTGCTGATACGGCGGCGGGTTCAGCCGATGTCAGGCTCGGCAGGCTGTCCCCGTACGCCCGCTGTACGGCCACCGTCCACGCCCCGCGCCGCGCGGGCATCGGCATCTCGACGGCCCGCTGGACCGGTGGGGGCGGGCTTCCCGGAGCGGCGTCGACCACCCCGCGTACCAGACCGGCGGGCGCCTCGGGGTTGATCAGATGACCCAACGGCGTTCCCAGTGCTGGATTCTGACGTGTCGTCAGTTCAGCCTCGAATCCGGCCGGGTTGATCACCAGATCCTGGCCCGTGACGGACCGCTGGACGGGTGCCAGACGGCTCACGTCCACCCGGTCCTCCCGCTCACTGCCCGGCCCCGGCACGGGCAGGGCATCGGCGGAACGGCCCCCGCGCAGCCAGGACATCAGCCCCATGGTTTCTCGTCCTCCTCCGTGCTCCCGGCTACTGCCCGTTGAGGCGGGCGACCTGCGCGACGAACTTCAGGCGTTCCGGGTGTTCCAGGTCCAGCAGGTCGTCCAGCGGCCAGTGGAAGTGGTAGGCGAGGTACGCGACCTCCTCGTAGAGCAGGTCGGCCGCGTACGTCACGATTCCCCCAGGCGACCGCCGGCGAGATCCACCGCGAACTCCTCGTCGCAGGACGGACAGGTGACGGCCGCGCGGGTGTGCCCCTCGGCGTTGATCCGGCGGTAGAAGTCCTGGAGGAACGCGAGATCCGACGCGAACAGGTCCTCGATGACGCCCGGATGGATGTCCTCGACCGTCCCGATCCGGGTCACCACCCGGGAGATCAGCACGACCGAGAGGTACGCGGAATTCTCCCGGACCCGGTCGTCGCGCAGGGGCACCAGCTCGTCCCGGGCGGTCGCCAGGCGCATCACCCCGCTGCGGTGCACGGTGCCCGACTCGTCCACGTAACCGCGCGGCAGCTCGAAGGTGAACTCGGTCCGCAACGGTTCGGAGCGGCCCGTGCCCGTGTCCCGTTCCGGAGGCGCCTGGAACTGGACCGAACGCCGCATCAGTCGAGCTCCATGCTCTCGTACGTGATCGCCAGCTTCTCCGTGAGCACCGAGGTGTCCCCGGCCTTGAGCGTGCCGATCTCCAGCGACTTGGGCCAGGCGTTGATGAGCTTGTACCGCTTGATGGGCAGCCCCTCGTAGTCGTACACGATGACGGCGCCGTTGCGGCGGGCGTTCGTCATGCGGCCGAAGCGGGAGTCCTTGATCCAGCGCTCGAAGCTGTTGTCCTCGGTCAGGCCGCGCGTGACGGTGACCTCGCCGGCCTTGGGGCGGCCGGGCAGCTTCTTGATGGCGTACTTGCCGTCGGCGGTGTTCTGCTTCAGCTCGATGACGTCCTGTTCCATCTTCAGACCACTGACCTCGGTGATCTGCTTGATGACGACGCTGTCGAATTCGAGACCGAAGGAGTGCCCGACGGAACTGTCGAGATCGGGAAGTGGCACCACAGGCTCCTTACGCCAGGTTCGGGAACGGGCCGGTCACTGAAGGGCGGCGCGCGCCGGTCACTCGTCCACGCCTCCGGTCCCGCCGGTCAGCTGGGAGAGCCGGAACACGACGAACTCGGCCGGTTTGACGGGCGCGACGCCGATCTCGCACACGACCTGTCCCGCGTCGACGCTCTCCGGCGGGTTGGTCTCCCGGTCGCACTTGACGTAGAACGCCTCGTCCGGGGTGAGGCCGAAGAGCGAGCCCTTGCGCCACTCGTTCACCAGGAACGCGGAGACGGTGCGGCGGATACGGGCCCACAGGGCGTCGTCGTTCGGCTCGAAGACGACCCACTGGGTCCCGGCGAGGATTGACTCCTCCAGGTAGTTGAAGAGCCGCCGCACGTTCAGGTAGCGCCAGGCCGGGTCGGAGGCCAGGGTGCGGGCACCCCAGACCCGGATGCCGCGTCCGGGAAACGCGCGAATGCAGTTCAGCCCGATCGGGTTCAGCAGGTCGTGCTCGCCCTTGGTCAGCTGCGTCTGCAACGCGACGGCTCCGCGCACGACTTCGTTGGCCGGTGCCTTGTGCACACCGCGCGAGTCGTCGTTGCGGGCCCAGATCCCTGCGACGTGACCGCTCGGCGGTACGAGGGTCGCGCGGCCGGACGCCGGATCGGCGACGCTGATCCACGGGTAGTAGAGCGTGGCGTACTTGGAGTCGAAGTTCGCCCGGTCGGTGCGCCAGGCCCGGATCTGCTGCGGCGTCAGGCCGGGCGGCGGGTCCAGAATCGCGATCCGGTCGCCCATCAACTCACAGTGACCGATGAGCGCTTGCTGCACGGCGATGACCGATTCCAGGTCGAGCAGTCCGCGTTCGTACGCTCCCATGAGGTCGGGTACGGCGATCATCGTGACGTCGTCCACCGCTTCGAGGCCGCCCAGGCCGGTGCGGCGGTCGGCGTCGCCGACGTACACCTCGGGGGCCAGTGCACCGGCGCTTCCGGCGGCCGGGGCGGCGGGGGCCAGGGCGACCGTCTGCGGCGCCGGCCGGGCGGGGGCGGCGCCGCGCCCCGACTCCCGTATCTCGATCAGCTCCGACTTGGCGTTGACCCGGGTGGCGACGTTCTCCTTGCTCCGCTTGGTCGTCACGGACGGATACGTCTCCGCGACCTGGCCGTCGCGCTTCACGATCAGCTGGAACACGTCGGACGGCGGGTCGTCGCCCTCGGCCTCCGCGATCTCCACGCTGATCTCACCGGCCACGCCCGGCTTCGGCTTGACGGCGTACGGCCCGACCTGGACCTCGGAGCCGGCCGCGAGTTCGCCCTCCGCTCCCCCGGCCACGGTGTCCGATCCGTCGCCGATGCGGACGACGTAGCAGATGCCGCCGCCGTTGGCGAAGAAGCCGTACACGCTGGAGGCGAGGTACGTGCCGTCCACGAAGTCGCCGAAGGTGCTGACGAACTGGCTCCAGTTCGTGATCAGCGTCGGCTCGTCGAAGGGGCCGCGCTGGGCGAACCCGACGAAGGCGGCGACCGACGTGCCCACCCCTTCGATCGGCCGGGAGCCGGACTCGACCTCTTCGACGTAGACGCCCGGGGACAGGTACGACGGCATATGGGCCTCTCCTTGACGTGCTCCTCGACGTGCTTCCCACCCCGTCGCGTGACCGCTGCCCGACCGGGGAACACCGGCGATTCTCGCCACTTCGGCGATCACCGGGAACGGATAGTCGGCCGCCCCGGCGTGCATGGGGAGCTGCCCGATGAGGCAAACGGGCCGCGCCGCGCGCACCGCACGGGCCTGCCCCTCCCTCGTCCCACCGGTGCTCCCTGCGCCCCTCGGGTGCCCGGCAGCCTGGCTAGCCACCGTGTGCGGGCGGAGCTGTACTGGCGGGAGGGGACGTATGAAGGCGGTTCCCGGAAAGGCGCCCGCCGCCCCCGCCGGGTCCCGGGCCGGGTCTCCTCATATGGAAGCGGCTCCCGCTCGTACGGAGGAGGCTTCCGCCCCCTCGCCTGCCCCCGCACCGGCGCCTGACCGCCGCAGTCTCCAGCGGCTGCAACGGGCGGCCGGAAACGCGGCCGTCTCGCGCCTGGTCGCCCAGCGCTACACGGCCCCCGTCAAGCCGTCGCCCGCCCAGGCGCCGGGGTTCCGGGGCGTCAAGGCGGACATCGCGGCGAAGAAGCAGCGGCTGGCCCAGCACCGGCCGGCCGCGACGGAGTCGAAGGCGTCGCAGGATGCCGCCGTGGCGCCTCCGGACGACAAGGAGGCGCAGGGCAAGGCGGCCAACGCGGAGAAGATGAACGCCGCGAAGCCGGGCGAGTTCGACAAGAAGACGTTCATCGACGCGGTGAACAAGGCGATCGACGCGCAGGCGCCGAAGAACCTCGACGACGCCGACAAGTTCTCCAAGTCCGGCAAGGCGGAACGGGTCAAGGCGGAGGTCGACGGCAAGGTCTCGGACGGCAAGGAGGCGTCGTCCAAGGACATCGACACCGCGACGAAGGCCCCGCCGGACACGTCGGCCGCCAAGGACAAGCCCGTCACCCCGCTCACCCCGGACCAGCCGCCCGGCAACCCCGGGGCGCCGTCCGCGGCGGCCGCGATCCCCGAGAAGCAGCCGGCGTCGGTCACCGACTTCTCCGGGGGGCCCGCGCAGAACGACAAGGCGATGGCGGACGCCGAGGTCACGGAGGACCAGCTCGCCAAGGGCAACGAACCGGAGTTCAACGAGGCGCTCAGCGCGAAGAAGACCGCCGAGGCGGACTCCGCGAAGGCCCCGGCGAAGGGCAGGTCGGCCGAGAGCCGCCAGCTGTCCGCCGCGAAGGCGGGCGCCGCGGCCTCGGGCGCCGCGGCGATGAGCACGCTGACCGCGACGCGTGCGCAGGCCGGGCAGAAGGTGGACGGCGGCAAGGGCGAGACCAAGTCGAAGGACGAGAAGAAGCGCGCCGAGGTCACGGCGAAGCTCCAGAAGGTCTACGACGGCACGAAGAAGGACGTCGAGGCGACGCTGTCCGGCCTGGACAAGAAGGTCGACGCGGCGTTCACCTCCGGGGAGAAGGCGGCGCGGGACGCGTTCACGGCGGACCACAAGCGCCGGATGAAGAAGTACAAGGACAAGCGGTACTCCGGCTGGACCGGAAAGGCCCGGTGGGTGAAGGACAAGTTCGCGGGCCTGCCCGAGGAGGCGAACAACCTCTACCAGGAGGCCCGCAAGCTGTACGTCTCCCGGATGCAGACGGTGATCTCGTCGGTCGCCGACATCATCGGCACGGAGCTGGGCAAGGCGAAGGCCCGGATCGCCAAGGGCCGCGGCGAGCTGAAGGCGGAGGTCGACAAACTCCCGGCCGACCTGCGCCAGTTCGGTGAGGACGCGGCCAAGGACTTCGCGGGCAAGTTCGACGACCTCGAAGCGTCGGTCAACGAGAAGTCGGAGCAGCTGGTCCAGGACCTGGCCCAGAAGTACACGGCGGCGCTCAACAAGGTCGATGAGGAGATAAAGAAACTTCAGGAGGCCAATAAGGGTCTGATCGACAAGGCGAAGGACGCGATTGTCGGCGCGATCAAGACCATCAACGAGTTGAAGAACCTCCTCCTGGGCATCCTCGCCAAGGCCGCCGGCGCGATCATGAAAATCATCAAGGATCCCATCGGCTTCCTGGGCAACCTGGTATCGGCTGTCGGCGCAGGCCTGAACCTCTTCCTGACGAACATCGCCGACCACCTGAAGACCGGGGTCGTGTCGTGGCTGCTCGGCACGGCGGTGAAGGCGGGCCTAGATCTCCCCCAGAAGTTCGACATGAAGGGCATCATCCAACTGATCGGCTCGCTCCTGGGCCTGACCTGGGCCAACATCCGCGCCCGCGTCACCCGCAAGGGCGTCCCCGATCAAGCGATGACGGCGGTCGAGTCCTCGGTCCCGGTCGCCCAGAACATCGCCCGGGAGGGCCCGGCCGGCGCGGTCAAGGAGATCCAGGAGGAGGCGGGCGACCTCAAGTCCACGATCCTGGAAAAGCTGACGAGCTACCTGATCCCCACGGTCATCATCGCCGGCATCACCTGGATCCTCTCCCTCCTGAACCCTGCCTCCGCCTTCGTCCGCGCGGTCAAGGGAATCATCGACATCGTCACGTTCGTGGTGAACCAGGGCTCCCAGATCGTGGAGTTCGTCAACTCGGTCCTGGACGCGGTGGTGGCCATAGCCAACGGCGGCAAGGCCGGCGTGCCCAAAATGGTAGAAACCGCCCTGGCCGCCAGCGTCCCCCTCCTGATCGGCTTCCTCGCCTCCCTCCTGGGAATCGGCAGCCTGGCCGCAAAGGTCAAGTCCGTCTTCCACGCGGTATCCCGCCCGGTGAACCGAGCGATCGACAAGATCGTGAACTTCATCGCCAAGAAGGGCAAGGCGCTCTGGAGCAAGCTGAAGCGAAAGAAAGCTCCTTCCACTCCGGGAGGGAAGAAAAGCGATCAGCCGGACGTCAGGGGCTCAGGCACACACCAGGAGACCCTCACTGCAAAACTAAACAGGATCGCGTCCCGACTATCACCCAGAATCCAATCCTCCACACGATATGGCGCAGCACACGAAGCCGTATCCGCCGCCCTTTCCGAATGGAGGATCAAATACGGACTCTCGCGCCTTGAACTGCAGGGCGACGGCCGCATCAAGGCGACGATCAACCCTTCTGTTTACCTACCGTCGCTCAAGCTCACAAAAATGGAGCCGCGAGAGCTTGGGACACGGCTCATAGCAATTCTCGAAGAGGCAGAACGTCGATACTGGAACTTCCTTCTCACAACCCCCCGCGGGCAAGCAATCCGACAAGCCGTACTCGACTACCGCAACGCTCGCCCCCTTTGCCTCCAGCCCTTGAGCTCATTTGAAAGATCCATGATCCTGAGGACGGTTCCCGCACCTTCGAATGCCCAGACCCAGGACGGTCGCCCATATCTGCGCAATCTGCAAGTTACGAACGAAATGGAAATCGCCGCACTCAATTCTATGTACAGCGCGTGGCAGCCCAGCAGCTACTACTCGAACAGTCTCACGCGCGCTGGTTCGAGAATCAATCCCGTAACACGCGTCAGGGGAAGGTCCGGTTCACACACGCCTGCCCCTTACGAAGAGACGGAGAGGCGCGTATCCGGGGAAGAGTCGGGCGAAGGCACGACTCGCCACGCCCTCGGACGAGTCTCCTTCCCAGGGAACTTTCACTCGTACAGTTCCATGACTGCCGAGCTGCGCAGACGAGCAACAGCAGCAGGAATCTCGGAATCCGCAGCGGCCGAGCTGGTGGTGACCCCGGTCGGCCCGTCTCATCCCGCACCCCCGCCTTCACCGGCCGGCTCTCCCATGGCAGCTTTCGAGGAGTTGGCCGGCCCTGCCCGCGGACTCAGCACCGAGTTCGAGACGGCCCGCGCCGGCGGCATGCACACCACCATCGCCGTCAGGGCCGACGTACTGCGAAATTCCGGAAACGCCAACCTGAACGACGCACTGCATCCCTCGGGCCAGTACGGCCCCATGACCCCCCGTACGGTCGCGAGCGTCCGACCATCGCCGGCTTCAAGGAGAGCCGAGGACGAAAAACTGGCACGGATCGGCACAATTTTTCACGCACTGTACCAACAGGCCCAAAAGTTCATCACACAGAACAGCATATTAGCCCCGGTCAACCAAAGGGACTACGGGCCCATCGTTCGATCCATCCAACAGGTTATCGACCTGGAGACGGACCCGTCCGCAGCCCCTGGCGACCAAGAGCGGGCCGAGGCTAGACTGGTGGAAAAATTAACCGAACTCATGGCCTTGCACGATGGACACACCTACCGTTAGCTCTTGACTCGTAAGCGGACCGGAAGGGGTTTCATGCGGCTTCTACCGAAAACCAGGATCGAGCCCGACGACTTCGCTCTCATCTGCGAATCCCACGACTGGGTGTTCCACGAACGGACGGAGAACACGGATACCGGAGAGGCCCGCTACTCCTGGCTCTCACAGAACGCTGCCACGCGAATCACCTATGTCTATGACCCCATCCTGAATCTTCCCTACATCGAAACCACCGCTTCAGGCTATGCGGAAGAACCTGGAACCCAAGGCCAGGTGGACGGGGAATTGCGGGGCGCCATCCAACAATTGACCGGCCGTGAAGCACTCGCACTCTTTGATCAATGCGGAATGGACTCCGCTTGCCAGGTCAAAATCTTGCACCTAGTCGCAGCAAGCGCACCGGATGAGTTCGACGAATATTTTTTCCAGCGGTTCACCGAGATTCTCGGCGCGGAACAGGCGGACGTACGCAGCATGGCCCTGATCGCCGCCCTTTACATGCCGTGGCCCCAGATTCTCCCCGTGATTGAAACACTGGCGGAGTCCGACTCCTCGGAAGACATCAGAAACCTGGCCCGTTCCGTATTCCATGATCACCCCGCTAACCACTGAGTCGATCTCCAGGAAACGGCCGGCGCATCCTCAGGTCAACAGCCCCAGATACGGCCCGAACTCCGAGGCCAGCGTCAGGCGGCCCAGTTTCTGGTACTCGCGCCGGACCGCGTGGATCAGCGTCGCCATCGTCACCTCGCCGCCCGTGTCCGCCGCCAGGTACGCCGCCGTCACCGCGATCGAGCGGATGTTGCCACCTGCCAGTTCGAAGTTGTCCGCGCAGAAGGGGAGGTCCAGGTCCGCGGCGCGGGGGAGCATCGGCCCCAGGCAGCGGTTCCACAGCACCAGGCGCTGTTCCGCGTCCGGGACCGGGAAGTCCACGACCAGGTCCAGGCGGCGGGTGAAGGCGTCGTCCAGGTTGGCGCGGAGGTTGGTGGCGAGGATCGCCAGGCCGTCGAAGGACTCCATGCGCTGGAGGAGGTACGCGCTCTCCACGTTCGCGTAGCGGTCGTGCGCGTCCTTCACATCCGAGCGCTTCCCGAAAATCGCGTCCGCCTCGTCGAAGAGCAGGACCCCGTTGACCCCCGCCGCCTCCGTGAAGATGCGTTCCAGGTTCTTCTCGGTCTCGCCCACGTACTTGTCGATCACCGTCGCCAGGTCCACCGTGTAGAGGTCGAGACCGAGGTCCGCCGCGATCACCTCCGCCGACATGGTCTTGCCGGTGCCGGAGTCCCCCGCGAAGAGCGCCGACACCCCGCGCCCCCGGCCGCCGCCCGGCCGCATCGCCCACTCCCCCAGCACCCGGTCACGGTGCCGGGCCCGGGCGGTCAGTTCGCGGAGCTGTGCGTGGGCGTCGGGTGGGAGGACCAGGTCGTCCCACGTCACCGTGGGTTCGATGCGGCGGGCCAGGCGGTCCAGACCGGCCGCGTTCTGGGCGCGGGCCCCCTGGCGCACGTGGTCCGGGGTGAGGGTCCCGCCGTCGAGCCGGGCCGTCTGCGCGGCGCTCAGGGCCGCCCCCCGGACCTGCTCCGGCGTCAGCAGGAACGGCGCCAGGAGGTGGTCCGGGTCGACCCCGGCAGGCACAGCGCCCGACCCCGTACGCCGGTACGCGTCGCTCCACAGCGCCCCGCGCGCCGACGGCTCCACCCTCGGGGCGTGCACCAGCAGCGGCGGCACCGTGGACCAGGTGGCGTCCCACGGCACCCGGCCCACCATCACCGCCGGTACCGGGGTGGCCGTCAGGAGGCGTAACAGAGAGGGGTGTTCGCGGGACACCGCGTCCAGCGGCGCGCAGACCAGGCCCGCCCCGGTCAGCCGCGCCTCGCGGACCAGGGCGCGTACGGCGTCGGCGGGGGCGGGGTCCGCCGCCAGGCGGGCGAGGTCCACGCCGAGGACCCTCCGGCCCGCCCGCTCCAGCGCCGACGCGGCCAGGGCAGTGCCCGCACCGCCCTGGTCCTCGCTCAGGTAGACCAGCGGGACGCCACCGGCCAGGACCCGGGCCAGGGCCTCCGGGTCGCCGACGCCCGCGACCGATGCCCAGGGCGCCACGACGTCCGCGAGGCGCGGATCCCTCGTGTCGTCGCCGAGCAGGTGCGCCGTGACCCGGTCCGGCACGCGCAGCGCCCGGCTGAGGAAGGGGCGGTCCAGGTCCTCGGCGAGCAGCAGACCGGCCTCCCGGAGCGGGGCGGCGGCCGCTAACCGGCCGCGTGCGACGGCGTCGGCCGGGGACACCCCGCACAGGCCGAGCGCCAGGCCGATGGACGGGCGCCGCCGGGTCACGTCGTCGTTGAGGTACCCGTAGAACGCCTCGAAGCGGTCGTCCAGATCGGGTACGAGCGCGATGAGCAGGATCTCGGTGTCGAGCGGGGTCAGCCCGAAGTCCGATTCCAGAGCGGTGAGCCGCGAGGGCCCGGCGGACGCGCCGTCGTCGCAGGCCACGCGATCCGAGGCGCCCGCCGCTCCGCCCTCCTCCCCCACCGGGTCCGGAAACCCCCGCGCCCCCTCCTCGTTCAGCAGCCGGGCGATGTTCTCGTCCGTCAGATACAGGCCCCGGAACGCGTCCTCGGGGTCCGGGTCCGTGCGCTGCCGGGCCTCCACCGCGCGGCGGACGCGTTGCTCGACGGCGGTCGCCCGGGCGAGGAGGTGGCGCAGGTTCAGGTCGTCGTCGGGGCGGCCCGGGGGCGTCATGCGGTGGGGTCCTCCGTCGCGTCAGTGGCCGAGCGCGTCTCGGTGATCCGCAGCCCCAGTCCCCGCCGCGCCGCGGAGGCCGCGGGCTCCTCCCGTACCGGACGGCCGGGACGGCTTCCGTACACCGGAAGACCGCGCGGAGCGCCCCGCTCCGGCTCCGGGGATTCCTGCATGTCGCCGAACCGTGCGTGCAGGCCCTCGTCGCCGACCGGCGGCCCCGCCGGGTACGTCGGCGAGGCCGTCACGGGCACGCTCACCACCAGGTCGAGCGACGGCTTCAGTTCGCCGCCGAGCGCGCTCCACACATCGGCGAAGGAGCGGTCCTCCGGCGGGGGCAGGGCGATCGACATCGGGACGGCGGCCCCGATCCCGGCGAGGGAACCGGCCAGGCGCTCCGGGGGCAGGGCCTCGTATCCGAGCAGGCAGGCGAGCAGGGAGGAGAGCAGCCGGTGTTCGTCCTCCGGGCGCTTGGTCCACGCGGTGATGAGGTACGAGAGCTTGAAGTAGCGCGGCGGGCGGCGCCGGGCGACGACGGCGCCGCGTTCGTCGTACTCGTTGTGCAGGCCGCGCTCGCGGCGCCGCATGTCCTCGCGGATGTCGTACAGATAGAGGTTGACCATGGGGGCGTTGACCTTGGCGGCCCACTCCCGGGTGGGGGCGTCGAAAACGACCGTGATCTGGCCGCCGCCGAGCACCTCCGCCCGGATCAGGGACCGGAGTACGTCGTCCACCTCGTGGATCACCTGGTGCCCGCCCCTCTCACGTACGGCCCTTGAAGTCCGGTGGCTGGAGGTTGCGCTGGACGACGAGGACGGGTTTCTGGAGCCGGGGAAGCCCGGTGATGTCCGCGCGCAGGACGCGGGGGCCGAGGGTGTCCTTGCGCAGCACCAGCACCTGAACCTCGAAGGTGCCGTCGCGGCCCACGCGTACGCCGGTGCGGTCCGCCGTGATGCCGGTGTTCCAGGTCAGGCGTACGGTCTCGCCCGGCGGGTAGTCCTTGCCGCGCGCCACGACGGGCTGGCCGGGTTTGGCGACCTGCGGGGTGACGGTGAGGGAGGGCTTGAGGACGCGCAGCCGTTCCGTGTCCTGGTTGTTGACGGGGTGCAGGTCGCCCAGATTGCCGCTCACAGTGGCGCGTACGTCCCCGGTGATCGGTTCACGGTAGGTGCCGGCCTGCGTCACCTCGATCCGGCCGCCGGGCGGGATGGTGCAGGGTGCGGCGGCCGTGCAGCGGCCGAGGGAGGTCAGCGTGCGGTCCTTCGTGCTGCCGGGCTTCGGCCAGCTCGTGGCGAGGACGACGTCCCTGGCGGTGTCCGGGCCGGCATTGGTCACGGTGAATCGGGCCTGGGTCTGTCGGCCGATGTACGTACGGGCGGGGCTGAGGTCGGCCTTGACGGCGACGTCCGTCGCGGGTGGCGGGGGCAGCGGCGCCGGGGGCGCGGGCAGCACCTGGAACTCGGCGGTGTCGGTGGCGGTGTTGCCCGCCGAGTCGGTGGCGGTGCAGGTGACCGTGGTGAAGCCGATCGGGAAGAGGGAGCCGGACGCGGGGGTGCAGGTGACGGGGAGGCGGCCGTCGTGGGCGTCCTTGGCGGTCGCCCAGTAGCTGATCCTCGTACCGTCCGCGTCGTCCGCCCTGGCGATGCGGTCGTCCACGGTGACGATCGGGGCGTCGACGTCGTTCACGTCGATGGTGATCTTCTGCTGGAAGTCGGGGTCGGGCGCGGCCGTGGGGGCGAGTCGGTCCGTGCCCGGGATCTGCGGGCCGAGCAGGAACTGGACGGTGCAGGTGAGCCGGGCACCCTGCGGGGCGTCGGCCGCGACGTCGATGGTCTCGGCGAAGTGGGCGGTCTCGCCGCTGGTCACCCGGCGGGTGGGCGGGTCGAGCGCGACGGTGAGGTAGGGGCTGCAACCACTGAGCTGGTAGCCGACGGACGTGGGGAGGTTGTCCATGCCGTCGATGATGGCCTGGGCCACCTGGTCGCCCTGGATGCCCTCCAGGAGCCGGCCCTGGGTGGCTTCGATGATGCGAGTGGCCTGGTCCGGGTCGGTCGCCGGGAACTCGACCTGGTCGGGGTAGTCGGGGTTGTGCGCGTTGCCGGTGCCGTTGAGACCGTCGCCGAGCTCGCTGTCCACATCGACGCCGACCACCCGGACGCCCTTGTCCTGGAGGGCGAAGATCGTGTCGTCAATGGTGTGGCCGGCGCTCGGTGCGTGGCTGGACGCATCGCTGACGAGCACGATCACCGGGTTGGAGCCCTCGCGGAAGACCGTCTCGCCGCCGGCTCCGTTGGCGATCTGCCAGAGGCCGTTGATCCAGTCCTCGGACGGGCCCATGCTGTTGAGCCCCCGGTCGGTCCTCAGCGCGTCGACGCCGTCCTGCACCTTGCCGAGGTCGTTCGTCAGTCCCTGGAGGACCTCGAACTCGCCGCCCGTGGGGTCGAACTCCTGGTCCCCGAAGGTGGCGACGGCGAAGCGCGACTCGGGCTGTGCGGCCAGGACCTTCTGGGTGATGGCGGGCAGGTTCTCCTGCACGCTGGTGATGGGCACTCCCATGCTCCTGGTGCCGTCCACCAGTAGGACGACCTCGGGTTTCGGCGGGATCGCCGGCGTACGCACCGACTTGTCGACACTGGTCGAGCCGCCCGGGTCGAGCGCCTCGTGCACGGTCGCCGGGGTGACCCACGGGTCCGGGGGGACGGGCACGGCGGGCGCGGCGCCGGCCGGGCCCGGCCCCGGGACGAACGCGGTGGCCAGCAGGAGCAGGGCGAGCGCCGCCGAACGGCGCGCGCCGGCCGGTCCGGGCGGGCGTCCAGCCGCCCGAATCCACCGCACAGCTTCTCTCCCCCGCACCCGGACCTCCCACCGAAGAACAGCGCCCACACGGTCCCCCGCGCACGCCGCGCGCACAGCGGGAAGTCAGGCTTTTCGGCGGGTAGCGTGCACTGCCCTTTGGGGCAGCCGCCCGGGCCGTGTGGCGCCGGGCCGTGTCAGATCAGGCCCTGGCGCATCGCGTACGCCACGGCGTGGGACCGGTTGCGCAGTTGCAGCCGGGTCATGACGGAGTGCAGGACGTTCTTGATGGTGCGTTCGGAGTAGGCGAGCTTCGTGGCGATGTCGGCGGTGTCATAGCCCTCGGCGACGAGGCGGAGGACGTCCACCTCGCGGGCGGCGAGCCCGGTGAAGTGCAGACCGCGTGGTGCGAGGACCTGGCCCTGGAGCCGGCCGACCTCCGCCAGGAGTCGGCCGAGCAGGTCGGACGGGAGGTGCCCTTCGCCCCGGGCGACCGTCTCGATGACGTGCACCAGGTGCTCGGGGGTGGACTCCGCCCGCCTGATGACCCCGACGACCCCGCATTCCGCGGCGCTCACCAGCTTCTGTTCGTCGATGTCCGTAGTGACGAGCACGGCATGGCAGTCGGTGGTCCGCTGGATGTGGCGCAGGGTCGTCAGCACGTCCTCCTCCACGGCGTCCACGACCATGACGACGACATCGGGCCAGGGCCCCTCCTCGCTCCAGTCCACGACGTTCACTTCGGGCCGCGCCCGCAACTGGCTGGCCACTCCGGCTTGCGAGATCGGATCCTGGGCCCGTAACGCGACAGTGGTGCGCTCCATATGTGCTCCCCCTGTGTGACGGCCGGAAGCACATCTGGCACACGCCTCGCAGCCGTGTTCGTGCGCCTCATTGGTGAGGAGGCGGACAGAAGATGCCCTCGTTCATTGAGGAGGAAACCAATTTGCTTGGGCGGGGCACCGGATGTGCCCGAAAGTGTTCCTTCGCGGCCGATGTACGACCTGGGCGGCGACCTTACGGTCCGCCGTATGAGTCTCACGGCAAGCCTCGACGCGTCCACCGTCAGCGCCGCACCGGGCGCGGAGACGGCTGTCCCCCTTCAGGTCCGCAACTCCGGTCAGACCGTCGAGGAGTACCGCTTCGAGGTGGTCGGCGCGTGTGCCGCCTGGGCGGCGGTGGAGCCGGCCGTGCTGTCCCTCTACCCGGGCGACTCGGGCACCGTATCGCTCATGCTGCGGCCGCCCCGCGACGCGACGGTACCGGCGGGCGAGACGCCGTTCGGGGTCCGGGTGGTGCCGACCGGTGAGCAGGGCGAGACGGTGGTGCCCGAGGGCCGGGTGACCGTGCTGCCGTTCACCGGGACGACGGCCGAGCTGGTCCCGCGCGGTTCGCACGGCGCGCTCGCCGGGCGCCATCAGCTGGCGGTCGACAACCGGGGCAACACCCCGGTCACGGTGCGCCTCGGCGCCCAGCCCGGGACCGAGCGGGCACGCGTCGTCTTCGCCGCACCGGAGCTCCAAGTTGCGCCCGGGAAGGCGGAGTTCGCGAAGTTGCGGGTGCGTCCCGTCAAGCGGATGTGGCGCGGCACACCGGTCACGCACCCCTTCCAGGTGTTCGCCGCGACCCAGGTGGCCGAGGGGCAGGACCCGGTGGAACCGGTCCTCGTGGACGGCAGTTACGAGCAGGAGCCGCTGCTCCCCCGCTGGCTGCCCCGCGCCCTGATCACCGCGGCGGTCCTGGTGCTCGCGCTGGTCGGCCTCTGGTACGCACTGCTCCGCCCGGCCGTGAAGTCGGCGGCGCGGGAGGCGGTCACCCCGGAGGCGGTGCGGTCCGCCGCCGCGGCCGACAAGAGCAAGGCGCCGGAGCAGGGCGGCTCGGGCGGCTCCGGGGCGGGCGGGGGCGACTCCGCCGGGAGCGGGTCGGGCGGGGGCGGCGAGTCGAAGCCCACGCCGAGCCCGAGCCCGTCGGCGGCGGCCGACGCGGGAGCGGCCACACCGACGAGTGCGCAGGTCAGGGTGCAGGACTCGCTGGGCGGCGGAACGAACACGGGGACGGCGCTCACCGTGCCGGCCGGGAAGGCGTTCCAGCTGACCGACATCGTGGTCCAGAACCCGCAGGGCGACGCCGGGACGCTGGTCGTCTCGGCGGGCCGGGAGACCCGGGTGCTGAGCCTGGGTCTGGAGAACTTCCGGGACTCCGACTACCACTTCGTGACGCCGATCGTGGTCCCGGCGGGCGGCAAGGTCACCATGACGATCGACTGCCGCAAGGTGGGCAAGCCGGTGGGTGCGCAGGCGCCGGCGCGGTGCGCGGAGTCGGTGTTCCTGGGCGGCACCATGCGGAACGCCGAAGGCGGCTGACGAGCAGTCAGGGTTCTTCGGCGGCACGTCAGGCCGGCGGGGCCTCCTCTTCCTCCTCCGGGCCCTGCTCCTCCGCACGCTGTACGAACGAGCCCTGGACGTCGGCCGGTTGCTCGTCCTCGTCCTCCGTTGCCGCCCGCTGGACGGCGGGCGCCGCGGCGGAGGGTGCGGCGCCGGTGGCCGCCCGGGGTGCCGGGGCCGGGTCGGAGAGCACCCGGTCGGCGTTGGCGACGGCCTCGCGCTCGAAGCGGTCGGAGGGGTCGCTGACCCGGATGCCGCCGGGCGCCTCGGTGCCTTCGACGGGCCCGCTGCGCTGCTGGATGACGTGGGTCAGCTCGTGCGCCAGCGTCGTACGGCCCTGGGGCGAGGATGGGTCGTAGGCGTCGCGCTGGAAGACGACGTTGTTGCCGACGGTGTACGCGTGCGCGCCGACGCCCTTCGCCGACTCGTGCGCGGCCGAGTCGTTGTGGATGCGTACGTCGGAGAAGTCGGCGCCCATCCGGTGCTCCAGGTCGGCCCGGGTGTCGGTGTCGAGGGGGGTGCCGCCGCCGGAGGAGACGACGTCGTGCACGGGCGAGCGCGGCTCCGCCTCCTCGGCCTGCTCCGGGGCCGCCGCCCGGGCGCGCTGGATCACGGGGCCGAGCGCGGCGTTGCCGACGGTGCGCTGGAGGACGCCCATGCCGGAGATGCCGACGACGTCGGTCCGGCCGGTGGCGGCGGCCCGGAAGAGGTGGTGCGCGTCGGAGGTGGCGGGGGCCTCGGCGGTCGCGTCGCGCGGGGCGTCGGCCGACAGCCGCTGGTGGTCCTCCCCGGTCTCCGGGGGCTTCACATGATGCTCGTGCTCGTGGTCGTGGTCCTGTGCGTTCACCGTCATCTCCCCTGACCGCACCGGGGGCGGCCGCGGCGGACCGCCCGCTCCTGCCGGTCCTCCACCCTGGGGGCGGCTCCGCTGCCCCGTCCAGCCCGGTCCTGTCCGGTGCGGGGCACGGCGGGGTGCCTCTTCGGGCAGCGGGGCGGTCCGGAAGGCCGCCGGGCCGGAGTCGGGGAACCGGTCAGGATTCGAGAAGCGCGGCGGGGGCCCGCTGCCTAGCATGATCTTCATGGACATCACCATTCACACCAGCTTCCTCCCGCACGACGACCCCGAGGAGTCCGTCGCCTTCTACCGCGACACGCTCGGCTTCGAGGTCCGCAACGACGTCGGCCAGGGCAAGATGCGCTGGATCACCGTCGGGCCGAAGGACCAGCCGAGCACGTCGATCCTCCTGGCCCCGCCGGCCGCGGACCCGGGGATCACGGACGACGAGCGCCGCACCATCACGGAGATGATGGCCAAGGGCACGTACGGCTGGATCCTGCTCGCCACCCACGACCTGGACGCCACCTTCGAGAAGGTGCAGGCCGGTGACGCGGAGGTGGTCCAGGAGCCGACCGAGCAGCCGTACGGCATCCGCGACTGCGCGTTCCGCGACCCGGCGGGCAACCTGGTCCGCATCCAGGAACTGCGCTAGCCGACGGCCGAAGGCTTACGGTCCCGTGACGTGCCGCTTCCAAAGCACGTGACGGGGCCGTGCGCGTCCTAGCGTGGCCCGCATGCGCGTACTTGTCACCGGCGGCGCCGGGTTCATCGGTTCGGAGATCGTCCGCGGTCTCACCTCGGCCGGGCACGAGGCGGTGGTGCTCGACGCACTGCTCGCCTCGGCGCACGGCCCCTCCGTACACCGGCCGGCCGGGGGTGACGACGGGCGGCTGATCGTCGGGGACGTACGGGACCGCGCAGTCGTGGACCGGGCGCTGCACGGCGTCGACGCGGTGTGCCACCAGGCGGCGATGGTCGGCCTGGGCAAGGACTTCGCGGACGCCCCGGAGTACGTGGGGTGCAACGACCTGGGCACCGCCGTCCTGCTCGCCGCGATGGCAGAGGCCGGGGTGCGGAGCCTGGTGCTCGCCGGGTCGATGGTCGTGTACGGGGAGGGCCGTTACGCGTGTCCGCGTCACGGCACCGTCCGTCCGGGCCCCCGGGACCCGGACGACCTGGCGGCGGGCCTGTTCGAGCCGCGCTGCCCTGACTGCGGGGAGGCGCTGGTTCCCGGGCTCGTCGGGGAGGACGCGCCGGCGGACCCGCGCAATGTGTACGCGGCGACCAAGCTCGCGCAGGAGCACCTGGCGGCGTCCTGGGCGCGGGCGACGGGCGGGCGCGCGGTCGCGCTGCGGTACCACAACGTGTACGGGCCCGGGATGCCCCGGGACACGCCGTACGCGGGGGTCGCGTCGTTCTTCCGGTCGGCGTTGGCCCGGGGCGAGGCGCCGCGCGTCTTCGAGGACGGCGGGCAGCGGCGCGACTTCGTCCATGTACGCGATGTGGCCGCCGCGAACACGGTGGCGCTGGAGGCCGTCGGTGCCCGCGGTCCCGGGAGCTTCGCGGCGTACAACACCGGCAGCGGCGAGCCGCACACGATCGGCGAGATGGCCGGGGCGCTCGCGGCGGCCCACGGGGGTCCGGCCCCGGTGGTGACCGGCGAGTTCCGGCTCGGGGACGTACGCCATGTGACGGCGGACTCGCGGCGACTGCGCGAGGAGCTGGGCTGGCGGCCGCAGGTGGGGTTCGCCGAGGGCATGGCCGACTTCGCGGCGGCGCCGCTGCGGGAGGCCCCAGGGGGTGTCTTGCCGATCATGGCCGGGTCCGCGACTCCTGGCACGGCACCTCGCGGCGTTGCCGAAACGCCCCAATAGCTCCTTCCCCGAGCTCTCAACTCCGTTCGAGCAGGGGAGACCCCAGCCGAGACGCTCCGGCGCCTTGCGATGCACCGCACCAGACGCCGCGGCCTGATCCGACCCTGATCGACAAGACACCCCCTCGTGCTCACGCCGGGGGCAGGGTCACCTCGAAGCAGCAGCCGCCGGTGACGTTGCGGACCTCCGCCCGGCCGGCGTGGGCCTCGACGATGCCGCGCACGATGGCGAGCCCGAGGCCCGCGCCTGCCGGTGGCGTACGGGCATGACTGCCGCGCCAGCCGGTGTCGAAGACCCTCGGCAGGTCCTCCTCCGGGATGCCGCCGCAGCCGTCGGTCACCGAGAGGACCACCCCGTCCGGCGCGCGGTGGGCCGCGACGGCGACGGTGCCGTCGGCGGGCGTCCGGCGGATCGCGTTGATCAGAAGGTTGCCGAGGACGCGGCTCATCTCCTTGCCGTCCACCTCCACGGGCACCTCCTCGATCCGTCCGCCGACCAGCCGCACCCCGTGCTCGCGGGCGAGCGGGTCCGCTCCGGCGAGGGCGTCGCCCACCAGGTCGTAGACGGAGACACGGGTGGGGGTCAGCGCGAGCGAGCCCGCGTGGATGCGGGAGAGCTCGAAGAGGTCGCCGACCATGTCGTTCATCCGCTCGACCTCGGTCCGGATCTGGCGCAGGTAGCGCGGCGAGTCGACGGCCATGCCGTCCTCCAGCGCCTCGGACATGGCGCGCAGCCCGGCGAGGGGGGTGCGCAGGTCGTGCGAGATCCAGGCGACGAGTTCGCGCCGCGAGGTCTCCAAGGCGCGTTCCCGCATCCGCGAGCTGTCCAGCTTGGCGCTGGTGGCGGCGAGTTCGCGGGTGAGGTCGGCGAGTTCGGCGGTGGCCGGGGCCTCGGGCGCCGCGAAGGTGCCGCCGTCGCCGAAGGAGCGGGCGGCGAGGGTCAGTTCGCGGCTGCGGGCGGCGACCCAGCGGCCGAGCAGCATCGCCGTGACGAGGGAGACGACGGCGGCCATGGCGACGACGGTCGTCACCACGGTCAGGTCGTGCGGTGACAGGAACATCGCCCAGGCGACGGCCAGGGTCCCGGCGAGCATCGCGGTGACGGCCACGGTGGCCACGATGCTCAGGGAGACGACGAGCGGGCGGTGCCGCGTGAGCCGCAGCGCGAACGCCCCGAGCAGCCCCGCGACGGCGGCGCCGAGGAAGGCGAAGAGGGCGATGAGGAGCGTGTCGGTCATGACGCGGCTCCGGCGTCCGGGGCGGCGGTGGCACCGGCGGGCAGGTCGAGGCGGTAGCCGACGCCCCAGACCGTACGGATCAGCTCCGGGTGGGCCGGGTCGGCCTCGACCTTCCCGCGCAGCCGGCGCACGTGCACGGTGACGGTGGACAGGTCCCCGAAGTCCCAGCCCCAGACCTCGCGCATCAGCTCCTCCCGGGTGAAGACCCGGCCCGGGTGGCGCAGGAGGAAGGCGAGCAGGTCGAACTCGCGGAGCGTGAGGGACAGCCGCCCGCCCCGGCAGGTCGCGCTCCGGGCCGCCGGGTCGAGCACGAGCCCCGCGCCCTCCAGCAGCCGGGGCTGTCCGGCGGGGACCGCGGCCGCCCTGGCGCGCCGCAGCACGGAGTCGACCCGCAGGACGAGCTCGCGCGGGCTGAACGGCTTGGTGACGTAGTCGTCCGCGCCGGTTTCGAGGCCGAGGATGCGGTCGTCCTCGTCGCCGCGCGCGGTGAGCATGATGACGGGCACCGGCCCCCGGGCCCGCATCCGGCGGCAGACCTCGAAGCCGTCCATGCCGGGCAGCATGAGGTCGAGGACGGCCAGGTCCGGCCGGCGGGCCGCGTCCAGCGCGAGCGCGGCCGGCCCGTCGGCCGCCCGGGCGACGTCGTAGCCGGCCCCGGTCAGGTATCCCGCGACGACCTCGGCGACGGTCGGGTCGTCGTCCACGACGAGGACATGACCGCGCGCCGGGGCGGCGGAGGGCGCCCCGGCTGCGGGGCCGGGGGGCGGGGTGTCCGGGGGCGTCTGCATGGAACCACCCTGGCACCCGGGGCGGCGCCACCGGAAACGCGGGCGGGCCGGTGACGGGCGACGTCCATGTTTCGTAAGAATCCAAAGCCCGAAATGCCGGTTTTCGCTCCGTAGGGTGAGCCGGGTGATCCTTCCTTCCGATGACTCAGGCCCCCGCGCCGACATCGTCCTCCCCTGTCTTGACGAGGCCGCGGCCCTGCCCGGCGTGCTGGCCCGGGTGCCCCGGGGCTGGCGGGCGATCGTGGTGGACAACGGCTCGACCGACGGCTCCGCCGATGTGGCCCGTGCGCTGGGTGCGACCGTGGTGCACGAGCCCCGGCGCGGTTTCGGCTCGGCCTGCCATGCCGGGCTGCTCGCCAGTGAGGCGGAGTTCGTCTGCTTCTGCGACTGCGACGGCTCGCTGGACCCCGCCCTCCTCGCGGGCTTCGTACGCCGGGTGGCCGACGGCGAGTGCGATCTGCTGCTCGGGCGGCGGCGCCCCCAGGAGCGCGGTGCCTGGCCGGCGCACGCGCGGGCGGGCAACGCCGCGCTGTCCCGGATGCTGCAACGCCGGACCGGGCTGCGGCTGCGCGATCTGGGCCCTATGCGCGCCGGCCGCCGCGCGGATCTGCTGGCGCTCGGGCTCACGGACCGGCGCAGCGGCTATCCGTTGCAGATGGTGGTGCGGGCGGCCGACGCGGGGCTGCGGGTGGCCGAGACGGACGTGCCGTACCTCGCGCGTACCGGGAAGTCGAAGGTCACCGGTACCTGGCTGGGCACCTGGCACGCGGTCCGCGACATGCGCGCCGTGCTGGCCGAGCCGCCGGTCCCGGCGGGGGTGCCCCAGTGAGCGCGGGAACCGGACCGGCCGGTGCGACGACCTTGCTGGTCATCGCCAAGGAGCCGCTGCCCGGGCGGGTCAAGACCCGGCTCACCCCGCCCTTCTCCCCCGCCGAGGCCGCGCGCCTCGCGGAGGCCGCACTCGCCGACACCCTGCACACGGTCCTGGCCCTGCCGGCCGCCCGGCGCGCCGTCGTCCTGGCGGGGGCGCCGGGACCGTGGCTGCCGCCGGGCATCGAGGTCGTGGAGCAGGGGGCGGGCGGGCTGGACGAGCGGCTGGCCGCCGCGTTCGGGGCCTGCACCGGACCGACCCTGCTGATCGGGATGGACACCCCCCAGATCACGGCGGCCCATCTGGCCCCCGCGCTGGCCCCCGGGGCCTGGGAGGGGTGCGATGCCTGGTTCGGCCCGGCGGAGGACGGCGGATTCTGGGCGCTGGGCCTGGCGGAGCCCGACCCCGGGCTGCTGCGCGGGGTGCCGATGTCCGTGCCGGAGACGGGTGCGGTGCAGCGGCGCCGGCTGGTCGACGCCGGGCTGACCGTGCGGGACCTGCCCCGGCTGCGGGACGTCGACACGGCGGCCGACGCGGCGGAGGTCGCCGCGCTCGCGCCGGACGGGCGGTTCGCCGCCGAGCTCGGCCGGACGCGCCGGACGGCCGTCCGATGAGCCGCGCCGACCGGGGGCGGAACGCGCTGGTCGACCTGCCCACGGACCTGGACGCCGGGTTCGCGGGCGGGGAGCCCGGGCGCACGGACCCGGAGGCCGGGCTCGCCGCCCGGGCCGCCGCGTCCCGGGCCACCGCGCCGCAGGCCACCGGCCGTCCGGACGCCGACGCGTGGGGCACCGACCCGTACGCCAATGCCCTGCGCAACGGGCACGGGCCGCTGTTCCTGCGCCGTACGGACGGCTGGCTGCTGCCGCTCGACGTCGAGCGGTGGTGCGCCGGGGCCGATGCGGCGGACCTGTCGGCGCTGCGCCGCTGCGAGGGACCGGTCCTGGACGTCGGGTGCGGGCCCGGCCGCCTGGTCGCCGCACTGGCGTCGCGCGGCCACCGCGCCCTCGGCATCGACGTCAGCGAGGCGGCGGTCGCCCGGACGGTCCGGCTCGGCGGGTACGCCCTGCGCCGGTCCGTGTTCGACCCGCTGCCCGGCGAGGGCCGCTGGGGCACCGTGCTGCTCGCCGACGGCAACATCGGGATCGGCGGCGACCCGGAACGGCTGCTGCGCCGGGCGGCGGAACTCCTCGCGCCCGGCGGCCTCCTCATCGCCGAGACCGTGCCGCACGACCTGGACGAGCGGGTCCGGGTGCGGCTGGACGACGGACGCGCCCAGGACGGGAGCGCGGCGGACGGGCTCTTCCCGTGGGCGCGGCTCGGCTCCTCCGCCCTGCTCGGGTACGCCCGCCCGCACGGGCTGCGGTCCGACGGTCAGTGGGAGGCGGACGGCCGCGCCTTCGTCGCCCTGCGGCGGAGCCGGACGGTCCGCACCGCGCACCAGAGCGCCGACAGCAGGAACAGCGCGGCCGTGGTCAGCAGCCAGTTCCCCAGGAACACATCGGGGGACAGCCCGCTCGCGGGCTCGTAGCGCCTCGGCCGCGCGATCAGCGGGAACCACACGAGCAGCAGCAGCCCCGAAAGGAAGGCCGGCACCCGTACGTAATTGACGGAGGCCGGCCTTCGCCGTCCGAGGCCCCGGCGCAGCGCCAGGTCCACCGAGGCGTACAGCGGTACAAGCACCAGGTCGTGGATCAGGGCCGCGCCCACGAACCACAGGGTGACGCCGAGCCAGTCGCCGGCGAGCAGGCGCACGCCCGCGTATCCGGCGAGCGCGAAGGAGGCGGCCAGCAGGACGAGGTGCAGCGGGCCCGCTCCGTAACGGCGGCGCAGGAGGGCGCGGGGGCCGGTGGTGTTCACAGTTCTCCGAAGGTCAGCCGGGCCACCCATTTGGTGTTGAGCACCCCTGGGGCGGCGGGGACGATGATCCGGGCCGGGTACCCGTGGTCGGGCGACAGGTCCTCGCCGTTGACCTGGAGGGCCAGCAGCGAGCGCGGGTCGCGCACCTGGTTGTCCCGGAGCGCGGCCCGGCGGAAGGGGCCACTGCGCTGAAGGGACTCCACCAGCACCCCGGGCGGCCGGTCCGGGTACCCGGCGAGGGCCGCCAGGTCGCTCAGCCGTACGCCGCGCCACCACTGGTCCGAGGTGGACCAGCCCTCCACGCAGGCGATGGGCAGGGCCGCGCTGTGCTGTTCCATGGCCAGCAGTTGTTCCCGGCTGAACCGCAGGTTGCCCGCCGGGCCGCTGACGGTGAGCCACCAGCCCTCGCCGGTGTCGGCGGTGGTGATCCCGACGGCGGCGGCGGTCTTGTTGATCTGGAAGCCGTTGGGGCCGGACCCCGGTTCGGCCGCGCCGCGCGGGGTGAGCGCGGCGAGGCGGCGCAGGGGCCCGTCGAAGCTCCGGCCCACCGAGGTGACCAGCAGGAGCAGGGAGCCCGCGCCGACCATGGCGAGGGCGCCGCGCCGGGACAGGGTCGGCGGGGCCGGGGCGGGCGACTCCAGCACGTCGTCGGCGACCGGCCCGTTGAGGCCGCCCGACCGCAGCACCCGTACGGCCTGCGGGGTGCGCAGTCCGGCGTGGGCGAGGAAGGCGGCGAAGAACACCCATGCCCCGTAGAAGTGCAGCGGGTAGAAGGAGCCGGGGAACAGGTATTCCAGCTGGATGTTGAGCAGCCCGGTCACGAACTCGAAGAGCGCCCCGCCCACCAGCAGGAGCAGCGAGATCCGTTCCAGCGCGTGAGCGAGGGACCGGGCCGGGGGCAGGGTGAAGAGCCGGGGCACCACGGACCAGAGCTTGGCCAGCAGGACGGGGACGAGGACGATCCCGACGGTGACGTGGAGTCCCTGCGTCAGCCGGTAGAGCCAGTGCGGCGAGGTGGGCCAGGGGAAGAGGTAGAAGCCGAGCAGCCCCTTGTCCGGCGTCTTGTCGTTGACCGGGGCGAGATCCGGGTTGTACGCGGCGTACGACAGCAGGCCGGTCACGAAGAGCAGCGTGATCCCGGCGAGCAGGATGATCCCGAGCACGGCGGTGAACGGCACGCCGCGCACGGGGCTGCGCCAGAAGCCGGGCGCCGACGGCAGCCGCTGGAGGAGCGCGGCGGCGCGGGGCCGGGAGGAAACCAAGGAGGATGTCGGAGTCTTCCGACGGCTGTCGCCCATGGGCCCGACGCTATGCCCGTGGCCTGCGCGTTCGGTGGGCGCGACTCCTGACGAAACGATGACGTCACCCTGGCGAACGTACGGCCGGGGTCATGAATCTGACGGTTGTGTGACGCGCCCCGCCGGTACCCGTCGTCGCGGCCTCCCGGTGCGTACGGTGCCTGCGTGAAGACCGAGGACCGCACCGCGCCCCGTACCGAACGCGCCACCGCCCGGAGCTCCGGACAGCGCTGGGATCTGGTGGCCGCCGGGGCGGGCGTCGCGCTCGTCGCCGCTGCCGCACTGGGCGGGCGGGCCATCGAGGACTACGCGCGGACGCTGTACGTGCACTGGCCGCCGCTGCTGGCGTCCTGGTACCCGCACACGGGCCCGGGGACGGTGGCCGCTCCGCTCGTGGCCGTCGCCGTGATCGGGTACGGGCCGCTGCTCGCCCGGCGGCTGCGCTGGCGGTCCCTGCTCCTGGCGGTCCACGCCTCCTCGCTGGCGTGGATCTTCTCGCTCGCGCTGATCGACGGCTGGGGCCGGGGCGTCGCCGAGCGGCTGACCACCAAGCACGAGTATCTGCGGGTCATCGACCGCTTCGAGGACATCGGCGCCGCGCTGCGCACGTTCGACACGCACATCCTGATCGGCCCGCCGGGGAACTGGCCCACCCATGTCGCCGGTCATCCGCCGGGCGCCACGCTCACCTTCGTGTTCCTGGACCGGGCCGGTCTCGGCGGCGGCGCCTGGGCCGGTGTCTGGTGCATCCTGACGGGCGCGTCCGCCCTGCTCGCCGTGCTGGTCACGGTGCGGGCCCTGGCCGGTGAGGACATCGCCCGGCGCGCGGCGCCGTTCCTCGTCCTGGCCCCGGTCGCGGTCTGGGCCGGGACCTCCGCGGACGCCTACTTCGCGGCGATCGCCGCCTGGTCGGTCGCCCTGCTGACCCTGGCGGCGACGCGCACGGTGCGGAGCCCGGGGGCCGCGGCACTGGGCGCGGGCCTGCTCTACGGCTGGCTCTGCTATCTGAGTTACGGGCTGCCGCTGATCGCGCTCCTGCTCCTGGCCGTCCTCGTGCTCGCCCGCACCGCACGGCCGCTGCCGCTCGCGTTGCTCGGGGCCCTGGTGGCGCCGGTCGCGTTCACGGCGGCGGGCTTCAACTGGTGGGAGGCGTACCACGTGCTCGTGGAGCGCTACCACCAGGGCGCGGGCGGGTTCCGGCCGTTCGGGTACTGGGTGTGGGCGAATCTGGCATGCACCGTGATCGCGGTGGGCCCGGCGACGGTCGCGGGGCTGCGGCGCGTCTTCGCGGGGGCGCCGGGTGCCGTACGGGCGTTGCGCGGCGGGGAGGCGAGTGCGCCGGAGCGTCTGGTGCCGCTGGTCCTCGTGGCGCTGTTCCTGCTGCTGGCGGCCGATCTGTCGGGCATGAGCAAGGCGGAGACGGAGCGGATCTGGCAGCCGTTCATGGTGTGGCTGCTCCCCGCGGCGGCGCTGCTGCCCGACCGGGGCCGCCGGGGCTGGCTCGCCGCGCAGGCGGTGGTGGCTCTCGCCGTCAACCATCTGCTCTGGACGGGGTGGTGACGGCGGGGCCGGTCACCCCAGCCCGACCCGTACGAGCGCGGCGGCCAGCCGGGGCAGGTCCTCGTCGGCGACGAGACCGGCCAGCCTCTCCGGTGCGCGCGGCAGCCCGAGCCCTTCGGCGGCGTCCTGGGCGCGCCGGTCGAAGGCGGGGCGCAGCTCGGGCCACAGCCCCTGCGCCTCGCGGCTGAAGATGTCGGCGCCCGTGGGACCGATCCGGGGGAACTCCTTCAGCAGTTCGCGCAGATTCCCCGCGTCCCCGCCGGCTTCCTCGCGGAGCCTGCGCAGGTCCCCGTGGTACCGGTCGAGGGCGAGTTGGGCGCCTTCACCGAGGGCGGTGGCGGTGCTCTCGTCGTAGCGGCGGTAGTGGGCGCGGACCAACGCGTCGACCCGGTCCTGCCAGGACGCGTCCACCATGGCGCGCGGGGTGCGCAGCCCGGCGGCGAAGAGTTCCCGGGCGGCGGCCACCGCCATGTCGGCCTTGATGGGGACCGAGAACAGGACGCACAGGGTCAGCAGCTGGTACAGCGGCATGGGCGTGTCGCGGAGCCGGATCCCTGCTTCGTCGGCGTAGGTCCGCCCGTGCTCGTCCAGCAGGTTCCGCACGGTCGTGGCTCTGGACATGGTGGTTCTCCGTTCGGTGCTACGTGTTCAGCGTGTCGAGCAGGGTGCGGGCCCGGCAGAGGGAGCGGGGCCGCGGGGGCTGGTGCCAGGGGTTCCGGTCCGCGAGCGCGTCGGCGTCGCGCAGGGCCCAGCGGCGGGCGTCGAGCGCCGGGTCGTCGACGTCCTCCCAGGCAAGGGGCGCGGCGACGGGGGCTCCGGGACGGGCCCGGACCGCGTAGGGCGTGACGGCGGTCTGGGCGTAGGCGTTGCGCTGGACGTCGAGGTAGAGGCGGCCGCCGCGTGCCTTCTTGCGGGCCTCGGTGGTGAAGCGGTCGGGGTGACGGGTGACCAGCGCGTCGGCGACCGCGCGGGCGAATCCCCGTACGGCGTCGAAGTCGTCCCGGCGGTCGAGCGCCACCACGACGTGGAGTCCGCGTGAGCCCGTGGTCATGACGAGGGACGGCAGTTCCAGCTCGTCCAGGAGCCCGTGCAGGCCGAGGGCCGCCTCGCGGACCGGGGCGAAGTCGTCGCCGGGCGGGTCGAGGTCGAAGACCAGCCGGTCCGGGTGGTGGGGCCGGTCGGCGCGGGAGAGGAAGCGGTGCGGGGTGACGCTCGCCTGCCCCGCGAGGTAGACGAGGGTGGCGGTGTCGTCGGCGATGGGGTAGGTGACGGTGCCGTCCTCCTTGGGGAGTTCGACGCGGTGGATCCAGTCGGGGAAGTAGCCGGGCACGTCCTTCTGCATGAAGCCCTGTCCGCCGATCCCGTCGGGGAAGCGTTCCAGCATGAGGGGCCGGTCCCTCAGGTGGGGCAGCATGCGGCGGGCCACCGTGCGGTAGTAGCCGGCGAGATCGGCCTTCGTGAGGCCGTCGTCCGGGAAGAGGACCTTGTCGGGGCGGCTGATCTCCGGGATCTTCCGAGCGGTCATCTGCCGCACCTCCTGTTCAACGGAATGCACGCCCGCCCTGGCAGGAACCCCGTACCCGAAGTCGGCCGGTTCACCTGTGGGCGGAGCGTGGTGTCACCCGAGCGCGCGGCCCAGTGGGCGTACCCGGCGGGGCGGTGCCATGTTTCGGACGTGGCCGCCCGGAAACCCGGAGACCGGAGGCACGAGCAGAGGAGGACAGCGTCATGCCGGCAGGATCCAGCCCCAAGCGTGAGCGTCAGTACGAGCACGTGAAGGAGAGCGCGGAGAAGCGGGGCACGTCCGAGAAGCGTGCCAAGGAGATCGCCGCGCGCACGGTGAACAAGGAGCGCGCACGCTCCGGCGAGTCGAAGACGGCGAGCAGGACGTCCACCCGCGACCCCAAGTCCGCCTCCGAGCGCGGCGGTGAGCGCTCGCACAAGGGCGCGCAGGGCCGCACGAAGGACCAGCTGTACGAAGAGGCGAAGAAGAAGAACATCGAGGGCCGCTCCACGATGAACAAGGAGCAGCTCCTGAAGGCCGTCGGCCGCTGAACGAACAGGGCGTGCCGAAACCTTTGTGCGCGGGCCGTACGGCCCGCGCACAAAGGTTTCGGTACGAGGGAGGGAGGGACATCGCACATGGACAACGGACGAGTGGACGAGAACGACCGCAAGAACGCCCACCGGGGGCGGAACGAGACGACGGAGGAACGGGCGGACCGGCGCTGGACGGAACTGCTCCAGGAGTTGCGGGTGGCGCAGACGGGGGTGCAGATCCTCTTCGGCTTCCTGCTCGCTGTGGTCTTCCAGCCGCGCTTCACCACCCTCGCGGACACCGACAAAACGATCTACGTCGTCACCGTGCTCCTCGGTTCCGCCACGGCCGCCGCGCTGATCGGGCCCGTCAGCCACCACCGGCTGCTGACCGGCCGCCATCTGAAGCCGGAGACGGTGGTGTGGGCGTCGCGGCTCACCCTGCTCGGGCTCGTGCTGCTGTTCTGCACGATGTGTTCGGCGCTGCTGCTCATCATGCGCGTCGCGCTGCACAACACGCTCGCCCTGTGGCTGGTGGGCGGGATGGCGCTGTGGTCGTTCATCTGCTGGTTCGTCTTCCCGGCCTGGGCGATGGCGCGCTCCCCCAACGGACGTGACGGCTCCGGCCGCGACAAGTGACCTCGTACGCACCTCACATCGCGCGCAGCGCGGGGAGCAGCTTCTCCTGGGCCCAGTCGATGAACGGCTTCTGGTGGTCTCCGCCGATCTGTACGAGGGCGACCTCGGTGAACCCCGCGTCGACGTAGGGGCGCACCGCTTCCACGAACTGCCCGACGTCGTCGCCGCAGGGCACCGCCCCGGCGATGTCGTCGGGCCGGACGTACTGCGTGGCCTGATCGAAGGCGGAGGGGCCGGGCAGTTCCGAGTTGACCTTCCAGCCGCCGACGGACCAGCGGAACTGGTCGTGCGCCCGCTTCACCGCCGCGTCGCGGTCGGGGTCGTAGCAGACGGGCAGCTGGCCGACCCGGGGTTTCCCGCCGCCGCCGTGCCGGTCGAAGTCGGTGAGCAGCTCCTCCTTGGGCTCGGTGGCGATCACGAGGTCCGCGAGCCGGCCCGCGATCTCGCAGGACCGGTCGCCGGAGACGGCGACGCCGAGGGGCACGGCCACGTCGGGCACGTCCCACAGCTTGGCGTTCTCCACGTCGAAGTGGGGGCCGTGGTGGTTGACGTAACCGCCGGCGAGGAGCGCCTTGATGATCTCCACGGCCTCTTCGAGCTTGTCGAGCCGCACCCGGGCGTCCGGCCAGCCGCCGCCCACCACGTGTTCGTTCAGGCTCTCGCCGGAGCCGAGCCCCAGCCGGAACCGCCCTTCGGAGAGCAGTTGCAGCGTCGCGGCCTTCTGCGCCACGACGGCAGGATGGTAACGAGTGGTCGGGCAGGTCACGTACGTCATCAGCGGGATGCGGGTGGTGGCCTGCGCGGCGGCTCCCAGCACGCTCCAGGCGTACGGGGCGTGGCCCTGGGACTTCAGCCAGGGGAAGTAGTGGTCGGAGGTGACGGAGAAGTCGAAGCCGGCCTGTTCGGCGGCCACCACGTCCTCGACGAGTGCCCGCGGTCCCGACTGCTCGGTCATCATTGTGTATCCGAATTGCACCATATGGGATGGGTTACCGATCCCCGGCGGTCGAAACGTACGGCCGCGGATCATGTTTTCTCCGGGCCCGTTGCGGAACCCGTGAGGGGACATCCGCGCATCCACGTACCCCGAAAGCGAGGAAAGACATGGCTGTCGCGACCTACTGCCTGGTTGCCATCGACTGCCCGGACCCGGCGGCGCTGGCCGGTTTCTACCAGAAGGTGCTGGGCGGGGAGGTGACGCACGACAACGACCGCTGGTACGACCTCCGCGTCCCCGGCGGAGCGCGCCTGGCCTTCCAGCTGACCCCCGACTACCGCCCGCCGGAGTGGCCGCGCGCCGACCGGAACTCCCAGCAGGAACACCTGGACTTCGAGGTGACCGACATGGAGGCCGCCCAGCGCGAGGTGCTGGCCCTCGGGGCCACACCCCTCGACGTGGACGACGACGGCGGCAAGCGCGGCTTCCGGGTCTTCGCGGACCCGGCGGGGCACCCGTTCTGCCTGTGCAACGGCGAGAGCTGAGGACGCACGGCCTCAGGCGCTCATCCGACCGATGACGCCGGAGTCGAGGCGGTCCAGGAGCGCGGCCGGGGAGTCGTGGATCTCCACGGCCCCGGCCGCCTCCAGGTCCGCCCGGGGAATGCCGCCCGACAGCAGGCCCACGGCGGGGACCGACGCCCTGGTCGCCGCCGCCATGTCCCAGACGGAGTCGCCGATGTACACGGCCTCCTCGCTGGTGGCCCCGGCGATCTCCATCGCGTGACGGATCGGGTCCGGGGCGGGCTTCCCCTCGTCCACGTCGTCGGAGCTCGCGGTCCCGGAGATGACGTCGTCGGCGTCGAGCGCGCGCCGCAGGGCCTTCAGCTCGTGCCCGGAGGCGGAGGTGGCGAGGACGATCGTCCAGCCCCGGCCGGCCAGGGCGCGCAGCAGATCCGCCGCGCCCTCCAGCGGGGGCAGGCGTTCGAAATAGGTGGCGTACAGCGCGGAGTGCGTGGCGCTGATCCCGGCGTCCTGTTCCCGGTCCCGGTCGGGGCCCAGCAGATGGGAGACGAGGTCGCCTGAGCCCAGGCCGACCGCGCGGTGGATCGCGGGCATCGGCACGGTGTGCCCGGCCTGGTGGAACGCCTCCCACCACGCGGTGACGTGCAGGTAGTTGGTGTCGACCAGGGTGCCGTCCACGTCGAACAGCGCGGCGCGCGTCATGGGGGTCCTTTCGTACCGGCATGGCTCGCCGGTGTCAGAGGGTGATCTCTTCGGCGGCGCACACCCGGGCGCCCATGTTCCGTTCGGTCATCCGGAGCGCGGCGTCGGCCAGGTCGGCGTGGATGTGGGCCACCCCGTCACGGGGGATGGTCAGGTCCATGTGCCGGATGTGCGCGTCGAGCGCGGAGTAGAGGATGCACTGCTCCGTCACCTGGCCGGTCAGGACGAGGTGGTCGACGTCCAGCTGGTGGAACAGGTACGGCAGGGGCGTCTCGTAAAAAATCGAGTGCCGGGCCTTGACCACGAAGAGCGAGTTCTCGTCGGGCTTCAGCGGTTCCACCAGGTCGGGGCGGGCGCCCGCCATGGCCGCCTCCACGATCTCGCCGTGGTGGGAGCGCCAGTCGCCGAAGTTGTCGTTGGCGTAGATCACGAGGGAACCGCTGCCCCGGGCCGCCTCGAGCATGTCCGCGATGACCGGCACGGCCCGCTCGGCCGAGGGAAGGAGCTGGTCGGCGTCCTGGTGGTTGTACGGGTTGATCATGTCGATCACGATCAGCGCCTTGCGGGACATGGTTGTCATGGTGGCATCCGTGGGCTTTCGCGGCGAACTGTCCGGTGCCCTCAGCTCCACCGGCTGCCCGCCAGCGGCGCCGTCTCCTCGCCCGTGCCGCGTACGACGCCGCGCAGGAACGCCGTCAGCGCTTCGGACGCCGAGTAGCGGGGCCGCCAGTCCAGTTCCTCGTGGGCGCGGGCGCAGTCCATGACGGGGAGGCGCAGTACGGCGTCGAAGAGGTGGGGCGACGCGGGGACCGCCCGTGCGTGCCAGGCGGTCGCCAGCGCTCCGCGTACGAGCGGCACGGGCGCGCGTACCACCCGCGCGTCGAGGAGGGCGCCGAGGGACCGGGCGTCGGTGACGGTGTCGGCGGCCAGGTTGAAGGGGCCGCGTACGTCGCCGAGCACGGCGCGCCGGTACGCCTCGGCCGCGTCGTCCGTGTGCAGCACCTGGAACCTCAGCCCTTCCAGGTCGGGTACGAAGGGCAGCAGGTCGGGGCGGAGGAGTCCCCCGGGAAGGTGTTTCCCGCCGAAGATGCGCCGCTGCTCCGAGGCGGCCGTCTCCTTGAAGAGGAACCCGGGCCGCATCCGTACCACCCGGATCTGCGGGTGGCGCAGCTCGAAGGTGTCCAGGACCCGTTCCAGGTACGCCTTCTCCCGGCAGTAGGCGGCGTCCGGCCAGCCATGGGTGGGCCACTGTTCGTCCACTCCGGGCTCCCGTTTCGGCCCGGGCGCGTAGGCGCCGACGGACGAGGCGTGCACCAGCGCCGGGACGCCCGCCGTGCGCACCGCATCGAAGACGCGGAGGGAGCCCTCGACGTTGCTGCGCCAGGTGACGACGGGGTCGTGGGTGGGCTGGAAGCGCCACGCCAGATGCACGACGGCGTCCGCGCCCGTCAGCAGTGAGCCGAGCCGCTGGGCGCTGTCCGGGCGGGAGAGGTCCACCCTCCCCCACTCGACGCCGGGCAGGGCCAGGTCGGGCAGCCGCCGGGCCAGGCCGAGGACCGACCCGACATCCGGGTCCCGCGCCAGGGCCCGCACGAGGCTCGTGCCGACGTTGCCGGTGGCGCCCGTGACGACGACGCGCAGCCCTTGCGATGCGTTCACGATGACTCCTCACGTCGCGGCATCAGGGCCGCAGCAGCGTCTTGACCATGCCGTCGGCCTTCGCCTGGAAGGTCTCGTACGCCTTCGGGCCGTCCTCCAGGGGCAGGTGGTGCGTGGCGAAGCCGTCCACGCCCAGCGGGTCGTCGTCCACGAGCAGCGGCAGGATGTCGGGCACCCAGCGCTTGACGTTCGCCTGGCCCATCCGGAACTGGATCTGCTTGTCGAACATGGTGAGCAGGGGCAGCGGGTCGACGGAGCCTCCGTACACGCCGGAGATGGAGACGGTGCCTCCCCGGCGGACCGCGTCGATGGCGGTGAGCAGGGCGGTGAGGCGGTCGATGCCGGCGTGTTCCATGAGCTTGCGGGCCGCCGCGTCGGGCAGCAGCCCGGTGGCCCACTGGCCGGCCTTGCCGATCGGCGCCCCGGTGGCGTGGGCCTCCATGCCGACGGCGTCGATGACCGCGTCGGTGCCCCGGCCGCCGGTGAGGTCCCGGACCGCGTCCGGCAGGTCCTTGCCGTAGCGGCTCAGGTCGAGGGTCTGGACGCCGTGTGCGGCGGCGCGGGCGAGGCGTTCGGGGACCAGGTCCACACCGATGACCAGGCCGGCGCCCCGGTGCAGGGCGATGCGGGCGGCCATGTCGCCGATCGGGCCCAGCCCGAGAACGGTGACGCTGCCGCCGGGCGGGATCGCGGCGTATTCGACGGCCTGCCAGGCGGTGGGCAGCACGTCGGAGAGGTAGACGAACCGGTCGTCCGGCGGTCCGTCGGGGACCTTGATGGGCAGGGTGTTTCCGAAGGGGACCCGCAGCAGTTCCGCCTGTCCGCCGGGCACCTGCCCGTAGAGCTTGGTGTAGCCGAAGAGCGACGCGCCGGTGCCGTACTCCCTGACCTGCGTGGTCTCGCACTGCGAGTGCAGGCCCTGGTCGCACATGAAGCAGGTGCCGCAGGAGACGTTGAACGGGACGACGACCCGGTCGCCGCGCGACACGGCGGTGACCTCGGGACCCGTCACCTCCACGACGCCCATCGGCTCGTGGCCCAGGATGTCGCCGGGGTCGAGGTACGGGCCGAGCACTTCGTACAGATGGAGGTCCGATCCGCAGATGCCGGTCGAGGTGACCCGGATGATGATGTCGGCCGGGTCCTGGATGACCGGGTCGGGAACGGTCTCGACGCGTACGTCACGCTTTCCTTGCCAGGTCAGTGCGCGCATGAGTGGTCTCCTAGCTGTCGGGTCAGTGGCGGTCCGTGCGGCGTGCCGCCTTGGCCTCCGCCTGGGCGATCCGTCCGGCGGTCTCACGCCTGCGCCCCTCCGCCTTCAGGCTCTCGTCGCCCAGCGCGGCGCCGTCCGACTTGAGCTTCGCCGCCTTCGCCCTCATGGCCAGGGCGCGAGCGATTTCGGCATGCCGTCCCATATCTCCTCGGTTCCTCCCGGGTCGTCCTGCGGGCGGGCCCGCACAGCGGTTCCGTGCGACGGGTTCCCACGGAATCCGGGTTCAACCGGAATGACCGATTCGATCCGACGGACCGGTCGAGGCCCACGGAAGCGCTCCGGGCCGGTCCCGCATGTCCCCGGGAGGTACGGGTACTCGCCTGGCCAGGCTCCCGGCGTACGCGGGAGCAGGCGCTGCCGGTTGGGACCACAGCCGCAGCGCCGTCCGGTGGGCTTCGAGTCGCGCCGGTCCCGGGGCGCCGCGCCGGAGGTCAGGGCCGTGCTGGGCGACGCCGTGCTCCTCGGCGACCTCCTGGCCGGCGGCGGGCGGGATGCCCACACGGCGGTGATCTCCGGGCTCATCCTGTCGGGCATCCAGCCGGTGTGGGTCGAAACGCAGAGGGACACCCGGACGCCATCTCGCGCACCCGCCGTCCCCGGAGGCGTACGAGCGGGCCTTCGAGGAGCACCCGTACGCGAAGGGCGCCCTGGTCACCAGCCCCACGCCGTACGGGGTGGCGGCGGATCTCCGGGCCATCGGCAAGGTGTGTCACCGGCGCTCCCGCCCGCTCGTCGTGGACGAGGCGTGGGGCGCGCATCTGCCGGTCCATCCGGTGCATCCGGACCTGCCGACCTGGGCGATGGACGCCGATGCCGCGCGCCCTCGCCCTCGCCGCGTCCGTGCGCAAGGAGATCGAGTCGGTCGACGGGATGCACGTCAACGACGCCGACGACTTCTGCGGTCCGGGTGCCGGCTCCGAGTTCGACCCGCTGCCGGTGGTCATCGACATCACGGAGCTCGGGGTCTCCGGCTATCGGGCGGCGGACTGGCTGCGCGAACACCACCACGTGGACACGCATCTGATGGACCACCGGCGCGTCAGCGCCCAGCTCACCCACGCCGACGACGCCGAGACGACGGAGCGGCTGCTGGCGGCGCTGCGGGACTTCGCCCGGCACGCGCCCTCGCTGCCCCGGGGGCCCGAGGTGGCGGTCCCGGCCCCGGCGGAGCCGCGGATGGAGCAGGCGAGGCTGCCGCGCGACGCCTACTTCCACGGAACGGAGGACGTCCCGGTGGAGGAGGCCGTGGGGCGCGTCGCCGCCGAGATGATCACGCCGTATCCCCCGGGGATCCCGGTGGTGCTGCCCGGCGAGCGGCTGACGGAGCCGGTGCTGCGCTACCTTCTCACCGGCCTGGAGGCGGGGATGAACCTGCCGGACCCGGCGGACACCGAGCTGCGCACCGTACGGGTCTGCGCGGACGACTGAGCGGGCGCATGGCCGTCACGCGTCTCAGCCACGGGTGCGGCTGACGCACTCCGTGACCGCGTCGTGGAGGCTGCCCGTGCGGGCGAGCGCGTCGCGCTGGATCCGCGCGCCCGTGCCGCTCTTCAGGAGCCGGTCGATCCCCTCCCGCGCCGCGGCCAGGTCCCCGGTGTCCTCCAGCGCGTCGCGCACATGGGTGAGCAGGGCGTGCACCACGGCCGGCGCGGGGGCGGGGCGCATGGTGGCGGGGTGCAGCAGTTCGCCCTCCAGGCCCGAGCGGCCGGCCTGCCAGGCGGCCATGCGCAGCAGGCCCATCCCGTACGGCTCCGGCGGACCGCCCGCCCGCCAGGCCCGGGCCGCCGTCTCGACCAGGCCGCGCACCAGCGTCGCGAGCAGCACGGCGTCGGCGGGGTCGAGGCAGACGTCCGCGACCCTGACCTCGACGGTGGGATAGCGGTGCGAGAGCCGGGCGTCGAAGTAGATCATGCCCTTGTCGCGCAGGACGCCCGTGCCGACGAGGGCTTCGACCTCGTCGTGGTAACGGCGCGCGGAGCCGAACAGTTCCATCGGCCCGGCCGAGGGCCAGCGGCCCCAGACCTGGCTGCGGTAGCTGCTGTACGCGGTGTCCTGGCCCTGCCAGAAGGGCGAGTTGGAGCTCAGCGCGAGCACCACCGCGAGCCACGGGCGGATGCGGTCCAGGACCGCGACGCCCTCCTCGTCCGACTCCACGGAGACGTGCACATGGCATCCGCAGGTCAGCTGCTCCTGCGTGGTCAGCCCGAACTTGTCGGCGAGCCAGCGGTACCGTTCGCCCTCGCCGATGGACGGGCTGACGGGCAGCGGGGACGTGGCGAGCGCGGCGACCGCTCCCCCGGCCTCGGCGGCGCTGCGGGCCGCCTCCGCCCGCCAGCGCAGGATCTCGTCCGCGAGTTCCCGCATGTCCGCGCGCGGCTCGGTGGCGAACTCCAACTGCTGGCGATGCAGCTCCGGCTCGAAGGCCGAGTCGCCCTCGGCGCGCCGCTCGGCCAGGGCCAGCACGGCCGTCGACAGCGCTCTGGGTTCGCCGCTCTGCTCGTCCACGAGCAGCAGCTCCTCCTCGACACCCACAGTCCGCACCATCGTGTCCTCCATGCTCGGTCGGCCGGGGGCGGGCCCGCTCGCGCCGAGACGCTTTCCACCCTGCCCCACTTCGCCGTATGCCACCTCATGGCGCGGGCACCCCTGACCGGCCGGTTTTTCTTCGCACCCGGTCCGCCCCGCCCGCCGCTCAGCGCGCGCCGGGCCCGCCCACGCCGCTCCGCCGCGCGACGACGGCCATGTGCCCCGCCGCGATCTCCGCGGCAGCGGCCTCCAGCAGCGAGAACGGCGGCCCGGCTCGGAGCAGCGTCAACGCCCCCAGCACCGTCGTGCCGTCGGGCGCGGTCAGCGGCAGGGAAAGCAGGGCGGTGACATCGGCGCGGGCCATGAGCGGCGCCCCGTCCCCGTCCGCGCCCAGCCGGTCCAGGTCGTCCGTCAGCTGTTCCACCGCCGCCGCGCCGGAGGCCATGACCTCGACGGCCACGGGGCAGGCGCGCGGGTCCTGCCGGAGGAACGCCTTCTCCAGCCCCGCGTCCTCCGGGGCCAGAGGGCCGTGGACCGCGATCCGGACCGGCTCGTCCACGGGCCCCAGGTCGAGCAGCGCCCAGTCCGCGAGTCCGTCGCGCAGGAGCCCCGCGACGGTCCCGAGGGCCGCTGCGGAGGGCTCGCGGTCCAGGAGCGCCCGGGCCGTCCGGTCCAGGAGGGCGGTCAGTTCGGCCTGGCGTACGACCGCCGAGGGCTCGGCCAGGTCAGCGGTGCGGGCTGCCACGCGGGGACCCGGTGCCGGGGCGAGCACCACGAGTACGTCCTGCCCCCGCTCCCCCGGCGCGTCGATGCCGGTGAGCGTGGCGTACAGCGGGCCGTCCGGCAGCCCGGGGAGGCGGACCGGGAGGCTGCGGCCTCCTTCGCCGCCGGCCACGGCCGCCGTGTGGGCACGGAGGGCGGCCCGGTCGGCGGGGCGCAGGAGCGCGGCGAGGGAGCGGCCTGCGGCGTAGCCCGGATGGAGCCCCGTCAGTGCGGCGGCGGCCCGGTTGAGACGGCGCACCACGGTCTGCCCGTCGGTCAGGACGACGGGCCAGGGCGCGTGGTCGAACATGGCCTTGAACGGCGCCGCCTTCGCGCCCTGCGTACGGGGCGGTCCCGGTGGGTCCTCCGCCTGGCGCAGGGCCTCGATGGCGTGGTCCAGCTCCGCGAGGGCCGCGTCGAGCAGGACCGGGTATTCGGCGGGAGGATGGTCCCGGGCCGCGCGCAGTTCCCGGGCGCGGGCGACGAGGGCCGGAAGACCGCTCTCGCCCTCCGGTGGCCCGTTCATACGACGAAGCTAACCGATCACCGGTGCCCCGGCGCCGAGCGGCGCGGCGGGTCCGGTCCGTTCCGGTGCGAAGGAGTCCGGGAGCCGACGGGGTCCGAGGGAGGCTGAGGTGACGCGGCCGATGGATACGGTGACCGATGACGCGGCCGTGGCGCCGTCGCTCGTCCGGCTCGGCGGGCGGGCAATGCGCTGCTCGGCGGGGTGCCGGGGCGCGACGGTGTTTCTGCGGTGCCCCGGCGGGGAGGCCCTCGGCACCGCGACCCACCCGGATCTCGCGGTCCTGGCCGCGCTCCAGGAGGACACCGGCGAGGGTCCCTGCGTCGAGGCCGCCCGCTCGCTGCGGACGGTCGCGGCCGTCGATCTGGTCGCCGAGGCGCGGTGGCCGCGCTTCCGGGTGGCGGCGCTGGAACGGGGGCTACGTGCCTGCGCGGCGGTGCCGGTCCTGGCGGGAGGCGCCACGGTGACGGTCACCCTGTACGCGTTCCGGCCGTGGCGGCTCACGGCGTCGGGCCGGGAGGCGGTCACGGTGCTGGCCGAGGAGACGGTCGGCGGACTTCTGCGCGAGCGTGCCCGTACCGGAGTCGAGGCGGAGGCGGAGCAGTTGCGGACGGCGATGGTGTCGCGTGCCGTGATCGACCAGGCCATCGGCATCGTGACGCATCTGCTGGACTGCGAACCGGGCCGGGCGTTCGACGTCCTGCGCATGCTCTCCCAGCGTACGAACCGCAAGCTGAGCGCTGTCGCGGCGCAGATCGTAGGGGCGAAGGGCCGGGGCAGCACGCGTGAACTGCGCCGCTTGCTGGACGAGGTGCGGGCGGGCGGAGCCTGAGCCGCACCGGTCCCGTCAATTGAAGGCCTCGGGGCCTCCGGCCGCCTGCACCTTCTTGACGCACGCGTCTTCGAAGCCGGCCAGGCTGAGCGTCCGGTCGTCGGCGTTCAGGCGGTAGTCCAGGACTATGGTCCAGCCGCGCTTCTTGAACACCGCTTGCACCGCGCGGACTGAGCCGTCCCGCGCCTGTCGCTCGTCGCGCTTCTTGGCCTCTGTCCATCCACGGCCGGTCAGCGCGGCCGCCAGGGCGTTGGTCAGGTGCGGATCCAGCGTGGATGCGGCTTTGTCGAACGACTTGTAGTCGACGAAGCACGCACCCAGCGGGGTGGTCGAGTCGGCACGGAAGGCCGCCCATTTCGGATCGTTCGGCAGTGCCCCCGTGTCCTTGGCGACGCCGTCGAGCACCAGACGCAACTTGGCCTTGGTGACCGGACCGGCGTCTTCCGGTCCCGGCCCGGCCGGGGCAGCCGCAGCCGCCCCGTTCTCATCCCCGTCGTTGCCGCCGCCCCCGCAGCCGGTCACGCCGATCAGCACTGCCGCGACGACGGCAGCCCACCCCACCCTGTTCACATGTGTCCTTTTCAGTGCCCCACCCAACCGGGTTGCCATTCTAGGCAGTGGCGCCCCAGGCCGTCAGGAGCCGGGCGGCCAGGCGGTCCTCCAGGAAGCCGGTGGTGTCGATGCCGAAGACGACGTCCGCCTCCAGGCCGGGTTCGTCGTCCAGCAGCCCCCGTACGACGTCGTGCCGCACCACCTGTTCGTGGACCGCGTCCGCCGCCACGTGTTCGGTGTAGAAGAACTCGGCGGCGGGACCGGCGCCCGCCCGCTTCATGGCGAGGGCGAGGCGGTGCGAGGCGGGCGAGGAGGTGATCTCGACGGCGGCGAAGTGTCCGACCAGGGCGCCCCGCAGCCGCCGGTGCAGGCCGAACAGGGACATGAGGTTGACGAGCGCCAGCATCTCGGCGTGACCCTCGTCCAGGTAGTGGCCGTACGCCGTCTCCAGGCCCAGGTCCGTCATGAGGTCGGCGAAGAGCCGGGCGTGGACGCGGTCGGCGCGGCCGGCGCCGAACTCGTCGTACTCGATCGCGGCCATCCCCGCCTTGGCGCGCCCGCTCAGCCGGGGCAGCACCCAGGCGTGCGGGTCGGCCTCCTTCAGGTGGTACAGGGAGCGCTGGGCGGCATAGGCCCGCAGCCGGTCCGGTGTGGCGTGTTCCTGGAGGAAGTGCGATACGCCCGTACCGTCGACCGGCTCCACGAGCAGCGCGTCCAGCGTGTCGTCCAGACCGGCCCCGGCCGGGACGTCCCGGCGCAGCGCGGACTCGAAGCGGCGTTCCAGGGCCGCCCGGACCGCCAGCAGCCCGGGGTCCCATTCCCGGGCCGGGTCCACGCCCTCGAAGCCCCGGTAGTGGAGCTCGTAGCAGACGTACAGGGCGAGCTGGAGGTCGTCGCCGTAGGGCTCGGCCGCGTCCGCCACGGTGGGCGCGGGCAAGGGGCCGTTGCCCCGGAGATGGGCGACGAGCGCCGCCGAGAGCGCGCCGCGGGCCCCGGGAAGCCTAGGTTCAACCGTTCGACCGGCCATCGTGTCACTCCCCTTACGTCCGCTCGAAAGCCGCTCTCCCACCATGTGGTCGCACCGCCTGTGCCGCTACATGAATGAGCGCGCCCGAGCGGGGAACCCAGAGGCTGCGACCCGGAAGCCACGTCACCGGGCGTGTTCCCCGTAGGACGGAAGGACGGCAGAAGATGAGCGAGAACGGCGGCAAGGGCAAGGTGCTGGCCATCGTCACCAACTACGGCGTGGAGCAGGACGAACTCGTCGTGCCGCTCGGCCATCTGCGCGAACGCGGCGTGCGGGTCGATGTGGCGGCCCTGAAGAAGGACGACATCGAGACGCTGGTCGGCGACAAGGACCCCGGCACATCCGTACGCCCCGACCTCACGCTGGACGACGTCGACCCGGCCGGCTACGACCTGCTGCTCGTACCGGGCGGCACTCTGAACGCCGACACGCTGCGGCTCCAGGGCCCGGCCCGCGACATCGTACGGTCGTTCACCACGTCCGGGCGGCCCGTCGCGGCCATCTGCCACGGACCGTGGATGCTGGTGGAGACCGACAACGTCAAGGGCAAGCGACTCACCTCGTACGCCTCATTGCGGACCGACGTACGCAATGCGGGCGGTGACTGGGTGGACGAGCCGGTCGTGACGGACGAGTCCGGCGGCTGGAAGCTCATCACCTCGCGCGACCCGGGCGACCTGGACCCGTTCCTCAAGGAGATCGACGCCGCGCTCGCGGGCTGAGACACCCTCGTACGAAGGCCGCCCGGCGATCCGTCCGGGCGGCCTTCACACGGGCTCGGGCGCGAAGGGCCGGAACTCGTCCTCGCCCGGCTGCACGACCCCGTAGCTGCTCTCCGGCACCTCTTTCCACACGCCGGGCAGACCGCCCAGGGGTTCCGACACCACCAGGCGGGTGCTGTCGGACACGCCCCGCAGGAAGTCGGAGTCCGGGTGGAGGGCACGCACGGTCTCGGCCCTGCTGCTGTAGAACAGCGAGCGCGACTTGCCGAGACTCGAATAGCGGAACGACCACAGCCGCTCGCCGTCGGACACCGCGATGGTCATCTGGAGCGGATTCTCCACCCCTTCGTCGCGACCCACGCGTTCGATCAGTCCGGCCATCCGGGCCACGGCGCCGGGCACGTCCTGGTCGAGCCCGAACGTCAGCGCGAGGTAGAACATCACCTCGGAGTCCGTGGACCCCTCCAGGGCCGAGAACAGGGCCGGGTCGAGCGCCAGGGAGAGATCGCGCCGCAGCCGGTGGAAGTCCGCGATCGCACCGTTGTGCATCCACATCCAGCGGCCGTGCCGGAAGGGGTGGCAGTTGGTCTCCTGGATGGCCGTCCCCGTGGACGCCCGCACATGGGCGAAGAACAACGGCGAGCGGATGTGGCCCGCGATCTCCCGCAGATTGCGGTTGTTCCAGGCGGGTCCGGTATCGCGGATGATCGCGGGCGTCTTTTGCTCGGGCCCGTACCAACCGACCCCGAATCCGTCCCCGTTGGTCGTCTCCACGCCCATGGTGGAGTGCAGGCTCTGATCGATGAGCGAGTGCTCCGGCTTGTAGAGGAGATCGCTGAGCACGACACTCGTACCGGAATAGGCCAGCCATCGGCACATGTGCGGCCGTCCCTTCCCGGGCGGCGGGCAGGGGCCGACGCGGACGCGCCGGTGGTGCTTCCGCGGGCCCCGGTCCCTGGGGCGCCCGGTCGTCGTCATGTTCCACGCTACCGACTTCACGGGTCGGCTGCCCGGTCACGCCCGCCGGAAACCGGCCCGTGCGCCGAGCCCTCGGTCAGGCGGCGGGCGCGACGCGGCGCCGGAAGGTTTCCGCCAGGGCCGTATTGACCACGACGACGGCACCCAGCACCGCAGCGGCGACCGGGTGCCCGACCCCGTACAGCGCGAGGGCTCCCCCGCCGAGCACCAGGGCCTTCACCGCCAGGACCCCCGCGAGCGGCGGGCGGAACCGGGCGCGTGGTGCGGCGAACAGACCCCACAGCACGACGGCCGCGGCGAGGACGGCGGTGCCGGTGAGCAGTTGGAGGGCCAGGTTGTCCGCCAGGGCGAAGCCCCACCAAAAGAGGCAGGCCAGCGCCGCCACCTCCAGCAGGAACGCGAGCAGCTCGTTGGCAGCCCACCAGGGCCGCCCGGCCACCGAAGGAATCACCCGACCGTCCGTGGCTCTGTCGTGCACCCTGCCCCCAAGTCGCTCGCGTGTACGAAGTCAGCCTACTGGCAGCCCCGTTCAGTCGGCCCGGCGCAGCCGCAGCGCGGCGACTGCCCCGAGGGCGGCGCCCACGGCGAGGACCGCGAGCCCCCGTAGCCAGACGTCGCCCTCGATCTGAGTCGCGAGCCCCACGCAGGAGGCGGCACCGAGGAGGGGCACGGCGGTCGGGGCCCTGAAGTGCCCGGGGCGCCCGGGGTCGCGGCGCAGGACCAGCAGCGACGTGTTGACCAGGAAGAAGACCACGAGGAGCAGCAGGACCAGGGTCGAGGCGAGCGTGGAGACGTCGCCGGTCAGCGCGAGCAGCAGCGAGAGGGCGGTCGTCGCCGCGATCGCCGCCCAGGGGGTGCGCCGCCCCGGAAGCACGGCCGTCAGGAAGCGTGGCAGCAGCCCGTCACGGGCCATGCCGTAGGCCAGCCGCGAGGACATGATGCCGGTCAGCAGCGCTCCGTTGGCGACGGCGACCAGCGCGATGGCGCTGAAGAGCCAGGTGGGAACACCACCGGCGGTGCGGACGACTTCGAGCAGCGGCCCGCTGGACTCGGCCAGCTTCTCCGTCGGCACGGCGGCCGCGGCCGCGGCGCCGACCAGGGCATAGACGGCGCCCGCGGTGATCAGCGCGCCGAACAGGGCCCGCGGATAGGAGCGGCGGGGGTCGCGCGTCTCCTCGGCCACGTTGACGGAGGTCTCGAAGCCGACGAAGGAGTAGTAAGCGAGGACCGCGCCGCTCAGTACGGCCAGGACTGGCCCCTCGCTCTCGGTGCCGAGGTCGGTGAGCCGGCTCAGGTCCCCGTCGCCGCGGAGCACGATCCAGCAGCCGAGTCCGATCACCAGCAGCAGGCCGCTGACCTCGATGACGGTGGCGACGGCGTTGGCCCGTGTCGACTCGCTGATGCCCCGGGCGTTGAGCAGCGCGAGCGCCAGCAGGAAGACGACGGCCACCAGGACCAGCGGCAGCGTGACGAACTCGGAAAGATAGTCACCGGCGAAGCCCCGGGCCAGGGCCGCCACCGACACCACCCCGGCCGCCAGCATGCAGAAGCCGGCCAGGAAGCCGGTGAAGGGCCCGTAGGCCAGCGTCGCGTAGTGGGAGGCGCCGCCCGCGCGCGGGTACTTCGTGGCCATCTCCGCGTACGAGGCGGCGGTCAGCAGGGCCAGGCACAGGGCCACCAGGAGGGGGGCCCAGACGGCCCCGCCGGCATCGGCCGCGACCTCGCCGATCAGGACGTAGACGCCGGCGCCGAGGACGTCTCCGAGGATGAAGAAGTAGAGCAGCCAGGTGGTGAGGTCCTTCTTGAGGCTCGTCGGATCGTCCGGGCCCTCGGGCGTGGTTCGGGGAGCTTTCACGGGGCCCCTATACCCGGTGCGTCCCCCGGCAGTCAGCCGGGGGACGCACCGGAGGACGGCTCGTCGCCCGTTGGAACGGGTGGCCGATGCGGATGGCTCAACCGAGGTGTCCGGTCGTGGGCCAGGGGGTACGCGTGGTCGGGCGATCCCCAGCGCGTGCCGACCACTCCGCGCGGCGCTGCTCCTCCTCCTTCCCCCACGAGATTGGAATCCAGTGAGCGACAACGAGATCCCCGGCGCTCCCGGTCCCGAGCCCGCCACGGTCGAAGAGCCCACGAAGCCGCGCGGGCCGCTGCCGCCCAAGCACGACCAGCGCGGTCCGGAGACCGTGAGCCCGACCGGGCAGCCGACCGGCGCCGACCAGGACAAGGTGGCTCAGGGCGGTGCCTACCTCACCACCGCTCAGGGTGCCCGGCTGTACGAGACCGACCACTCGCTGAAGGCCGGCCCCCGCGGCCCGGTGCTGCTCCAGGACCACCACCTGCGGGAGAAGATCACCCACTTCGACCACGAGCGCATCCCGGAGCGGGTGGTGCACGCCCGCGGTGCCGCCGCCCACGGTGTCTTCCGGGGGTACGGGGCGGCGGCGGGCATCACGAAGGCCGCGTTCCTCGCCGAGGGCGTCGAGACGCCGGTCTTCGTACGCTTCTCCACCGTGCTCGGCTCGCGGGGTTCCGCCGACACGGTGCGCGACACCAGGGGCTTCGCGACGAAGTTCTACACCGACGAGGGCGTCTTCGACCTGGTCGGCAACAACATCCCGGTCTTCTTCATCCAGGACGCGATCAAGTTCCCCGACGTCATCCACGCGGGAAAGCCGCACCCGGACCGGGAGATCCCGCAGGCGCAGAGCGCCCACGACACGTTCTGGGACTTCGTCACCCTGCACACCGAGGCGACCCACCACACCCTGTGGAACATGTCGGACCGGGGCATCCCGCGTTCGTACCGGATGATGGAGGGCTTCGGCGTCCACACCTTCCGGCTGGTCAACGCCGAGGGCGCGACCACGCTGGTGAAGTTCCACTGGAAGCCGAAGCTGGGCGTGCACTCGCAGGTGTGGGAGGAGGCCCAGATCGCCTGCGGCATGGACCCGGACTTCCACCGCCGGGACCTGGCCGACGCGATCGAGGCGGGCGCCTTCCCCCAGTGGGAGCTGGGGGTGCAGACGTTCCCGGACACCGAGGACCAGATGTTCGAGGGCATCGACCTGCTCGACCCGACGAAGATCGTGCCGGAGGAGCTGGCGCCGGTCCGCCCGATCGGGCTGATGACGCTGAACGCCAACCCGTCGAACTACTTCGCCGAGACGGAGCAGGTCGCCTTCCACGTCGGCCATCTGGTGCCGGGCATCGACGTCACCAACGACGCGCTGATGCAGGGGCGCCTCTTCTCGTACGTCGACACCCAGATCACCCGGCTCGGTGGGCCCAACTTCGCCCAGCTGCCGATCAACCGCACGCACGCGCCCGTCAACGACATGCTGCGCGACGGCATGCACCAGACGGCGGTGCACCGGGGCGTGGCCCCGTACCGGCCCAACTCCCTGGACGGCGGCTGCCCGTTCACCGCCGGTGCGGACACGGGCGCCTACATCGAGGTGCCCGTCGAGGTCCCGGCGGCCCGGAAGGTGCGGGACGCGGCGGCCTCGTTCGACGACCACTTCAGCCAGGCCCGGCTGTTCTGGCTGAGCATGACGCCCACCGAGCGGGAGCACATCACCGCCGCGTACACCTTCGAGCTCGGCAAGTGCTGGGACCAGGCGGTCAAGGAGCGTGGGCTCCGGGTGCTCGCCAACATCGACCCGCAGCTGTGCGCGCACGTCGCCGAGGGCCTGGGTCTGCCGGCGCCGGAGGCGACCGTGCCGCTGACCTCCCCGGAGCCGAGCCCCGCGCTGTCCCAGCTGGGGCGCACCTGGCCGGTCGACGGGCGGGTCGTCGGCATCGTCACGGACGGCGAGAGCGGCCTGGACGCCGTACGGGAGGCGCGCGGCGCGGTCCTCGACGCCGGGATGGTCCCCCTGGTCATCGCGCCCTCGGGCGGAAAGCTGGGCCCCGAAAGCGACCCGGTGACCGTGCAGCGCACGTTCACCACCGCCCGGTCGATCGAGTTCGACGCCATCGTGCTGGTGGGGGCGCCCGCCCCGGCCCCGGACGCCTACGGGGCACGTGACGCCAAGACCGACGACGGGGCCCGGTCCACCGGTGTGGACCCGCGCGTCCTGCTGCTGGTCACCGAGGCGTTCCGGCACGGCAAGGCCGTCGGGGCGTGCGGCGAGGGGGCGACGGTGCTGGAGAAGGCCGGTCTGGCCTCGGACGCCCCGGGGGTCGTGGCGGGCGGCGCCGCGTCCACGGTGCTGGACGGCGTCACGGAACTCCTCGCAGGTCACCGCGCCTGGGACCGCTTCACGCCCGCGCTCTGAGCACTGCCCCGGGCCGGCGTGCGTAGCCGGCCCGGGCCAGGGCACGCGCGGGAGAAGCCCGGAGACCGGCACCGACATGAGGAGACGTATGAACCACCAGGACCGAGAGCACGGGAAGCCGCCCCGGACCGCCGCCGAGGAGGTCGTCCGGGAGGCGGAGGAGGCCGAGACGGACGTGGCGGACACCCGTGAGCGGCGCGGCGGGGACAGCGAGGCCGGGGATGCGCTGACCCCGAACGAAGAGGCCCAGGAAGACGCGGACGAGCCGCGCACATAGAGTGACAAAAGGCGTGTTTTCCCCGTGCCCGGCAGGGCACTCGCAGGTTGCGCGGGGCGGCCGCTCGCGGCCGCCCCGGCATCCCTGACGCCTCCGACGGAAGGACGAATCATGCCGACAGAGGCACGTGGCGACGACGTCTACCAGCCGCAGGACGACGGCCAGGACCCGCCCAACGACGATCTCGACCTGGAGAACGCGCTCGGCGAGCGTGGCCTGGACGACCAGCTGGACGAGGGCTACTCACCGCCCGAGCGCCCCCTGGGCGTCGACAAGTACGGCACGACGGGCGAGGAGGAGCGCCGCGGCGAATCCCTCGACCAGCGCCTGGCCCAGGAGGTCGAGGACGTCGAGCCGCCGGACGGCGACGGCATCGGGGACCTGGACGACGGCGAGGGTGAGCCGCTGGAGCCGGAGGAGGGCGGGACCCGCTCGGGGCGGCTGAGCGAGGCGGACGACGTGCCGGGCCGCCGCACCGACGTCTACGCGAACGACGTGGGCATCGACGGCGGCGCGGCCTCGGCCGAGGAGGCCGCCGTCCACACCACGGACGAGGAGGAGGACCAGGGCCGGGAGGGCTGACCCACCGCTCGCCCGGACCATTCGCGTAAAGGGAGGGTTGTCGGTGCTGGGGAGCGGTAAGGCGGCGGCCGTGCGGGAGCGGCTGGGGGCGCTCACCTCCGATGTACGCCTCCCCGGCCGGTACCAGCTGGTGCAGTCCCTGAAGGCCGCCGCCGCTGCCGCCCTCGCCTGGGCGCTCACGGGGTGGTGGCTGGCGGCGCCGATGGCGCTGATGGCCCCCTGGGCCGCCGTCGCCCTCGTGCAGGGAACCGTCTACCGGTCGCTGCGCTCGGCGGTCGAACTGATCGCGATGATGGCCTCCGGCACCCTGCTCGCCGCAGGCGCGGCGGCGGTCACCGGCAACACGATGACGGCCATGCTCATCGCCCTGCCGCTCACCGTGCTGCTCGGCAATTGGCTGCCGGTCGGCGAGCAGGGCCTGTACGCGCCCACCACCGCCCTGTTCGTCCTGGCCTACGGGACGTACTCGTTGTCCGCCGTCGGACACCGGTTGCTGGAAACGGTGGTGGGGGCCGTCGTCGGGATCGCGGTGAACGCGATCGTCCTGCCGCCGGTGCACTCGCTGCACGTGCGGACCCTCGCGTGCGCGCTGCCGAGGGAGTGCTCACGGCTGCTGCGCGAGCTGAGCGAGGGGCTGGTCGAGGAGTACGACGAGGAGCGGGCGGAGCGCTGGCATCGGGCCGCCGGGGCGCTGCCCGGTGCGCTCTCGGACCTCCGCGCGGCGCGCGGCTGGTCGACGGAGAGCTTCCGCTTCAACCCGGGCCACCGCATGCGCCGGAGCACCCCCTCACCCTCCGAGCGGTGGGACGTCGTCTGGGCGCAGGTGGGGAACCAGTTGCTCTCCATCACGCTGACGCTCTGGGAGACCGCGTCCGAGCGGCGCGCGCTGCCCCGCCCGCCGGGGCCGTTCCTGGAGGACCTGAGCACCGTGCTGGCCGCCGCGTCGGAGGTGTGCGCCGCGGACGAGACGACCATGGAGCAGGGGCCGGACGACGCCTGCCTGGAGGAGCGAGCCGGGCACCTGACCGGGGCCAGGCGCGCCCTGGCCGACGCCAAGCGGCATCTGCGCGGGCCGGGCCCCGACGCCGGCGCCTCGCTCGGCAGCCTGGTGGCCGGCTGCCAGGCCCTGCTCGACGACCTGACACCCGGCGAGGACGGCTCGGCGGTTCCCGCCGGCGGCGCCCGCACCGGCCGGATCTGAGGAGAACGCATGACACGGACGGACCGCATCGCCCAGCCCTGGGGCACCCGCACCCCCTACGGCCCCGGTGAGCCCTGGCCCGTACGGGTGGACACCCGGCTCGCCGACGGGGTGACCCCGGACCAGGTCGAGCGGTGGGTGCAGTCGGCGGCGATCCTGCACTCCAACGGGGACGGCCTCGACATCGAGGAGGGTGACCTCGTGGAGGTCGCCACGCCGCGCGGCACGGTGCGGGCGGCGGCGCGGGTCAGCGGCATCCGGGACGGGGTGCTGTTCCTGCCGTTCCACTACGGCTACTGGGACACCGACGGCGGGTTCGAGCCGAAGGGCGCCGGGCGCGCCGGCAACGAACTGACCGCCACCGCGTGGGACCCGGTCTCCAAGCAGCCGCTGTTCAAGACGGCCGCCGCCCGGCTGCGCCGCCTCGGGCCCACCGGCACCCCCGCCCCGGCGCCCACCACCACAGCATCGGCCCCGGTGGCCGGTGCGGCCGTGCCCGCGACCACGGGCGGCGGCGCGGGCCGGGCGGACGAGGAGCCGCACGCGTACCGGGAGGAGATCCGTTGAAGCTGGACCTGGTCCTCAAGGAGGTGCACCACGGGGAGAACGCGCTCGCGGTGCGGCTGATGCGGCTCTCCAGCACGCACTCCACCGACCACGAGGTGCACCATGTCGCCCGCGATCTGGCCGCCTGGTCGCGGCAGCACGTACGGGAACTGGCGGAGGCGGCCGCCGACCACGGCGTGGACCTGGACCCCGAGCCGAAGGAGCAGTCCCCAGCCGCCGCCTGGCTGCGGGAGAAGGGCGGCGAGCTCGTCGGACGGCGTCCCAAGACCGGGTTGCTGCTCCTGCGGGACCTGCGCGACACCTATCTGCGGGCGGCGGCCGTCTCCGTGGACTGGGAGCTGCTGGCCCAGACGGCCCAGGCCGCCCGCGATCAGGAACTGCTCGACCTGACGGAGCGCTGCCACCCGCAGACCCTGCGCCAGCAGCGCTGGGCCGACGCCATGATCAAGGTCGTCTCGCCGCAGGTCCTGACCAGCTGACCGGCTCCCCTGGCGGCCGGCCCGGTGCGAAATCGGGTGCGTATGCCCGGGTGAGCGCGTGCGCGGGCCGGGGCGCGGGCGCATCGTTCTAGAGGGCCCTGGCGAAGGAGCGCCTTTTATGCCGAGTCTGGACTGGAAGACACCCGTCGCGGGAGCGCCCTGCTGGGTGAGTCTCACGACCCACGATCTGGGGGCCGCGCGGACTTTCTACGCCCGGGTGATGGGCTGGGAGTTCCATGACAGCAGCCTGGGCGACGATTTCGTACTGGCGTCCGCGCATGGCAGGCCGGTCGCCGGCATCGGATGCCCGGCCGGTGGACCGCCTCCGGCGTGGATCCCGTACTTCGCCGTGCCGGGCGCCGACGTCACGGCCGACCGCATCCGGGAGCGCGGGGCGACGCTCGCCGTGGGCCCGCTGCCGCTGGGCGAGGGGCGGGCGGCGATCGCCGCCGACCGGGAGGGGGCCGTCTTCGGCTTCTGGGAGGGCCCGGCGCCCGTCTGGGCCGACGGGCCGCGCGCCCCGGCCAGGGTGGATCTCCAGTCGCGCCACGCCTTCGAGGCGGCGATCTTCTACGCGGAGGTCTTCGGCTGGGCGAAGCCGCGGAGCAGGTGCGCCGTCGATTACGCGGAGGACCGCGTCCTCGTACAAGCGGGCGGACACACCGTGGTGACGCTGCGTGGCGGCGGGGTGGAGAACGCGACGGACGCCCGGGTACGGGCGCGCTGGATCGTGGACTTCCTGGTGCCCGACAGTGAGCGGACGGCGCAGGCAGCGGTGGCCGCCGGGGGCGAGGCGACGCCGGTGGAGGGGGTGCCGGGGACCGCGTTCGTGCTCCGCGATCCGGAGGGCGCGCTCTTCACGGTCTCGGACCGCTGACGGGAACCGGGTCGTGTTTGAGGCGGGCCCGTACGGGAATGGGCCAGGGGTGCTTCGGACAAGAGGCGCGCCCGTGGGAGCATTGCTCCGGGTGCCGCCTGTCCGGCGGAGGCTCCCACGGCGGTCCTGACAGGCGACGCCGAGGAGTGAACACCATGGCCGGTGCCCGACAGACTGCCCCCGCACCCGACCGGGACCGGCCGACGGGAACGGCGGCCTTCCACCGCCTGCGGGCCCTGCCCGACGGCCCCGAGAAGGACGAACTGCGCCGCGCGACCGTCTGCGCCTGGCTCCCCATGGCCCACCGGCTGGCCTCCCGCTTCCGCGACCGCGGTGAGCCACTGGACGATCTGCGCCAGGTGGCGGCGATCGGCCTCGTCAAGGCGGTGGACCGGTACGACCCGGCGCGCGGCAAGGCGTTCGAGACGTACGCCATCCCCACCGTGGTCGGCGAACTCAAGCGCCACTTCCGCGACCACACCTGGGACGTCCATGTGCCGCGCCGGGTCCAGGACCTGCGCAATCAGGTACGGGTGGCCCGCCGCGACCTCGCCCAGACGCTGGGCGGGCGGCTGCCGACCGAGGCGGAGATCGCGGCCGTCACGGGACTTGGCGCCGAGGACGTCCGGGCCGGTCTGGAGGCCCTGGACAGCTACCGCACGCTGTCGCTGGACGCCGAGATGCCCGGGGCCAAGGACGGGTCCTGCCTCGCCGACACCCTGGGGCTGTGCGACCACGCGCTGGACGTAGCGGTCGACCGCGAGGCCGTGAAGCCGGGGCTGCGCAGCCTGCCGGAGCGTGAGCGCACCATCCTCTACCTGCGGTTCTTCCGCGACATGACACAGGACCGGATCGCCGAGACGCTGGGCCTCTCGCAGATGCACGTCTCCCGGCTGATCGCCCGGTGCTGCGAGGAGGTGCGCAGACAGGCGCTCCAGGAGGCCGGTCAGGCGGCCTAGGCCCCTTCCCGTACCCGGATCAGGCCGGGCTCAGCGGGCCCGTCTCCCGGACCCGGGGTGTACGGGCGATGTCCGCGTAGACCTGGCAGACGGCGTCCGTCACCTCGTCCCAGGAGAACCGCGCGAGCGCGTGGGTGCGGGCGGCGGCCCCGTAGCGAGCCAGCCGGGCGGGGTCGCCGAGCAGGCCCCGGATCGTCGCGGCGAGGTCGTGCGTCTCGTCGTCGGACGGCTGCACGAGCGTGCCGGTGACCCCGTCGACCACCGCGTCCGTCTGACCGCCGACGGCCGTGGCCACGACCGGGGTGCCGCAGGCCATCGCCTCGATGGGGACGAGGGCGGACGGCGCGTGGCGGGGCAGGGACACGAGCAGGTCCGCGCTGGACATGAGGTGCGGCATCAGAGCCCGCGGCACATGGCCGAGGAGCCGTACCCGCTCGGCGACCCCGTACCGGGCGGCGGCCTTGCGCAGGCGTTCGGCCTCCGGGTCCGCGAACAGGAGCTGTGCGTCCGGGCCGCCGGCGATGAGCAGTTCGGCGCCGGGGATGCCGGACAGCGCCTCGATGGCCCGGTCGAACCCCTGCCGGGGGTCGAGCCGGCCGACGGACAGCAGCCGGAAGGCGGCCCCGGTCGGCCGGTCGGCGAGCGGCACGGGGGCGTAGTGCCCGGTGTCGACACCGCAGGGCACGACAGTGATCCGGGCCCGGGGCACGCCGAGCGCCAGCAGCTCGTTCATCTCGTCCGCGCTGGTCGCGAGGGTGCGGTGGACCTCACGGGCGATCCGGGTCTCCAGGTCGGCGCGCTCGGGCGGCCCGGCGTCCTCGCCGCCCCGGTGACGCCGTTCCGTCGTGCCGAGCGTGTGGAAGGTCTGGACGACGGGGATACCCGCGCCCCGGGCCCCGGTCAGGGCGGCCGCGCCGGACGTCCAGAAGTGCGCGTGGACGACGTCGGGCCGGTTGAGCCGCCAGATCCTGGCCAAGTACGCGCCGAACTCCGGCATCCACGTGAGCAGTTCGTCCTTCGGCACCGGAACGGGCGGGCCCGCCGGTACGTGGACGACCTTCACCCCCGAAGCGGTGCGGACCAGGGTCGGGCGGTCGGGCCGGTCACGGCGGGTGTAGAGGGTGACGTCGTGTCCCCGCCCCGCCAGGCACGCGGCGAGCTGGGCCACGTACACGCTCTGCCCGTCGAGGTCGGGACCGTCCGGTTGCGGCAGCGGCCCCGTGTGCGCGGACACCAGGGCGATCCGGGCGAATCGCGGAGTGGGCTCCGGCATCATCGCGTGACCTCCTTCGTGAGTCGGTCTCCGGTCGATCCTGCCGCAGCGGGCCGGGGGCGCACCTCCGCATCTGCCGTTGGAATGAATCCGCGTCAGTTCGACTGGCCGAGCGGCCGGACCACCAGCGTGTTCACGTCGACGCCGCGCGGCTGCGAGATCGCCCAGACGAGCGTGTCCACCAACTGCTCGGCGGTGATCATCGGACCGGCCGCCGCCGCTCCGCCGGGGCGCTCGTCCCAGAACGGGGTGAGCACCCGGCCCGGTGCGATCAGCGTCGTGCCGACGCCGTACCCGGTGGTGAGCATGCGGACGTTCTCCGCGAGGCCGGTCACCGCCCACTTGGTCATCGAGTAGAGGTTGCCGGGCGTGTTCTTGTATCCGGCCACGCTGCCGATGAGCACGATCCGGCCCTGCGACTCCTTCAGCGCCGGGAGCACCGCCTTGACGAGCAGCGCGGGACCCAGCACGTTCGTCAGGACCATCCCGCGCCACTTCTCCGGGTCGCCGGTCTCGACGTGGGCGTCGGCCGAGTACCCGGCGTTCGCGATGGCGTGGTCGAGCCGGCCGAAGGTGCGTACGGTCTCCTCGACCGCCGCCGACACGTGCTCCCAGTCCCCCGCGTCCCCCTCGAACGTCAGCAGCCGCTCCCCCGCGTCCATCTCCTCGGCCAGCACGGCCAGCTTCTTGGCGCTGCGCCCGGTCGCGGCGACCCGGTGCCCGAGGCCGAGGAGCCTGCGTACGGTCTCCGCGCCGATCCCGCTGGACCCGCCGGTGATGAAGGTGACGGGCGATTCGGTACCGCTGGTGGACGTGTTGTTGCCGTTGCTCATGATCTCCCCGTACTCCGTTGCTGCGCCGTTGTGATCGCCCCCGACGCTAGATCGTCGGGGGCGGGCGCGTCCACGGATCGCGAGGCCGTGCGCGCGCCCGTCGCGCCGGCCACCAGAGCGACGGCTCCGCAGGCGGTCGCGGTCGTGCCCAGGGTGGCCGCCCGCAGACTGATGTGGGCGCGTACGGCCGGGACGACCAGCTCGTTCAGCTCCTGCTTCAGCGGGTCCAGCAGGGCCGCCCCGGTGCGGGTCAGCTCGCCGCCGACGACGATGACGGCGGGGGCGAAGGTGTTCGCGAGGGCGGCAAGGACACCGCCCACGGCGCGCCCCGTCTCGGCCAGGACCCGGCAGGCCGCCTCGTCGGCGTCGCGGGCCGCCACGGCCAGGTCGGCGATGCCGGCCGCCAGTCCGCCGCAGGCGTGGTACCGGTCGAGGACCGCCCGGCTGGAGGCGACGGTGTCGAGACATCCGCGTCCGCCGCAGTGGCACGGTCGCCCGCCCTCGCGCTCGACGTTGACATGGCCGAGTTCGCCCGCGGTCGCGTAGGGCCCGCGCACCAGGGCTCCCGACTGGATCAGCCCGCCCCCGACCTCGCGGGACAGGAAGACGGACAGCAGGTCCGGCTCGCCCGCCGCCGCGCCCCACGTGGCTTCGCCCAGGGCGGCGAGACGGTGGCCCTTCTCCACACGGACCGGAGCCGCGAAGCGCTCGCGCACCAGCTGGGCCACTTCGACGCCGGGGTGCGGGCCCCCGATGCCGACCCCCACGCCCTTGACCGTTCCGGGTACGAGGGACCCTCCCGCCAGCGCGGTGGCGAGGCGGTGCGCCGTCAGGACGCGTTCGCGCCGGCCGGCCGTGCTCGGCTCCTCGGCGCTGCGGACACCGATCAGCTGGCACGCGTCGTTGGCCAGGGCGACCCGGGTGCTCCGCCGGGTGAACTCGATGCCGATGAACTGGCCGCGTCCGGGGTTGAGCCGGAGCCGCTCCACCGGGCGGCCGCGGCCCCGGCCGTCCTCCTCCTGGAGCGCGGTGGTGATCGCGCCGCTGTCGACCAGGGCGGCCACGGCGTCGTACACGGTGGTCCGCGGCAGCCCGCTCAGGTCCATGAGCTGGGCCCGGGTCACCGAGCCGTGGTGCGACACCAGCCGCAGGACCATTTCCTTGCTGCTGGGCTTCCTGCGCAGGTGCGCCGGTGAGCTCTCGGGGTCCGGCATCCGGTCAGCACGTCCTTCGGGAGGCGGTCACGTCGGTGCGCTCCTGTCAGTCGAGCAGTTCGGCCCGGTGGGGCGAGTCCGCTCCCCGCCGGGAGCAGGTGACGGCCGCGGCCCGGGCCGCGAAAACCAGCAGTTCGCGCCACTCGTCGTGGGTGAGCCGGGCGTCCGGGCGCAGCGCGTCCCCGCGGTGGAGACCGTCGAGCAGCGCCGCGTAGACCGTGTCGCCCGCGCCGATGGTGTCGGCCACCTCGCACGCTGCGGCCGGTACGTGCACGGTGTCGCCGGTGGCGGTGACCGCCCAGAGTCCGGCGCCGCCGCCGGTGAGGACGACCGCGGACGGTCCGGTACGCGCCCAGCCGCGCGCGGCGTCGAGCACCGCCTCCTCGCCGGTCCCGCAGCCGGACAGCCATGCCGTGTCCTCGAACGACACCTTGAGCAGCGAGAGATGGGGCAGCCAGCTCCGGAAGCGGGCCCGGTAGGCGTCCGGGTCGGTGATGACGTTCGGCCGGATGTTGGGGTCGAGGGCGATGAAGAGGCCCCTTCCGGACTCGCGCAGGAGCATGTGCTCGTACGCGCTCGCCGTGGGCTCCAGGGCGAGTGAGCACGTGCCCAGGGCGAGGGCCCGGGTCAGGGGCGGCAGGGAGCCGGGGGCCGTGAAGAGACGGTCGGCCGTGCCCTGGTGGTAGAAGGTGTAGGCGGCCGAGCCCTCCTCGCTGATGGCCGTCACGGCGAGCATGGTGGGTTCGGGTCCGCGCTGGACGAGAGCGGTGTCGACGCCCGCCTTCTGAAGGCCCTCGACCAGCGCGGCTCCGTAGGCGTCGGTCGAGACGCGGGAGCAGAACGCGACCGGCGCTCCGAGCCGTCCCAGCGCGACGGCGGTGTTGTACGGGCCGCCACCACGTCTGGGAAGCATGAGGGAAAGCCCGCCCTCCGCGCGCCCCTGGTCGGGCGCCGGTACCAGGTCCATCAGTGCTTCTCCGCCTACTACGATCACGCTCGGTCTTCCTTGTCTGTACGTGCCGGTGGGAGAGACGGCATGCCGAACCGCCCCCCGGGTGCCGGTGGTGGGTGCGCGGGCGGGGCGCCCGCGGTGACGGGGCGGCCGCGCGGCCGCCCGGCTGTTCAGGCGGGCAGCTCCTGGTCGGCGGCGAACCGGCGCTCGCCCGAGCCGCGCTGGATCAGCCTGTTCGGTACGACGACGGTGCGCGGGCGCGACCGGTCCCCCGCCAGCCGCCGCAGCGCGGTGGCTCCCGCCTCGCGCCCGATGGTCACCGGGTCCTGGGCGACGACGGTGAGGGCGGGCGTGAGCAGTTCCGCCATCGGCACGTCGTCGATGGCGACCACCGCCACGGGCGCGCCGCTCCGTCCGAGCTCCGCCATGGCGCCGAGCGTCATGACGTTGTTCCCGCTGACCACGGCGGTGGGCGGGCTCTGGAGGGCCAGCAGCCGGGCCAGGGCCTTTGCCGCGCCGTGTTCGTCGTGCGCCTCGCCGACCAGGGCCCGGTCGTACGGGAGGCCGGCCTCGGCCAGGGCCGCCCGGTATCCCGCCTGGCGTTCGCGGCGCGTGTACAGGCCCCGGGGGAGGTCGCCGATGAACCCGATGCGGCGGTGGCCGTGGGCGATCAGGTGCGCGGTGCCCTCGCGGGCGCCCTTGCGGTTGGAGCTGACGACCGTATCTGTGGGCAGGCCGTGGCCCGGGCGGTCGATGAACACGACCGGGAGTCCCTGGGCCAGGTGCTGTTTGAGGTGGCTGTGGTCGGCGCCCACGGAGGGCACGACCATCAGCGCGCTCACCCGGCGGGCGAGGAAGGACCGGGTCAGGTCCGTCTCCCGCTCCGGGTCGTCCCCGGACGAGCCCATGACGAGGGTCAGCCCGTGGTCGCGGACGGTGGCCTCGATCCCACTGGCGACCGAGCCGAAGAAGGGGTTGGCCAGGTCGGGGATGACGAGACCGACGGTGGTGTCCGGTCCGCCGCTGCGAATGCTCTGCGCCATCGGGTTGAGCTGGAAGCCGAGCCTGCCCACCGCTTCGAGGACACGCTCCCGGGTCGACTCCGAGGTGGGGCCGTTCCCGTTGAGCACCCGGGAGACGGTCTTGGCGCTCACGCCCACCTCCTGGGCGACATCGGCAAGAGTCGGGCGGCGGGGTGAGACCATGGCCAGGCTTCTCCATGTTGAGGCTCTTCGGCCGGGAGGGTGATCGACCCGGCCGACCGAGGACAGGTCGACAGAATACGGTGCGGGTGCGACGGCGGATTCAGCCGTCGTCGTGCCCGGCCCCGACGGCGTCGACCGCCCGGTGGTCGGCCACCGTCGTCGCCCCGTCGGCCTCCACCCGCAGGGCGCCGGTCATGATCGCCACGACCTCCGCCATGGAGTGGTCCGACGGCTTGATCACCGCTGCCCGGCGGCCCAGCCGGTGCACATGGACGCGGTCGGCGATCTCGAAGACGTGCGGCATGTTGTGGCTGATCAGGATGACCGGGATGCCCTTGTCGCGTACCCGGCGGATCAGGTCGAGGACCTGGGCCGACTCCTTGACGCCCAGCGCGGCGGTGGGTTCGTCCATGACCACGACGCTCCTGGCCCAGGCGGCCGCCCGGGCCACCGCGACGGCCTGGCGCTGGCCTCCGGAAAGCGTCTCCACGGGCTGGGTCAGCGAACCGAGCCCGATCTTCAGCTCCGCCATGTGCTCGGCGGCCCGGGCCCTCATCGCCTTCTTGTCGAGCATCCGCAGCGCCCGCCCCAGGATGTCCTTGCGGCGCAGCTCGCGGCCCAGGAACATGTTGGACGCGATGTCCATGGACGGGGCGACGGCGAGGTCCTGGTAGACGGTCTCGATGCCGTGCTCGTGGGCGTCCTGGGGACCGTTGAAGCGGATGGGCTCGCCGTTCAGGCGGATCTCCCCGGAGTCCGGGACCACCGCGCCGGTCAGGGCCTTGATCAGGCTGGACTTGCCGGCTCCGTTGTCCCCGATGACGGCCAGGACCTCGCCCGGCATCAGGTCGAAGTCGGCGCCGTCGATGGCGGTGACATGCCCGTAGCGCTTGACCAGGTTGCGGGCGCTGAGCACCGGGGTCACCACGGCTGCGCTCTTGTCGAGGGTGCTCATCGGCCCTTCTTCCGGGAGAACTGGTCGATCGTCACGGCCAGGATCACCAGCACGCCGGTGACCAGGGTCTGGTAGACGGAGGAGACCCCGAGCAGCTGGAGGCCGTTGCGGAAGACGCCGACGATGAGGACGCCCACGAACGTGCCAAGGACCGTGCCGCGCCCGCCGAACAGGCTGGTGCCGCCGAGCACCACGGCCGTGATGCTGTCCAGGTTCTCCGTCTGGCCGGCCTGCGGGTCTCCCACACCGGTGCGGGAGACCAGCAGCAGGGCCGCGATCCCGTAGACGAGACCGGCCACCGTGTAGAGCGAGATGGTGAGCCGGGAGACGCGGATGCCGTTGAGGCGGGCGCTCTCGGCACTGTTGCCCAGGGCGTAGACGTGCTGCCCCCAGGCGGTGTTGCCGAGCGCGTAGGCGAAGCCCAGGAAGAGGAAGACGGTGAGCAGGGAGCCGTAGGTAACGTCGGTGGTGCCCAGCGGGAAGGTCTCCCCGAGCGCCGTGAGCGAGCTGGGCAGGCCGGTGACGGTCTGCTCCTCGGAGAAGATGTGCGTCAGCGCGAAGGCGACGTTGAGCATGCCCAGGGTGACGATGAACGGCGGGAGCGGCACGAGCCGTACGAGCAGGCCGTTGGCCAGTCCGAAGGCCCCGCAGACGAGGACGCCGGCCAGGATCGCGAGCGGTGCGGGCAGCGGGCTGCTGACGGCCAGCTTGGCCATCACGATCCCGCCGAAGGCCATCACCGCGCCGACCGACAGGTCGATGCCGGCGGTGAGGATGATCAGGGTCTGGCCGATCGCCAGCGTGCCGACGACCATCACCTGTTGCAGGATCAGCGAGAAGTTGCCGCCGGTCAGGAATTCGTCGCTGCTCAGCGCGAAGACGACCGAGGCGAGGATCAGGGCACCCAAGGGTCCCGCCGCGGGCGCCATCAGGATGCGGCGCAGCGTGGTGGGTTCCTTGGCGCCGGAGTACAGCGCCGAGGCGGTGGAGGTGGTCATCGGGGTTACTTCCCCCAGCAGTTGTCGATGCCGAAGCCGGCGTCCTTGGAGTCGACGCCCGGCTGCGCCTTGTCCGCGATCAGCTGGACGCCCGTGTCGGTGTAGCCGCCGGCCTTCTTGCCGGTCTTGGCGTAGTCCACGATCGCGGCCACGCCGTCGGCGGCCATCTTGAGGGGGTACTGCTGCGAAGTGGCGGCGATCCTGCCGTCCTTGACCGCGGCGACGCCCTCGCAGCCGCCGTCGATGGTGACGATCATGACGTCCTTCTCCCGGCCCTTGGCCTTGATGGCGGTGTACGCGCCGAGGGCGGCCGGCTCGTTGATGGCGTAGACGAGGTTGATGTCGGGGGCCTTCTGGAGGCAGTTCTCCATCGCGGTCTGGCCCTTGGCACGGTCACCGCCGGTGTCCTGGGAACACACCAGGGCGGAGTCCTTGTCGGTGATGCCGTAGCCCTCCATGAATCCCTGGTGGCGCTGGACGCCGACGGAGACGCCGGGCGACAGGTCCATGGTGGCGATCTTGACCTCCTTGCCCTGCATGGCGGCCTTGGCGTAGGCGCCGATGAGCTTGCCCGCCTTGACGTTGTCGGTGGCGAACAGCGCGTCGGCGGCGGACTGGGGCTCCGGCGGGGTGTCCAGGGCGATCACCAGGACGCCCTTGGCGCGGGCCTTCGCCAGCGCGGGGACGATGGCCTTGGAGTCGTTGGGGGTGATCAGGATGCCCTTGACGCCCGCGGAGACCATGTTCTCCAGCGCGGTGACCTGTCCGGCGTTGTCACCGTCGTACTTGCCGGCGGCCGTGGTGAGCTCCACGCCCTTCTTCTTGGCCTCCTTCTGGGCGCCCTCGCGCATCTTGACGAAGAAGGGGTTGGTGTCGGTCTTGGTGATCAGGCCGACCTTCACCTTGCCGCCGTCCTTGCCCGAGGAACCGGAGCCGGACCCACACCCGGTGAGCGTGAGAGCACATATGGTGACGATGGTGGCGGCGGCGAACAGCATTCTTCGGGGCATTTCGGCTCCTCGTGCGAAGGGATGACGGATTACGTGGGCCCGTGCGGCCTCGGGCCGAGCCGCCCCGGCGGACTGAATGTCAACGCTGACAGCGGCTCGTACCGAGGATGTTGGACGGCCGGACGCCCGCCGTCAATGGAGAAGCCGCCGATAATTCCGGCAGGACCCTTCTCCCGTGGGTGCGGTGACCGCTCCCCACCCGGCAGGGCAGGCACCCGAAACGGCCCGAACCGCAGCAAGTGCGCCCCGGAAAATCTCACGATCGGCGCATCCCGCATCATCCGGCCACCCGCGCCGGAGGACCGGATTAATTCCGGGTCGTGTCCGGTGTGTTGACCCCCGGATACCGGCCGCACATCATCGGTCGCGATTCACCGTGTCAGCGTTGACATATCCGCTGGCCGCCCCACCACAGCCGCTTCGACACTCGTGTCGCGGCAGAACCGGAGCGAGAGATATGCGTGTACGCCGCAGAGCCCAGGCGTTGGTGATCGCCCTGGCGCTCGGCCTGACCCCGCTGCTGTCGGCCTCGCCGGCGTCCGCGGGCGAGGTGTGGAACTACCCCGAGTTCCCGTACCAGCCCACGACGTACACCGAGGCGTATCGCGGGCAGTTCCACTTCAGCTCCCAGCAGGGCTGGATGAACGACCCGAACGGCCTGGTGTACGCCAACGGCGAGTACCACTTCTTCTACCAGCACAACCCGCACGGGCTGGCCTGGGACACCATGCACTGGGGCCACGCCACCAGCAAGGACCTGGTCCACTGGACGCAGAAGCCGATCGCCCTGGAACCGGACGTGCACCCGGGCACGCTGTTCTCCGGCGGCGGCGTGGTCGACAAGGACAACACCTCGGGTCTGAAGACGGGTGCCGACGACCCCATCGTGGTCTTCGCGAACACCGACGGCGTCAGCGTCTACTACAGCAATGACAACGGCAAGACGTTCCAGGCGTACGACAAGGGCCGCAAGCGCATCACCATCCCGGTCCAGAGCCGCGACCCCAAGGTGGCCTGGGACGCCGCGCACAAGCAGTGGGTCATGGTGGTGTGGTCGGAGAACGACGCCGACAACCACGGCAACGGCGTCGAGATCTACACCTCGCCCAACCTGCTCGACTGGACGCACTCCAGCCGCTATTCCGCGGACTGGCTGTTCGAGTGCCCCGACCTGTTCCAGGTCCCGGTCGACGGCGACCCGAACCGCAAGAAGTGGGTGCTCACCACCGCGTCCGGCACGTACGTGGTGGGTGACTTCGACGGCACCGGGTTCCACGCGGACAACCCCGCCCCCCATCCGATGGACTTCGGCACCGCCTACGCGGGCGGCACGTTCTACGCGGCCGAGACCTTCCAGAACGCCCCGGACGGGCGCGTCGTCCAGATGGCCTGGCAGGGCGGCAACGTCGGCAGCACCTGGACCGGCAACGCCACCTTCCCCGCCCAGCTCGGCCTGATCAGCACGCCGGAGGGCCTCCGGATCACCCGTACACCGGTGGACGAGCTGTCGTCCCTCGCCTCCGGCGGCAAGACCTTGAAGAAGCAGAAGGTCAAGGAGGGCGGCGCCAACCCCTTCAAGGGCGTCCGGGCCGACACGTACGAGATCAGCGCCACGGTCGACGTGAGCAAGTCGACGGCGCGGAAGATCGCGTTCGGCCTGCACGTCCGCAGCGACAACACCGCCGACCGCACGGTGGTCTACGACAAGGCGGCGGGCACCCTGGACGGCCACCCGGTCGGCCTGGAGAACGGCAAGCTGAAGCTGCGCCTGCTGGTGGACCGCGGCCAGTTGGAGGTCTTCGCCGACGGCGGCACGTACTCCCTCTCGGACAACGTCAACTTCGACTCCGGCGCCGACAGCCAGGGCATCCGACTGTACGCCGAGGGCGGCACGGCCAAGCTGGACAGTGCCGTCTTCCGCCGGCTCAACTCCAGCTGGGGCACGGGTCAGTCGACGCTCGACACCGACCTGGGCGACCGGTGGAACGCCGTCAGCGGCAACTGGACCGATGTGTCGGGCGGCAAGCAGGGGCGGGGCTCCGGGAACGGCTTCTACCTCAGTACGCGGACGGCGGCCGACGGCGTCTACCAGGGCGATGTGTCCCTGGGCACCGCCCAGGCGGCCGGTCTCACCTTCCGCGCCAATGACAAGGGCGAGGGGTACACCGCCAACATCGACAAGGAGGGCAAGGTCAAGCTGTGGCGTCCCGGCCGGGACATCGCCACGTACGACACCCCCGTCACGGCGGACAGCACCCACCACCTCAAGGTGACCACCGAGGACAATCGCATCCGGGTCTTCCTGGACAACGGCACCGACCCCGTCATCGACGCGACCGACGACGCCTACACCGGCGGCCGGTACGGAGCCAACGTCTTCAACGGCAGCGCGACGCTCCAGAACCTGAACACGGGCGGCACAGGACTCGACGCCTTCCCCACCGCCAAGTGGGCCACCACGGGCGGGAACTGGACCACGGCCGCCGACGGTCTGCACGGCAGTTCCTCGGGGGACGGCTTCTATCTGAGCGCGCGGACGGGTGAGGACTTCACCTACGAGGGCGACCTCTCCGTCACCAACGGCACCGCGACCGGTCTGACCTTCCGGGCCAACGACAAGGGCGAGGGATACACCGCGACCCTGGACACCAAGGGCCAGGTGAAGCTGTGGCGCCCCGGCAAGGACCTGGCCACCCACGACACCGCCATCACCGAGGGCCGGACCTACCACGTGAAGGTGCGCGCCGAAGGTGACCGGATACGGGTATGGCTCGGCGACGACGCCACACCGGTCATCGACACCACCGACGCCACCTACGGCAGCGGCCGGTTCGGTGTGAACGCCTACAACGGGAACGTCATCGCCCAGCACCTGAGGATCAGCTGACCACTCCCCCGGACCGGGCCCCCGGCACACCGGGGGCCCGCAGGCGTCTGCCGGGGCGATGCGCAGCCGCTAGATACGAAGCGCCCCGGGAAATGCGGTGTGGCTGACATCGGGGCGGGTGACGGCGAGCCAGCCGTGACCCCGCAGGGTGGTGCCGGCGTCGACGTCCTCGGGGACGGTGGAGAGCGCCCAGGCCGCCGCGTTGGTGTCGCATTCCGCGGTGGCGTGGGGCGGCGAGTCCTCCTCGGCGGGAGCGTCGTCGAGGGGTGCCTCCCACTCCATGGGCTCCCCCGTCCACTCGGGGGTCTCATTGCGCCAGTACCTGCGGCGCAGCACACCGTTGATCGCGACCGCCCAGATCATCGAGTCGCTGTGCTCGTCCTGGGAGAAGAACTGCGCCTGCCCGCAGGCCGCGCTGAGGCGTTCGATGGTGGCTCCGAACTCCCAGATTGTGGGCGTCAACGCACTGTCCGCGTAGATGAGCCGCCAGCCGTCCAGCTCCGGGGTGACGAAGACGCGGTACGCCGTCTGCCGCGTGCCGTTCGGGCCCGTGACGTCCACGGAGTCGTGCTCGGCGGCGGCGAGCCCCGTGGCGAGGGTGCAGGGGATGCGGTGGTGCAGGCCCAGGGCGTCGAAGAGCCCTTCGTACGTGGCCCCGGGGACGGCGATCCACTGGTGGTCGGGCAGGGAGTCCGGAGTGTCGTCGGCCACCCTGTGTTCCGGGGCGCTCCGCCCGGAGTTGTGGTGGATCTGATCCATGCGGTAGACGATATCCGGGGGAGCGGCACCGCCGAGGCGGCCCGGCTACCAGCCTCGGCGCGGTTGGACCGGGCCGAGTCGGGCGGTGAGGGCCGCGAGGAAGACCGGGAGTTTGTCGACCATCGCCTTGGGGACCGGTGTGGACTGGACGGTGCCCTTGTCCACGTCCTCCACGACGAGGGTGTACGTGCCGTTCTCCTCGATGAGTTCGGCGGCGAACAGCAGGGTCCGGGCGGAGGTTTCCATCAGCGCTCCCGGGCGGGCTCGTTGAGCCAGGCGGACCACGTCCCGGTGGCCCGCTGTTCGTCGGCGTCCTCGGCGAACAGGTGGTGGCCGAGCCGGATCGGTACGTTCCAGCTGCTGCCGTTGAAGAACCGGTACAGGGCGTCCGGGCCGCGCAGTCCGACGAAGTCGGCGCTGAGCCAGTCGACGGTCACCTCCACCGGCTCGGGGGCCAGGAGGGTGAACCGGTCGCCGACCGCCGCGTCGTCGGCGAGGCCGAGGCGGCGGCGCAGCGCGGCGAAGTCGGCCGGATCGGCGGTCGGTTCGGGGCGGTGGGCCTGTACGTACACGGCGGGGCGCCCGGCGAAGTGGCGGAGGTACTCCGTGAGGGCGTGCTGGTGGAAGTCGACGTACTTCTCGGCCGCGTCCGTCTTGCCGTCCCAGTTCCAGGCGTCGTCCACGACGCCGGTGTGCACCCAGTGGATGCCCATGCGCAGGTGGCTCGTGCCGCCGTCGGCCTGCTCGACGCGGTAGCTGAGTGTGTTGGAGAACCCGCCGTCCTGGGTGGCCCGCAGCGCGAGGTGGTGCGGTGGCTCCCAGGTCAGGACGGTGGCGTCGCCCCGGGTGGCCTTGCCGCCGACGCGTGGTTCGATCTCCATCGGGTAGAGCCAGCCGAGGTTTCCGGCGGCGGTGGCGACCGCGTCCCAGACCTGCTGGGGTGCGACGGGCAGGTCCTGCTGCCTGCGGACTCGGAATTCCCGGGCCATGGTCGGTGCTGCTCCTTGGTCGTCGTTCATGGTCAGTAGGTGAGCGGGAGGGCGTGCAGCCGTCGTTGCAGCGGGTTGGGCCGCCAGGACAGCTCCGCCCCGTCGGCCGGCCGCAGCCCCGGGAGCCGGCGCACCAGCGTGCCGACGGCCACCTCCGTCTGGAGCCGGGCGAGCGGGCCGCCGAGGCAGAAGTGGGGCCCGTGGCCGAAGCCGAGGTGCCGGTTGCCTGGGCGGGTCAGGTCGAGCCGGTCGGGGTCCTCGAAGCGTTCCGGGTCGCGGTTCGTGGCGCCGAGGAAGAGGTACACCAGCTCGCCCTCGCAGAGGATCCGTCCGCCGATCTCCAGGTCCTGCGCGACGACCCTGACGATCGCCTGCGTCACCGTGTCGTAGCGGGTCAGCTCCTCGACGGCGCCGCGCATGAGGCCGGGGTCCTCGCGCAGCCGGGCCAGCTGGTCCGGGTGGCGCAGCAGGGCGTGCACGGCGTTGGTGATGAGGTGGGTGGTGGTCTCGTCGCCTGCGGTGATCAGGACGAAGCAGGTGGAGAGCAGTTCGGAGTCGGTGAGCCGGTCGTCGTGCGTCTGGGTGGCGACCAGGGCGCTGATCAGGTCGTCGCCCGGTTCGCGACGGCGCTGCCGGATGAGCCCGGACAGGTAGTCCTCGTACTGGTCGATCGCGGTCTCGGACTTGGCCAGGTCCTCGCTGAGCCGGCTGAAGCGCCGGAACCAGTCCTTGACCCGGGGCCGGTCCGCCTCGGGGATGCCGAAGAGCTCGCAGACGACGGACATGGGCAGCGGCGATGCGACCGCCTCGATCAGCTCCATCTCCGGCCCGGCGGCGACCGCCGCGTCGATGAGCCGGTCCACGAGGTGCTGGACGCGGTCGCGCAGCGCCTCGACGCGGCGGGCGGTGAACGCCCGGTTGGCGAGCTTGCGGAGCCGGGCGTGGTCCGGCGGGTCGGTGTTGCTCATCACCCGGCCGAGCCGGTCGGTGAGCCGGCTGAACTCCTTGAGGTCGCCGCCGAGCGCGGTGTAGGCCCGGGTCATCCTGTCCCGGTCGTTGGAGAGCCGCAGGTCGCCGAGCGCCGCCTCGACGTCGGCGTACCGGGTGAGGTACCAGACGCCCTGAGGGCTGCGGTGGACCGGGTCCTCGCGGCGCATGCGGGCGTAGAGCGGGTAGGGGTCGCGCCGGGCCTCGGGGGTGAGCAGGGCGGCGCCGAGGTCGCGGACCGGGGCGGGGCCCGCGGTGTCGCGGACCCCGGCCGGGGTGTGGGTGGAGGTCATGTCGGCCGCGTTACCGCTGGGCGTCCATGGCGTCGGCGAGGCTCTTGGGCCGCATGTCGGTCCAGGTCCGCTCGATGTGGTCCAGGCAGGCGGCGTGCGTGTCGGGGCCGTGGGCGACGGTCCAGCCCGCGGGGACGTCGGCGAACTGCGGCCAGAGCGAGTGCTGGTTCTCGTCGTTGACGAGGACGAGGAAGGTGCCGTCCTGGTCGTCGAAGGGGTTGGTCATGGGTCAGTCCTCCTGAGGGGTGAGGGTGATGTCACCGGCGTCACCGGTGACCTCGGCGATCCTGGCGGCCAGGACCGGTCCGATCTGGGCCAGCGATCCGGCCCGGGTCATCTGGTCGTGCCGGGTGGTGATCTCGTGGGATTCGATCCGGCCCGCGATGTACGGGCGCCAGACGTCCGGTCCGGCGTCGTCCTGGGCCCGGTCGATCGTGGAGTTGAACAGCAGCAGGTCGCCGTCGTGGCTGCCGGGGACGAAGTCCACCGCCAGCTTCGCGTTGTTGATCATGATGTCAACGATGACCTCGACCTGTCGCTCGTCGAGCCCGGCGAGGGCACTGCCGCGCCGGTTCAGCACCTCGGCGACCTCCGCGTAGGTGATGTCGCGGTCGCCCAGCTCGGCCGGGTCGACGTCGAGCACACCGACGAGCACGTCCCGCACGGTGGGCACGGGTTCGTCCTCGAACCGGACGTCCTTCACCGGGTAGGCGTCGAGGACGGCCAGGAGGGCGGTCCGTTCACCGCGCGCCCGGAGCTCGCAGGCGAGTGCGTGGGCGATCAGTCCGCCCGCGGACCAGCCGAGCAGCAGGTACGGCCCCTGCGGCTGGATCTTCTGGATGTGGTCGGCGTAGTCGGCCGCCATGTCCTCGTACGACTCCGGCAGCGGTTCGGGGCGTCCGAGGCCGCGTGCCTGGAGAGCGTAGACCGGGTGCTGCGGGCCGATGTGGTTGAGCAGTCCGCTGTACGACCAGCTGATGCCGCCGCCGGGGTGGACGCAGAACAGCGGGGTCTCCGTCCCGGTGGAACGCAGGGGGAGGAGCACGTCCAGCGCGTCGTCCGGGTTGTTCATGGCGAGGCGTTCGGTGAGCCCGGCGACGGTCGGCGCCTCGAACAGCATCCGCAGCCCCAGGTCGAGGCCCAGGGTCTCGCGGACGCGTGCGGCGAGCCGGGCGGCCAGCAGCGAGTGTCCGCCGAGGTCGAAGAAGCCGTCGTCGATGCCCACCTGCTCGCGTCCCAGCACTTCGGCGAAGAGCCCGCACAGCAGCTGCTCCTGAGGGGTCCGGGGCCCGCGCCCCACCCCCGACAGGCCGTAGTCCGGGGCGGGCAGGGCGGCCCGGTCCAGCTTGCCGTTGGCAGTCAGCGGCAGCGCGTCCACGGTGACGTAGGCGGCTGGGACCATGAAGTCGGGCAGCTCGCGGCGCAGCCGGCCGGACAGCTCGGCGGTCTCCGGCACGGCATCGGGCGCGGGCACCAGGTAGGCGACGAGGCGCTTGTCCCCGGGCCGGTCCTCGCGGGCGACGACGGCCGCCTGGGCGACGCCGGGGCAGCCCGCGAGGACGGCTTCGACCTCGCCGGGCTCGATGCGCTGGCCGCGCAGCTTGACCTGGTGGTCGACGCGCCCGGCGAAGTCCAGCGTGCCGTCGGGGCGCCACGCCGCGAGGTCGCCGGTGCGGTACATGCGGCTCCCGGCGGGCCCGTACGGGTCGGCGGTGAAGCGCTCCACGGTGAGGCCGGGCCGTCCGAGGTAGCCGCGCGCCACCCCCGTACCGGCGAGGTACAGCTCGCCGACGAGGCCGGCGGGCAGCGGGCGCAGCCCTTCGTCCAGCACATAGGCGCGCATGTTGGCCATGGGCCCGCCGATCGGCACGGTCGCGGCGTTGTCCGCCAGGCCGCGCACCTGGTGGTGAGTGGCCAGGGTGGTGGCCTCGGTGGGTCCGTAGCCGTTGACGACCTCGATGCCCGGGCAGGCGGCCAGCACCCGGGCGACGGCGGCCGGCGAGACCACGTCGCCGCCGGTCCACACCTCGCGCACTCCGGCGAGCAGCCGGGGGCGTTCCTCGGCGACGATCCGGAACAGCCCGGCGGTCAGCCAGAGTCCGGTGACGCCCTGCGTGGCGACGGTGTGCTGGAGCAGGTCGAGGTCGAGCTGTCCGGGCGGTGCGACGACGATCCGGCCGCCGCTGAGCAGCGGCACCCACAGTTCGTACGTGGAGAGGTCGAAAGCGGTCGGCGAGTGCATCAGCACGCGTTCGTGTCCGCCGCCGCGCCACTCCGGGCTGAGCGCGAGGCCCACCACGTCCCGGTGGGTGACGGCCACACCCTTCGGCCGCCCGGTCGAGCCGGAGGTGTACATGATGTACGCCAACTGGCCCGGCTCGCACGGTACTTCCACGGCGTCCGGCTCGTGGTTTCCGGACCCCTCCAGCGCGGCCAGGACCTCCCGGGTGAGGACCAGGGCGGCGCCGCTCTCCCGCAGGATCAGGTCGATGCGGGAGGACGGGAAGCGCGGGTCGAGCGGGACGTAGGCGCCGCCCGCCTTGATGACGGCCAGGAGCGCCACGACCAGTTCGGCCGAGCGGTCCAGCATGACCGCGACCGGTGTCTCGGGCCGGACGCCCTGGCGGATCAGGGCCCGGGCCAGGGAGTCGGCGCGCCGGTCGAGCTCCGCGTACGTCAGCTCGGTGCCGTCCGCCACGACGGCGACGGCGTCCGGGGTGGCGCGCACCTGGCGGGCGAACAGCGCGGGCAGCGCGTCCGGCGGCAGTTCCGCGGCGGTGTCGTTGAACGCGTGGAGCAGCCGGTGGCGTTCGTCGGCGGACATGAGGTCGATCCGGCTGACCGGCCGGTCCGGATCGGCGACGGCCGCGCGCAGCAGCCGGGCCCAGCGCTCGAACAGCAGCTCCACGGTGGCCGCGTCGAACAGGTCGGTGGCGAACTCCACCGCGCCGACGAGTCCGTCGGCGCCGCCGTCCGGGCGGAACTGCTCGGCCAGGCTGAAGGTGAGGTCGACACGGGAGGTCCCGGTCGGCGCCTCCAGGTGGGCCGTTTCCAGGCCGGGCAGTGAGAAGTCACCGAGCGGGGCGTTCTGGAGGGCCAGCATGACCTGGAAGAGCGGGTGGTGGGCCAGGGACCGCACCGGGTTGGCCACCTCCACCAGGTATTCGAACGGCACGTCCTGGTGGTCGTAGGCGGTGAGCGCCTTCTGCCGGACGCGGCCGAGGAGTTCGGCGAAGCCGGGGTCGCCGCCGGTGTCGGTGCGCAGGACGAGCGTGTTGACGAAGAAGCCGACGAGCTCGTCCAGTGCCTGGTCGGTGCGGCCGGCGATCGGGCTGCCGATGGGGATGTCCGTACCGGCGCCGAGCCGGGTGAGCAGGGCGGCGAGTCCGGCCTGGAGCACCATGAACATGCTGGCGCCGCGTTCGGTGGCGAGGTCGCGCAGGGCCTGGTGCAGCTCGGGGTCGAGCCGGACGACGACCCGGTCCCCGCGCTGCGAGGCGACGGGCGGCCGGGGCCGGTCGGCGGGGAGCTGGAGCTGCTGCGGGATGCCCGCGAGCTCGTCCCGCCAGTAGGTGAGCTGCCGGGCGAAGAGGCTGTCCGGGTCGCCGGCGTCGCCGAGCAGGTCGCGCTGCCAGCGGGTGTAGTCGGCGTACTGCACGGGCAGCGGGGACCAGGCCGGTTCCTCGTCGCGGCACCGGGCGGCGTACGCGGTCGCGAGGTCGGCGGAGAGCGGGCCCATGGACCAGCCGTCGGCGGCGATGTGGTGGACGACGACGAGCAGCACGTGCCGGTCGGGGGCGAGCGCGAACAGCTCGGCCCGGACCGGGGGCTCCGCCGCCAGGTCGAAGCCGCGCCGCGCCGCCTCGGCCAGGCGTCCGGGGAGCGCGCTCTCGTCCAGGTCCACGACGGGCAGAGCGGGGTGTGCCTGGGCCGGGGGCAGTACGACCTGGTGCGGGGTGCCGTCGGTCTCGCGGAACACCGTGCGCAGGCTCTCGTGCCGGGCGAGGACGTCCGCCAGCGCGGCGTGCAGCGCGTGCCGGTCGAGGCTGCCGTCGAGGCTGAGCGCGAGCGGCATGTTGTACGTGGCGCTCGGCCCGTCCATCCGGTGCAGGAACCACAGGCGGCGCTGGGCGAAGGACAGCTCCACGCGCTCCGGGCGCGGTCGGGCGGTCAGCGCGGGGCGAGCCGCTCCGGACCCGTCGAGGCGGGCCGCCAGACCGGCCGCGGTCGGGGTCTCGAAGAGGGTGCGGACCTCCAGCTCCGCGCCGAGGGTGGCCCGGACCCGGGAAGCCAGGCGGGTCGCGAGCAGCGAGTGCCCGCCGAGGTCGAAGAAGCTGTCGTCCACCCCGACCTGGGCCAGCCCCAGCACCTCGGCGTACAGCTCGGTGAGCAGCTGCTCCTGCGGGGTGCGGGGTGCCCTCCCGCCCGCGGCGGGGCCGAGGTCGGGCGCGGGCAGTGCGCGCCGGTCCAGCTTCCCGCTGGCGGTCAGCGGCAGGGCGTCCAGCGCCACGAACGCCGACGGGACCAGGTAGTCGGGGAGCCGTTCGCGCAGCCAGTCGCGGAGTTCGCCGAGGAGGGCGCCGGTGCTCCGGCTGCCGGTGGGGCGGTTGGTCAGCGAGGACAGCGCCCGGCCGACGGGCCCGGCCGGGCGGTACTCGACCGGGGAGCCTTGGGGCGTACGCGGGTCGGCGAACACCACGTCCATGGCGTCGTCCGAGGTGGCCGACCAGGTGACGGACACCGTGCGGCCGTGCTCCCGGCCGAGGGCGTGGAAGTCCTCCGGGTCGGGGAGACCGTGCCCCTGCTCCGGGGCGTGCAGCCGTTCCAGCAGTTCCGCGAGGACCGCGCCCTCCTCGTGCAGGGCCCGGGCGAGGGCGGATTCCCGGACGACGCGGCTGTTGGGGACTCCGGTGATCCGCAGTGCGCCGGCCGGCGGCTCGGCGAGCAGGTGGCGCAGGGCGTCGGGGCCCGCGATGTCCCGTCCCCAGGCCAGGTCGGCGGCCGGGGTCGCGGGCTCCGGGGCAGCCGGTGCCTTGTGCAGGGTGACGTCGTAGCGGTAGCGGCTCAGCTCGTTGTGGTGGCGGCCGCGCTTGATCTCGACGGCGACCGCGCCGATGTCCGCGCCGTGTTCCCGCAGGGCGGTGAAGAAGTCCGGGTCTACCAGGAGTTCCTTCTCCACCCGGACCGCCTGCTCCACCGCACGGCGTACGGCCGCGGGGTCGGCGTCCTCGGCCGTGCGGTGCAGCTGGACGGCGGTCGCGAGCGGACGCAGCAGGCGCAGATTGCGTACGTCTCCGATGAACAGCGCGCCACCGGGGGCGAGGAGCCCCATGAGCTTGGCGATGACGTCGGCGAGGTAGTCGGCGGACGGGAAGTACTGCACCACCGAGTTGATGACGATGGTGTCGAACGCGCCGACCGGCAGCCCGTCGGTGTCGTGCGCCGGACGGGTCTGGAGCACCACCCGCCCGGTGAGGCGTTCCTCCCGGGCGACCTGGGCGGTGAGCGCGTCGATGGCGGTGGCGGAGAAGTCGGTCGCCCAGTAGGACGCGCAGTGGGGTGCGACCTGGGAGAGCAACAGGCCGGTGCCGACGCCGACTTCGAGGACCCGGCGGGGTTCGAGGCCGAGGATGCGGGCCACGGTGGCGTCCCGCCATTCCCGCATCTGCTCCTCGGGGATGGGTTGCGCGTCGTAACTGCTGTTCCAGCCGACGAAGTTGTCACCGAAGGGCGCGGAGCCGGGGGTGATGGGCAGGGCGTCGTAGATGTCCTGCCACTCCCCCACCTGGTCCGCTTCGAGGCCGCTGTCCCGGGCCGTGTCCTGCTGCGGGACGACGTAGCCGACGAGCCGGTCGTCCCGGGCGAGGACAGCGGTCTGCGCGACGGCGGGATGTGCGGCGAGCGCGGCCTCGATCTCGCCGGGCTCGACGCGGAAGCCGCGCACCTTCACCTGGTCGTCGGCGCGGCCGGCGTACTCCAGCTGTCCGTCGCCCAACCGCCGGACCAGGTCGCCGGTGCGGTACATGCGCTCACCGGGCGCGTACGGGCAGGCGACGAACCTGCCCGCCGTCAGCCCGGGCCTGTTGAGGTAGCCCCGGGCCAGGCCCGCGCCGGCCACGTACAACTCGCCGATGACGCCGGGCGGGACCGGCCGCAGCCGGCCGTCCAGGACGTACACCCGGGCGTTGGCGATGGGCCGGCCGATCGGCGGCACACCGGTGCCGGGGGTCAGCGGGTCGCTCATGGTCGCGCAGACCGTGGTCTCGGTCGGGCCGTACGCGTTGATCATCCGGCGTCCGCGCGCCCAGCGTGTCACCAGCTCGGGCGGGCATGCCTCGCCTGCCACGACCAGCGTCGACGCGGTCACGGCCCCGTCCGGCACGGCGGCGAGGACGGACGGCGGCACGGTGACGTGGGTGATGCCGAGGCCCGGGTCGGTGAGTGCGGCGAGGGGCCCGGCGGCCGGGGGGAGCACGAGGGCGGCGCCGCTGAGCAGGGCGGTGCAGATCTCCGACACCGAGGCGTCGAAGCTGGGCGAGGCGAACTGAAGGACCCGGCTGTCGGGTGTGACCGCGAAGCGCTCGATCTGTCCGGCGACCAGGCTCGCCACGCCTCCATGTCCGACGATGACACCCTTGGGGCGGCCGGTCGAGCCGGAGGTGTAGATGACGTACGCCGGGTTCCGCACATCGAGCGCGACCTGCGGGTCCGTCTCCGGCCAGTCGCCCTCCGACACCATCGCCGGGTCGTCCACCACGAGGGCCGGACGGGCGTCTTCGAGCACGTAGGCGATCCGGGCCTCGGGGTACGCCGGGTCCACCGGCAGATACGCCGCACCGGCCTTCAGCACACCCAGCACCGCGACCACCGACTCCGCCGACCTCGGCAGAGCCACCGCCACCACCCGCTCCGGACCCACCCCACGCGCGATCAACGCATGAGCAAACCGGTTCGCACGGCAGTCGAGTTGTCGATACGTCAGTTTGTCGTCGCCGCAGACGAGCGCGAGCGCGTCCGGTGTCGCCGCCACCTGGGCCGCGAAGGCCCGGGGCAGCGGGACCGCCTCGACGTCACGGGCGGTCGCGTTGTCCCGTTCCAGCAGCCGGTGCCGTTCGTCGGCGTCGAGGAGGTCGATTCCGCCGATCGGCCGTTCCGGGTCGGCGGTGACGGCCTTCAGCAGGAGCGTCCAGCGCCGGACCAGCGCCTCGACCGTCGTGCGGTCGAACAGGTCGGTGGCGTACTCGACGGCGCCGACGATCCCGGCCGGGGTGCCGTCCGGGCCGAACTGCTCGACCATGCTGACGCCGAGGTCGAACTTCGCGGTGCCGGTCGCGACGGCGTAGGTGGTGACGTCCAGGCCGGGCAGGGAGAACCGGCCGCTAGGGGCGTTCTGCACGGCCAGGATGGTCTGGAAGAGGGGGTGGTGGGACAGGGACCTGGACGGATTCAGCGCCTCCACCAGATGCTCGAACGGCACATCCTGGTGGGCGTAGGCGGACAACGCCGTCTCCCGCACCCGCCCCAGCAGCTCACCGAAACCCGGATCACCACTCGTGTCCGTCCGCAACACCAGCGTGTTCACGAAGAACCCGACCAGATCGTCCAGCGCCTCATCCGTACGCCCCGCGATCGGACTCCCGATCGCGATATCCGTACCCGCACCCAACCGCGTGTACAACGCCGCCAGACCCGCCTGCAACACCATGAAAAGACTGGTCCCGGTCTGCCGGGCCAACTGGGCCAGGGATCGGTGCAGTTCGGCGTCGAGTTCCAGGCCGATGTGGTCGCCCTGCCAGCCTGCGACGGCCGGGCGGGGGCGGTCGGTGGGCAGCGGGAGCAGTTCCGGCAGATCGGCCAGTTGCCGCTTCCAGTAGTCGAGTTGTCCGGCGAAGCGGCTCCCCGGGTCGGCCGCGTCGCCGAGCAGGTCGCGCTGCCAGAGGGTGTAGTCGGCGTACTGGACCGGCAGTTCCGGCCGGTCCGCCGTCCGGCCTTCGCAGCGTGCCGCGTACGCCTCGGCGAGGTCGCGGGCCAGCGGCCCGGTGGACCAGCCGTCTGCGGCGATGTGGTGCATGACGAGGAGCAGCACGTGCTCGTCCGGCGCGACCGCGAACAGCTCGGCCCGCAGCGGCGGTTCGGCCGACAGGTCGAAGGGCTGCCGGGCGGACTCGGCGAGCAGGTGCGGCAGCTCGTCCGCCGGGACGCCGGCCGGGCGCGCCCGGAGCCGGACGGCGGCCGGTTCCAGCAGGCGCTGGCAGGGTACGCCGTCGACCTCCTGGAACACCGTCCGCAGGCTCTCGTGCCGGGCCACCACATCGGCCAGCGCCTGGTCCAGCGCGTCCCGGTCGAGCGTTCCGGTCAGCTGGAGCGCCAGCGGGATGTGGTACGTGGCGGCGGTGGCGTCCATACGGTGCAGGAACCACAGGCGGCGCTGGGCGAAGGACAGCGGCACCGCGTCGGGCCGCTCGTACGCGGTGAGCGCCGGGCGCACCCGGTCGGCCGCCGCGAGGGTCCCGGCCAGGCCGGCCACGGTGGGCGTCCGGAAGAGGGCGCGCAGCCCGAGCTCCGCCCCGAGCACCGTGCGCACCCGGGCGACCAGCCTGGTGGCGAGCAGGGAGTGCCCGCCCAGGTCGAAGAAGTCGTCGTCCACGGAGACCCGGGGCACGTCGAGGACCTCGGCGAAGAGTTCGGCGAGGATCTGCTCCTGCGGGGTACGCGGCGCCCGGCCGCCCTCGGTGGAGGCGGCCTCGGGCGCGGGCAGCGCGCCCCGGTCCAGCTTCCCGTTCGGCGTCAGCGGGAGCACGTCGAGCAGTACGAACGCGGACGGCACCAGGTAGTCCGGCAGCCGCTCGCGCAGGTGGGCGGCCAGCTCCGCGGGGCGTACGGCCGCAGCGGGGCGCGGCACCACGTAGCCGACGAGCCGGTCGTCCCGGGCCACTACGGCGGCCTGGGCGACGCCGGGGTGCGCGGCGAGCGCGGCCTCGACCTCGCCCGGCTCGATGCGGAAGCCGCGCACCTTCATCTGCTGGTCGGCGCGGCCTGCGTACTCCAGCTCGCCGTCGGCGCGGCGCCGGACCAGGTCGCCGGTGCGGTACATCCGCGCGCCCGCCGGACCGAACGGGCAGGCCGTGAAGCGTCCCGCCGTCAGGCCCGGGCGGCCCAGATAGCCGCGTGCCAGGCCGGGCCCGGCCACGTACAACTCACCGGTCACGCCCGGCGCTACGGCGCGCAGCCGCTCGTCCAGTACGTAGGTCCGGAGGTCCGCGACCGGGCGGCCGATCGGCGGCACACCGGTCCCGGGGGCCAGCGGGTCGCTCATGGTCGCGCATACCGTGGTCTCGGTCGGGCCGTACGCGTTGATCATCCGGCGTCCGGGTGCCCACCGCTCGACCAGCTCCGGCGAGCACGCCTCCCCCGCCACCACCAGCGTGGAGGCCGTGAGCTCGGCGTCACCCAGAGCGGCGAGGGCGGAGGGCGGCAGCGTCACATGGGTGACGGCGAGCCCGGGGTCCGTCAGGGCGTCCAGCGGGGTGTCTGCGGGGGCGAGGACGAGCGCGGCGCCCGTCAGCAGCGCACTGCACAGGTCCCAGAAGGACGCGTCGAAGCTGGGCGAGGCGAACTGAAGCACCCGGCTCCCCGCCGCCACGCCGAGCCGGTCGGCCTGCACCGCCGCCAGGCGCGACACACCGGCATGGCTCACGACGACACCCTTGGGGCGGCCGGTCGAGCCGGAGGTGTAGATGACGTACGCCGGGTTCCGCACATCGAGCGCGACCTGCGGGTCCGTCTCCGGCCAGTCGCCCTCCGACACCATCGCCGGGTCGTCCACCACCAACGCCGGACGGGCATCGTCCAGCATGTACGCGATCCGCGCCTGCGGATACGCCGAGTCCAGCGGCAGATACGCCGCACCGGCCTTCAGCACACCCAGCACCGCGACCACCGACTCCACCGACCTCGGCAGAGCCACCGCCACCACCCGCTCCGGACCCACCCCACGCGCGATCAACGCATGAGCGAACCGGTTCGCACGGCAGTCGAGTTGACGGTACGTCAGCTCTTCACCACCGCGGACGAGCGCGACCGCGTCCGGCGCCTCCGCCACCCGTGCCGCGAACAGCTCCGGCAGGTTCGCCCCGGCCGCCTCGTCCGCCACGGCGGGCAGCAGTTCGCCGCGCTCCTCGGCGGACAGCAGATCGATGGCGCCGATCGGGCACTCCGGCGCTTCCACGGCCTCGGCCAGCAGCCTGGCCCACCTGGCGGCCAGCGCCTCGACCGTCGCGCGGTCGAACAGGTCGGTGCTGTACTCGACGGCACCGCTGAGGCCGGCGGGCTCGCCGTCGGGGCCGTACTCCTCCACGAACCCGAAGGTCAGGTCGAGCCGCGCGGTGCCGGTGAGCACGGGCATCGCGGAGACCCGGAGGCCCGGCAGGTCGAAACCGCCGCCCGGCGCGTTCTGCACGACCAGACCGGTCTGGAAGAGGGGGTGGTGGGACAGGGACCTGGACGGGTTCAGCGCCTCCACCAGATGCTCGAACGGCACATCCTGGTGGGCGTAGGCGGACAACGCCGTCTCCCGCACCCGCCCCAGCAGCTCACCGAAACCCGGATCACCACTCGTGTCCGTCCGCAACACCAACGTGTTCACGAAGAACCCGACCAGATCGTCCAGCGCCTCATCCGTACGCCCCGCGATCGGACTCCCGATCGCGATATCCGTACCCGCACCCAACCGCGTGTACAACGCCGCCAGACCCGCCTGCAGCACCATGAAGAGGGTGGCTCCGGACCGGCGCGCCAACTCCGTCATCTTGGTGTGCAGTTCGGCGCCGATGCGGAGTTCCAGCAGATCACCGGCGTACGACATGACGGCCGGGCGCGGCCGGTCGGCCGGGAGTTGCAGCTGTTCCGGCAGGCCCGCCAGTGTCCGCTGCCAGTAGGCGACTTGGCGCGAGAAGAGGCTGTCGGCGTCGTTCTCGTCGCCGAGGATCTCGTGCTGCCACAGGGTGTAGTCGGCGTACGTCACCGGCAGCGGCGGCCACTCGGGGGCCCCGCCGCTCCGCCGGGTGGTGTAGGCGGTGGCCAGGTCGCGGGCGAGCGGGCCCATGGACCAGCCGTCGCCGACGATGTGGTGCATGACGAGGAGCAGCACGTGTTCATCCGGCGCGACCGTGAACAGCTCGGCGCGCAGGGGGATTTCGGTGGTCAGGTCGAAGCCGCGCACGGCCGCGTCCCTCAGCAGCCCGGGCACCTCGGATTCACCGGCCGGGCGCACGGTGAGCGGGACGCCTGCTTCGGCGGTGTCCAGTACGCGCTGGTGCGGGATGCCGCCCGTGTGCGGGAACACCGTGCGCAGGGTCTCGTGCCGGGTCATCACGTCGGCCAGGGCGGCGCCGAGCGCGTCCCGGTCGAGGTCTCCGGAGAGCCGCAGGGCCAGCGGCATGTGGTAGGTGGCGCTCGGCGCCCCGAACTGCTGGAGGAACCAGAGGCGGCGCTGGGCGAACGACAGCGGCAGCATCTCACGCCGGGGCCGGGGCACGAGTGCGCGGCGCGCGGCACCGGCGTCCCGCAGCCCCGCCGCCAGGCCGGCCGGTGTCGGGGTCCGGAACAGGGCGCGCAGCTCCAGTTCGACCCCGAGGGCCGCCCGGACCCGCGAGACGAGCCGGGTGGCGAGCAGGGAGTGCCCGCCGAGCGCGAAGAAGTCGTCGTCGGCCCCGACCCGGGCGAGGCCCAGGACGTCGGCGAACAGCTCGCACAAAATCTGCTCCTGCGGGGTGCGCGGCGGCCGGCCGCCCCCCGTGGACCCGGCGTCGGGCGCGGGCAGCGCGCCCCGGTCCAGCTTCCCGTTCGGCGTCAGGGGCAACGCGTCGAGCAGCACGAACGCGGACGGCACCATGTACTCCGGCACCCGTTCGCCCAGGTACGCGGCGAGCGCGGCCGGGGTCGCCGCGGCCGGGTCCGACAGCACCACGTAGGCGACGATCCGCTCCTCCCGGGCGAGCACCGCGACCTGGGAGACGCCCGGGTACGCGGTGAGCTCGGCCTCGATCTCGCCGGGCTCGATGCGGAAGCCGCGCACCTTGACCTGGTGGTCGACCCGGCCGGCGAATTCCAGTTCGCCGTGGGCGCCCCAGCGGACCAGGTCGCCGGTGCGGTACATGCGCGCGCCGGCCGGGCCATGGGGGTCGGCGACGAAGCGTCCGGCGGTCAGCCCCGGCCGGCCGAGGTAGCCGCGGGCGAGCCCGGTGCCGGCGAGGTACAGCTCGCCCAGGACACCGGGGGCGACCGGTCGCAGGGCCTCGTCCAGGACGTACACCCGGCAGTTGTCGACGGGGCGGCCGATCGGCACGGGCCGCGGGCAGTCGGCGGGGTCGGCCGGGAGCGCGTAGGCGGTGATGACGTGGGTCTCGGCGGGGCCGTAGTGGTTGTGCAGCACCCGGCCGGGCCGGGCGGCGAAGCGGCGTACGGCACCGCCCAGGCGCATGGCCTCCCCGGCCTGGGCGACGAGGCGCAGGTGCGGCAGGCCGAGACCGGCCTCCTCGGCGGCCTCGGCCAGCGCCTCGACCACCAGGTCCGGCGCGAACAGCTCCTCGACCCGGTGGCGGTCCAGCCAGTGGGCGAACAGTTCGGCGCTGCGGCGCTGCTCCTCGGTGGGGACCACCAGGGTCTTGCCGTACAGCAGTGCGGACAGCATCTCCTGCACGGAGACGTCGAAGCTGATCGCGGTGAACTGCGCGGTGCGCGTGCCGGGTTCGCCTCCGACGGCCCGGTGGTGCCAGGCCAGCAGGTTGAGCAGTGCGGCGGCGGGCATGACGACGGCCTTGGGGCGGCCGGTGGAGCCGGAGGTGTAGATGACGTAGGCCGGTTGGCGCGGGTCCGCGCGCACGCCCGGGTCGTGCTCCGGCAGCTCGCCGGACGGCGTTACGGAGGCGAGGTCGTCGAGCACCACGGCCGGGCGCGCGTCCTCCACCATGTACGCGATGCGGGCGGCCGGGTAGCCCGGGTCCACCGGCAGGTACGCCGCGCCCGTCTTGAGCACCGCGAGGATCGCGACCACCAGCTCGGCGGAGCGCGGCAGCCGGAGGGCGACGACCTGCTCGGGGCCCACTCCACGGGCGATCAGCGCGTGGGCGAGGCGGTTGGCGCGGCGGTTCAGCTCCGCGTAGGACAGCACGGTGTCCTCGAAGACCACGGCCGGGGCGTCCGGGGTTGCCCGGGCCCACTCCTCGAAGAGGGCGGGCAGGGTGGTGCCGGCAGCGGGGCGGGCGGTGTCGTTGCGGGCGGTCAGCAGCTCGTGGCGTTCGTCGGCGGTGAGGACGTCGATCCGGCTCAACGGCAGCCCCGGCGCGGCGACGACCGCCGCGAGGAGCCGCAGCCAGCGGGCGACCAGCTTCTCCACGGTGGCGGGGTCGAACAGGTCGGTGCTGTATTCGACGCGCCCGACGATGCCCTCGGAGGCACCGGGGCCGCCGCGCTCCAACAGGTGGAAGCCGAGGTCGAACATCGTCGTCGGTGTCCCCACCAGGACGGGTTCGGTGGCGAGACCGCCCAGGGCGAAATCGGTGCGCGGCACGTTCTGGAGGGCCAGCAGCACCTGGAACAGCGGCTGCCGGGTGAGCGACCGGGACGGGTTCAGCGCCTCCACGACCTGCTCGAACGGCAGGTCCTGGTGGGCGTAGGCGCCGAGCGCGTTCTCCCGGACCCGGCCCAGCAGTTCGGCGAAGGTGGGGTCGCCCGAGGTGTCGGTGCGGAGGACCAGCGTGTTGACGAAGAACCCGATGAGGTCGTCGAGGGCCTGGTCGGTGCGGCCGGCGATGAGGCTGCCGACCGGGATGTCCTGGCCCGCCCCCAGTTTGTCGAGCAGGGAGGCCAGGGCGGCCTGGAGCACCATGTAGACGCTGGCCCCGTGCTCGCGGCCGAGCCGGACCAGTCCGGCGTGGAGTTCCGCGTCCACCTCGATCGCGAGCCGGCCGCCGGAGCTGGAAGGGGCTGCGGGGCGGGGGCGGTCGGCGGGGAGCCGGATCTGCTCGGGCAGGCCCGCGAGCGTCCGCGTCCAGTAGTCGGTCTGCCGGGCGAGCAGGCTGTCCGCGTCGGACGGGTCGCCGAGCAGTGTGTGCTGCCAGAGGGTGTAGTCGGCGTACTGGACAGGAAGCGGCGCCCACTGAGGGGCCTCGCCACGGACACGTGCCGCGTACGCGGTCGCCAGGTCGGCGGCCAGCGGTCCGAGCGACCAGCCGTCTCCGGCGATGTGGTGCATCACCAGGAGCAGCACGTGCTCGTCCGCCGCGACCTCGAACGCCTCGGCGCGCAGCGGCGGTTCGGCGGCGAGGTCGAAGCCGCGCGCGGCGGCGGCCGTCAGCAGTTCCGTCAGGTTCCGCTCGCCCGCCAGGGTCACCACCAGGTCCGGGTGTGCCTCTCCGGTGGCCAGGACGTGCTGGTACGGCACCCCGTCCTGCGCCGGGAAGACCGTACGCAGGGTTTCGTGCCGGTCCACGAGGTCGCCGAGCGCCGCTTCGAGGGCGGCGGGGTCCAGCGGACCGGTGAGCCGCCAGGCGAGGGGCATGTTGTAGACGGATGCGACGCCCTCCAACTGGCGCAGGAACCACAGGCGGCGCTGCGCGGAGGACAGCGGTACCCGTTCGGGCCGCTCCGCCCGTACGAGGGCGGGCCTGGCCCGGCCCGCGGTGCTCAGGCCTGCGGCCAGTCCGGCCACGGTCGGTGTACGGAAGAGGGCGGGCAGGGCCAGCTCCGCGCCCAGCGTCGTACGGACGCGGGCGACGAGCCGGGTGGCGAGCAGGGAGTGCCCGCCGAGCGCGAAGAAGTCGTCGTCGGCACCGACCCGTGGCACGCCCAGCACCTCGGCGAACAGCCCGGCCAGCACGTGTTCCTCGGGCGTGCGCGGCGCCCGTCCGGCCGTCGCGGCGGCGTCGGGCTCGGGCAGGGCGCGCCGGTCCAGCTTGCCGTTCGGCGTCAGCGGCAGCGCGTCGAGCAGCACGAACGCGGACGGCATCATGTACTCCGGCAGCCGCTCACGCAGGTGCGCCCGCAACGCCTCGGACTGCGGCGCGGCCCCGGCGGCGGGTTGCACGTACGCCACGAGCCTGGGGCCCTGTGTGCCGCCCTGACGGACGACTACGGCGGTACGCGCGATGTCCTGGCGCTCCGCGAGGACGGCCTCGATCTCGCCGGGCTCGATGCGGAATCCGCGTACCTTCACCTGGTCGTCCGTGCGCCCCAGAAACTCAAGACTGCCCTCGGCGTTCCAGCGCACCAGGTCACCCGTGCGGTACATGCGCGTACCTCCGGGGCCGTACGGGTCGGCGACGAAACGCCCGGCCGTGAGGCCCGGCCGGTGGAGGTATCCGCGCGCCAACCCCGTACCGGCGATGTACAGCTCGCCCGTCACGCCCCTCGGGACCGGCCGGAGCGCACTGTCCAGTACATACAGCCGGGCGTTGCCGACAGGCCCGCCGATAACCGGGCGGGGGCTCGAAGCCACCGCTGCCGTAGCCGAGTTGACCGTGCACTCGGAGGGCCCGTACAGGTTGAGGCAGACCGTCTCCTCGGCGGCCCGCATCCGTTCCCACAGCTGCTGCGGGACGGGCTCACCCCCGGCCGCGACCAGCGACGGACGAGGCCCGGAACCCTCCAGCAGACCTTGGTCGACCAGCACCGCGAGGTAGGAGGGCGTCGCCTCGACGTAGTCCAGGCCGCAGCGCGCCGCGTAGTCGAGGAAGGCCCGCGGATCGGTCCAGGTCGCTTCGTCCAGGACGTGCAGCTCATGCCCGGCGAACACGGCGAACAGCTGGTCCAAGGAGGCGTCGAACGACACGGACGTGGTGAGTCCGACGCGCAGCCGCTCCCCCGCCGGAGACACCAACGGGCCCTGGTGGGCGTACAGGTTGACCAGGCCGGTGTGCGTCGCGACGACGCCCTTGGGACGGCCGGTGGACCCGGAGGTGTAGATGACGTAGACCGGCTGGGACGGATCGACCGGCACCATCGGATCAGTGGCGGGGCGCCTGTCGATCCGTGCGGAAGTCTCCGGGTCATCGAGCACCAACCGGCCGCCTGTGTCTCCCGGAAGGCTCTGCTCGGTACGCGTATCGGTCACCGTCAGCACGGGCCGGGCGTCGCCCAGGAGGTACGCGATCCGAGCGGCCGGATACTCCGGATCGACCGGCACATACGCCGCGCCGGACTTCAGCACCGCGAGAATCGCCACCACCAGGTCGGCCGACCTCGGCAACGCCACCGCGACCAATCGCTCCGGACCCGCACCCCGCGCCCTCAGCTCATGGGCCAGCCGGTTCGCGCGCGCGTCCAACTCCGCGTACGACAGCGACATCTCACCGCACACGAGGGCGGTCAGGTCCGGGGCCGTCCGCACCTGCTCGCGGAACAGCCCCGGCAGCGTCTCGGTGCCGCGCGGGACCACCGGCCCGGTGCCCAGCGCCGCGAGCGCGTCGTGCTCCTGGGCCGTCAGCAGGTCGAGCCCGCTGAGCCGCTGCCCGGGGTCGGCGACCGCGATGCGGAGCAGGCGCTCCCAGCGGGCGAGCATCGTCTCGACGGTGGCCGGGTCGTAGAGGTCGACGGCGTATTCGACGGTCCCGTGGAGTCCGTCCGGGGTGCCGTCCTCCGTGTGCCGCTCGGCCATCGTGAAGATCAGGTCCAGCTTGGCCGTGGCCGACGCGGACGGCAGGTCCTCGACGCGCAGCCCGGGCGGCGCGAAGTCGGCCCGGGGCGTGTTCTGGAGCACCAGCATGACCTGGAACAGGGGGTGGTGCGCGAGGGACCGGGACGGGTTCAGGACCTCGACCAGGTATTCGAACGGCACGTCCTGGTGGGCGTAGCCGGCGAGCGAGGTGTCCCGGACCCGGTCCAGCAGCTCGGCGAACGTCGGGTCGCCCGAGGTGTCGGTGCGGAAGACCAGGGTGTTGACGAAGTAGCCGACCAGCTCGTCCTGCGCCTGGTCGGTGCGGCCGGCGACCGGGCTGCCTACGGGGATGTCGTCGCCGGCCCCCAGCTTGGTCAGCAAGGCGGCGAGCCCGGCCTGGAGCACCATGAAGAGGCTCGTCCCGTGGGCGCGGGCGAGCTCGCTGAGCCCCCGGTGCAGTTCGGGGTCGAGACCGGCGCGCACGGAGCCGCCCCGGTGCGAGGCGACCGCCGGGCGGGGCCGGTCGGCGGGCAGCTCGATGAGCTCCGGGAGCCCGGTGAGCTGCCGGGTCCAGTAGTCGGCCTGGGCGGCGAGCAGGCTGTCCCGGTCGGCGGAGTCGCCGAGCAGTTCGTGCTGCCACAGGGTGTAGTCGGCGTACTGGACGGGAAGCGGCGCCCACTGCGGGGCCGCGCCACGGACGCGTGCCGCGTAGGCCTCGGTCAGGCCCCGCGCGAGGGGGCTCAGCGACCAGCCGTCGCCCGCGATGTGGTGGAGCACCAGGTGGAGGACGTGGTCGTCCGGTGCGAGGGCGAACAGGTCGGCGCGCAGCGGCAGGTCGGTGGCCAGGTCGAAGCGCCGGTCCCGCGCCGCCGCCATCAGGGCGGGCAGTCCGGCCTCGGTGGTCTTGTGCAGGGGCAGGCCGGGGCGGGCCTCGTCCCTGTCCAGCACCTGCTGGTGAGGGACGCCGTCCACCGCGGGGAACACGGTGCGCAGGCTCTCGTGGCGGGCGACGACATCCGCGACGGCGGCCTCCAGGGCCCGCCGGTCCAGGTCGCCGGCCAGCCGCCAGGCGAGGGAGATGTGGTAGTTCGCGCCCGCACCCTCCAGCTGGTGCAGGAACCACAGCCTGCGCTGCGCGAACGACAGCGGGATCGTCGCGGGGCGCTCGCGGCGCGCCAGAGCGGTCTGCGCCGGGTCTGCCGCGCCCAGGGCCGCGGCCAGGGCGGCCGGGGTCGGCGCCTCGAAGAGCGTGCGCAGCGGCATCTCCACGCCGAGCGTCGCGCGGATCCGGGCGGCGAGGCGGGTGGCGAGCAGGGAGTGCCCGCCGAGGTCGAAGAAGCCGTCGTCCACACCGGCCGCCGGGGCGCCCAGCACCTCCGCGAACAGCTCGCAGAGGATCTGCTCCCGGGCGGTGCGCGGGGCGCGGGATGTGCTCGCGGGGGCGGGGCCGGGGGCGGGCAGGGCGCGGTGGTCGAGCTTGCCGTTGACGGTCAGGGGCAGGGCGTCCAGCGTGACGAACGCGGAGGGCACCATGTGCTCCGGCAGGCGCTCGCGCAGGTAGGCGCGCAGGGCGGCGGGCTGCGGGGCAGTACCGGCGGCCGGTACGAGGTAGGCGGCGAGCCGGGTGTCGTCGGCCCGGTCCTGCCGGGCGAGGACGGCGACCTGCGCGATGTCCGGGTGGGCGGCCAGGGCCGCTTCGATCTCGCCGAGCTCGATGCGGAAGCCGCGCACCTTCACCTGCTGGTCGGCCCGGCCGACGTAGCGCAGGGTGCCGTCCGCGGCGCGGCGCACCACGTCACCGCTGCGGTACATGCGTGAGCCCGCGGGCCCGTACGGGTCGGCCACGAAGCGCCCTGCGGTGAGGCCGGGCCGGTTCAGGTAGCCGCGTGCCAGGCCGGGGCCCGCGACGTACAGCTCGCCGGGGACGCCCGGGGCGACAGGGCGCAGTCCGGCGTCGAGGACGTACGCGCGGAGGTCGGGGAGGGCGGTGCCGATGTCGCCGGGGGTGGTGGCGGTCCGGCCGAGCTCCGCGTGGGTGACGTGCACCGTGGTCTCGGTGATGCCGTACATGTTGACCAGGCGCGGCGCGTCCTCCGGGTGGCGCTCGTACCAGCTGGCCAGCCGGGCGTGTTCCAGTGCCTCGCCGCCGAAGACCACCGTGCGCAGGGCGAGCCGGCCGCCGGTGTCCGGGTCCTCCGCGTCGGCCTGCATCAGCTGGTGGAAGGCGGACGGCGTCTGGTTGAGCACCGTCACCCGTTCGCGGGCGAGCAGGTCGAGAAAGCGGCCGGGCGAGCGGCTGGTCTCGTGGTCCACGACGACCAGGCGGCCGCCGTGCAGCAGGGGTCCCCACAGCTCCCAGACCGAGAAGTCGAAGGCGTAGGAGTGGAAGAGCGTCCACACGTCGTCGGCGCCGAAGGCGAACCGCTCGCGCGTGGTGTCGAAGAGGCGCACCACGTTGTGGTGCGGGATCACGACGCCCTTGGGGTTGCCGGTGGAGCCGGAGGTGTGGATGACGTAGGCGGCGTGGGCCGGGTCGACGGCCACGCCCGGGTCGGTGTCCGGCAGCCTGTCCAGGTCGGCGGTGTCCAGCAGCAGCCGGTCCACGCCTTCCATCCCAATCTGACTGGTGGTCAGGAGCAGGGAAGGCCGGGTGTCCTGGAGCAGGTAGGTGATCCGGGCGGCCGGGTACTCCGGGTCCACCGGCACATACGCCGCACCCGCCTTGAGCACCGCGAGCACCGCCACCACCAGGTCCGCCGAGCGCGGGAGCGCCAGCGCCACCAACTGCTCCGGCCCGACGCCTCGTTCGATCAGGGCGTGCGCCAGTCGGTTGGCGCGGGCGTTGAGCACCCCGTACGTGAGTGTGGCCGCGCCGTCCGTGACGGCGAGGGCGTCCGGATCGGCCCGCACCTGCCGCTCGAACAGCGCGGGCAGGCTGTGCTGCGGCGGTTCCGCGTCCTGGCGGGCCGGGAGCAGGGCCCGCAGTTCGTCGTCGGACAGCACGTCCACCTGGCCGATGCGCCGGCCGGGGTCGGCGGCGACGGCGCGCAGCAGCCGCAGCCAGCGCTCGACGATGGCTGTGACGGTGGCCGCGTCGAACAGGTCCGTGCTGTACTCCACGACGCCCGACAGCCCTCCCCCGCCGGGCTGTTCGGCGAGGACGAAGGTCAGGTCGCACTTGGCGGTGCCGGTGGGGACCAGGTCGGAGGTCACGCGCAGGCGCGGCAGGTCGAAGGTGCCGGACGGTGCGTTCTGAAGCGTGAGCATCGTCTGGAACAGGGGGTGGTGCGCGAGGGTCCGCGCCGGGTTCAGCGCCTCGACCAGGTGCTCGAACGGCACGTCCTGGTGGGCGTAGGCGGCAAGCGCCTCGGAGCGCACCCGGGTGAGGAGTTGGGTGAACGTCGGGTCGCCGGACAGGTCGGTGCGCAGCACCAGGGTGTTGACGAAGAAGCCCACCAGGTCGTCCAGGGCCTCGTCGGTGCGCCCCGCGACGGGCGTGCCGATCGGGACGTCGGTGCCCGCGCCCAGCTTGCCGAGCAGCGCGGCCAGTCCGGCCTGGAGGACCATGAAGAGGCTGACCCCGCCGTCGCGGGCGAGGGCGCGCAGGCCCTCGTACAGCTCCGCATCGACGGACAGCGGCAGTTGGGCGCCCCGGTAGGACATCGCCTCGGGCCTGGACCGGTCGAAGGGCAGCTCGATCTGGTCGGGCAGGCCCGCGAGCCGTTCGCGCCAGTGGGCGAGCTGACCGCCCAGCAGGCTGTCCGGGTCGCCGCCGTCGCCCAGCAGTTCGCGCTGCCACAGGGCGTAGTCGGCGTACTGGACCGGCAGCGGCGACCACTGCGGCTTCGCGCCCTCGCTCCGGGCCGCGTAGGCGGTCGCCAGATCCTGCGCGAGCGGCCCCGTCGACCAGCCGTCACCGGCGATGTGGTGGACGACGAGCAGGAGTACGTGTTCCTCCTCGGCGAGCCGGAACAGCTCGGCGCGCAGGGGCGGTTCGCCGGAGAGCTCGAATCCCTGCCTTGCCGCCTCGGCCAGCCGGTCGGGCAGTTCGCATTCGGCGGTCTCCGTCAACCGCAGCCGGGGCCGTGCCGCGTCGGGGTCCAGGACCCGCTGGCACGGCACACCGGCGACGGCCGGGAAGACGGTGCGCAGGCTCTCGTGGCGTTCCACCACGTCCGCCAGGGCGGTTTCGAGGGCGCGCTCGTCCAGGTGCCCGGTCAGCCGCAGGGCGAGGGGGATGTTGTACGTGGCGCTCGGGCCCTCCATGCGGTGGAGGAACCACAGTCGGCGCTGCGCGAAGGACAGCGGCACGGTCTCGGGCCGTTCGCGCCGGGCCAGCGCCGGGCGGGCCTGGCCTGCCGCGTCCACCCTGGCCGCCAGCCGGGCCACCGTCGGCGCGTCGAACAGGTCGCTGAGCCGCAGCTCCACGCCGAGCACGGACCGGGCCCGGGCGATGAGGCGGGTGCCGAGCAGGGAGTGCCCGCCGAGGTCGAAGAAGCTTTCCTCCAGGCCTACTTCGTCGGCGCCGAGCACCTCGGCGAACAGCCCGGCGAGCAGGTGCTCGACCGCGCTGCGCGGGGCGCGGCCCGGCGCGGTGGGCCGGTGCCCGGGGGCCGGGAGGGCGCGCCGGTCCAGCTTGCCGTTCGGGGTCAGCGGCAGAGCGTCGAGGACCACGACCGCCGACGGCACCATGTAGGCGGGCAGCCGGTCGCGGAGCCGGGTGCGCAGTGCGTCGGGCTGGATGTCCCGTCCGGCGGCGGGCATGACGTAGGCGACGAGGCGGGGCTCGTCGTCGGTGCGCACGGTGACGACGGCGCGTGCGATGTCCTCGTGCTCCGCGAGGACGGCCTCGATCTCGCCGGGCTCGATGCGGAAGCCGCGTACCTTCACCTGGTCGTCCGTACGGCCCAGGAACTCGAGGTCGCCTTCGGCGTTCCGGCGGACCCGGTCGCCAGTGCGGTACATGCGCGTGCCTTCGGGGCCGTACGGGTCGGCGACGAAACGCCCGGCCGTGAGACCCGGCCGGTTCAGGTAGCCGCGTGCCAGCCCCGGGCCCGCGATGTACAGCTCGCCCGCCACACCACCCGGGACCGGCCGGAGCGCGCCGTCCAGTACATACAGCCGGGCGTTGCTGACAGGCCGGCCGATGACCGGGCGCGGGCTCGACGCCACGACGGCGGTCACCGAGTTGACCGTGCACTCGGAGGGGCCGTACAGGTTGGCGCAGCGCGTGCCGTCGGCCGCCCGCAACCGCTCCCACAGATGCTGCGGGACGGCCTCACCACCGGCGCCGACCAGCGTGGGGCTGTGTCGCGCATCGCTCAACAGGCCTTGTGATACGAGGTCTTGGAGGTACGAGGGGGTGGCCTCGATGTAATCCAGACCACGGCTTGCCACGTAGGCGACGCATGCCTCCGGGTCGGTCCAGGTCGCGTGGTCCAGGACGTGCAGCTCATGGCCCGCGAAGGGGGCCATCAGCTGGTTCCAGGAGGCGTCGAAAGACACCGAGGTGGTGAGCGCCACGCGCAGCCGCTGCCTGTCCTCCACCAGCGGTGCGAAGAGGCGATGCTGGTGGTCGGTCAGCAGGTCGGTCAGGCTGCCGTGGGTGGCGACGACGCCCTTGGGGCGGCCGGTGGATCCCGAGGTGTAGATGACGTAGGCGGGGTTGCCGGCCTCGACCGCCACCATCGGATCGGTGGCGGGGCGGCATGCGATCTCCGCCGCCGTCTCCGGGGCGTCCAGCACCAGCCAATCGCCCGTGTTCCCCGGGAGCCTCTGCCCGGTACGCGTATCGGTCACGGTCAGCACGGGCCGGGCGTCGTCCAGGAGGTACGCCATCCGGGCGGCCGGATACTCGGGGTCCACCGGCACATACGCCGCGCCCGACTTCAGCACCGCGAGAATCGCCACCACCAGGTCCGCCGACCTCGGCAACGCCACCGCGACCAACCGCTCCGGACCCGCACCCCGCGCCACCAGCGCACGCGCCAGCCGATTCCCGCGCGCGTCCAACTCCGCGTACGACAACGACACCTCGCCGCACACGAGGGCCGTCGCATCCGGAGCCGTGCGTACCTGCTCCCGGAACAGCTCCGGCAGCGTCTCGGTGCCGCCCGGGACCACCGGCCCGGTCCCCAGCGCCGCGCTCTCGCGGTGCTCCTCCGCCGTGAGCAGGTCGACCCCGCCCACCGCCTCGTCCGGATCGAGGTCCGCGACGGCGTCGAGCAGGGCGAGCAGTCTCCGCTGGTGCGCGGCGAGGTCGTGGGCGCCGTACGCGTCCGGCGCACCGTGCAGCCTCAGCAGCGGAGGGTTGCCGTCCCGGTAGTCGAACAGCCAGACGGCCAGGTCGGTGGTCGAGCCGGACACGAAGTGGTGCACGGACGCGGGGTGTCCGGCGAAGGAGGGCCTGGCGTTGAAGGCCATGATGTTGACGATCAGCGGGAACGCCGTGCCGATGCCGCCGGGTGCGCCGAGGTCGCGCAGCAGGTCCTCGCTGCGGTACCGCTCGTGTGCGACGGCGGCCTCGACCTCGCGCGCCACCTGGGCCACGAGTTCGCCCCAGGTCATGTCCGGCCGCACGGTCAGCCGCAGCGGCACCACATTGGACATCGTGCCGGGCACGGACATCAGGTCGCGGCCGGAGCCCCGGCGAGCGGTGACGGGCAGGGCGAGGACCACGTCCTGGGCACCGCTCAGCCGGTGGGCGTAGAGCGCGGTCGCCGCGATCACGATCCGGGACCACCTGACCCCGGCCTTGGCCGCCGCAGCCCGCAGCGCCTCCGCGTCCCGCAGCTCCCGCTCCTCGGCCACCCGAAGGACCTGGTGGGGGTCGGTCGTGGAGGTGTCGGTGAGCCGGGTGGGGGCGGGCAGGTCGGTGAAGCGCTCGTTCCAGTGGGCGCGGTCCGCCGTGAAGGCGTCGGAGGCGCGGTACTCGGCGTCGCTGTCGACCAGGTCCCGCAGCGTGCCGAACGGGGTGGGCGGGACGGCGCCGTCCTCGGCCAGCGCCGAGTACACCTCGCCGACCCGCTGCCGGACCATCGAGGCACTGATCGCGTCCAGGACCACGTGGTGGTAGTTCAGGTACCAGAGGAATTCCGTGGGCGACAGCCGGATCAGCGCGTGGCCGAACAGCGGATCGCGGGCGAGGTCGAGCGGGCGGGCGAGGTCGTGTTCCATCCATGCGCGGGCCGCCGCCCGGGGGTCCGGCTCCGCCCCGAGGTCGAGGTGCACCGGTGCCCAGTCCCAGGCCGCGCGGAGGGTCTGGCGCGGGCCTTCGCCCTCGTCGGTGAAGGTGACGTGGAGGGCGTCGACCTCGTCCACCACCCGGCGCAGGGCGGTTTCGAACAGCTCCGGGTCGACCGGCCCGTGGATCTCCAGGAACTCACCGACGCGGTAGCCGGGGATCGGTGCCGGCGAGCTCTGCTCGGCGAGCCAGATCTCCCGTTGGGCCGCTGTCAGGGGAAGGACGTCGCCGTCGCGTCGGGACATGGGGGTACCTCCAGAGGTGTGAGAGGGCATGCGCGCAGGGCGCACCGGCCCGCGGTGGCGTCACGCGGCCGGGCGGTGGGGCGGATTCCTGCGGTCAGGCGGCGAGTTCGCCGGCCTGCAGCTGCCAGAGGGACGCGTAGAGCCCGTGCTGGGCGAGGAGTTCGTCGTGGGTGCCCTGCTCGGCGACGATGCCGCCCTTGTCCAGGACGAAGATGCGGTCGGCGTGGCGGACCGTGGAGAGGCGGTGGGCGATGACGACCATGGTGCGGTCGACCGCGAAGCTGTGCAGCGTGCGCTGGATGGCGGCCTCCGTCTCGTTGTCCACGGCGGAGGTGGCCTCGTCCAGGATGACGACGGGCGAGTCCTTGAGGATCGCGCGGGCCAGGGCGATGCGCTGCCGCTGGCCGCCGGAGAGCGCGGCGCCGCGTTCACCGATGAGGGTGTCGTAGCCGTTCGGCAGGGTCGTGATGAAGGTGTGCGCCTCGGCCATGGCGGCGGCCCGGACGACGGCCTCGTCGGAGGCGCCGAAGCTGCCGTAGCGGATGTTGTCGGCGATGCTGCCGTCGAAGAGGAACGGGTCCTGGGCGACGAAGCCGATGGCGTGGCGCAACTCGTGGCGGCGCAGGTCCCGGACGTCCCGGCCGTCGAGCAGGACGCGGCCGGACTCCGCGTCCTGGAAGCGCATGAGGAGTTTGGCGATCGTCGTCTTGCCGGAGCCGGTGGCGCCGACCAGGGCGGTGACCCGTCCGGCCGGGATGGTCAGGGAGAGGTTGTCCAGGGTCGCCGGGCGGCCGGGGTAGCCGAAGGTGACCTCGTCGAGGACGATCTCGCCACGCACGGAGGGGAGTTCGAGCGTCCCTTCCCCGCTGTCGGCCTCGACGGGCAGTTCGCGCAGGCGCTGGACCCGGTCGTAGGAGGCGAGGGTGCGCTGGTACTGGTCGGCGATTCCGCCGAGCCGGCTCATCCGCATGAGCAGCATCTGCGGGAGGCCGATCAGGGGGCTGAAGACCTCGAAGCGGAGGGTGCCGTCGAGGACCGCGCGGCCGCCGACGAGCAGGGTGCCGGCCATCGACGCGGTGGTGCAGGCCCGGACGGTCTCGCCGTGGCGGAGGGTGCTGCGGTCGGTGCGGTGGCTGCTCTCCTGGACCGCGTCGCTCAACCGGTCGACGCGCTCGGCCTCGTACGCCTCGGTGCAGAAGCTCTTGACGGTCGCCCCGGCTTCGAGCGAGTTGATCACCTGGCTGCCGAGCCTGGCGCGGTGTTCACCGGTTGCGGCGTAGTCCGTGGCGGCCTTCTCCTGGTGGCGCAGCGACAGCCAGGCGATGACCGGGATCGGGAGGAAGGCGATCCAGGCGATCTGGGGGGCCAGCAGGAGGAACGCCGGCACGAGAAGGGCCAGGCTGGTGCCGAGTTGCAGGATGTCGTTGGCCGGACCGGCGAAGAAGGCGCCGAGCTGGCCGACGTCGTTGGTGAGGGTGCCGGCGACCCTGCTGGTCCGCTCGCCCTCCAACTGGCCCAGTTCGAGGTGCTGGACGTGCCGGTAGGCGCGGCCCCGCCAGTCGTGCTCGATGTCCTGGCCGAGCCGTCGCCATTGGACGTTCGAGGCGTACGAGAGTCCGGCGACGGCGGCGCAGGCCGCGCCCACCAGGCCTGCTAGTCCCAGGAGTTGGGCGGACGCCGTGGTCAGGCCGAGGCCGGCGAGCGGGGCCGCCTCGCCCTTGATGAGGACCAGGCCGGTCCATCCGAGGAAGGTGCCGAGCGCCATCTCGGCGGCCTGGCAGGCGACGGACAGGGCGGCGGCGCGGTAGAGGCGGGGGCGGTGCGGTCCGACGATCTCCAGCAGCGGGTGGCCCTCGGGCCCGGCCGCTTCGGCCGTCTTGCTCCATGCCTTCCGCAGGACGACCGCGGTCGCGGCGGCCACTCCGCCGACGGCCACCAACTGCCGTGTCAGGGTCGACCCCTTGACCAGCGCCGCACCGGCCGCGACTCCGCCGCCGACGGCGAGCACCGGCCGTACGACGAGGCCCGGGTCCGCCTTGGGTGACTCCGCGGACGGGTCCGTTGCCGCGCGCCCCGTGCCGGTCGCTTCCCGGGAGAGCCGGGCGACGGTGCGGCCGATGATCCGGCCGACGTCCGCGGCGCGCAGCCGCCCATCGTGCCGGACGAGCACCCCGCCGGTGACCGGGCTGGCCTGGGCCTCGGTGATCCCGGGGATGTGGCGCAGCGCGGCGGCGAGGATCTCGGCCGTCCGGGGGCGTCCGACGACGAGCCCGACGTCCCAGCGCTGGCGGCCCGGTGTGACCGAGCGAGGGCTCGCGGCCGGTTCCACGGAGCGGAATCCGGATGCGGCTCCCAGTAGCGATGGCATGTGTACGTTCACCTGTTTGCGGAGGTCGCGGAAGGCCGTGACGGAGTCGACGGATCGGGGCGACGGATCGGGAATTGAGATACGGGGCGGGGCCGGAGGGGGTGCGCGGGCGGACCGGCCCGCGAACGGCCGCCACCCTGGCGCGTTCCGCCGTAATCGGTCGGCGGGCGCGCCCGGTGGCGGCCGCGAGTCACACAGGCCGTCAGTGCGTCTTTCCGGCAGCGCTCTCGGCGGTCGCGCGGATCTTCGGGGCCCTCCGGTCCCCCTTGGCACCGGCCCCGCTCGTGTGCTGACCGGGCACGGAGTGGCCCTCGGTGTCGGCGGCGGCCATCTGGGCGGCGACCACGTCGGCGGCGACCTCGGCCGCGAGGTCATGGATGTTCTCCCCGGCCTCGTGGGCCGCCTTCTTCACCTCCATCGCGATTCCGACGGACGCTTTGACGACTCCACCCACCAGTGGCTTCAGCAGGCGCTTGGCCAGCGGCGCGACGATGAGTCCGACGAGAAACGGCGGTACTACAGGCGGCATGACGCTCCATCCTCTCCACGCATACGTATGACAGGGAACCCGGGCACGAGAAATGGGAGCGGCGCACGGCCGGGCGGAAATATATTCCCTTTCGAAATCCGGTACGGGCCCGGAAAATCCGGTACCGAGCCGGGAAATCGAATTTCCGGACGCGTGATCACGCCGTCCGATCCCTTGATCACGGTAGTTCAACGACACCCACCTGGGCCAAATGGATTCCCCCGGTTTCACTCGTGTGAGTGTCCTTGGCCATTTCTCGTGTCCGGAATTAAGCGCACCCCCGGAACACTGCAGAGTGATTATCCGACTACCTTTTCCGAAACATGCCGCTGCCCTGTGCCCGGCGCGACGCCGCCCCGCCTCGTACGGGTGAATCAAGATCGGCCGCCCCGGTCGCCCCCGGCCGCGCCAGGCCCGGCGGCCAGGGGACTACGGGCACTCGAACAGGCTTTCCGCGTAAGGAAGTTGGATCATCGAGCCCGCGCCCCGGTGGCACCATGACGCCATGCTCCGACGCACCCCGCCGGCCGCCCTGACGGCCGCGCTCACCGCCTCGGCCCTCGCGCTGAGCGGCTGCGGCGGCGTCGCCCGTTCCTCGACGACCACCCCCCTGGTGGACCGCGGCACCGTCCGGATCGCCGAGGCCGGCGAGACGCCGAGCTTCGACCCGTACTCCACCTTCGGCGCCTCCCAGGCCCGTTACGCCTACGACTCCCTGGTGAACCCCGCCCCCAACGGCGGCCTGGTCACCGGCCTCGCCACGGACTGGCGGGCCACGGCGACCGAGGCGGTGTTCACGCTCCGCGCGGGCGTCACCTGCTCCGACGGCACTCCCCTCACCGCCTCGGCGGTCGCCCGGTCGCTGACCTACGCGGCCGACCCGGACAACCAGCTCGCCGGAGCCCGTACGGTCCTGCCGAACGTCCCGCTCACCGCCCGCGCCGACGACCGGAGGCGCACGGTCTCGGTGTCCGCCGCCGCCCCGTACCCCTTCCTGATCCGCACCGTCGGGCTGCTGCCGGTCGTCTGCCCGGCCGGGCTGGACCGGCCCGGCTCGCTCGCCCGCGCCACGCAGGGCACCGGCCCCTATGTGCTGACCCGCTACTCCCCCGGCGGGCCGTACGAGTTCACCGTCCGGGAGGGCTACACCTGGGGGCCCGACGGTGCGACGACCGGCGAGCGTGGCCTCCCCGAGCGCATCGAGCTCTCGGTGGTGCCCCAGACGTCCACGGCGGCGAACCTCCTGCTGACCGGGGGCGTCGACATCGCGTCGGTGAGCGGACCCGACCGCGCCCGGCTCACCGGCCACGGGCTGGCCACCACGGAGGTCGCCACCGTCATCGGGATGACCTTCTTCAACCAGCGGCCCGGCCGGGTCCTCGCCGACCGGGCGGTGCGCCGGGCCCTGGTCTCCGCCCTCGACCGCCGGGGCCTCGCCAACGTCGCCGTGGGCGGCACCGGCACCCCCGCCCGGGACTTCGGCGCCGAGGGGTCCGTCTGCCACGGAGACCTCGCCGACGCCAACCTCCCCGTGCGGGACGCCGCCGAGGGCCTGCGGGACGCGGGCTGGACCCGCTCACCCGGCGGTCCGCTCACCAAGAGCGGCCGGGCGCTCCGGCTCCGTCTGCTCACCAGCCCCGATCTCGGCCCGACCCTGGCATCGGTCGCGGAGCTGATGGCCCGGCAGTGGACGGCGCTCGGCGTGAAGGTCGAGCTGGTCACCGAGAGCCTGCCGGCCCTGGTCAACGCGATGTACACGACGGCCGACTTCGACGTGGTGGTCGGCAGTACGCCGGGCTTCGCCCTCCCAGCGGGCTTCATTCCCTTCTTCTCCGGTCCCGCCCCCGCCGGGGGCCTGAACTTCGCCGGGGTGGCCAATCCGGAGTACGACGCCCTGGTCGCCCAGGCCCTCCGGGAGCCGGACACGACGGGATGCGCCACCTGGAACAGGGCCGGCGCCGCGCTCTTCCGCTCGGCCGACGCGCTGCCGATCGCCGAGGGCCGCAGCGGCGTGTACGGCCACCGCACCACCTTCACCACCACGTTCGGCGGTCAGCTCGTCCCCACGAGCATCCGCCTCCACCAGTGATCCCGGGACCCACCATGACCGTTCCCGCTCTGCTGCGGCATCCTTGGACGGTGTTCCTGGGCCGCCGCGGCCTCCGGCTCCTCGTCTCGCTCGGCATCGTCCTCACCGCGTCGTTCGCGATGATCCGCCTCATCCCCGGCGACCCGGTGCGGGCCGCGCTCGGTGTGGACGCCGCCCCCGACCTCGTCGCCGCCCGGCGGCACGCGCTCGGGCTCGACATGCCGTTCCTGGCCCAGTACCTGCAGTACCTCGGCGGCCTCCTGCACGGCGACCTCGGGACCTCGCTGATCACCGGGGCGCCGGTCGCGGAGCTGGTCCGCACCCGGCTGCCGGCCACCCTGGAGATCGCCGGCCTCGCCTTCCTCACCGCGCTCGCCGTCGCCCTGCCCGGCGGGCTGCTCGCCGCCGTCCGCACCCGCGACGGCCGCCGCCCGCGCACCGAGCTGGCGTTCACCACGGTCACCGCCGGGTTGACCGGGGTGCCGGACTTCGTGCTGGCCGCCGGGCTCACCGCCCTGCTCGCCGTCGGCCTCCAGCTGTTCCCGGTGGCCGGTGCGGCGGGCGTCGCCTCCCTCGTCCTCCCCGTCCTCGCGCTCGCCCTCACCCCCACCGCCGTGCTCCTGCGCATCGTCAGGGTGGAGGCGCTGAAGGTGCTGAACGAGGACTATCTGCGTACCGCCCGGAGCAAGCGGCTGTCCGCCGCACGCCGCCATCTGCGGCATGCCGCACCGAACATGGCGTCCGCCGCGCTCACCGTCGCGGGCAGCCTGCTGCCCGCCCTGATCGCGGGCACGGTCCTGGTCGAGAAGGTGTTCGCCTGGCCGGGCATCGGGTCCGCGATGGCCCAGTCCGTGGTCACGCAGGACTATCCGGTGGTCCAGGCCATGGTGCTGGTGCTCGGCACCACCGTGCTGATCGCCGGTCTCCTGGTCGATGTGCTGCTCGCCCTGCTCGACCCCCGCTCGGCGATCCGGGAGATGTGATCATGAGCCTTCCCGCCGGACTCCGGCGCTCCCCCATGGCCTGGGTCACCGGGGTCATGCTGGCGTCACTCGTCGTACTCGCCGTGGCCGGCCCGCTGTTCTGGGGCGCGGCGGCCGACCGCCCGGACCCCTCGGCCGTGCTCCAGGGGCCCTCGGCGGCGCACCCGGTCGGCACGGACGGACTCGGCCGGGACCTGCTGGCCCGCATCCTGACGGCGGCCCGGCCCTCGCTGCTGCTCGCTCTCGCGTCGGTCCTGCTCGGTGCGACCGCGGGCGTGCTCATCGGGGCCTGCACCGCCGTCGTCGGCCGGCGCGCCCGACGGCTGGCCGCCGGGCTGATCAGCCTGCTGCTCGCGTTCCCGGCGCTGCTGATCGCGATGTTCCTCGCGGTGGTGTTCGGCGCGGGCACCACCGGGGCCGTGCTGGCCCTGGCCGCCGCGAGTGTGCCCGGGTTCGCGCGGCTGGCCCAGACCCTCGCGGCAGGCGTGGCGGGCACCGACCACCTGGCCGCCGCGCGGGCCCTCGGTCTCGGCCGCCTCCGGCTGCTGGGGCGCCACGTCCTGCCGAACATCGCCGAGCCGCTGCTCCTGAGCGTCACCACGGCGGCGGGCACCGCCCTGGTCGCGCTCTCCGGACTGAGCTTCCTCGGGCTCGGCGTCCAGCCACCGGGCTACGACTGGGGGCAACTGCTCAGCCAGGGGCTCGACCGGATCTACGCCGAGCCGCTGCCCGCGCTCGCCCCGGGCCTGGCGCTGCTGTACGCGGCGCTGACGTTCCAGCTGCTGGGCGAGGTGCTGGCCGGGGGCGCCGCCCGGCGCGGCCCGGTGGCGCGCATCCCGGCGCAGCGGTCCGCGTCGAGCGGCCCCGCCGAGGAGGGGCAGGTCCTCCAGGTCGACGGCCTCACCGTCGAACTGCCGACCCCGGCCGGGCCGGTGCGCCCGGTGCGCGGGGTGAGCCTGTCGCTCGGGCGGGGCGAGATCGTGGGGCTCGTCGGCGAGTCGGGCTCGGGCAAGTCGCTGACGGCGCTCGCCATCGCCGACCTGCTCCCGTACGGCGCCCGGGTCTCCCGGCGTACGCTGCGGCTGCTCGGGGCCGACCTCGGCGCGCTGACGCGCAAGGAGCGGGACCGGCACCTCGCGACGGGACTGTCGGTGATCTTCCAGAACCCGGCGTCGGCGCTCAACCCGTCCCTGCGGATCGGCACCCAGCTCACCGAGGCGGTCCGGGCCCATCGCGGGGCGAGCCGGGCCGAGGCCACCGCGCAGGCCGCCGAGGCGCTGCACCGCGTCGGCCTGTCCCCGTCGTTGCTGCGCTCACGCCCGTACGAGCTCTCCGGCGGCCAGCGCCAGCGGGTGATGATCGCCGCCGGGCTGATGGTGCGGCCGGGGCTGATCATCGCGGACGAGCCGACGACCGCGCTCGACGTGACTGTGCAGCGGCAGATCACCCGGCTGCTGGTGGGCATCCGGCGGGACACCTCCGCCGCGATCCTGTTCATCAGTCACGATGTCGCGCTGGTCGCCGAGTTCTGCGAGCGGGTGCTGGTCATGTACGCGGGCACGCTGGTGGAAGCCCTGCCCGTCGGCCGGCTCGCGGCGGGCGCCCGGCACCCCTACACCCGGGCGCTCGTCGCGTCGGTCCCGGACCTCACCGCCGACCGCGACCGCCCGCTGCCGACGGTCGAGGGCGCGCCGCCCGATCCTCTCGCGCCCTCCCCCGGCTGTGCGTTCGAGGCCCGGTGCCCGAGCCGCCGGGACCGCTGCGCCGAGGAGGCTCCCCCGCTGGACGACCTGGGCTCCGGCCACCGGGTCGCCTGCTGGTACCCGCTGCCGGTGACGGCGGCCCCGGAGAAGGTGACCGCGTCATGACGGCCCTCCGGGTGGACGGCCTCACCGTCCGGCGCACCGGCCCCCGCGGTTCCTTCGCCGCCGTGGAAGGGGTCTCGCTGGAGATCGCGCCGGGCACGACGCTGGGGCTGGTCGGGGAGTCGGGCTCCGGGAAGTCCACGCTGGCGGGCGCGATCGTGGGCCTGGTGCCGGTGCGGGCCGGCCGGATCCTGGTCGACGGCGAGGAAGTCCGCACCCGTACGCTCCGGGACCGGCGTCGGCTGGGCCGCCGGGTGCAGGTGGTCCTCCAGGACCCGGACACCGCGCTCGACCCCCGTATGACCGTCCATCAGGCGCTGGCCGAGGCGGCCACGGTGTTCCGGCGGCTGGACCGGGCCGCACGCGCCGAGCGCGTCGCCGAGCTGCTGGACCTGGTCGGCCTGGACGCCCGGCTCGCCGACCGCCTGCCCCGGCAGTTGTCCGGGGGGCAGCGTCAGCGGGTCGCGCTGGCCCGGGCCCTGGCCGTCGGGCCTGGTCTGCTGATCGCCGACGAGATCACCTCGGCCCTGGACGTCTCGGTGCAGGCGTCCGTCCTGAACACGGTCCGCCGGCTTCAGCGGGAGCTCGGTCTGTCCATGCTGTTCATCGGCCACAATCTGCCGGCGGTCTGCCATGTCTCCGACGCGGTGGCGGTCATGCGGCACGGCCGGATCGTGGAGACGGCACCGACCGGGACGCTCCTGCGGGCACCGGCCCATCCGTACACCCGGGCGCTGCTCGACTCCGTACCGACTCTGCGTACGGCCCCGGCGGGGGAAAAGGCGCCGTGACCGCCGGGGATTGATTTCCGCCATTTCGAAGTCAAGCCGCCGCGCAATTCCTCACGCTCACGGATTACCGCGCACTATTCCCGCTGATTTTCCGTGAGACGATACGGCGGCTTCGGAATGCGACGGGGCCTTTCTCGAACCGCTTTCGAAAGGTACCGAATATGGGAGTTCTCTCGCCCGGTCAGCCCCTGTCCGAGCAGCCGGTCGACCAGCCCCTGTCCCACCAGACCGGTGCGGGGCTGTCCGTGCCGTTCGCCGTCGCCGGGACCGGGATGCACCTCCCGCCGGCGGTCGTCACCAACCACGACCTGACCCGCACCCTGGACACGACCGACGCGTGGATCACCAGCCGCACCGGCATCCGCGAACGCCGCTGCCTGGCACCGGACTTGGCGACCTCCGACATGTGCGTCGCCGCCGCGCGTCCGGCGCTGGAGGCGGCCGGGGTGGATGCTGCCGGGCTGGACGCGGTCGTCGTCGCCAGCTACACGGGCGACCAGCCGCTCGTGTCGACCGCGCTGATCGTCAAGGACGCCCTCGGCGCCCACCGCGCGCTGTCGCTGGACGTCACCCAGGCCGCCTGCGCCTCGGGCATCCAGGCCGTGCTGATCGCCGCGCACCTCCTCCAGAACCCCTCCATCAGCACGATCCTGGTCCTCGCGGCCGACTGCGCGTCCAGGATCACCGACCCCGCCGACCGCACGACGCGCGTCTTCTTCGGGGACGCGGCGGCGGCCGTCGTCCTCACCCGCAGCGAGACGCCCGGGGCCGGTCTGCTCTCGTACGACCTGGGCTCCCGGCTCTCGTACGACGTCCAGATCCCGGCCGGGGGCTCCCGGCTGCCCGCGAGCCGCGACACCGTCGCCGCCGGGGAGCACTACCTGCGGATGGACGGGCGCGCGGTGTGGAACACCGCGACGACGCGGCTCCCCGAGAGCATCCGCAGCGCCGCGCACCGGGCCGGTGTGCCGGTCGATCAGGTGCGGCACTTCTTCCTGCACCAGGCCAACCTGAACATCCTCGACGAGACCCTGAGCGCCCTCGACGTCCCCCGTGAGCGCGCCGCCGTCACCATCGACCGGCTGGGCAACACCGGTTCGGCGGGCGTCTTCACCGCCCTGCACACCACGGTGACCGAGGGCGCCCTGCGTCCGGGGGACGTCTATGTGCTGTCCGCCATCGGCGCGGGTTTTCAGTGGGGGAGCCTCTGCCTGCGCCACGCCTGACCAGCGAGAACGTCATTCAATCTACGTCACATGGACGATGCGCCGGAGGGACGGTTCCACGGAGGCAGGACAGCCTTTCCTCCCCGTCTACATTTACGTGGACTCCCCTGAGGCCGGGCAGCAGTGCCCGCGTCACCGGCTCACCCGTGCGAATCGAGGCACCCGCATGTCCGACGAGGTCACCGCCTCCCTCAGGTCGCGGTGATGGCCCGTGAACTCCGCCTCGGCCACGCTGCTGCCGGTCAACGCCGTGCTCGGCTGGGTCCTGGCCGTGCTCCTCGCCGCGGCCACCGCGGTCACCGCCTGGGCCCGGCTCTCCCCCGATCAGAGCTTCAGCCGCGTCCGCGAGGTGCTGACCGCCGGAGTCCGCGCGGCGGTTCAGCCGGCCGCCGTCTCCGCCGTGATCGGCTGGGTGATCCGGCACGGCGCGGCCCTCCTGGGCTTCCTGCTGCTGACGTACGCCGTCGCGGCGCGCACCGCCGGACGCCGGATCACCCGTGACAACACCGGGTGGTGGGCCGCCCTGCCCATCGCGGCCGGTGTGCTGCCGGCCATCGGCCTCCTGCTGGCCACCGGCCTGCTTCCGCCGCACGGCATCGCCCTCGTCCCGGTGACCGGCATCCTCGTCGGCGGCGCCCTCACCGCGACCGTCCTGGCGGGCCGCCCGTGCACGGGGGCCCTCGAGCAGCGACACGGTGAGGTCGAAGCCGGTCTCGCGCTCGGCCTGACCGAACGCGCTGCCCGGATCGAGATCGCCCGCCCCGCCGCCTCCGAGGCGCTGGTTCCGGGACTGGACCGGACCCGCACCGTCGGCCTGGTCACCCTGCCCGGGGCCCGATGCGGTCCAGGAGGCGGCGCCGGGGGCCGAACGTGCCCTGGCCTGGCTGGAAACCCGTGACGAGGCCGTCGAGCCCTTCCGTGAGGCGCTGGGCGAACTGCCCACGGAACGGGACGACCGCTTGGCACGTATGGGCGACGTCCTGCAGGCGACGGCACAGGGGCTCGGGCCACGGGCGGCCGCGGTGTGGGCCGGGATACCCGAAGCCCTCCTGGACCAATGGCTCGCGCATGACGCGGCGTTCGCCTCGGCCGTGCGGGCGGCCGCCGCCCTGGCCTCGGCCCACGGCACGGAACCGGGCGGACGACGGACTCCGGCGATGATCCGCGTCGTGATCCTGGCCATGAGCAGGGGCGCTTCCTGGTCCTCGGCCGCGGACACCGCCGGGATCAGCGGCTCCGGACTCCGTCAGCTGTGGCGGGCCTCGCCCGTGCTGGTGGCCCTCGTGGACGCCGCGCGACACGGACGCCCACGCGGGGCCGGAAGCTCCGTACCGCTGACCCGCCGGCTGCGGAAGCCGGGGCGTGCCTCGCCGGCCGCGGGGTACCGGCTCGTGCGACGCGACGCCCCTTGACGCCCCGGTCAGCCGGCCTTCTGCGTGAACTCGCTCGTGTACGTCTTCTGCAGGTCGATCGTGGCGTTCTTCAGGTTCGGGTTGAAGGACTTGAGGACCCGCTGCACCGTCGCGGGTCCGTCGGCCGGCATCATCCCGTCCTCGGTGAACATGGGCAGGGTGCTCTCGATCGCCTTGGCGTAGAGGCCGTCGCCGCCCTGCGCGTAGTCGCTGGGCATGCGCGCGGCGATCTCCTTCGCGCTGTGGGTGGACATCCACTTCAGCGTGCGCACGAAGGCGTTGGCGAGTTTCTGGACGGTGTCCTGGTGGGAGTTCACCCAGTCGGTGTTCATGTAGAGACTCGACGACGGGTACAGGCCGCCGAGCGCCTGCTTGGAGCCCTCGGGGGTGCGCATGTCCACGAGCACCTTGCCGAGCTTCTTGTCGAGGATGTGCGCGACGGTCGGGTCGGTGGTCATGCCGCCGTCGATGGATCCCTGCTGCAGTGCGGAGATGAAGGTCTGCCCCGCGCCGACCGCGACATTGCTGAACTTGTCCGTGGACACCCCGTCGTGGACGCCGAGGTACTTGGTGAGGAAGTCGGTGGAGGAGCCGAGGCCCGTCACGCCGAGCTTCTTGCCCGCGAAGTCCTTCGGCGACTTCAGCTCGCCCGCCGCCTTGTTGGACACGATCTCGACCTCGCCCGGGGTCTGGGCGAGCTGGACCACGGACTCGACCTGCTTGCCCTTGGTCTGGAGGTCCAGGGTGTGGTCGTAGAAGCCGACGACGCCCTGGACGTTCCCGGCGACCAGGGACGTGGTGGCGTCGATGCCGGCGGGCTCGCTCAGCAACTCCACGTTGACGCCCTCGTCCTTGAAGTAGCCGAGGCGCTGGGACAGCATCGCGGGCAGGTAGATGACCTTGTCGATGCCTCCCACCATGATCTTGACCTTGGGGCCCTTCCCTCCCGAGGATCCGCCGTCGGCGGCGTTGGAGGAGACCTGGTCGGCGCAGCCGCTGAGAGCGGCGAGCGCGGCCAGGGCCACGGCGGCGGTGGTGAGGGTGGCCGGGGTGCGACGGGACATGTGCGGCTCCTGAATGCGGTACGTGCGGTGAGCGGATCTAGCGGGCTTCATCAGCGGCGGGCTTCCAGCGGAAGAGCTTGCGTTCGAGGAAGGTGAGCAGGCCCTCGGCGAGCAGGGCGACGACGGCGAGGATGACCATCGCGGCGTACACGCCCGCGGAGTTGAAGGTGCCCTGCGAGGCGGAGACGAGCAGGCCGATGCCCTTGGTGGCGCCGATGTACTCGCCGACGATGGCGCCGATCAGGGCGAAGCCGAAGCTGACGTGGAGGCTGGTGAAGATCCACGAGGTGGCGGCGGGGATGACGACCTGGAAGGTGACCTGGCGGTCGCGGGCGCCGAGGATGCGGGCGTTGTCGATGAGGTGGCGGTCGACCTCCCGAGCGCCCTGGAAGGCGTTGAAGAAGACCGGGAAGAAGACGAGGACGACGGCGGAGGCGACCTTCGACGCCGGGCCGAGGCCGAACCAGATGAGGAAGATCGGGGCCAGGACGATGCGCGGCAGCGCGTTGAGGATCTTGATGTACGGGCCCAGCACATCGGCCAGGAACCGGACGCGGCCGAGCGCGATGCCGAGGACCACGCCCGCGATGACGCCGACGACCCAGCCGAGCAGCGCCTCGTAGAGCGTGTACCAGATCTGTTCGAGCAGGGAGCCCTGCGGGGTGCCGTGCAGCGCCCACTGCTGGATCTGGTCCCAGATCCTCGACGGCATCGAGAAGTTGAACGGATCGATGATCCCGGCCCGCGAGAACCACTCCCAGACGCCGAGGACGAACACCAGGACGGCGGCGCGGGCCAGCAGGACGATGCCCCGGCGACGGCGCGCGGCACGGGCACGCTCCTCGGTGCGGACCGAGGGTGTGGCGCCGTCCCGTTGTGGCGTCGCGGCGGTCTTCGTCAAGGCCGGTCCGGTGGTGAGGTCAGGCGACATTCTGGGCACCCCTCTCGCGCGTGATGCGGACTTCCTCGCCCAGCGAGGACCAGATCTCGCGGTAGATCTCGACGAAGCGCGGTTCCAGGCGGACCGACTCGACGCGGCGCGGGCGCGGCAGATCGATCGTGAAGACCTCCTTGACCGTGGCCGGGCCCGCCGTCATGACGACGACCTTGTCGGCCAGCGCGATGGACTCCTCCAGGTCATGGGTGACGAAGACGACGGAGGAGCCGGTGCCGGCCCACAGCTCCATCAACTCGTCCGACATCAAGGCACGGGTCTGGACGTCGAGCGCGGAGAACGGCTCGTCCATGAGCAGGATCGACGGGTCGTTGACGAACGTGGAGGCCAACGCGACGCGCTTGCGCTGACCGCCCGACAGCTGGTGCGGATAGCGGTCCTCGAAGGCGCTCAGCCCGACGCGGGCCAGCCACTCCCGGGCCCGCTCCCTGGCCTCGGCCTTCGGCACTCCGCGGAAGCGGGGGCCCGCCATCACGTTGGACAGCACGGTCCGCCAGGGAAACGTCGCGTCCTGCTGGAAGACGAAGCCGACCCTGTCCTCGATGCCGCGCACCGGGGTGCCCGACAGCATCACCTCGCCCTCGGTCGGCTCCTCCAGCCCGCTGACGAGGGTGAGCGTGGTGGATTTGCCGCAGCCGGTGGGGCCGACGACGGCGACGAACTCGCCTTGCTGAATGGTGAGGTCGAGATCGTGGACAGCGGTGTGGAGGGTGCCGGACGGGGTGCGGAACGCCTTGTGGACACCGCGCAGTTCGATGGCCGGGCTCGATGGGCTTGTCATGCCGGGGACGTTAGGAACCGTCGGCCGGGCCGGGAAGTTTTGGCCTGCAACCGCTGCCATTTCCCGTAAAGGCGATTCTGCTCATTGTGCCGACCGCATCCGGGCCCGCTGTTGTCCGGGCTCTTCCCCGGCCGCGACGGCGACGGTTACGGTGCGCTCACCCCGGCGAAACGACTGGTCGCGCGGGCTGTTTCCCGAAAGCAGGTGTCACAGGTGGCCCGCTTGCGCGTCGGCTGGCCGAGGCAGGTGTTCGCCCAGGTGCTGATCGCGCAGTTGCTGATCACCACCGGCGTGCTGCTGCTTCTCACCGGTCTGTTCCTCCAGCCGCTCCGCACCCAGCTCGACAGCCAGGCCGAGCACGAGGCCCTGGCCATCGCCCAGACGACGGCGGCCGATCCGGAGATCGCCACGGGGCTCCTGTCGAGCACCCCCGATCCGGCCGGGCCCGTGCAGCAGCAGGCCGAACGCACCCGGAAGGCGACGGGCGCCCTCTATGTCGTGGTGATGGACCGGCGCGGGATCCGGTGGTCCCACACGGACGTGCGCGAGGTGGGCCGCCCGGTGTCGACGAACCCGTCCACTCCCCTGCACGGTCACGTCATCCTGGAAGTGGACCGCGGCACCCTCGGCACCTCGGCGCGGGCGAAGGTCCCGCTCCGCGACGGCACGGACCAGGTCATCGGGGCCGTCTCGGTCGGCATCGCCTACTCCGGCGTACAGGAACGCCTCATGGCGGCGCTGCCCGGACTGCTGCGTTACGCGGGCGCGGCGCTCGCGGTCGGCGCGGGCGCGGCGTTCCTGGTGGCCCGGGTCCTGCGCAAACGCACGCACGGGGTGTCCGTCGCGGACATCGCCGCGCTGCTGTCGGAGCGGGAGGCGATGCTGCACGCCGTACGGGAGGGGGTCATCGCGCTCGACCGGCACGAACGCGTCCGGCTGGTGAACGACGAGGCCTCCCGTCTGCTCGCGCTGGAGACGGACGCCGAGGGCCGGCAGCTCGGTGAGGTGCTGCCGCCCGGGCGCTCCCGCGACGTCCTGACCGGCCAGGTCACCGGACGGGACCTGCTGACTGTCCGGGAGAGCCGGGTCCTCATCGCGAACCGGATGCCCACCCCCGACGGTGGCGCGGTCGTCACCCTGCGGGACCGCACCGAGGTCGAACTGCTGGGCCGCGAGCTCGACTCGATCAAGGGCCTGCTGGACGCGCTGCGCGCCCAGGACCACGAGCACGCCAACCGGTTGCACACCGTCCTGGGCTACCTCGACCTGGACATGCCCGAGCGGGCCCGGGATTACGTCGCCGGGCTCACCCATGCCCGTCGCGCGTCGGCGGACAGTTTCGCGGAACGCGTCCGGAACCCGATGGTCTCGGCCCTCCTGGTCGGAAAGGCGGCCATCGCCGCCGAGCGGGGTGTGAGCCTGCGCCTGTCCGACCGCAGTCAGCTGCCCAGCCGGCTGGTCGAGGCCCGGGACATCGTGACGGTGCTGGGCAATCTGATCGACAACGCACTCGATGTCGTCGGCGGTCGCACCACGCGGCCCTCGGTGGAGGTCGAGGTCTTCGTGGAGGCCGACACGGTCGTGACGCGCGTCAGCGACAACGGTCCGGGGGTGCCCGTGGAGCTGCGCGAGACGATCTTCGAAGAGGGGTGGAGTACCAAGGAGTCACCGCACCATCGCGGCCGGGGGCTCGGCCTGGCGATGGTGCGCAGCCTCGCCGAGCGGTACGGCGGCACCGCCCGCATCGCCGCCCGGGCCGGCGGCGGTGCCGTGTTCACCGTCACGTTCCCCGCCATCGTCACCGGATCAGCAGCCCGCACGCAGCCCGCCCTGGCAGGAGAGCACCGTGATTGACGTCCTGGTGGTCGACGACGACTTCCATGTCGCGGAGATCAACGCCGCCTATGTCGGCAAGACGGCCGGCTTCCGTGTGGTGGGCACCGCCCACACCGCGCTTCAGGCCATGCACATGCTGGAGAACCGGCATGTCGACCTGCTCCTGCTCGACCACTACCTGCCCGACCGGAACGGTCTGGACCTCGTGCGCCTGATGCGGCAGCGGGGCCTGCGCAGCGACGTCATCATGGTGACCGCCGCACAGGACGTCGAGGTGGTCGAGGCCGCGCTCCGCTACGGCGTGCTGCACTACCTCGTCAAGCCGTTCACGCTGGACGGCCTGCGTTCCCGGCTGGACAGCTACACCGAGTTGCGGCGCAGTCTGCGGGACGCCGGCACCGTGCCGAGTCCCGGCCAGCAGCAGATCGACCGCATCTTCGGAACGGTACGGGGTCCGGCGAGCGCGTCCACACCGTCGGCGAAGGGCTGGTCGAGGCCCACCGCGGACCTGATCCGGCAGGTCGTCGACCGGGCCGAACACCCCCTGTCGGCCCAGGACGTGGCGGCCCGCGCGGGCATCAGTCGCTCGACGGCCCAGCGCTACCTGCGCCACCTCCAGGAGAAGGGCTCGCTCCAGCTCTCCCTGCGCTACGGGGACGCCGGGCGGCCGGAGCACCGGTACGCCCGTACGGCCCCGGCGCGGCAGGCGGACTGACCGGCCGTCAGGCGGCCTCGCCGCAGATCAGCCGCCGCGCCGCGAATTCCACGTACTCGTGCAGTCCGAATGCCACGGCGAGCGCCGTCACGGCTGCCGCGACCACCGACGCGGCGAGCGCGACGACGCCGATGCGCCGGACGCCACCGCGCGGCGGTGCGGGCTCAGGCAGCAGCAGCGCCTCGACGCGTCGAGGCACCGGCCCGCTCGTGGCCGACAGCAGCGGATACCCGGCGACGCGGCCGCGCGCGGACCCGGCCAGGGCCACACGCGCGCACGCGTTGCCCCGTGCGGCGTAACGAGGGTGGCCGGGGTGGGGAGGCCGGGGAAGGCTGCGGGGCAGCACAGCGCTTCCACCCGTCGCCGCCGCCCTTCAGATGCCGGGAGCATTCATGGCCCTCGCCCCTTCCGCCGACGCCCCGGGGGACACGGAGGAGGACGCCCGGTCGGCCGACCGCAAGGGCGGCCCGGGGCACACGGTGCTGCTGGCGGTGGCGTTCGCGGTGCCGGTGACGAAGGTCGCGTACACCGTCGGGGGCGGCGCCGCGGCCCGTGATGTGTTCGTGGGCATGGAGCCCGCCAACTGGCCGGACGTCCTGATCGGCATGGTGCTCACCGACGCGCTGCTCGCGTCCGTGCTGGCCGTCGTCGTCTCCCGGGTCGTCTTCGCCCTGTTCGCGGCGCGCGGTGCGGTCCCCGTGAAAGGGGGCTTCCTCCAGGCGCTCCAGCGAGCGGCCCTGACCGTCGTCAGCCCGGCCTCGATGGCGGTGGTGATCGCGTGTTTCTTCGGCCTCTGGTGGGGGCTGGGCACCGGGCTCGTGGCGTACGCGCTGCGCAAGGGCGTCGTCGTGGAGTACCGCACCGGCCGACGGCGCCCGCACAAGCACCCCGGCGGCCGGCGTACGGCATCCGGATCGCACGTGGACGACAGCTACCGGCCCTCGCCGGTGCTGCGTCGTGCGGCGGCCCTGGAGCAGTGGGCGGTCCTCGGCCTGACCGTCCTCGCGCTCCCGGTGCTGTCCTTCGCCGCGGCCCTGAACGGTCAGGCGTGGACCGGGATCGTCCGCTGCGAGGTCACCGCAGGCACGCACACCGGGAGCAACCGCCTGATCGAACTGAGTCGCAAGGGCAACGGTGTCGTGGGGTGGAATCTGGACACCCGGGAGATCTCGAACGGCGCGGGGTGCGTCGGCGAGGTGGGCCTGTACGTGCGCGAACCGTGGTGGCGCGACTGAGCGGGGCCCTCCTCGCCGTGGCGGCCCGGGTTCAGCCGCTGACGCTGGGCAGGCCGTTCTCCAGGTGGCCGACGAACCGCTGTGACCAGGTGGGGTCCGCGGAGGCGGTGACGGTGTGGTCGTACCAGCCGGAGCCGTAGGTCTGCACCGAGAAGTCGTCCGTGACGGTCCTGCCCGCCGGCACAGTGTACGTCCAGGGCCCGCCGGTGCGGTACGCGTTCGCCTTGATGGTGAACGTCACGGCGGCCGCGCTGTTGTTGGCCAGGGTGAAGCGGAGCTTGACGGCCCCGGAGACGGTGACGGCGGAGGCGGCCACGAGGAGGTCCTTGCCGGTGCGGGTGGAGTTGCCCTTGAAGCGGCGCATGAACCGGTTGGGGCCGAGGACGGTGAGGTCGTAGAGGCCGTCTCCGTAGCCGGGGCCGCAGTTGTAGAAGTCGGTGGCGGTGCCGCCCGCTGCGACCGTGTACGGCCAGGGGCCTCCCGAGCGCTGTGTGCCGTTGGTGTACACGGCGAAATGGCAGGCGGCCGTGCCACCGTTGGCCACCTTGATGTTGGCCTGGACGGAGCTGCCGGAGGCGGTGAAGGCGACGAGATCGGCCGTCGGCTGGTAGGGCAGGGCCCGTGCCTTGCGGGTGCCCGCTTCCTGGGTGGGCAGTTTGTTGTCGACCGGTGCGGGATTGGGCAGGCCGGAGCACTGGCTCATGTCCACGGTGGCCCCGGTGGCCGGCAGGGCGGGCAGGCCGTAGACCGGGCTGGTGAAGTCGAACATGCTGGTGAGGTCGCCGCACACCGCGCGTCTCCAGGCGCTGATGTTGGGGCAGGTGGCCGGCTTGCCGATCGCGGCCGTCCACTTCTCCAGGAACCGCAGTACCGAGGTGTGGTCGCTGGTCTGAGAGTTGACGTAACCGCCGCGGCTCCAGGGGGAGATCGCGATCAGCGGGACGCGGAAGCCGAGGCCGATGCTCGTCCCGCCGATGAACTCGTCGGCCGTCCCGGTCGGCGGGGTGGGTGGCGGGACGTGGTCGAAGTAGCCGTCGTTCTCGTCGTAGTTGAGGAAGAGGATCGTGGAGTTGAAGACGTCCGGGTCGGCGTTGAGGGCGTCGATGACCTTGTGGACGAAGTGGGCGCCGTTGGCCGGGGTGGCCATGGGGTGCTCGGAGTAGTTCTGGTCGGGGACGATCCACGACACCTGCGGCAGGGTGCCCGCGCGTACGTCGGCGGCGATCGCGTCACAGATGTCGGCGGCCACGTCGCCGGGCTCGGTGGTGCCCCGGGAGACCGTCGACATGCCCTTGCCGCGCAGGGGGCTGCTGGCCGGGGCCGAGGTGAACTGCGCGAAGTACGCGAGCCCGTTGTCACCGTAGTTGTCCGTCGACTGGTAGACCTTCCAGCTGACGGCGGCCTTCTCCAGCGCCTCCGCGTACGTCTCCCAGGTCAGCCCGGACTCGCTGCCGCCGTCCTTGGACGACTCGCTGATCTTCCCGCTCCACAGGTAGGTGCGGTTGGGGCCGGTCGCGCTCATCCCGGAGGCGTGGTAGGCGTCGCAGACCGTCCAGGTGTCGGCCAGGGCGTAGTGGAAGGGGATGTCCTCGCGGGTCAGGTGGCCCAGGGAGCGCAGGCCCTTGGCCGCGACCCAGGAGTCCATCTTCCCGTGGTTCCACGCGCTGTGCTGGCTGGCCCAGTCGTGGGCGAGGTCCCCGCTGCACTGGGCCAGGCGCTCGGGGTCGGCGCCCCCGGACGCCTCCGTCGCGCTGAGCTGCCAGGGGTAGTGGCGGCCGGTGCCGTTCGGCTGGTCGAAGACGCCGTGGCCGCCCGCGAGTTCGACGGTGCTGCGGTCGGAGAAGCCCCGGACGCCCTTGAGCATCCCGAAGTAGTGGTCGAAGCTGCGGTTCTCCTGCATCAGGATCACGATGTGCTTCGCGTCCTTCAGCGTTCCGGTAGCGGCCGTCGCCCCGGCGGGGGCTTTCCTGGGCTCGGCGGCGGACGCGCGGACCGCCTGGGGCCCGCTCACCCCGGCCGCCGCGGCCGCCGTCGCCGCGCTGAGGGCGATGAAGTCACGTCGATTTGGCTTGCGCATGACACTCCTTGACGTCGGTACGGCCGCTGGCTACAGACCCGGGCCCTGGTAGGCGCCCCGGTTGGGCTTGGTGGTCGACGGAACGACGTTGCCCCAGTAGTCGCGGCCCCCGTTGTCGGTGACGACGGCTCCGTTGCCGAGAGCGGGCGAGGTGGACTTCAGCCGGTAGCCGTCGACCTCGTGGATCGAGCTGCCGCCTGTGCCCGGAGCGACGAACTGCGGGTCGCCGGCGATGCCGTTGGACGTGGGCCGGGGCACACCCTGGAAGACGTTCCAGTACCACTGGATCCCGGACCTGGCGGGCAGCTGGGAGTCGGCCGTACCGACGAAGATGTTGTTCTCGACCACGCTCTCGCCCGGAAGTGTGACGTTGAACTTCTTGTCCGTGCAGTAGAGGACGTTGTTGTACAGGTGCAGTGCCGACCGGCCCGAACTGTTGCTGCTCATGCGGCAGTCGTTCTCGGAGATGTTGTAGCGGATGACCTGCTTGGCCCCGCCGATCGTGCCGCAGCCGTCGCAGTCGAGGAAGAAGCCGCCGATGTTGTCGCGGCTGTAGTTGTACTGGATCGTGCAGTAGCCGGTGTTCCCCCAGTCGCAGTCGAACGCCTGGCTGTCGGCGACGGACATCCTGGTGGTGTCGTACACCGCGTTCTTCTGGATGGTCGGGTTGTGGTCGCCGAGGACCCAGATCCCGGCGAAGTTGCCGCCGGAGAACGGGTATACGCCGTTGCCGACGCCGGAGGCGTCGTTGTACTGGATCATCGGCGCGTTGGCGTAGCTGACGATGATGCCGTCACCGCCGACGTCCTTGACGGTGTTGTACTCCACGAGCACACCGTTGCCCTTGGTGGCCATGGAGCCGGTACGGATCTTCAGGCCGCCGCCGCCCGTGTTGCTCACGGTGTTGTGGTGCACGTGGACGTCGTTGAGCGTGGAGTTCGCCCCGGTGGCACCGGTGACGACGCTTCCCGACTGCACGTAGTCCTCGGTGACCGAACCGGTCTTGTTGGTCTGGCCGGCCACCCGGTCGATGACGAGGTTGCCGACGTCGAACCCGGTGTGGGCCTTGCCGTCGGTGGCGGAGATGCGCAGGCCGGTGCGCCGGGCGAGGGAGCCGGCCGGATTGGTGATCTTGAGGTAGCTGATCGTCCAGTGGTCCTGGTCGGTCAGCGAGACGGCGGCTGCGGCCCCGTCGCCGTTCAGGACCGGCAGGGCGCCCGAGCCGTAACGGGTGAGGGTGATGGGCAGGCTCGCGGTGCCGCTGCCCTTGGGGGCGAGCGCGCCCTTGCAGGTGGTGCCGGAGGCGAAGGCGAGCGTGTCGCCCGCTCCGTAGGTCTTGCCGTTGGCCTGGGCGATGCTGTTGAAGGGGCTGGCCTGGGTGCCGGTCCCCGCGGTGGAGCGCGAGCAGTCGACGTAGGTGGTGGAACCGGCCGCCGTCGCCGCCTGGTTCGGCAGGACGGCGGTGCCGACGAGGGCGACGGACACGGCGAAGAGCACACGACTGGCTCTGATGCTCATGCGAGAACCTCCTGGGGTGGGTGGCCCGAAAGTAGAGGTCACGATTGATCAGGTCAAGAGATTCGCTCAACACAACCGCTCATTGATCGAATGATCGATCCAAGGAGCAAGAAGGAGTGGTTACGCTCATCGGGAACTGTCCCCGTCACCGCCGAAGCGGCGGCGGGCCGAGGCGGCTCACCGGATCAGGCAGCAGTCCCCGCACGTCGAGCCGCCCGGCACCCGGTAGTACAGGCAGCAGCTGCGGCGGCGGAAGGTGAGCCCGGGTCCGGTGATCCGGCCGGTCCCGCGCAGCCGTCCCGTCTCCAGGAGCGCCCCCGTCACCTCGGTGAGCGGCCCCCGCAGCCCGGGCCGGGACCTCAGCAGCTGCGCCGCCGATCCGACCAGCGCGGAAGCGGAGTTCCCCGCGAGCAGCCGCGGCGCCGCCTTCGCCGGCAGGTGGCTCTCCACGCGCTGGAGGACGCCGTCGGCCTGCGCGGCCACCGCATCCGCCGACGCCGCAATGGGCCGGGCCGCGCGGCGGCCTCGCGGCCCGGCCAGCCGGAGCGCCGAGCCGTTCCCGGCCCACTCCACGGTGTCCATCACCGGCACCACCCCATGGACGAGGGCGCAGGCGAGGACCGGCGACCACAGGCGCGCCGCGAGTCCGAGGTGGGCGACGGACACGCCGATACGGGCTTCGGCGGTCCCGTAGCGTTCGTTGACGGTCCTGGCCAGCGCCGCGAACCCCTCCGGCGTGAGGCGCCCCTCGCCGGACGCGGGCCCACGGATGGTGTCGAGGGCGAAGAAGCCACCCAGCTGCGCGACGTCGCGCAGGGCCGCTTCGATCTCGTCCGTCGTCACGTCGTCCGCCGCGTCACGGCCACCGGCCACCATGCCACCCGCCTCTCGTCCGAGGACCCGGCCCGGATCAGAGACCCCGAGCCCTCGCGAGGGCCAGGGCGTCCACGACCTCCCGGACGACGCGCTCGGCGTCCTCGGGGTTGTTCACGACATCGGTCCGGTTCATGTCGATCACCAGGACGTCGCTGGCGGAGTAGTGCTCGCGTACCCAGTCGTCGTAGCCGGACCACAGCATCCGGTAGTACTCCACGAGCCCCTCGTCCTGCTCGAAGTCGCGCCCCCGCAGCCCGATGCGGTGCAGCACGGTCCCGAAGTCGGCCCGGAGGTACACCATGAGATCCGGCGCCTTGCGGTACGGCAGGCCGTCGATCTCGCGCATCATCTCCGCGAGCAGCCCCTCGTACACCCGCATCTCCAGGGAGCTGATCCTGCCGAGATCGTGGTTGACCTTGGCGAAGTACCAGTCCTCGTAGATCGACCGGTCGAGGACGTTGTCGTCCTGCCGGTACGCCTCCTTGATCGCGGCGAACCGCGTCTGCAGGAAGTAGAGCTGGAGGAGGAACGGGTAGCGCTTCGCCTCTATCTCCTCGGGGGCGGCGGTGTAGAAGAGCGGCAGGATCGGGTTGTCCTCCACGCTCTCGTAGAAGACCTTGCTCCCCAGCTCCTTGGCGATCAGTTCGGCCACACTGGTCTTGCCGATCCCGATCATGCCGCCGACGCAGATCACTGCCCTACCTCGCTTCTTTCCCGGGCAACGTCAGAAGGCGTGATGCCCAGGACGCGGCACTCACACCACATGACCGACCTGTCACCGCGGATGCTCGGAGATGTGGCGGCAGGCATCAGCGGTGATGCCGGCGCTCTTCTCGCGGGACGGTCGGAGGGATCATATCGGCGGTCGGCGGCAACTGATTCCAGCCACCCCTGCCGCCTGTCCGGAAGGTCCGCGTGCCGTGGGCCCGAAACCGCTCCGTCTCAGTGGTGGAGGATCAGGGGCGCGGGCTGCCCGGGCCGCCAGTCCGGCGCCACGGCGGCGAGGGCGTCGGCCGGCGCCGCCCCGTGCAGGAAGGCGGGGCGGTCACCGCCGACGGGGCGCGCGGTGGCGCCGTCCCAGGCCACCGGTACCAGGCGGGTGCGGCCGGGGACGGGCCGGATGTCGCCGGTGAGCGGGATACGGGGCAGGGCGGGCAGCGGACGGCCGAGGAGTCCGGACAGCAGCGGCGCCAGCAGGGTGTGCGCGGCGACCAGGGCGCCGTACGGGTTTCCAGGCAGGCCCACCACCCAGTGCCCGGGCAGCCGGGCCAGGAGCTGGGGGTGTCCGGGGCGGCAGGCCACCGAGTCGACCACCCAGTGCGCGTCCGCCTCCGCGAGCAGCAGCCGCAACTGATCGGTGACGCCGACCGAGGTGGAGCCGGTCACCACGGTGACGTCCACGCCTTCGTACGCCCCGGCGCCGACGCACGCGCGCAGCGAGCCGACGGGGCGGTCCGGCACGTGCCGGACGTCCACGGTCTCGCCTCCGCTCGCTTCGATGCGGGGCGGCAGGAGCGGTCCGAGCGCGTCGCGTACACGGCCCGTCGCGGGCCGCCCCGCGCGGGTGAGTTCGTCGCCGGTGACGAGGACCCGGACGCGTGGGCGGGGGCGTACGGGGAGGGTGTCGTTCCCGCATGCCGCGGCCGGCCCGAGCAGGGCGGGGCCGATCCGCGTCCCGGCGGATGTGCCGTCCCTCGGCCGCGGAAGGCCCGTGCACGAGGTCCCCGGACCGCGTGGCCAACTCCAGCGGAACATGGCGTGCGCATCGGGCACACCGGCGGCGAGAGCAGCGCGGCGCCAGGCGAGGAACAGGTCGACCGGCTCGGCCGGGGCAACGGCCGGGTCGAAGTCCGGCAGCGGACCGGCGAACACCTCGATACTCCGCAGCCACTCCCGGACGGCATCCGTCCCGGCGCTCGCCCGGTCCAGATACACCCATGCGCGCGTTCCCGAGCGCAAGGTCACCTTCACACGGGTGTACTCGTCCACCCCATAGGCGTCCGCCACGGCGAGTTCGGCATCGGTGATCGCGAGGACCTGCCCCTCGACGAGGTCCGCCGAGCCGGGGGCGGGGACGACCATCGGGTGCCGGTCGGAGCCACTGGCCTCGACCACGGCCGGGTCGGTGATCTGCACGGTCGTGATGCGGTAGCCGCGCAAGGCATCGGGGCGCCCGTGGAGCAGACGGCCGAACTGGGAGAGCTGGACCTCGGTTTGCTGCAGAGTGCCGTACGAGAAGAGGTGATGGGCGGGCTGGTCGTGCATGGAATGAACGGTCCTGCGCGCACAGCAGCAGGGAGGTACGGGCAGATGCGCTTCGAGGAGTACGCCACGGATCGGAAGTCGATCAAACACGACCTGTCCGCGAGCTCATTGCGCCACCTTGGCGGGCAGCAGCGGCAGGTCGCCCAGTGGCCTCGCTCCGGCGCGTGACACAGGGCGACATCGACGACGTACGGGGACTGACTACCTGCTACTCCGCGCGAGACCAGCAGCGCGGTGGGGCCTCGGGACGCTCGGCTCAGGCCAGCCATCTGCGAGATGGAGCCGTCCCGCTTCCCGGCAGCTCGACGGCTACGCGGCCGAGATGCTGCGCGCCATAGGCTGACCGTTATGCGGCACCGTCGCTGCGGTGCGGCGCCGCAGCACATGTCACCCCAGCGGATAGGAAAGAGGGCCGATGGAAACATTTGAAGTCGCACCGATCGCTACGGTCGTCGGCGGCCATACTCAAGTCCTGGACGACTACCAGGGCGGCATCCAAGCGATCATCAGACTCAACGAGAGCTTTCCTCTCGAAACCCTGCAAGGCATCGATGAATTCTCTCACTTGACGGTGACCTGGACCTTCCACCTGGCCCAGCCGGGCGATGTCCAGCTCCATGCACGCAGCCCGCGAGGCAACCCGCAGTGGCCGGCGACCGGTACATTCGTCCACCGAAATCATAGAAGGCCCAATCAACTGGCCATCAGCTACCCCAGGCTGCTGAGCGTGGAGGGCCGAGACCTCCTCGTGACGGATCTCGACGCCGTCGACGGAACGCCGGTCCTGGATCTGGCCCCGTACTTCGAGGAGATGGCACCGCGCGGAACCGTGCGTGAGCCGGCCTGGCCGGGCGAGATGCTCACCGACTACTGGCGCGACGCCGGTGAGCGGCTTGCGTTGTGAGCGTTCCAGGACACTTTGGGCGGCGTCCGCAAAGGTTCGTCCGAGCATGTGGACGTCATCTCGTTTGGTGAGTCCGTGCGACGATTCGTCGACCAGGAGGAAGCCATGAGGGAGCCGGGCTGATGGAGTACGTCGATCTCGATGCGCAGGTCGGCGACCTGTCAGGGGTGTTGGACCCTTCTCGCTACCTGAAGCAGCTGCCCTCGATCTGTGGCGATCTGCCGCCGGGTGCACGGTCGTTCGCCACTGATGCGGATCACTACGACTTCCGCAGCAGGCGATGCGTGAAGGACCTGACGCTTCGGGCCGTCCGGAGCACCGGCGGCGAGGAGATGGAGGTCGAGTTCCAGCACAACTGCTGGAAGCACGACCAAGATCTGCTGATCCGCTACGCAGGGGTGTCCAGCTTCATCATCGATCCCGCCGACGGGGACCGCGGAGCGGACCTCGGGGATGTGATTCTCGACGAGATCCTGCCGTACAGGGACGGCTGCCGTCACGAGATCGCCTGTTGGGACGGCACACTCACCCTTGTCTGCCGTGACCTCCAGGCGATCTGGACCGACACCGTGTGTTCCAGCAAGCCGTAGGCGGAGCACGTCGTCGGGATTGTTGAGCGGCTGGTGCCGGATGAGCTGGGACCTCGCAGCAGCTGGGGGGCACCGGTGGACGATCCGTATTTCGACCCGGCAGACTACCACGAGGCCATGCGGTCGAGTGCGGTCCGCATGGCCTCTGGGGCAGTCGGGCCTCCGCGCCCTCTCAGCCGGTGCGCAGGATCCGAAAGCGATCGGGCTCCGCGGGGTCCCGGTCGACGACTTGGATCGGTGCCCAAGCCCATTGCCAGACGCCGATGCCCGTGGTGCGGGAGAACCGGATCGGCCCGCGGGCGCCATCGACCACCACGCGCGGCCATGACGCGGCGATGGCGGCCCGGTCCGTGCCGTGGGAGCGCAACACCTCGGCGAGGACAGTGGCGGTGTCCCAGCCCTCGAAGGCGACGAAGGAAGGCGCTTCGCCCAGACGCTCGCGAAGCTCCTTCTCGACGCGTTCGGCGAGCGGGCCGAGGACCTCGGGCAGGTAACGCAGAAACGGGATCTCGGCGCCGTCCTCGCCCAGAAGCGCGGCCCATTCGGCAAACTCCGGTTGTCCGGCCGGAGCGCCGATCAGGACCTCCGCGAGTCGCACGTCATCCCGTACGGCCCTGACGATCGGCACCGCCGGCTCCGGGTGGCCGACCAGCAGGAGCAGCGCCGTCGCGCCGTGGTCCACGAGCGCATCGCAGAGAGCCTCGGGGGTGAGCACGCTCATGTCGAGTTCGACGACAGTGCCGCCGTGTGGAGCCAGGTGCTCCCGCAGGACGCGGGTCCCGGACGCCCAGTAGACGCTCGGCTGGGTCGCCACGGCGATCCGGCGTCGTCCCTCACCGAGGAGGAAGTCCGCGTAGATCCGCCAGCCACGGGACTGCGGCGGGGCAAGGCGCGCGATCCACTGCGTCGGCTCCTCGGTGAGCTCGTCAAGCACGGCGGACGAGCAGAGGTACGGCACGCCCAGGGCGTCGGCCCGGCCGGCAGCGGCGCGGGCGACGACGCTGTGGTACTCGCCCGCCACAACAGCCACACCCAGGGCGGCCAGTTCGTCCACGGCCGCCACCGCCCGCTCCGGATCGGCCGCGGTGTCGCGGACCATCAGCTCCAGTCGTCTGCCGTCAATCCCGCCTGTGTCATTGACCTTGTCAACGGCCAGCTCGAACCCTGCGAGCAAGTGTCGCCCCGCCTCGGCCCAGCCTGGCCGCGTCAAAGGGACGAGAACGCCCACACGGACGGACGCCCCCTCTGCGTGCTCTGCTCCGGACAGCGATGGTGGTGTGGTCATCGGTAAACGTCTCCCTCGGGGCTACGCGGTCACGGTCTGCCCGAATCGCACCTGGTCAGGGCAGCCGGTCCGCATTCATCACGTCTCGGCGCAGCAGGAGCGCCCGGGTGATCACGCTGGTCATTGGATCCGCCACCGGTGCGCATAGTCAACCGACCATCCGCTCGCCGATCCGCCGGGCCCAGCGCACTGGGGAGAACCCGACCATGGGACCTCCGGTTGGCCGGATGGTTCGCGAGACGCTTCGTTCTTAGCGTTGCCTCATGTCGATCATGCGGAGTCGGATCAGTCGTCGGACAGTGACCGTGCTCGCTGTTGCCCTTCTGGCACTACTCCCTCCGGCCGGGTCCAGAGCGGCGACCCCCGATCACCTGTCCCAACTGCAGCGCGATGCCGACAGCCTGCGGGACGACGGCGTCACAGGCGTGTCGGTGAGACTGGAGACGCCCCACAGAGTGCGGACCGTCCGTAGCGGGGTCGGCGATCTCAGTACCGGGCAGCCTGTGGCGACGGACGGCTACCTGAGGATCGGCAGCACCACGAAGACGTTCGTCGCGACCGTACTGCTCCAACTCGCCGGCGAAGGCCGCCTGTCGCTGGACGATACGGTGGACACGTGGCTGCCCGGCCTGGTCCGTGGCCACGGCAATGACGGGCACCGGATCACTCTGCGCCACCTGCTCCAGCACACCAGCGGGTTGCCCGACTACATCGGCGATGTCGTTCCTGATCTCAGCGCGGCCGGGTATCGCGTGAACCGCTGGACCACCTACACCTCCCGGCAGCGTGTGGCCCTCGCGATGAAGCACCCGCCGTCGTTCGCACCCGGTAGCGGCTGGGAGTACTCCAACACCAACTATGTTCTCGCCGGCATGGTCATCAAGGCGGTCACGGGCCATTCATGGGAGTACGAGGTTCGGGCCAGGATTCTTCGTCCGCTACGGCTCACCCACACCCTCACACCCGGCAACTGGCCGTTCCTGCCCGGCTCCCCTGCCCGGAACTACCAGCAGTTCGAGCCGGGTGGTGCCATGACCGACACCACGGTCGCCTACCTGCCCTTCGACGCCGATGCCGACGGGTCGATGATCAGCACAGCCGCGGACACCAACAGGTTCTATAGGGCACTGGTGCGAGGCAGGCTTCTGGCCCCCGCCCAGCTGGCTGAGATGCAGCGCACCGTCGAAGTCCCCGCAGACCGCGGCTTTCCACCGGGCACGCGTGACGGGCTCGGCCTGTTCTGGACGCCACTGTCCTGCGGCGGCGGGTACTGGGGGCACAGCGGCGACGGATTCGGATACCTGTTGTGGCCTGCCACGACTCCGGACGGCCGGACCATCGTCACGGTCTCCCTGCACAGCCGACCGGGCGATGAAAGGAGCGCCACCCGGCAGACGCAAGACGTGACGGCTCTCGTCGACCGCGCACTGTGCTCCGCTCGTCCATGACCGACGTCCACATGAACAGCGCTCGCCAAGCCGAACAGCCGCACTTCGATCCACGCCCCGAACGCGACCGCGGCACAGGGGTGAGCCGTCACTCATGCTGTGTGGTGGGGCAGGAGAGCAGAGGCAAGCTCGCGCCACTCGTGCTCGGGCAGGGAGCCGGTGTCGGCGGTGAGTACTTGCAGGCATACGTGGTCAGCTCCTGCGTCGAGGTGCTCCTGAACACGTCGGCGAATTGCTTCCGCCGCCCCATATGCAACGATCGCATCCACCAGTCGACGGCTCGGCCCGCCGACCATGTCGTCGTCGTTGAAGCCGAGTCGCCGAATATTCGCTTCCTGATGCGGTGCCGAGAGGTAGCCGGCGACGTGTGATGTGGCCACTTGGCGGGCGCGGCTCAGGTTGGTGTCGAGCACCACTGCCTGCTCCACAGCGAGAAAGGCGCTCGGCCCCATGATCCGGCGCGCCTGTTCGGTGTGCTCGGTGGACACGAAGTAGGGGTGCGCGCCCCAGGTGTGTTCGGCGGCCAGTTGAAGCATCTTCGGGCCGAGGGCGGCGAGTACGCGGCGCGGAGCCGGGTCCGGTACGGGGCCGCGGGCGGGTACCGCGTCCATGGCCTGCAGCTAGGCGCGCATGGTGGTCACCGCTCTGCCGCGGGCCGGAACGGGGTAGCCGTCCAGTTCGCGGACGGTGTCGTCGACGCGGTGACCGCCCAGGCCGAGTACGTAGCGTCCGGGGAACGCCTCCCCCAGCGCACGTGTCGCGGTAGCGGTGGCGATGGGCTCCCGGAACGCGATGTTGGCGATCCCGGAGGCGACGACGATGCGCTGTGTCGCCGACAACAGCAGCCACGCTTGGCCCACTGTGTCGCGGCCGAACGCCTCCCCGTACCAGATGGCCCCGTAACCCAACTCCTCGATCTCCGCGGCCGATTCCCGTACCCGCCCAGCAGGCTGCCCCTCGTAGGCGAAGGTCCAGATCCCGACTCGCCCCAGTTCGGCCTGCCCGCTGTCCGTCATCCGCACTCCCCAGGTCACGTTTTCCGGAGAACCTCTCCGGTTGATGGACGCTACTATACGGAGAGGTACTCCGCTTAACTACTCCGGACTCGACCGAAAGACGGGACGATGGCGACCACACACGGGCACGTCCCCGCGCGACGACCGCGGCGTACCGATGCGCGACTCAACCGGGAACGCCTCATCGCCACAGCGCAGGAAGTATTTGCCGAAGCCGGACCGGAGGCGTCTCTCAACGAGGTCGCCCGCCGCGCCGGCGTCGGCCCGGGCACCTTGTACCGTCACTTCCCGAACCGCTCCGCCCTGCTGACCGCGGTCCTCGAAGGCCGGATCGAGACGCTGTGCGAGCTCGCCGCGACGCTGTCCTCGTCGGAACCCGCCGACGACGCGCTGACGCAATGGCTGCGCGCGTTCCTCGTTCATGCCAGGCTCAATCAAGGCCTGGCGGGCGCGTTGATGGTCGAGGAGCCGGTCGCGCTGGGGCTCGACTGCCATCAGCTGATCCTGGACACCGCAGCCGGTCTTCTTGCCCAGGCTCAGCGGCGGGGCACGGCACGCGCCGACCTGACCGCCGACGACCTGATCCACCTTGTCGTCGGGATCGCGCTGTCCACAGCTCGCAGCCACGACGCGCAACAGCCCGACCGGCTGCTCGCTCTGATGCTTGACGCCACGTACGGGACACCTCGGAACGAGTGATTGCAGCGATACGCTCGGCGCTGCAACTCGTACCCGCCTGCGCCCTCCTGGGCATCGAGGCGCACTGTCCTACTGCCCCTTCGACAGTTTGCGCGCGATGTGGCCGAGGGCGGCGAGCTCGTCGGGTGTGAGGCGGTCGACGAAGTGCCGGCGCACGGAGGCGACGTGGTGGGGGGCGGCGTCCCGGAGTGTTTGCCGCCCGGTGGAGGTGAGGACGAGCAGGCAGCCTCGGCCATCGGCCGGATCGGGGGCGCGGCGGATGAGGTCGCGGGCCTCCATGCGGGAGGCGTGCCGGGACAGGCGACTGCGCGACCAGCCCATCTTGGTGGCCTGCTCGTGCAGCGTGCTGGTGCCGTCCGTTCTTTCGGACAGGGTGCTGAGCACCTCGTAGTCCGGCTCGGAGAGCCCGAGGGCGGCCAGGTCGCGCGCGGTGCGGCCCTGGACGGCGGTGACCATACGCAGGTACGCCCGCCAGTCGCGCTCCTCGTCGAGGGTGAGCCAGTCACCGGGGGAGCCGCTTTCCTTCTTCGTTGACATGTAATCAATCTACCGGCTAGCTTCGTTTACATGACAACGAAAACTCTGCGCGTCCTCGTGCTGGTCTGCAGCACTCGCCCCAACGCGCTCGGCCCCGCCGTCGGGCGCTGGCTGACGGACGTACTCGCGCCGAGTTCCGAGGCGCTCGGGGTGGAGCTTGTCCCCGTTTCGATCGGCGACCTCGACCTGCCGTTCCTGGACGAGGAGGAGCATCCCTCCAGCGGCATCCATCGCCACGAGCACTCCCGCCGCTGGAGCCGGATGGTCGACGAGGCCGACGGCTTCGTCGTCGTGACGCCCGAGTACAACTACGGCATGCCGGCGACGCTGAAGAACGCCCTGGACTACCTGGGCCCCGAATGGGCCTGGAAGCCGGTCGGCTTCGTCAGCTACGGCCATACCTCGGCCGGCACCCGCGCGGTTCAGCACGCCAAGCAGGTCGTGAGCACCCTGCGACTGGTCCCCCTCGGGGCCACCGTCGCGCTGCGGATCGCGGAGGCGACGGGCGGCAACGGTCTGGAACCCGCTCCCCACCACGCGGACGCGGCGCAGGGGCTGCTGGCGGAACTCGTCCGTCTCGCTCATGCCCTGAACCCGATGCGTGAGCGCGAGCACCCGGCATCCGTCCAGGGACCACTCCCCGGCTCGTACGCACGTCGGCTCGGCCCGCACGACGCCCCCGAAGTCACCGTGCTGCAGCGTTGCTGCTGGACGGAGGAGGCACTCGCCAACGAGACGCTGGCCATCCCCGCACTCCACGAGTCACCCGCCGACATCCGCGCGTGGCTGGCCGACTGGCACACGATGGGCCTGTGGCGCGACGGCCGGCTCCTGGGCCTGGTCCGCACCCGACGCGACGGAAGCGACCTCCACATCGGGCGGCTCGCCGTCGCTCCCGACCTGCGCGGACGCGGTATAGGCCGCTGGCTGCTGCGCGCAGCCGAGTCGGTCGAGGAGGGCTGCACCCGGATCGTCCTGTCCACCGGCGCCGCCAGTCACCGCAACCTCTCCTTCTACCGGCGCCAGGGCTACGCCCGCGTCGCCGGCCTTCGCGAGGACGGCGACGTCAACTTGGCGAAGCCGGTCCGCGCCTGAGCATCCGTCCGCACACCCAGCCGGCCCAGGCAGGGACCCAACGCTCCCTCAGACGTGAAAACCCCAGCTCACCGCACCCGCCCCCGCGGCTTCAGTCCCACGTCCGGCAACGCCGGAGCCGGGATCGGCGGTCCGTCATAGCCGTGTACGGTGCCGAATCGGTCGCCGGACATCCAGTCCTCGCGGGCCCGGGCGATCTCGTCCTGGGTCCTGCCCACGAAATTCCACCACATGATCAGCTCCTCCTCGAACGGCTCGCCGCCCAGGAGCATCAGGCCCGCGTCGGACTCCGCGCGGAGCGGGAGTTCCGTGCGGCCGCAGCCGAGGTAGAGCATGGAGCCGGGGAGGACCGGGACGCCGTCGACCTCGGCCTCGCCGGACATCGAGAGCACGGCGTACTCGAAGTCGGGGTCCAGGGGGAGCCGGGCCTGCGCGCCCCGGGTCAGAGTGAGGTCGGCGCCCACGATCGGGGTGTACGCGGTGCCGGGAGAGGTGGCGCCGTCGAGGTCGCCCAGGATCACGGTGGCCGTGAGGCCGGGGGCGGTGACCGTGGGCAGGTCGCTGTGGTGCTGGAAATGGGGCTCGGTGAAGCGGTGCGCGTCCGGGAGCGCCACCCAGAGCTGGGCGCCGTGGAGCAGCGCGGCGTGCTGTTTGGGGCTCTCCTCGGAATGGCTGATCGCGCGGCCGGAGGTCATCAGGCCCAGTTCGCGCGGGCGGACCGTCTGGAGGCTGCCGAGGCTGTCGCGGTGCAGGACCTCGCCCTCGTGCAGCCAGCTGACGGTCTGGAGGCCCATGTGCGGGTGCGGCGGCACCTGCATCCCGGGTTCGTCGGCGATGTCGTCGGGGCCGTAGTGGTCCACGAAGGCCCAGGCGCCGACCATCCGGCGGCCCAGGTTGGGCAGCAGCCTGCGGACCTCGGTGGACTCGCCGAGCCGCACCTTGCGCGGGGCGAGCAGTTCACGTACGGGCTCCGCGACGACGAAACCGCGGCCTCCGCAGACGGTGGGGACGGCCTGGCGATCGAGATTGCTCATGGCGCTCAACCTATTCCGCTGCGGGGCGAGGGCGGGTGGCGCCCACGCCGGACAATTAGTGGAATGTTAAACCACCTGTCGGTGTTGTGCGGATCGGACACCCGCCCGACCGAGGAGACGACATGAGCGACAGCTACTACGAGTTCGGCACCGCCGCCGAGCGCTGGGAGCGCGCGGGGTTCTTCTTCGACGCGAAGGAGTACACGACCGCGGCCCGCATCCTGGACGGACTCGTCGCGGAGGTCCCGGAGCAGGTCGCGCCCCGGCTGCTGCTGGCCCGCGCCTACTACCACTCGGCGAGCCTCGGGCGGGCCGAGACGGAGCTCCGTGCGGTTCTGGAGCGCGACCCGGTGGAGCACTACGCCCGCCTGATGCTCGGCCGGACCCTGGAGCGCCAGGGGCGGCAGAGCGAGGCGGACACGCAGCTCCGGCTGGCCGCCGCGCTGTCCGGTGACCTGGGGTCCGCGTAGAAGTTGGGTATTCCAGGTGCCCGGCCCCAGGGCCCCGTGATACTTCACAGGACCATGACCGACCTTGAAACGCCGCGCTTGGTCCTGCACCCGATGACCCCCGCCGAAGCCGAGCGCGTCGCGGCAGGTTCGCCGCCGGCCGGGGCGCGCTGGGCTCCCGGCTACCCCTCCCCCGGTGAGCGGGGAGCCGCCGCGCGCCACCTCGCGACCTGCCTGGCCACCGGTGATCCCAGCCCCTTCGGTTCGTACGAGATACGGCTCCGCGCCGACGGTGTGGTCATCGGCGGCATCGGCTTCCACGCCGCGCCGGACGAGCGGCGCAGCGTGACGATCGGCTACGGGTTGGTGGAGTCGGCGCGCGGACAGGGTTACGCCTCCGAGGCGCTTCGGGCGCTGCTGCGTTTCGCCCGGGAACAGGGCGTCGTCCGGGTGCGCGGGGACGCCGACACCGGCAACATCGCCTCGCAGCGCGTCATGACGGCGGCCGGGATGCGCCGGGTGGACGAGGACGCCTCGCTGAAGTACTACCTGGCCGAGTGGACGGCGTAGAACGGGCGGAGCCCGCCGGGTGATCACCCGGCGGGCTCCGCCCGTTGCAGCGCGTCCGCGGCCGTCAGCCCACGGCGGCGGCGGTCCGGTTCGCCCGGCCGTCCGCGAGCGCCTCGGCCCTCGGCACCAGCAGGCGTTCGGTGAGGTGGCCGAAGAGCAGGCCGAAGGTGGTCCACAGCGTGGCCTGCACCGCGAGCGTGGCCAGCCGGAACTGCCACAGCAGGGTGGCCGGGAAGTCCGCTCCGACCTCGTTGAACGAGGGCAGGAAGACATAGGCGAGGGCGATCAGCAGCAGGTAACCGGCGGCTGCCACGACCGTCGCGTTCCAGTTGCCCAGGCGGGGCGCCAGCCGCTTGCCGACGATGACGGCGGCGACCGCGAGCAGCACGCTGAGGGCCACCATCAGGAAGAACAGCGTGGTGCGTTTGCCGATGGTGTCGGGGTTGCCGACGGCCGGCGGGTTGGCCGGGTACTTCAGGAACGGCACGAGGTACACGCTCACCAGCGCGGCGCCAGCGATCAGCGCGGCCGTGGCGCGCGGGCCGAACCGGCCCATCCGCCCCAGCGCGTAACAGAAGACGAGCGCGGCGATACCGCCGACCGCGACGCCGAAGACGAGCACACCGGTGGCCAGGCCGGCGGTCGACTGCATGCTGCGGCTGACGAGTTCCTCGGCGGCGCCGTGGTCGTGGCCGTGGGCGCTGTGCGCGGCCTCTTCGAGCGCGATGGCCGCGTCGACCCTGGACTCGCCGAGGAAGTAGGCGACGAGCAGCGCGAGCGCGCCCGCGACCAGTCCGGCCAGCATGCCGCGGACCAGCAGGGCTCTGACAGATATGGAGTTCATGAGGGATTCCCCTGGATCAGCCGGTCGGTCAGTGGCAGGGGAAGCCGAGGAGGTGGCGGCCGTCGTGGACCCACTCGTGGACGCCCTCGCCCGAGATGACGGCCGTGGCGCCCTGCTCGGCGCCGACGAAGTAGAGCAGGACCAGCATGAGGATGCCGAAGAAGACCGCCCAAGGGGCAATGGCCTTCAGGGAGATGGGGGTGATGGCGGATGCGCCGGTGGCGGGGGCAGCAGTCTGCGCCATGGCAGAACCTCCTGTGGGAACACGCGTCCCGATCGTGGTGCCTGAGACGAAGGTGCTGGGTCTGACTTCCCGCGTGCGCGGGTACACAGTGGCGCGACCGTGCCGGATTCTCACCGGACTTCCTTCACACCCTCGTCATGTCGCCGCGACCATACCCCCTGGGCACCGGGCACCGCCATGCCCCTTACAAGCGGTCCGCGCGGCCCGGATGCCATGGTGTGCTTGGCCGTGGGGCCCATGTTCGGGGAGTTGAGGGTGGTAGTGACGGTACGGGTGATGTTGATCTCACCGGCGATGAACGCGGCACTGCGCGAGGCCCGGTTCGCCGGCGACGCCGCGCTCGACGCGTCCGGCGTGCGGGCGGCCCGGCTGGCCGCGCCCCACGTCCCGGACGCGGACCGGCTGGTGCACGGGCCGTCCGAGCGGTGCGCCCGGACGGCGGAGGCGCTGGGGCTGCGCTCGGTGACCGAAACCGCCGTGCGGGACTGGGAGTTGGGGCGCTGGTCGGGTGCCCGACTGGACGAGGTGGGCGCGCGGGAGCCGGAGGGGGTCGCGGCCTGGCTGGGCGACCCGTCGGCCGCCCCGCACGGCGGCGAGTCGCTGCTCGGCCTGTGCGCCAGGGCGGGGGCCTGGCTCGACTCGCTGACCGGTGAGGGCCGGGTGCTGGCGGTCGCCGAACCGTCCCTGGTGCGCGCGGCCGTGGTCCACGCGCTGGGGCTGCCGCCGCAGGTGTTCTGGCGCCTCGACGTCGCCCCGCTCACGCTGACGGAACTGAGCGGGCGCTCCGGGCGCTGGAACCTCCGCGTCGGGCGCGCGCTCGCGGACCGCGAGGGCGGCGGGGAGGGCGACCGGGGTGCGCCCTGAGCCGGATGGTGCAAGAACTGTTGTCCGTCCCTGAGCCTTGACACCCCGATGGTTCACTTCTTAAATCACGTAGTGAACTAAAGCACCATCATCCCCCCACGTGATGGCCATGCCCCCACTTGTCATATGCATGACGCATCACATGTCCCCGTCCCGCACGGGAAGGAACGTTCATGAACTCCCCCCACCGGGCCAGGCGTCTCCTGGTCCCCGCTCTCTCCGTACTCGCCCTGGTCGCCACCACGTCCGGCCTGGCGTCGGGCGCCCCCAGGCAGCCGGAAACGGTCTCCGCCGCCGCGACGTCGTTCTCGGACGAGTTCGACGGTCCGGCCGGTTCGGCCGTGGACGGCAGCAAGTGGCAGATCGAGACCGGCGACAACGTCGACAACCACGAACGGCAGTACTACACCTCCGGCAACAACAACGCCGCGCTCGACGGCCAGGGCCATCTGGTCATCACCGCGCGCAAGGAGAACCCCTCCAACTACCAGTGCTGGTACGGCACCTGCGAGTACACCTCCGCGAGGCTGAACACCTCCGGCAAGTTCACGCAGACCTATGGCCACGTCGAGGCTCGTATGAAGATCCCGCGCGGCCAGGGCATGTGGCCCGCCTTCTGGATGCTCGGTGACGACATCGGACAGGTCGGGTGGCCCAACTCCGGTGAGATCGACGTCATGGAGAACGTCGGCTTCGAACCCTCCACCGTGCACGGCACCCTGCACGGGCCCGGCTACTCCGGCTCCGGCGGCATCGGGGCCGGCTACACCCTGCCCGACGGCCAGGCCTTCGCCGACGACTTCCACACCTTCGCCGTCGACTGGGCCCCCGACTCCGTCACCTGGTCGGTCGACGGAAACGTCTACCAGCACCGCACCCCGGCCGACACGAACGGCAACGCCTGGGCGTTCAACAAGCCGTTCTTCCTCATCCTCAACCTGGCGGTCGGCGGCTACTGGCCCGGCGACCCCGACGGCAACACCGCCTTCCCCAGCGAACTCGTGGTCGACCACGTGCGCGTCACCACGAGCGACAGCGCACCTCCGGCCTGATCGCGGCCGTCCCGCCGGGCGCGTGCCCGGCGGGACCTCCGCCGCCCGCGGACGCTCAGCGGAGCAGCCCCGCGATCGTGGACGCGAGGAGTGCGAGCAGGGAGAGCGCCGCACCGAAGGCCGTACCTCCCCGCAGGAGAGCGGCAGGGGTCGACGTTCCGGACCGGCGGGCGAGCAACACGGCCGTGACAGCGCTCAGTCCTGCGATCAGCAGCACGAGAGCGACGACGGTCACGGTCAGTACGACGACGGCTTCGAGCGGCACCTTTGCGTCTCCTCACGGAATGGTGTGCGGACAGGCCGAGATTGACCGATCGGCCGTACGGCAGGGTTCGGGCGGACAACAATGAACAGAGCCGAACCGCTCGGCCCACGGGTCCCCGACCGGTGGTCGCGCGCCCGACCGGGCCGCCGCAGGGAGGGTGCATGCAGGCCGGTGACGACGCCTCGGCCCGGGCCGAGGCTCTGGCCGCGTTACGCGAACGGCTGCGCGAAGTGCTCGGCAGCCGGGGGTACACCCGGAGGGACATCGTCAGGCGCAGCGGCGCCTCGCGGATCCCCTTGTCGGCCACCACGATCAGCCAGGCCCTGAACGACCGTCACCCGGCACCGACTCTGCGCACCGTCACGGGCATCGCGCAGGCCGCCGAGGCCGATCCGGAGACGTACCGGCAACTCCGAGAACTCTGGCACCGGTCCCGGCCCGGGCCGGACGTCGCTGCTCCCACCCCCCGCACGGACGTGTCCGCCGGCCCGGGCAGCGTCCAACTGGCCGGACCGGCACTGCTCCAGGTCCAGCAGGCCCCGTTCCTGGCGGCAGGGCCGGTCACCGCCTTCCTCACCCCCTACTACGCCCGCCCGCACGACATCGACCTGGAACGTCTGCTCGCCCCGGCGCTGGACGGGGTGACGTCCTGCTTCGTCCTGCTCACCGGTGACTCCTCCACGGGCAAGACCCGGGCCCTGTTCGAAGTGCTCCTCCGGTTGGCCCCGCACCGCCGTCTGTGGCGGCCCACGCACGCCGCCGCCCTGGCGGATCTGCTCAGGGACGGGCTGGTGGCACCGGGGGACGTGCTCTGGCTCAACGAGGCGCAGCGCTTCCTCCAAGGGGACCGTGCCGAGGAGGCCGCCGCCGCCCTGCGCGAGCTGCTGCTGACCCGGCCCGGTGTGGTGGTGGTCGGCACGCTGTGGACGAACCCGTACTGGGAGGAGTTCGTCCGCCCTCCGGAATCGGTGAGCGCGCCCAGCCACGTCCGCGCCCTCCTGGAGGCGCCGGTCACCCACCGGATCGCGGTTCCGGCCGAGCTGAGCGAGGCCCAGCGCGGGGAGTGGCAGAGCCTCGCTCTTTCCAGCGGGGACCCGCGCATGGGGCAGGCCGGACGGGCCGGAGCGGCCGACGGGCGGGTGGTCCAGCACCTCAGCGGTGGACCCGAACTCCTGGCCGCGTACCGCATGGGTCCCGGCGCGCATTTCACCCCGGTGGAACACGCGCTGATCACCGCCGCGATCGCGGTACGGCACACCGGCCACTGGGCGCCGCTGACCGACGAGTTGCTGGCGCACATCGCCGACGCCGCCCTTCCGCCGCGCCTCAGGCCCGCCGAACCGGGCTGGGCCCGCGAAGCGTTGACCGCCCTGGTCACGGGTGCGCGGGCCGACGGCCGCCGCACCGACATCAGGAACTCCCTGACCGCGCTGGTCGCACTGCGGGACACCGGGGGCGGCCCGACCACGTACGAGCCGGCCGACTACCTCCAGCAGAACGCCGCCGTGGAAGCTGCCGCCGCCGTTCCCGGGCCCGCCTTGTGGGACGCCGTGACCGCGTTCACCACGGACCCGGCTGTGCTCATGCAGCTGTCCTACCGGGCACGGGAGCAAGGGTTCATCAAGCAGGGTGGGGTGCTGCTGCGCCGCGCGACGGTGGCGGGCTGTCCCACGGAGTGGATCAGCCTCCTGCTGGCCACGCCCGTCGAGGCACGTGAGCGCGAGGAGATGGCGCTCTGGATGGCGCACCACATCCGGTGGGAGTCGGCCTGGGACATGCGTGCGCGACTGCTGGAACTCGTAGGCGAGGGCGCCGACGCACGCCTCCGTCTCGCGGCGAGGGCCGTCGAGGAGGTCGACGTCTCCGACGCCGAGGAGGTCACGCACCTGCTTCGGGCCCTGCGCGAACTGGGACACGAGTCCCTGCTCATCGACCGTGATCCGGCGGGGCTCATGCGGCTGTCGGACGTGAGCTGCGTGTCCGACGTCCTCGGACAGCTCCTCGACTACGGCTACCCCGCTCCTGCGGCGCGCCTCGCCGGGAGGATTCTCGCCGACCGCGCCGCTCTGGAGCATCCCCCCACGATGCTGGGGCTCGTCGTGGCGCACCGTGTCTGCCCCCCATGGTGCGAGGACGGAAAGGCCCTGTTCTCCGCGGCGGCCTCGCGCGTCGATCTGTCCGGCGACATCGAACCTCTTCTGAGCCTGGTGGAGGAACTGAAGAAGGAGCACACGGAAGCCGCGCACCTGCTCGCCCTCAGGCTGGCCGACGCCATCGACCTGCGGGACACCGATTTCGTGGCCTCCTCCCTGTACGAGCTGCGGGAGCTCGGTATGACCGCCGCCTCCCGCAGGCTGGCGGAACAGGCCGTTCCCGTAGCCGAGCTGGAGAAACCGGAAGCCGTCGGCTGGCTTCTGGACGAGCTGCGGTACTGCGGGTTCAACGACCTGGTCGCCGAGTTGCTGGGGCGTGACCCCTTGGCGGAGCTCGAGGTGGGATCGGTCAAGAAGGTGGTGCTGCTCCTGTGGGCCTTGCAGGGCCTCGAACGGGACGACCTGGTCCGGCGTCTTCTGCGGGACAGCGTGCGGTACGTCGAACTCGATGACGCGGAATGCACCGCCTCCTACCTCGATGAACTCGCGCGCGTGGGCAGACCTCAGACCGTGAGGCGGTTCGCGCTGCGCGCCGCAGACGAGGTGCCACCGTCCGAGGTGGCCAGGCTCCGGTTTCTCGCACAGACGCTGGACCGGGAGGGACTGACGGAGGCACTCGACCGGCTGGCCCGGCGCGCGGTCCTGGCGGTGGGTCCCTACTCACACGGATTCGTCACTCTCCTCCGGACGCTCCGTGAACACGGTCTGACGGCACACGCCGATGCCTTGATCGAGCGGGGCCGCCGCACACCGCGACGTCTCGTACGCGGTGCGGCGCACGGGGCTTCTGTCCTCCCTGCGCGCCGCGGGCGAGACCGAGGCCGCCGATCGCCTGGAATCCGCAGTGCCGGCAGACGTCGCCGAGCCCCCGGATCCGGTGAAACCGCGCCAGGGGTCGCCGTACGGTCTGGAGACCAACGGCACCCCGGCCGCCCCGTGGACGTGGAGCGGTCTCGACGCGGTCGAGGCGCACCTCGCGAGCCGCACACGCGGACGGACGGCGGCTACCCCCGGTACGTCTCCAGCAGCCGCAGCCACACCTCGCTGATCGTCGGGTACGACGGCACCACGTGCCACAGCCGGTCGACGGGGATCTCGCCCGCGACGGCCATCGTCGCCGAATGGAGCAGTTCGCCGATGCCGGGTCCGACGAAGGTGACGCCCAGCAGGACTTCGCGGTCGAGGTCCACGACCATGCGGGCGCGGCCCTTGTAGCCGTCCGCGTACAGCCCGGATCCGGCCACGGAGGCGAGGTCGTAGTCGACGGCGCGGACGCGGTGGCCGGCCCGTTCCGCCTCGGCCAGGGAGAGGCCCACCGACGCGGCCTCCGGGTCGGTGAAGACGACCTGCGGGACGGCCGCGTGGTCGGCGGTCGCCGCGTGGGCGCCCCAGCGGGCGGTGTCCAGCGGCTTGCCCTGCGCGCGGGCGCCGATCGCGTCGCCCGTGATGCGTGCCTGGTACTTGCCCTGGTGGGTCAGGAGCGCGCGGTGGTTGACGTCGCCCGCCGCGTAGAGCCAGTCCGTGCCCTCGACCCGGCAGGTGTCGTCCACGGTGAGCCAGCTGCCGGGTTCCAGGCCGACCGTCTCCAGGCCCAGGTCGCCGGTGCGCGGGGCGCGGCCGGTGGCGAAGAGGACCTCGTCGGCCTCCACGCTCTCGCCGTTGTCGAGTTCCACGGTGACCGGGCCGTCGCCACCCGGACGGCGTACGGCGGTGGCCGAGACGCCCGTACGGATCTCCGCTCCGGCCTCGGTCAGCGCCTCGGCGACCAACTCCCCGGCGAACGGCTCCATCCGGGGCAGCAGGCCATCGCCGCGTACGAGCATGGTGACCTTCGCACCGAGCGCGTTCCAGACGGTGGCCATCTCCACACCGACGACTCCCCCGCCGACCACGACGAGCCGGCCGGGGACCTTCTTGGCGCTCGTCGCCTCGCGGCTCGTCCACGGGCGGGCGTCCTCGATGCCGGGGAGGTCGGGGACCACGGCCCTGCTGCCCGTGCAGACGGCGACGGCGTGCCGGGCGGTGAGCCGGTGTTCCGTGCCGTCGGGCGCGGTGACGGTGACCTGTTTGGGGCCGGTCAGCCGGCCGTGGCCGCGGAAGATGTCGGCCCCGATCCCGTCGAGCCAAGCGGCCTGGCCGTCGTCCTTCCAGTGCGAGGCGTACTCGTCGCGATGGGCGAGGACGGCGGCGGCGTCCAGCGGTCCCTGGACGGCGCCGCTCAGGCCGGGGACGCGGCGGGCGTCGGCGCGGGCGACGACGGGGCGCAGGAGCGCCTTGCTCGGCATGCAGGCCCAGTAGGAGCACTCGCCTCCGATCAGTTCCGACTCGACCACGGCGGTGGTCAGCCCGGCGGCCCGGGCCCGGTCCGCCACGTTCTCACCCACCGGACCCGCTCCGATGACCACGACGTCGTACGCGACAGGCTCCGCTCCATGTGTCATGCGGCCCATTCTGGCGGGGGGTGTGGGCGTCGGCCACATGGGCAGGCACGGAATAGCACGAGATCGGGCACCGTTGACCCGGACACGTCTCATACGGGCACAGGAAGAGGGAGCAACGCATGAGCACCGTAGAGCTCACCAAGGAAAACTTCGACCAGGTCGTCAGCGACAACGAGTTCGTCCTGATCGACTTCTGGGCTTCCTGGTGCGGCCCGTGCCGGCAGTTCGCCCCGGTGTACGACGCGGCGTCCGAGCGCCACGCGGACCTGGTCTTCGCCAAGGTCGACACGGAGGCGCAGCAGGAGCTGGCGGCGGCCTTCGACATCCGGTCGATCCCCACGCTGATGATCGTCCGGGACAACGTGGCGGTCTTCGCGCAGCCCGGCGCACTGCCGGAGGCGGCCCTGGAGGACGTCATCGGCCAGGCCAGGAATCTGGACATGGACGAGGTCCGCAAGGCCGTCGAGGCCGAGCAGAAGGGCAAGGCGGAGGGGCAGCAGTAAGGCCGCCGCCCCTACCCCGGCAGTACGGCGTCAGGTGTCCGTGCCGCGCTCCGCGACGCGGGCCGAGAGCCCGTACGCGAGTTCCGAGCCGTCCACGAGCAGGCCCTCGACGGTTTTGGTCCTGGGATCGATGTCGGCCACCATGCCGTCGCCCGCGTACCGGGGGTAGCCGGTCTCGCCCGTCTCCCCCGTGGCGGTGACCACGGCCGCCCGGATGGCGGCGCCCGGCCCCCCGCCGTCGGAACCCTTGGCCGCCGCCCCCCTGACACTGGCCCCCGTAGCGCCCTCACCGGCCGCGGGGGCCTTGTCGTCGGTGAACTCGGGGACGATGAGGATTTCGTAGCTCTGCGGAACGCTCATGGTCATGACGCTAGGCATGGGTGGTGCGCCGCGCACGTCGTCGGGCCGGTTCAGCTGGATTCCCGGCGTACGGTGCGGGCGCGCAGCAGGTCGTGCCGTTCGGGCGGGGTCCTGGGGTGCCGGACGAGCCGGTCCACGAGGTCGGCCAGCGGCTGGGCGGTCGCCAGCTCCATCCGTACGCTGCTGAGCCTCGGCCGCAGCAGCCGCCCGAGCATGGAGTCGTCTGCGCCCACCACGGCGGCCTCGGCGGGTATCCCGATCCCGGCGTCCTGGAGGGCCCGCATCAGGAGCATCGCGTAGGTGTCGTCGTACGCGAAGACGGCGTCCAGGCCGAGCGCGGGCCAGCGGGCGGCCAGGGACGCGGCCGACTCCTCCTCGTAGCGCAGCGGCAGCACCTCGACGTGGGCGCCGCCGTTCAGCGCGGCCTCCCGGGCGCCGGCCAGGCGCGGGGCGGCGAAGAGCGCGGTGGCGGGGTCCTCGGGCATCACCACGCCGATGCGGCGCCTGCCGCGTTCCAGCAGATGGCGCACCGCGCAGCCGCCGACCTCGCGCTGATCCATGATCAGGGCGTGGGCGCCCTCCACCGGGTCGGGGCCCAGCGTGATGACGGCCTTGGCGCCGGAGCGTCGGAGCACGGCCGTGCCGCGCGGGGCGAGGGGGACGGAGCCGGGCACGATGACGGCGGCGGGGCGGAGTTCCGCCCAGGCGCGGGCGGCGTCGTCGGCGCCGAGGCCGAGCGAGCCGTACTGGACGACCGTGTAGTCGAGGCGCCGCAGCCCCGCCTCCAGGTCGCGCAGGAAGCGCAGGTGCAGGGGGCCGGTCGGCAGGTTGCCGGTGGGCAGCAGCACCATCCGCGAGTGACCGGCGCGCAGGGTGCGGGCGGCGGCGTGGGGTACGTAGCCGAGTTCGTCGGCCGCCTCCCGTACCCGGCGGCGGGTCTGATCGCTGATCCGCACCTGCGCGTTGTTGTTGAGGACGTAGGACACGGTGGCCCGGGAGACACCGGCGAGCCGCGCGACATCGGCGCTGGTCGGGACGGGGCCTTCGGCGGGCTGATCGGGTAACTGGCTCATGGCTCCGCGCAGTCTTCCAGACCGTCGCGACACACCGGCGCGCAGGCTGTACACGCGGACCGCCTAGGGTGTTCCGATGACGATCCAGCACCGCGACACTTACGACGAGCCGGCCGCCTTCCCGGGCCGGACCGGTTCCACAGCCACCGCCGAGGCCGATCCGCGCGAGGTGGGCCCGGTCCGCACCTCGTACGCCCCCGACCGGGACGGCGCACCCGACCCCGGGGAGATCGTCTGGACGTGGGTGCCGTTCGAAGAGAACGACGGGCGCGGCAAGGACCGGCCGGTCCTGGTCGTGGCGCGGGAGGCGAAGGGCACGCTGCTGGCCGTGCAGTTGTCCAGCAAGCAGCACGACATGGACCGGGAGTGGGTGTCGCTGGGCGCGGGCCCCTGGGACAGCTCGGGCCGTCCGTCCTGGGTGGACCTGGACCGGGTCCTGCGGGTCCACGAGGACGGGATGCGGCGCGAGGCGTGCGCCCTGGACCGGGCCAGGTTCGACCTGGTCGTCGAGCGGCTGAGGGAGCGTTACGGCTGGGCGTGAGGGCGCCCGGCGGACCCGGCCCTCACCCTCGACTTCAGGGTGAGGGTCACCCCCGGTCGGCGAACACCCGGTCGAAGGCCACCCGGGTGGGCGAATCGTCGTCGCGGCCGAGGATGCCGAAGACGACCTCCTCGAAGTGACCCGCGAACCGGCCCTCTCCGGTGAGCAGCACGCGGAAGGCGCCGGCCACCACCGCCGGGTCGTTCCGGAACACGCCGCAGCCCCAGGCGCCCAGGACCAGCCGGCGGTAGCCGTTCACCGCAGCGACCTCCAGCACCCGTTCGGCCCGGGCGGCCAGCGCGGCCGGGATGCGGTGGGCCTCCTGCGGGGTCCGGGCGCGGATGACCCCGGCGTTGGGGGCCGGTGAGGTGAGAAAGCCCGCCGCGTACGGGGCGTCGAGCAGTCGGCCGCGGTCGTCGCGGAAGACCGGCACGCCGGGCGAGTGGATGACCCGGTCGGTGTAGAACACGCCGCGTTCGGCACGGTGATGGTCGTAGAAGCCGGGCGCCCGCAGCAGCGTGGCGTACAGCGCGGAGCCCCGGCACAGGGCCTCCTCCTGGGCCTGGGCGCCGTTGAGGTAGCCGCCGCCGGGGTTGCGGGCGGAGGCGTAGTTCAGGACGGCGACCTCGCCGGGGCCCTCGCGCGTCATCCGGGCGGCCGCCCGGAGGCTGCTCTCGCCGGTGACCTCGATGACCGGGGTCCGGTCCCGGTCGGCGGCCACCGGCACCGGCTCGGGGCCGTACAGCCGCGTACCCGCGAGGGCGGCCGCCACACCCTTCTCGATGCTGATCTGCCGGCCGTTTCCGGCGCGGTAGGTACCCGCCCGGACGATGGCCTCCGTTTCGCGCGCGATTCCGCGCAGCCGGGCGCTCACGGGCCCTCCCCCTTATGGTGCATACGGGGCATGATCGGCGTTCTTCTCCCGGCCACGCAATCGAATTTCGGGCGAAGAAGGCACTCTTGTGCGATGCCTCGGCAGCGGTTTGGGTAGGACGGACGCACCGGAACAAGGAGGCCCGGCATGTCATCCGAGACACCCGGCGGCCATGGTCCGCCACCCGGTCAGACCCCGCCCCTCGGTGAGGGCGAGGCGGAGGATTTACTGCGCGGCATCTGTTTCAAGACGGGGCCGCCGAGCACGGTGGGCGTCGAGCTGGAATGGCTCCTGCACGACCGTGACCAACCGCATCGCACCGTCCCGCCCCACCTGCTGGAGGCGGCCGCAACGGCCGTCCGGGCGCTGCCCCTGAGCGCGGCGCTCACCTTCGAACCCGGCGGCCAGCTGGAACTCAGCTCGCGCCCCGCCGCTTCCCTGATGGCGTGTGTCGAGGACACCGCCGCCGATCTCACCGCCGTACGCGCCGCCCTCGGCCCCCTGGGCCTCGCCCCGGCCGGGCTGGGCGTCGATCCCTGGCAGACACCGCGCCGGCTCCTGCGCGAGCCCCGGTACGAGGCCATGGAGAGGGCCCTCGACCGGTGGGGCCCGGCCGGCCGCGCCATGATGTGCACCACCGCCTCGGTCCAGGTCTGCCTGGACGCCGGGGAGGAGGAGCCCGGTCCGCTCGGCTACGCGCGACGCTGGCAGCTCGCGCATCTGCTGGGCGCCGTCCTGGTGGCGGCGTTCGCCAACTCGCCGTTCCGGACGGGCGCGCCGACGCCCTGGCGGTCCACCCGCCAGGCGCTGTGGGCGGACCTGGACCCGAAGCGGACGCTGGCCCCCGACGGGCTGCTGCCGCCGCGGGACGCCTGGGCCGCGCACGTCCTGGACACGCCCGTGCTGTGCGTACGGGGCGAGGGGCCGTGGCATGTGCCGGACGGGCTCACGTTCCGCGACTGGATCCGGTCCGGGGTGCCCCGGCGCCCGGACCGGAGCGACCTCGACTACCACGTCACCACGCTGTTCCCGCCGGCCCGCCCGCGCGGGCACCTGGAGCTGCGCATGATCGACGCCCAGCCCGGTGACGACGGCTGGATCGTGCCCCTCGCCGTCACGACGGCCCTGTTCGACGACCCGGAGGCCGCGGAGACGGTGTACCGGACCGTGAAGCCGCTCGCCGAGACGGCCGGGACGGGCTCGGCACCGCGCAATCCGCTGTGGACCGCGGCCGCCCGCGACGGCCTGGCCGATCCGGAGCTGCGCCAGGCGGCGGACCTCTGCTTCCGCCTCGCCGTGGAGGCGCTGCCCCGGCTGGGCGCGAGCGTGGCGGTACGGGACGCCGTCGCCGGGTTCCACGACCGCTATGTCGCCCGGGGCAGATGCCCGGCCGACGACCTGCGGGACCTGCTCACCACGGGCGGGGCGCGCCGCCCGGCCCATCCGAAGGGGACCCTGTCATGACCGAATCCCCCGCGCCCCCGCACGCCGGGGACGCCGAGGTGCTGCGCGAACACGCGCTCACCGCGCTGCTCACCGCGCGCAGGCGCACCGCGCTCCTCACCGACAGCGTGGACGACCACGAGCTGACCGCCCAGCACTCGCCGCTGATGTCGCCGCTGGTCTGGGACCTGGCGCACATCGGCAACCAGGAGGAGCTGTGGCTGCTGCGCGGAGTGGCGGGACGGGAGGCGATGCGCCCGGAGATCGACGGGCTGTACGACGCCTTCGAGCATCCGCGCGCCACCCGGCCCTCGTTGCCGCTGCTGGCGCCCGAGGAGGCCCGCTCGTACGCCTCCGAGGTGCGCGGCAGGGCGCTGGACGTGCTGGAGTCCGCTCCGCTCGGTGACGGGCCCGCGCTGGTCAGGTCCGGTTTCGCGTTCGGGATGATCGCGCAGCACGAGCAGCAGCACGACGAGACGATGCTGATCACGCATCAGCTGCGCTCGGGTCCGGTCGCGCTGACAGCCCCGGAGCCGCCGCGCGCGCCGGCCGACACGCCCGCGCTGCCCGCCGAGGTCCTGGTGCCCGGCGGCCCGTTCACCATGGGCACGTCGGCCGAACCGTGGGCCCTGGACAACGAACGCCCCGCGCACCGGCGGGACGTTCCCGGGTTCGTCATCGACACGGCTCCGGTGACGTGCGGGGCGTACCGGGCGTTCGTCGAGGACGGCGGTTACGGTGACCGGCGCTGGTGGGCGCCCGAGGGCTGGGCGATGGTCCGGGAGCACGAGCTGCGCGCCCCGCTGTTCTGGCACCGGGACGCCGGGCAGTGGCTGCGGCGGCGCTTCGGGGTGACCGAGCCGGTGCCGGACGACGAGCCGGTGCTGCACGTCAGCTGGTACGAGGCCGACGCGTACGCGCGCTGGGCCGGGCGCAGGCTGCCGACCGAGGCGGAGTGGGAGAAGGCGGCCCGCCACGATCCGGTCTCCGGGCGCTCGCGCCGCTATCCGTGGGGCGACGAGGACCCGACGCCGGAGCGGGCCAATCTGGGGCAGCGCCATCTGCGGCCCGCGCCCGCCGGGGCGTACCCGGCCGGGCGGGCGCCGTGCGGGGCGGGTCAGCTCATCGGTGACGTGTGGGAGTGGACGGCGAGCGATTTCCTGCCGTACCCGGGGTTCGCGCCCTTCCCGTACCGCGAGTACTCGGAGGTGTTCTTCGGCCCGGAGCACAAGGTGCTGAGGGGCGGCTCGTTCGCGGTGGACCAGGTGGCCTGCCGGGGGACGTTCCGCAACTGGGACCTGCCGGTCCGGCGGCAGATCTTCGCGGGGTTCCGCACCGCGAGGGACCTCTGATGTGCCGGCACCTCGCCTACCTGGGGCCACCGGTCGCCCTGGGCGAGCTGCTGTCGCGCCCCGCGCACTCCCTGGTGCGGCAGTCCTGGGAGCCCCGCCGCCAGCGCCACGGCACGGTCAACGCCGACGGTTTCGGGGTCGGCTGGTACGCGGAGGGCGACCCGGTCCCGGGGCGTTACCGCCGCCGGGGCCCCGTCTGGGGCGACCAGACCTTCGCCGACCTGGCCCGGGTGGTCCGCAGCCACGCCCTGCTCGCCGCGGTCCGGGACGCGACCGACGCGGATCCGGACGGCGAGGCGGCCGCTGCGCCGTTCGCCGCGGACCGGGTGCTGTTCAGCCACAACGGGGCGGTGAAGGGGTGGCCCGGTTCGATGGCCTCCCTCGCGGCGACCCTGCCCCCGGCCGAACTGCTGCGGCTCGCCGCGCGCAGCGACTCCGCCCTGGTGTGGGCGCTGGTGCGGCACCGGCTCGCGACGGGCGACGCGCTCGCGCAGGCCGTGGCGGACACCGTGCCCGAGGTGGCGGAGGCGGCGCCGGGCTCCCGGCTCAATCTGCTGCTCACCGACGGCCGCACCCTCGTGGCCACCGCCTGGGGCGACACCCTGTGGCATCTCACCGAGCCCGGGCGGCGCACGGTCGTCGCCTCGGAGCCGTACGACGATGATCCCCGCTGGTCCGAGGTGCCCGACCGCACCCTGCTGACCGCGACCGCCGGAGACGTCCTGCTGACCCCGCTGAAGGAGCCCCGCACGTGAAGCCCTTCCTGCTGACCCGCACCCTGCCCGAGGACGCGACGGACGCGGCGCTGCGCGCCGATGTGCTGCACGGTCTGTCCCGGAGGCCGAAGACGCTGCCGCCCAAGTGGTTCTACGACGCCCGGGGCAGCGAACTGTTCGAGGAGATCACCCGGCTCCCCGAGTACTACCCGACGCGCGCCGAGCGGGAGATCCTGATCGACCGGGCGGGCGAGATCGCCGCCGCGTCCGGCGCCCGCACGCTGGTGGAGCTGGGTTCCGGCTCCTCGGAGAAGACCCGTCATCTGCTGGACGCGCTGACGGACCTGCACAGTTACGTGCCGGTCGACGTCAGCGAGAGCGCGCTGCGCGGGGCGGCGGAGGCGCTGCTGACGGAGCGGCCGGGGCTGTCGGTGCACGCGCTGATCGCCGACTTCACGGCCGGGCTCTCGCTGCCGGAGACGCCCGGGCCCCGGCTGGTGGCGTTCCTCGGCGGCACCCTCGGCAATCTCCTGCCGGGTGAGCGGTCGGTGTTCCTGAAGTCGGTACGCGATCTGCTGGCGCCCGGGGACACGCTGCTGCTGGGCACGGACCTCGTGAAGGACGAGGGGGTGCTGGTCGCGGCGTACGACGACGCGGCCGGGGTGACGGCGGCGTTCAACCGTAACGTCCTCTCGGTCGTGGACCGGGAGCTGGGCGCGGACTTCGTACCGGAGGACTTCGCGCACGTGGCGCGGTGGAATCCGCGCGAGGAGTGGATCGAGATGCGGCTGCGGGCCCGCCGGTCGCTGACGGTGAAGATTCCGGAGCTGGACCTGGTGGTGCCGTTCGAGGCGGGTGAGGAGCTGCGCACCGAGGTGTCCGCGAAGTTCCGCGAGGACGGGGTGCGCGGCGAACTGGCCGCGGCGGGACTCCGGCTGGCCCACTGGTGGACGGACTCCGAGGACAGGTTCGCGCTGTCCCTGTCCACGGTGGACTGACCTCCGGTACGGGTACGGGGCCGGCGGTGTCCGGTCCCGTACCCGCGCCGGGGGTCAGCTGCCGGCGAGCACCGCGGTGATCTTGTCGGAGGCGGTCTTCGCCTCGGTCGCCGGGTCGCCGCCCTGGAGGACCGCTGTCATGTAGGTCTTGATGGGGTTGTCGGCCTCGACCGCGGCCCACTGCGGGGAGTTGGGCGTCGCGTGGCCCTGCGCCGCGCCCTCGGCCATCGCGGCGGTGCTCTCCTCGCCCTCGATGACGTGGGCGAGCTCGGGCTTGTTGGGGACGTAGCTCATCGTCTTGGCCAGGTCCTCCTGCCACTTGGCCCCGGCCAGCGCCTTGATGACCTCGTAGGCGGCGGCGCGCTGGTCGGACTTCTGCGGCACGATCAGGTCGGATCCGCCGGTGAACACCGAGCCGGGCGCCTTGGCGGTCTTACCGGGAATCGGGAAGTAGCCGAGCTTGCCCTTGAGTTCGGGGTTCTTCTTCTCGACCAGGGTCGCCGTGCTGGGGGTGGAGATGATCTGGGCGACATTCCCCTCGGCGAACACATTGGCCTGCGGGGGCTTTTCCTCGTCGGCGTCCTTGGGTCCGTCGCCCAGGGCCTGGAGCTCGGAATAGAAGTCCATGCCCCTGAGCGCCGCGGGCGTGTCGAGAGTGCCCTCCCAGTCTCCTTCGCCGTCGCTGGCGAGTTGGCCGCCCTCGTCCCAGATGAACCCGGCGAGGACGTACCAGTTCTGCCCCGGCAGATACATGCCCTGGATTCCGTCGTGGTTCAGTTTCTCGGTGTCGGCGATCCACTGCGCGCGCGTCTTCGGGGGGTTCTTGATGCCCGCGTCCCGGAAGATGTCCTTGTTGTAGATCACCACGCGGTTGGCCGCGTACCACGGGATGCCGTACTGGACACCGCCGATGCTCCCCGGCTCGGCGAGACCGGGCAGCCAGTCCTCTCTGCCCAGGTCACGCATGGATTCGAGGGTGAGGTCGCGCAGGTTGCCGCTCTCGGCGTACTGGGCGACCTGGGTGTTGCCGACCTCGATGACGTCGGGGGTGTCCTTGCCGGCGAGCGCTTCCAGGACCTTGGGGCCGATGCCGCCCCATTCCTGGATCTTGAACTCCAGTTCGACCGAGGAGTGCTCGTCCTCGTACGACTTCTTGAAACGCTCCAGGAAGTCGGCGGTAACACCGTCCTTCATCAGCCAGATCGTCACCTTCTCGCTGCCGGAGCCGCCGGTTCCGGGGATCACGCCGCAGCCACCCAGCGCAACAGTGGAAATAAGGGCGACAGCTCCGACGAGCATGCGGTTTTTCACGATTCACCTTCTGCGGAACGGCAGGACGAAATTTGCGGACCCGGTGTGGGGGACTGCGGGCTGCGCTCGCACGGGCGTGGCTGGATTTTGGTATGGACCAATACTTTGGTCAAGCTCCGTCACGGACATGCGCGATGTCCGCGATCCCTCGCGAACCGGGCCGAGGTAGGGCACCTTGGTAGGAACGAGAGGAGACAAACCATGTCAAATCACACGTATCGCGTCACTGAAATCGTAGGAACCTCCCAGGAGGGCGTGGACGAGGCGATCCGCAACGGTGTCGCCAGGGCCTCGGAAACGTTGCACAATCTCGACTGGTTCGAGATCACCCAGGTGCGCGGCCAGATCGAGGATGGCCGAATCGCTCACTACCAGGTCGGCCTGAAAGTGGGCTTCCGGCTCGACGACCCGCAGTGACGCGACCGCGCGTGCGGCACGTCCGGTTCAGGTGCGCCCCTCGCGTTCCTGCGCGTCCTTCAGCGCGGACGAAGCCGGGGTCCAGCGGGCCCGCACCACGGTGAATCCGGCCCGCTCGGCGGCGTCGCAGACCAGCTCGTCGTCGTCCACGAGCATGCGCACCGTACGGTCGCGGCCGAGCCGTTCCAGGGTCTCCAGCTTGGTCCGGCGCGCCGGACGGCGGTCGTCGTTGCGCCGCATGTGCAGCCGTCCCCCGGGCAGCCCCTGCCGGTCCAGCCAGGCCACGGTGTCCTTGCGGCACCGCTCCGGCCGCCCGGTGAGGTAGACGATCTCGCACTCCTCGGCACTGCTCAGCGCCAGCCGTACGCCCTCGTCCAGCGGCGGGTCGTCCGCGGCGGCGGCGAAGAAGGCGGCCCAGTTCCGGCGGCCCTCCAGGAAGTGCTGGCGGTGCGTGGTGTCGGCGAGCGTACCGTCAAGATCGAACACGGCCACCGGCCGGACGTCGTTTCCCATGCGGCCAGCAAACCAAGCGGCCACCCCGTCCGGCCAACCGGCGCGACCACCGGCCGGGCCCCGGCACACCGCACCGAGCACGGAGACCCCTCCCCCATGACCTCGCCCCACGATCCGTACGTCCGGGTCCGAGGCGCCCGCGAGCACAATCTGCGGAACGCCGACGTCGACATCCCCCGCGACACCCTCACCGTCTTCACCGGCGTCTCCGGGTCCGGCAAGTCCTCGCTGGCCTTCGGCACCCTCTACGCGGAGGCCCAGCGCCGCTACTTCGAGTCCGTCGCCCCGTACGCCCGGCGGCTCATCCACCAGGTCGGCGCACCCGCCGTCGGCGAGGTCACCGGGCTGCCGCCGGCCGTCTCGCTGGAGCAGCGCAGATCGGCGCCGGGCGCCCGGTCGTCCGTGGGCACGGTGACGACGCTGTCCAACTCGCTGCGGATGCTGTTCTCGCGGGCCGGCGACTATCCGGAGGGGGCGGAGCGGCTGGACTCGGACGCCTTCTCGCCGAACACCGCCGTCGGGGCGTGCCCGCGCTGCCACGGCCTCGGCCGGGTCCACCGCACCAGCGAGGAACTGCTGGTCCCGGACCCGGAGCTGTCGATCCGGGAGGGCGCGATCGCCGCCTGGCCGGGGGCCTGGCAGGGCAAGAACCTGCGCGATGTGCTGGACGCCCTCGGCTACGACGTGGACCGGCCGTGGCGGGAGCTCGACCCGGCCGACCGGGAGTGGATCCTGTTCACCGACGAGCAGCCGGTGGTGACGGTCCATCCGGTGCGCGAGGCGGGGCGCATCCAACGGCCCTATCAGGGCACGTACATGAGCGCCCGGCGCTATGTGATGCACACCTTCGCCGACTCGAAGAGCGCCACCCTGCGGGCGAAGGCCGAGCGCTTCCTGAGCAGCGAGCCCTGCCCGGTGTGCGGGGGCAGCAGGCTGCGGCCGGAGGCGATGGCCGTCACGTTCGCGGGGCGCACCATCGCGGAGCTCGCGGGCCTGGCGCTCACCGAACTCGCCGGTGTGCTCGCGGCGGCGGGCGGCGACGGGACCGCCCGGGTGCTGACGGCGGACCTCCTGGCCCGCATCGGGACCGTCACCGAACTGGGCCTCGGCTACCTGAGCCTGGACCGCACGGCACCCACACTCTCCTCCGGTGAGCTCCAGCGGCTGCGGCTGGCGACCCAGCTGCGGGCGGGGCTCTTCGGCGTGGTGTACGTCCTGGACGAGCCGTCCGCCGGTCTGCACCCGGCGGACACCGAGGCACTGCTCGCGGTACTGGGACGGCTGAAGGAGGCCGGGAACACGGTCTTCGTGGTGGAGCACCAGATGGACGTGGTGCGGCGGGCGGACTGGCTCGTGGACGTCGGGCCGCTGGCCGGTGAGCACGGCGGCCGGGTGCTGCACAGCGGGCCGCCCGCCGGGCTCGCCGGGGTCGCGGAGTCGGCCACCCGGCGCTTCCTGTTCCCGGACGCGCCGCCCCCGTCGCGCGAGGTGCGTACGCCCTCGGGGTGGCTGCGGCTGTACGGCGTGGAGCGGCACAACGTGCGCGGGGTGGGCGCGGCGTTCCCGCTGGGGGTGTTCACGGCGGTGACCGGGGTCTCCGGTTCCGGCAAATCGACGCTGGTGGGGCAGGTGCTGGCGGGGGCGCTGGCGGACCGGCGCGGGGCGGAGGAGGACCCGAGCGAGGAGCGGCCGGTCGCCGGGTACGCGCGCGCCGAGGGGCTGGATGCGGTGGACCGGCTGGTGCAGGTGGACCAGCGCCCCATCGGGCGGACGCCCCGCTCCAACCTGGCCACGTACACCGGGCTCTTCGACGTGGTGCGCAAGCTCTTCGCGGCCACTCCCCTGGCCCGGGAGCGGGGATACCGGGCGGGCCGGTTCTCGTTCAACGTGACCGGCGGGCGGTGCGAGACATGCCAGGGCGAGGGGTTCGTCTCGGTGGAGCTGCTGTTCCTGCCGAGCACCTACGCGCCCTGCCCGGACTGTCACGGGGCGCGGTACAAACCCGGAGACGCTGGAGGTCACGCTGCGCGGGCTGAACATCGCCCAGGTGCTGGACCTGACGGTGGAGTCGGCGGCCGGGTTCTTCGCGGAGACCCCGGCGGCCGCGCGCAGCCTGGGGACGCTGCTGGACGTGGGGCTCGGCTATCTGCGGCTCGGGCAGCCCGCGACGGAGCTGTCGGGCGGCGAGGCGCAGCGGATCAAGCTGGCGGCGGAGCTCCAGCGGGCCCGGCGGGGCCACACGCTGTACCTCCTGGACGAGCCGACGACGGGGCTGCATCCGGCCGATGTCGAGGTGCTGATGCGGCAGTTGCACGGGCTGGTGGAGGCCGGTTCCACGGTGGTGGTCGTGGAGCACGACATGGCCGTGGTCGCGGGCGCGGACTGGGTGATCGACCTCGGTCCGGGCGGCGGTGACCAGGGGGGCCGCATCGTGGCCGAGGGGCCTCCGGTGGAGGTGGCGCAGGCTCCGGAGAGCCGTACGGCGGGGTATCTGCGGGCGGCCCTGGGGCTTGCCTGAGCGATTGGCGCGGCTCAACTCCGGCGGAGGCCAAGCGGGTTGGCGGCCGGTGCGGGGAAGGGACATGAAACAGTAAAGAATGTTGACAGTTATCTGGTCCATACCAATCATGGGCATGCCACACGGTCGTACGTCGCCGTGCGGCATGTGACCCCCGGCCGGGAATCACAGGAACGGGCCGCGCCCCTCCCCGGGCGCGGCCGAGCCGTGCATCCGCCCGTTGTCCCACCCCGCTGGGAGCTGCCCCATGAGACGTCCAAAAACAGTCGGCGCCGTCCTGAGCGCCTTGGCCACCGCCGTCGCGTCCGCAGGTCTGGTCCTCGGATCAGGCGCCGGCGCACAGGCCGCCACCACCGCCGCCACCCCCATGCCCGCGCACGTCTTCGCCCCGTACTTCGAGGCGTGGAACGGCGACAGCCCGGCCGCGCTCGCCCAGGCGTCCGGTGCCAAGTACCTGACGATGGCCTTCATCCAGGCCGCGACCAAGGGTTCCTGCACCCCGTACTGGAACGGCGATTCGGGCATGCCCATCGCCCAGTCCGAGTTCGGCGCCGACTTCACCACGATGCGGTCGCGCGGCGGTGACGTCATCCCGTCGTTCGGCGGCTACACCGCGGACAACACCGGCACCGAGATCGCCGACAGCTGCACCGACGTCGACTCGATCGCCGCCGCGTACGAGAAGGTCATCACGACCTACGACGTGTCCCGCCTCGACATGGACATCGAGGACAACTCGCTGACGAACAGCGCCGGCATCGACCGCCGCAACAAGGCGCTCAAGAAGGTCCAGGACTGGGCCGCCGCCAGTGGGCGCCCGCTCCAGATCTCGTACACCCTGCCCACCACGACCAGCGGTCTGGCGAGCAGCGGTCTCGCGGTGCTCAAGAACGCGGTGTCCAACGGCACGCAGGTCGACGTCGTCAACCTCATGACGTTCGACTACTACGACGGCGCCGCGCACGACATGGCCCAGGACACCCAGACCTCGATCACCGGTCTGAAGGGCCAGCTGGCGAAGCTCTACCCGTCGAAGACCGAGGCCCAGCTGTGGGGCATGACCGGCATCATCGAGATGCCCGGCATCGACGACTACGGACCGGCCGAGACCTTCACCACGGCCAACGCGCCCGTGGTCTACGACTGGGCCGTCTCCAAGGGCGTCGGCACCCTGTCGTTCTGGGCGCTCCAGCGCGACAACGGCGGCTGCCCCGGCACCGGCGGCAGCGACACCTGCTCCGGCATCGCGCAGGACACCTGGTACTTCACGCACACCTTCGCCCCGTTCACGGGCGGCGGCAGCGGCCCGGTGACCGACGACTACTCGGTGGCGGTGACCCCCTCGTCGGCCACCGTCGAGCCGGGCAAGTCCACGACCGCCACCGTGAAGACCGCGGTGACCTCGGGCGCCGCCAAGACCGTCGCGCTGACCACGAGCGGTGCCCCGGCCGGGGTGACCGCGACGCTCAGCCCGACCTCGGTGACGGCGGGCGGCTCCGCCACGCTGACGCTCAACGCCTCGGTGTCGGCGGCCCCGGGCACGTACACCGTCACCGTGACCGGCACCTCCGGCACCCTCAGCCACGCGGCCTCGTTCACCCTGACGGTGCCCGGTCCCGGCGGCGGGACGGGAGCGCTGGTGAACGGTGACTTCGAGACCGGCGCGCTGGGTCCGTGGACCTGCGAGTCCGGCGGCGCGGTCGTCTCCTCGCCGGTGCACGGCGGCACGCACGCGCTGTCCGTCGCGGCCACCTCCTCGCAGACCGGCGAGTGCGCGCAGACGCTGACCCTCTCCCCCAACACCAAGTACACCCTGCAGGGTTACGTCCAGGGGAACTACGCCTACCTCGGCGTCCGGGGCGGCGCGACCGCGAGCACCTGGGGCCTCTTCAACGGCTACACCAAGCAGTCGGTGACCTTCACCACCGGTTCCAGCGGCTCGGTCACGGTCTACCTGCACGGCTGGTACGGCCAGGGCGCGGTGTGCGGGGACGACCTCTCCGTCACCCGGTCCTGACCGCCGAGGGCCCCGGAGGCGGGCGGCCTCCGGGGCCCTCGGGGCCTTGCGTTCGGATCAGGACGTGCGGCGGATCAGCGGCGGGCCTTGCGGGTCGCCCGCAGCCACTCCTTGTTCATGGCCGAGATCGACGGCAGCGGGATCCCCTTGGGGCAGGCGGTGGCGCACTCACCGGTGAGGGTGCAGCCGCCGAAGCCCTCGCTGTCCATCTGCTCCACCATGTCGAGCACCCGGGTCTCCCGCTCCGGGGCACCCTGCGGGAGCACGTTGAGGTGGTTGACCTTCGCCGAGGTGAAGAGCATCGCCGAACCATTGGGGCAGGCCGCGACACAGGCGCCGCAGCCGATGCACTCGGCGTGCTCGAAGGCGAAGTCGGCGTCCGGCTTCGGCACAGGTGTGGCATGCGCGTCGGGGGCCGTACCGGTCGGGGCGGAGATGTAGCCGCCGGCCTGGATGATCCGGTCGAAGGCCGAGCGGTCCACGACCAGATCCTTGACGACCGGGAAGGCCGAGGCGCGCCAGGGTTCGATGTCGATGGTGTCGCCGTCGTCGAAGGACCGCATGTGGAGCTGGCAGGTGGTGGTCCGCTCCGGACCGTGCGCGTCGCCGTTGATGACGAGGCTGCACGCGCCGCAGATGCCCTCGCGGCAGTCGTGGTCGAAGGCGACGGGGTCGTCACCGGCGAGGATCAGCTCCTCGTTGAGGGTGTCGAGCATTTCCAGGAACGACATGTCCTGCGAGATGCCGTCCACCTCGTACGTGGACATGGCGCCGGGGGCGTCGGTGTTCTTCTGGCGCCAGACGCGCAGGGTGAGCTTCATGCGTAGCTCCGCTGAGTGGGGTGGACGTACTCGAAGACGAGGTCTTCCTTGTGCAGGACCGGGGCCTCTCCGGTGTCGGTGAACTCCCAGGCGGCGCCGTAGGAGAACTCCTCGTCGCGCCGGGCGGCCTCACCGTCCGGGGTCTGGGACTCCTCGCGGAAGTGGCCGCCGCAGGACTCGGCACGGTGCAGGGCGTCGAGGCACATGAGCTCGGCGAGCTCCAGGTAGTCCACGATGCGATTGGCCTTCTCCAGCGACTGGTTGAACTCCTCGCCGTTGCCGGGGACCTTGATGCGGCGCCAGAACTCCTCGCGGATCAGCGGGATCCGGGCGAGCGCGGTGCGCAGCCCCTCCTCGTTGCGGGCCATCCCGCAGTACTCCCACATGAGTTCGCCGATCTCGCGGTGGAACGAGTCGGGGGTGCGGTCGCCGTCGACGGCCAGCAGCAGGTTGAGCCGGTCTTCCGTCTCGGCGACGGCCTCCGCGACCTCGGGGTGCGAGGCGTCGACGTCGTCGTGGTGGGGGTTGCGGGCGAGGTAGTCGTTGATGGTGGACGGCAGCACGAAGTAGCCGTCGGCGAGTCCCTGCATCAGCGCGGAGGCGCCGAGCCGGTTGGCGCCGTGGTCGGAGAAGTTGGCCTCGCCGATCGCGAAGAGGCCCGGGATGGTGGTCTGGAGGTCGTAGTCGACCCAGAGCCCGCCCATCGTGTAGTGCACGGCCGGGTAGATCCGCATCGGGGTCGCGTACGGGTCCTCGGCGGTGATCCGGGCGTACATGTCGAAGAGGTTGCCGTACTTCTCCTCGACCTTGGCGCGGCCCATCCGCCCGATGGCCTCGGCGAAGTCCAGATAGACGCCCTGGCCGCCGGGTCCGACGCCGCGCCCCTCGTCGCAGACGTTCTTCGCGGCGCGCGAGGCGATGTCGCGGGGCACCAGGTTGCCGAAGGAGGGGTACTGGCGCTCCAGGTAGTAGTCGCGCTCGTCCTCGGGGATCTCGTTCGCCGGGCGGGTGTCGCCCTTGGCCTTCGGCACCCAGATGCGGCCGTCGTTGCGCAGCGACTCGCTCATCAGCGTCAGCTTGGACTGGTGGTCGCCGGTGCGCGGGATGCAGGTGGGGTGGATCTGGGTGAAGCAGGGGTTCGCGAAGTACGCGCCGCGCCGGTGGGCCCGCCAGATGGCGGTGGCGTTGGAGTTCATCGCGTTGGTCGACAGGTAGAAGACGTTTCCGTAACCACCGCTGGCGAGCACGACGGCGTCCGCGAAGTAGGTGTCGATCCGCCCGGTGACGAGGTCGCGGGCGACGATGCCGCGGGCCCGTCCGTCCACGACGATCAGGTCGAGCATCTCGGTACGGGGGTGCAGTTCGACGTTGCCCGCGGCGATCTGCCGGGACAGCGCCTGGTAGGCGCCGAGGAGCAGTTGCTGTCCGGTCTGGCCGCGGGCGTAGAAGGTGCGGGAGACCTGGACGCCGCCGAAGGAGCGGTTGTCGAGGAGGCCGCCGTACTCGCGGGCGAAGGGGACGCCCTGCGCGACGCACTGGTCGATGATCTCGACGGAGATCTGGGCGAGCCGGTGCACGTTGGACTCACGGGCGCGGAAGTCGCCGCCCTTGACGGTGTCGTAGAAGAGGCGGTGCACAGAGTCGCCGTCGTTGCGGTAGTTCTTGGCGGCGTTGATGCCGCCCTGCGCGGCGACGGAGTGGGCCCGGCGGGGCGAGTCCTGGAAGCAGAACTGGACGACGTGGTAGCCCTGTTCGGCGAGGGTCGCCCCGGCCGAGCCGCCGGCCAGGCCGGTGCCGACGACGATGACGGTGTGCTTGCGCCGGTTGGCGGGGTTGACCAATTTGGCCTCGAAGCGGCGGGTGTCCCAGCGCTCGGCGACGGGGCCGGTGGGGGCCTTGGTGTCGGCGACGGGTTCGCCGGTCGTGTAGTGCGTGTAGTCGTTCATGTCAGCTCACGACTCCGGTCATGACGGCGACGGGTACGGAGATGAAGCCCACCGTCAGCACCAGCGCGAGGACGTTGGCGAGGGTCTTCAGGACGCGGTCGCGGCTCGCGCGGCCGGCTCCGAGGGTCTGCGCGGCGCTCCAGAACCCGTGCTGGACGTGGAGCCCCAGGGCGAGCATCGCGACGATGTAGATGACATTGCCGTACCAGGTCGAGAAGGTGTCGATGACGTTCTGGTACGGGTGGCCGTGCTGGAATCCGCCGGAGTGCACGGTGCCGGTCGTCAGGTCCAGGATGTGCCAGACGATGAACAGCCCGAGGATGACCCCGCCGTAGCGCATCGTGCGGGTGGCATAGCTGGCACGCGCGCGCTTGTGCACGTACTTGCTGGGCCTCGCCCGCAGGTCGCGGCGGCTGAGCTGGTACGCGGAGACCGCGTGCAGCACCACGGCGGCGACCAGCACCACGCGTACGATCCACAGCGCCCACTCGTAGTGCAGGAACGGCTCGCCCATCACGCGCAGCCAGTGCGCGTAGCCGTTGAACTCACCGGACCCGAAGAAGATCTTCAGGTTTCCGATCATGTGGACGACCAAGTAGAGGAGCATGACCAGTCCGCTGGCGGCCATGATCGCCTTCTTGCCGACGGTCGAGCCCCAGAGCGTACGCGTCATGGACGGCCGTCGGTCCGTCCGGGTTGCCAGTGCCATGGACACGACGCTAGGGCCGGATCTGCGATCAGTCCAAGTCATCGAGCAGCTGATCTCCATAGCCCCTTCCTATGAAGCCGGGTAGCGTGGGGTGATGCAGTTCCAACAGCTCACCTATTTCGTGGCCGTCGCCGAGGCCCGGCACTTCACCCGGGCCGCCGAGGAGGTGCACGTCTCGCAGCCCTCGCTCTCCCAGCAGATCCGGGCCCTGGAGAACGAGCTGGGCGCCGAGCTGTTCAGCCGGGCACGCGGCAACATCACGTTGACGGACGCGGGCGAGGCACTGCTCCCGCTGGCCCGGCGCATCCTGGCCGACGCCGACACGGCGCGCCACGAGGTGCAGGAGCTGGCGCAGCTGCGCCGGGGCCGGGTGAGGCTGGGGGCGACGCCCAGCGTGTGCACGGGCCTGCTGCCGGAGGTGCTGCGCGCCTTCCACGACCTGCATCCGGGCATCCAGCTGCTGCTGGAGGAGGGCGGTTCGCACGACCTCGTACGGGAGCTGGCGCGCGGGGCGCTGGATCTCGCCCTGGTGGTGCTGCCGCTGCCGGCCGCCTCACCGGCGCTGACCACGGTCGAGCTGCTTCAGGAGGACCTGGTGGTCGTCTCGTCGGCGCAGCGTCCCCGGCCGGGCCGGGGCGGGCGGGTCCGGATCGCGGATCTGGAGGGCGAGCCGCTGGTGATGTTCCGGCACGGCTACGACCTGCGGGAGCTGACGGTGGCCGCCTGCCGGGCGGAGGGCTTCGAGCCGTCGTTCACGGTGGAGGGCGGCGAGATGGACGCGGTGCTCGGCTTCGTCCGGGCGGGCCTGGGCATCGCGGTCGTCCCGCACATGGTCGCCGCCCGCTCCGGGGCCGACCTGCGGGCGACCCCGCTGGCCCGGCCCGGGCTGCGCCGCACCATCGCGCTGGCGCACCGCAGCGACGTGGCCCCGCCGCGCGCGGCCCGCGAGCTCCAGCGGGTCCTGCTGGGGCCTGTCTGACCGTTCCCGTCGTCCGCCCGGCAGACGGGAACGGTCAGACAGGCCCAGGGGTCGGGCGGGCGCGGCGAGCCCCTGAGGCGTATCCGGGAAGTCCCGTCGTACGCCCGGAGGGGCCCCCGAGCCCGCCCGGCTCACACCGCGTCGGCCAGCAGCAGCGAGTGAATGCGGTCCGGGGCGCCAGGGCGGGCGTAGTACCAGCCCTGGGCCGTGTCGCAGCCCAGCTGCCTCAGCTGCTCGGCCTGGGCGCCCGTCTCCACGCCCTCCACGGTGACCGCCAGGTCGAGGCTGTGCGCGAGCGACACGATCCCCTCCACGATCTTCAGGTCGACCGGGTCCGCCGGATGGTGCTGCATCCCCTGAGTGAAGGACCGGTCGAGCTTCAGCACGCTCACCGGGAGCCTGCGCAGGTTCGCGAGGTTGGAGTAGCCGGTGCCGAAGTCGTCCAGCGCGATGTCGACGCCCATCTCGGCGAGCTGGCGCAGCGGCTTCAGCACGTCCTCGTCGGCCCCGATGAGCGCCGACTCGGTGACCTCCAGGCAGAGCGCGCCCGCTTCGAGCCCGGAGCGCTCCAGGACCTCGACGGTCTCCGCGACCAGCTGCGGGTGGTGCAGCTGGGCCGGTGAGAGGTTGACGTTGATCCGCAGCGGACCGCCGTCGGTGTGCCGCTCCTGCCAGAAGTTGGCCTGCCGGACCGATTCCTCCAGGACCCAGCGGCCGAGCGGCACGATGAGCCCGGTGTGCTCGGCCAGCGCGATGAACCGGTCGGGCCCCAGCACCCCGTGCTGCGGATGGCACCAGCGCACCAGGGCCTCGGCTCCGTGCACCGTACCGTCGCCGAGGTGCACCAGCGGCTGGTACTCGATGAAGAACTCGCCGCGTTCCAGGGCGGCCGGCAGGGCGGTGGTCAGGCCGTGCCGGGTGATGGCCCGGGCGTCCGCCTCCGCGTCGGCCAGCTCGAAGCGGTTGCCGCCCGCGGACTTGGCCCGGTACATGGTGATGTCGGCGCTGCGCAGCACCTCGGCGGCGCTGCGTTCCCCGGCGGGGCCCTCCACGACCCCGATCGAGCCGCGCACCGTCAGCTCGCGTCCGTCCAGCCGGATGGGCGTGGAGAGGACGCTGAGGATGCGGCAGGCGAGTTCGTCCACCTCGGCCGGGCTGTCGAAGCTCGTCGTGAGCGCCACGAACTCGTCGCCGCCGAGCCTGGCGACCATCTCGCCTGAGGCGGTCGCGCAGCTCTGGAGGCGGTCCGCGACCTCCACGAGCAGCCGGTCCCCCGCGGCGTGGCCCAGGCTGTCGTTGATCGCCTTGAAGCCGTCCAGGTCCAGGTAGCAGAGGCCGAAACGGCTGCCGTCGCCCGCTGAGAGCGCTTTCTCCAAGCGCTCGAAGAAGAGCGTGCGGTTGGGCAGGCCGGTGAGCGCGTCGTGCGTCGCCTCGTAGCGGAGGCGGAGGTTGAGCAGGCGGCGCTCGGTGGTGTCCTCCAGCAGCGCCAGCTGGTATTCGGGCCGGCCCTCGGAGTCGCGGAGCAGCGACACCGTCAGGTTGGTCCACAGCACGGTGCCGTCGTTGCGGTAGTACGGCTTCTCGACCCGGTAGTGCTCGCGTTCGCCGCGTACCAGCTCGTTGTAGTACTTCCAGACCTGCGGGGAGTCCTCGGGGTGGACCCACTCGTTGACCCGGTGGCTCAGGACGTGGTTCTCCAGGCCGCCGAACATCCGGGTGAGGGTGTCGTTGACCTCCAGCACGTTGCCGTCGAGGTCGGCGATCCCGATGCCGATGGCCGCGTCCTTGAAGACGGCGCGGAAGCGTGCCTCGGTGGCGTGCAGGGCCTGTTCGGCGTGGGAGCGGGCGGCGAGCGCCGAGCGGGCGATGGCCTCCTGCTCGGCCAGCGTCCGTTCGCGCAGGGCCTGGGTGAAGCCGGCGGCCACCGCGTGCTGGATGCGGGCGCAGCGGGACCGGCTGTCCTCGGTGGTGAGGTCCACCGGTCCGTTGCTGCCGCAGTAGAGCACCAGGTACGAGTCCACGACGCCGAGCGTGGAGCTGAGCGCGTCGGGGTCGGTGCAGTGGGCGGCGACGAGTGCGCCGCCCACCTCGGTGGCCGCGGCCGGGTCGAACGGGCGGGCGTGCAGGGTCTCGCTGAGCGCACGGGCCAGCGGCAGCAGGTGCTGCTCGAACTCGGGCCGGGTCAGGGAGGTGGCCGTCGACGGGAAGATGGCGCGGCTCCAGATGGTGGCGAACCTCCGGAGCCGGTCCTCGGGGCCGTCGGGTGCCGCCTCCGGGGATCCGGACGGCTGGGCGGGAATGCTCACGCCTTGCGTCCCACTCCCGCGATGCCCGAGAAGGCGTATGGGTCCTCGTTCTCGGGGGCCGCGGCGTTCTCGGGGCGCCATTCCGGCATCGCGACGAGGCCGGGCTCGACCAGCTCGAAGCCGTCGAAGAAGTGGGCGACCTCCTCGCGGGTGCGCATGACCAGCGGGTTGCGGATGTTCCGGTACACGCCGACCGTGCCGCCCGCCTCCTCGCGGGGCAGCGGAATGCCCTCGTACGCGGCGTGGGTGACGACCAGGAGGCTGCCGGGCGCCAGCATGTCGCGGAGTGCGGCGACGGCGGCCCGCGGGTCGTCGGCGTCCTCGATGAAGTGGAGGACGGCCACGAGCAGCAGCGCCACGGGGCGGTCGAAGTCCAGGAGCTTGGCGACCTCGGGGCTGTCCCGGATCTCCTGGGGGCGGCGCAGGTCGGCCGAGGAGATCGTGGCGCCGGTATTGCCATCGAGGACGGCCTGGCTGTGCGCGACGGCGACCGGGTCGTGGTCGACGTAGGCGACCCTGGCGGCCGGATCGATCGCCTGGGCGACCTCGTGGACATTGCCGAAGGTGGGTATCCCGGAACCGATGTCGAGGAACTGGGTGACGCCCTCGCTCAGCGCGTAGCGCACCGCCCGCCGCATAAACGCCCGGTTCGCCTGCATCGCCTTGGGAAGTCCCGGCATGAACTCCATGGCCTTCCGGGCCGCTTCCCGGTCCACCTCGAAATTGTGCGAGCCGCCCAGATAGAAGTCATACATTCGGGACACGCTCGGCACCGAAATGTCTATGCCTTGCGGTGCCCAGGCGGGACGCTCCATCGATGTCTCCAACAAGTCGCCACGGCGATCCGGCCATGTCCATGGTCAGTGTGGACCAGAGGCTACTGATCGACCGCCAAGAGAGCGAGCGGAAACGGAAATTAGCCGTCCGTTATTGGTCACACTCTCATGGCATGTGCAACCGACTCGTCGCTGCCCGTCACATTCGCCGAACGAGAGGTATCAAATAGTTCACTCCCGGACTACTTTGGCACGTCAGTGAAGTCGGAGTCGGCGAAGGCCGGGCACCATGTCCCTTGAGCGCCTTGGACGTTGGCGTTCGGGGGCCGGAAGCGCTCGGGGCGCGAGGGGGGCGCCCGGGGACCGGCGGACCGGCGCGCGCCTCCCCGTCGCGACCCCAAGCCCGGGAATGCGCCGGGCCGGTGACACGGCCTTTGGCGGCATTCCCGCGGAGAGGGTCGACAATCGGCCATTTCCGGAGACCGGGGTCCGGCAGGCCCCTGTTCCATTTCACCGGCGCCAAACCCCGCGCGCCCCAGGTCCCCTCCATCAGGCGAATCCGCAGGGGGTCCGGCGTGCCGCCGCACGGCCCGGAACATGCTCCCGGTCGTGTACGGATCACTCTTCTGGCGGCTGGCCGCGGCGCTCGCGCTCACCTGGCTGCTGACCGCCCCCACCCCAGCGGCCGCGGACAGCTGCGCGTACGCGTCCATCGGGGACGGCGACGGCGGCACGGCCGTGGCCGTCAGCGGCGACGGCAGCTGTTTCGCCGGCCCGGTGCCGGAGCCCACACCGCCGCCCCCGCCGAAACCGAAGCCGCCGCCCCCGCCACCCCCGAAACCGGCACCACCACCACCGCCACCACCTCCTCCGCCGCCCCCGGCGCCCGAGCCCGTACCGGCACCGCCGCCACCACCTCCGCCCCCTCCCCCGCCGCCGGCCCCGAAGCCCGAGCCGAAGCCCAAGCCCAAGCCGAGCCCTTCGCCGTCCGTACGGCCCTCGCCTTCCGTCCACGTCGCCCTCCCCGCCTACCGCAAACCGGTGCGGAAGCCGCCGCAGCGTCACACCTCCCTGGTCACGCTCAGCTTGATGGTCACGGCCCCCGCGGTGTTCGCCGTCGCCGTGCTGCGCCCCCGTTCCCGATGAATCCCGGAGACGCCCATGTCGGAATGGCTCGTCCTCACGCTCGCCATGGTCGCGGCCACCGCCGTCGTCCTGACCATCGCCGTCCTCAGCAACCGCAGACTCCCGGAGGACGACGACCCGTCCGAAACCCCCGACGTCATCGAGTACATGACGATGATGATCGGAGTGATCTACGCGATCGTGCTGGGCCTCGCCATCGCAGGCGTCTGGGAGGGCCGGGGCGCCGCGCAGGAGTACGTACGCCAGGAGGCCCAGGCCCTGCACGAGGTGAGCGAACGCTCCGCCGTCTATCCGCAGGAGGTGCGCACCCGCATCCGGGCCGATGTGGACGCGTACGTGAGCTACGTGGTGCACGACGAGTGGCAGACCATGACGAAGCACGGGACGCTCGGCGACCGCGGTGCCGAACTGCTGGACCGGGTGCGCGACGACGTCACGGACTACCGGCCGAAGACGGACCACGAGGGGCAGGCGTACCAGCCGCTGGTCGACCAGGTGGCCGCCGCCGACGACGCCCGGAGCGCACGGGGGCAGAGTGCCGGCGCGACCATGCCGGGGGTGGTGTGGTTCGGGCTGGTCATCGGCGCCCTGGTGACCGTGGGACTGATCTTCACCCTGCAGATCCGCCGGACCTTCCGGGAACTCCTGCTCGCGGGGCTCTTCAGTGTGCTGATCGCCTTCCTCCTCTTCCTGATCTGGGACTTCGACGCACCGTTCGGACGGGGCTTCTCGGCCACCGCCGCCCCCTTCCTCGACCTCTTCCCGGGGGCGGCGGACGGGTAGCCGGGGCCGGTGCGCCGCCCGGGGGACAGCGGTGCCCCATTCGCCGGACCCCGATCGCGGGCGAAATGCACCACTTCTAGCGTGGGCGGCATTCGAGGTGCATTTCTGACACTTTGTGGAAATCCGTTCCGCAGCTGCTCCTCGGGGACCCGGAGGATTCACCATGCGCGCAATACGTGTCGCCCCCGTCGCTCTGCTCGGCGCCGCCGCACTCGCCCTGACCGGCCCGGCCGTGTCCGCGTACGCGGCGACCGCGGGCGGTCCGTCGGGCGGCGGGAACGGGTACACCGTGACGCCGTCGGTGGTCGCGCCCGGGGGCAAGGTCACCCTGGCGGCCCGGGGTTGCTCCACGACGGCCACGGCGTCCTCGGGGGTGTTCGACACCGTCACCATCCCGGTGAACGGCAGCGCCCAGGCCACCGTGGACTGGGATGCCAAGCCGGGCGCCGCCTACGAGGTGACGTTCATCTGCAACACCTCGCCCAGCTCCACGGCCAAGGTGAACCTCACCGTCAGCGCGGCCACGGGCACGCCCACCACGAGTTCGACCAGCACGGCGGCGGCCACGGCCTCGCCGGCCGGTGTGCAGGGCGGTCTGGGCGGCAGCATCGACAGCGTGAACTCCGGTGAGATCGTGGCGGGCACCGCGCTCGCCGTGGCCGCCGGGGCCGGTGTCGTGTTCTTCGTACGCCGCCGCAGGGAGAGCCGCTCGCACTGACCGGTACGAGCGGATGGGAAACGAGAGTCGCCCCGGGTCCTGACTGAGGACTCGGGGCGACTTCGTTATCGGTCCGGCGGGGGCGTCCTGACGGTCAGGCCGTCCCATGACCCGTCCTCCGGCGGCGCATGATGTACACGCCTCCGCCGAGGGCCGCCGAGGCGACGAGACCGGCGCCGACGCCCATCTCCGCCGGGGTCGCCGCCATCGAGCCGCCGAGCCCGCCCTGGGCGCCCCGGCTGTCGAGCACGGTGAAGCGGTGACCCGCCGTCCGGTCGGTGCCGTCGCACCGGACCGTCAGGTTGTACGTGCCGGGGGTCGCGTCGTCGAAGATGCGGACCCGGGCGTGGCCGACCCGGCCGGCCGAGAGCCGGGTGGTGCGGAAGGCGTTGGACGAGACGCTGCCGCCCCGGCCGCAGCCCTCGGCGCTGACCTGCATGGCCGCGCCCTGGTGCACGCGCTCGGGGTCGACGGTCACGTTGTTCGGGCCGTTGTTGCGCCCGTTGCCGTTGCCGTTGTTGTTCCCGTTGCCGTTGTTGTTGCCGTTCCCGTTGTTGTTGCCGTTGCCGTTGTTGTTGCCGTTCCCGTTGTTGTTGCCGTTGTTCCAGCCGCCCGGGTCGTTCCAGTCGTTCTGGTTGTTGCCGTTGTTCTGATTGTTGTTCTGGTTGTTGTTCTGGTTGTTCCCGACATCTCCGCCGGCGGTCGCCATCGGGGCGCCGGCCCCGAGGGCGGCGACGGCGGCCGCCGCGACCACCAGAGCGCGTGTAGCACGCATCGTTCCAACCTCCACCGGGAAGCGCCCCGGGGCTCTGTGCACCGGGATGGATCGACGAGAACGCCTCCCATGACGAACCCTCACCAGAACCTTGATCGGCCGCATTTCGGCGCTGCTCCGGACCGGTGATCCGACACGCCGTGCGAACACTCCGGAAGCTGACGGATGCCCAGGTCACGGGCCGTCAGAAGTTTTATCCGCGCGCTACTCCGATAAGCATCCGGGTGGCGGGCCGCCACCCGTTCGCCCTTCTCTGATCGCCGCCCGGTGGCACCGCGCCTAGCGTTCTGCTCGTCGCGACGAAGGGAGAACCATGGGCCGGGACAACTGGCGACCGGAACGGATCCGACACTCGCCGTGGGGCGCGCTCGCCCTGGCGATGCTCTCCGGTCTGGCACTCATGCGCAACGGGGCCGACCTCTCCCCCGGCCCCCCGCAGCCGGTCGCAGCCGCCTCCGTGGGCCACCAGAACAACGCCCCCGCCGCACCCGCCGCGGGCCCGGTCGTCAAGCCGCTCCCGTACGCCCCGGTCACCCGCGTGGCGATCCCCGACATCCAGGTCGACGCACCGGTCATCGACGTGAGTCTCGACCCGGACGGCTGGATCGAGACGCCGCCGCCGGAGGACCCCAACCTGGCGGGCTGGTACCAGAACGGCGTCTCCCCCGGTCAGGCCGGCACCTCCGTCATCGTCGGCCACGTCGACAACAAGGCGGGGCCCGCCGTCTTCTACGGGCTCGGCTCGCTGAAGAAGGGGGACCACATCGAGATCGACCGCAGCGACGACCGGGTGGCGGTCTTCGAGGTGTACGGCGTCGAGGTCTTCGCCAAGAACGACTTCCCCGGCGCCCGGGTGTACGGCGACACCGGGCAGCCGGAGCTGCGGGTCATCACCTGCGGCGGCGGCTACACCAAGGCCAACGGCTACGACGGCAACGTGGTGGTCTTCGCCCGCCTGGTGGAGACCCGCTGACCGTCGCCCGTCAGCGGCGTTGCGGCACCGTGAGCCGGTATCCGTCGTCCAGCAGCTCCGGCAGATACCGGCGGAGCGCCGCCACGCTCTGCGAGCGGTTTCCGCCCGCGTCGTGCGAGAGCACCACGACCCCGGCACCGGCGCCCTGTCTGACCCGGCGGACGATGGTGCCGGTGCCGGGCACGGTCCAGTCGAGGGTGTCCACGGTCCAGGCCATCGGTTCCATGCCCAGGGCGGCGCCGATCTCGAAGGAGTTGCGGTTCCAGGCACCGTAGGGCGCCCGGTACCAGAGCGGCGCCTCGCCGGTGATCTTCTCGATGACCTCGCTGGTACGCCCCAGCTCGTCGGTGACCCCGGCCCGGGAGAGCTTGGTGACCAGGGGGTGCGTCCACGAGTGGTTGCCCACGGTGTGCCCCTCGTCGGAGATCCGGCGGACCAGGTCGCGGTTGTCGTTCGCCATCTCCCCGCACAGGAAGAACATCGCCCGTACGTCGTGCGCGCGCAGCGTGTCCAGGATGTGCGGGGTGTACAGCGGGTCGGGGCCGTCGTCGAAGGACAGCACCATGGCGTTCCCGATGTCGGGCAGCTGCTCGAACGGCCGGGTGCGGACCGGTGGTGCGGCGGGGCGGTAGCGGGGCGGTGCCTGTCCGGTCATGGGCCGCAGCCGGTAGGCGAGCGGCCCACCGCGGAAGACGGCGGCCGGGGCTCCCGCCGCCCCCGTGACGGGGGCCGCCGACCGGGGCGGGGAGGTGACGGGGTCCGTGGCGACGAGCGCCACGGCGGTGGCGGTTCCCAGCCCTGCGGCCAGTCGCAGGACCGTTCTCCGCGAGGGCAGCCTGTGCTCACTCTTCATCCCCCACTGCTCGCACGCCCGTCCCGCGGCCCGTCTCAGCGACACCGGCCGCCGGGGTTTTTGCACCCGGATGGCGGGAAAGCCCCGACGGCCGAGGTGAGCGGGGCGCGGTCGCCGGGAGCCCGGGCCCGAAGCCCCGGGGCGAGCCGATAGCCTCACTGCCGTGACAGATCAGCACTCCCACCAGTTCGAACGTGGCACAGACGGACCGAAGGTGATCGTCGCGGGCCTCGACGGTTCCGAGTCGTCCATGCGCGCGGCGGCCTACGCGGCCGGGCTCGCGCGCCGGCAGCGGGCCATGCTGGCGCTGGTGTACGTCCAGCCGGTGCTGGCGGCGGGCGCGGCGCTCGGGGCTCCGGTCGGCGACGCGACCGCCGAGGTGGCCGAGGGGCTGGTGGAGGAGATCCGGCAGTCGACGGCCCGGATGAAGGACATATGGGATGTCCGCTGGGAGTTCCACACCTTCCGGGGCGACCCGTACAACGGTCTGGTGACCGCCGCCGACGAACTCAAGGCGGACGCCGTGGTGGTGGGGGCCTCGGAGTCGGCGGGGCACCGCTTCATCGGTTCGGTGGCCGTACGCCTGGTCAAGGCGGGCCGCTGGCCGGTCACCGTGGTGCCGTAGTCACGCCCGTCCGTGGTGCCGTGAGCCCCGCCCGGGGTGCCGCCCGACCGTTCACCGCACCATTCGCCGCTCTGAGCGACCGCTCGTCGCACGGGGCGGCGTTTGTCCTGTTCCCCGTGGCCTGAATGCGCTCGTATACGCCAGGTCGGCAACGAGGCGGACCTTGGCGGGAAGGGCGTTCACCATGACCACGACGAAGACCGATGAGCGGGCGCTCGCGGAACTCCAGCGTGACCACGGCCCCGCCCTGTTCCACTTCCTGCTCGGGCTGACCTTCGGTGACCGGCAGCGGGCCGAGGACCTGCTCCAGGAGACGCTGGTGCGGGCCTGGCAGCACCCGGAGGCGTTCGACGGACCGTACGAGTCGATGCGGCCCTGGCTCTTCACGGTGGCCCGCCGACTGGCGATCGACGCCCGGCGCTCCCGGCTGGCCCGGCCGGCCGAGGTCAGTGACGCCGGTCTGGAGTGCGCGCCGGCGGGGGCCGACACGGCGGAGTCCGCGGTCGCGGCGCTCGATGTGCGCGAGGCGGTCCGCGCCCTGAGCCCGGAGCACCGGTCGGTGCTGGTGCAGATCTACTTCCGCGGGCTGAGCGTGGGCGAGACGGCCGAGGTGCTCGGGATACCGGCGGGCACGGTCAAGTCGCGTTCGCATTACGCGCTGCGGCTGCTCTCCCGTAACCTCCCCGGCTACACGCGCCGCCCTTCGCAGGGACGGACGGTCGTCGGCAGCTCGTGCCTGTGACGCATCCGGTACGGCGGATCCTGCATTTCCGGCCACGCGGGGCGCGCTCCCCCGGTTCAATGCTGCGTGGGCGACCGGCCGGGCGGCCCGCCGGCCGTACGGGCCCGAAACCGAGGGAATGGGGCGATACGGGATGCCTCCGGAACGTCATGAGGGGTCCGGCGCGGGCGAGCTGCCGGTCCCGATGGCCTGGATGTACGCGGAGTACCTGGCCGACGAACTGCTGCGCACCGGCGACCTGATGGAGCCGGCGACGCTGGAGTTCCGGGCGGGGCGGGACGCGCTGGCGCTGACCATCTTCCTGCTGGACGGTGCGGTGGCCGGGGCGCTGCCGGCCGCGCGGGTGGACGAGCTGCGGCTGCTCACCGCGTCCGGGACTCCGTGGCGCCACTGGGTGCGCACCCGGCTGGCCGCCCCGGTGGCGGGCGGCACCGAAGCGGATCTGGCGCTGGCCCGGTCGGCCTGGCGGTGGCTGGAGGAGACCGAGCTGCTGGCCGCCGATCTGGAGGCCATCGGCCCGCTGCCGCCCTGGGAGCCGGTGGAGGGCGCGGCACAGGCCCCGGAGGAGGAGGCGCAGGTGTGGACCCCGGCCTGGCAGCTGGGCCTGCCGCTGGGGCACCTCGCGGTGCACCTGTACTAGGTGTTCTGTCCTGGGAGGTTGTGGACGGGTGAGCCAGGTCTCGGCTGAGGGATCTTGAAGCAGGTGAGGGCCTTCCGGTTCGGTGTGGATTGCGATGTCAACACCTGACCGAAAGGCCCTCGTGCCCCACCGTAATGCACCCCTGACCGAGACTGGACGCCTGCGCCTGGCCCGCTGTGTGGTCGAGGAGGGCTGGCCGCTGCGCCGAGCCGCCGAACGCTTCCAGGTCTCACCAACCACAGCCCAGCGCTGGGCCGGCCGCTACCGGCACCTCGGTGAAGCGGGCATGACCGACCGCTCCTCGCGTCCTCGTCACAGTCCCGGGCGGACCCCGACCCGCACCGAGCGGCGCATCATCAAAGTTCGTGTCCTACGGCGCTGGGGCCCGGCCCGCATCGCCCACCACCTGCGACTGGTGCCCTCGACCGTGCACCGGGTCCTCACCCGGTTCGGGCTCGCCCGTCTAACCCATCTGGACCGTGCGACCGGCCGGAACATACGCCGCTACGAACGCGAGAAGCCCGGCGAACTGGTGCACGTGGACATCAAGAAGCTCGGCAACATCCCCGACGGCGGCGGCCACAAGGTGCTGGGCCGCCAGGCCGGCCGCAAGACCCGCAAGAGCGCCGGCTACAGCTACATCCACACCGCCGTCGACGACCACTCCCGCCTCGCCTACAGCGAGATCCACACCAACGAGAAGAAGGAGACCGCCACCGCCTTCTGGCAGCGGGCCCACGCCTACTTCACCAGCGCAGGCATCACCGTCGAACGCGTCCTGACCGACAACGGCTCCTGCTACAAGTCCCACACCTGGCGCGACACCCTGGCAGCGGCCGGGATCACCCACAAGCGAACCCGCCCCTACCGGCCGCAGACCAACGGCAAGGTCGAACGCCTCAACCGCACCCTGCTCGACGAGTGGGCCTACGCCCGCCCCTACCAATCAGAGCAGGAACGACGCGACGCGTTCCCCGGCTGGCTGCACACCTACAATCACCACCGCGGACACACCGCGCTCGCAGGCAAGCCACCCGCCAGCCGCGTCCCCAACCTCACAGGGCAATACAACTAGGGCGGGGCGACCGCACCACGGCGCGCCACTCAGGACCCGTGGACCCCGGCCCGGTACTTCGGCAGCCGTACGGTGATCCGCATCCCGGCCCCGATGCCCGTCTCGATGACGAGCCCGTACTCGTCCCCGTACACCTGGCGGAGCCGTTCGTCCACGTTGAGCAGGCCGATGCCGGTGGATCTTCCGCCCTCGCCGCGCAGGATGTGGCGCAGCCGCTGGGGGTCCATGCCGGTGCCGTCGTCCTCGATGACGACCTCGGCCTCGGAGCCGGCGTCCAGGGCGCTGATGGTGATGCGGCTGGACGTGACGGCGCCTTCGAGGCCGTGTTTGACGGCGTTCTCCACGAGCGGCTGGAGGCAGAGGAAGGGCAGGGCGACGGGCAGGACCTCGGGGGCGACCTGGAGGGTGACGGAGAGCCGTTCGCCGAAGCGGGCCCGGACCAGGGCGAGGTACTGGTCGATGGAGTGCAGCTCGTCCGCGAGGGTCGTGAAGTCGCCGTGGCTGCGGAACGAGTAGCGCGTGAAGTCCGCGAATTCGAGGAGTAGTTCGCGGGCCTGCTCCGGGTCGGTGCGGACGAAGGACGCGATGGCGGCCAGGGAGTTGAAGATGAAGTGCGGGGAGATCTGGGCGCGCAGGGCCCTGATCTCGGCCTCGATGAGCTGGGTGCGGGAGCGGTCGAGCTCGGCCAGTTCCAGCTGGACGCAGACCCAGCGGGCGACCTCGCCCGCCGCCCGGGCCAGGACGGCCGACTCGCGCGGGGCGTAGGCGACGAGGGTGCCGAGGACGCGGTGGTCGACGGTCAGCGGCACGGCGACGGCCCACTTCAGCGGGCAGTCCAGGTCGTCGCAGTCGCTGCGGAAGGCGGTGTCGCGGCCGGTCTCCAGGACGCCCGCGACCTGCTCCATGACGTCCCGGCCGTGGTGGTCGCCCTCGCCGTCCCAGACGAGGACCCCGTCGCGGTCGGTGAGGCACAGCGCTTCGGTGCCGAGCAGCGAGCGCAGCCGGCGCGCCGACCGGCGGGCGCTGTCCTCGGTGAGCCCGGCGCGGAGCGGGGGCGCGGCCAGGGACGCGGTGTGCAGGGTCTCGAAGGTGGCGTGCTCGACGGGCGTGCCGACGTCGCTGGTGCGCAGCGGCCGGGCGGTGCGGCGGCCGAGCAGGAGGCCCCCGCCGAACAGCAGGAGGGCGAGCACGACGATGACGGCGTATCCGGCCCCGGTCACCGGTGCCTCCCGGTGGTGAGCGCTTCGGGCAGGTGGAAGCGGGTCATGGCGGCGTTGGTGCCGGGCGGTATCCGGCTCGGCGTGGCGAGCGAGACCAGGATCATGGCGAGGAAGCCGACGGGCACGGACCAGACGGCGGGCCAGGCGAGCAGGGCGTGCGGCCAGCCGGGCGGGCGGACCGCGCCGCTGACCGTGATGGCGACGGAGAGCAGCGCGGATCCGCCGCCGAGCAGGAGCCCGGCCACCGCCCCGGGCGGGGTGAGCCGGCGCCACCAGATGCCGAGGACGAGCAGCGGGCAGAAGGAGGACGCGGAGACGGCGAAGGCCATGCCCACGGAGTCGGCGACGGGGACCCGGCTGACCATCAGCGAGCCGGCCAGCGGCACGGAGATGGCGAGGACGGTGGCCAGCCGGAAGTGCCGCACCCCGCGCGAGGGCAGCACGTCCTGGGTGATGACCCCGGCGACGGCCATGGTGAGCCCGGACGCGGTGGAGAGGAACGCGGCGAACGCGCCGCCCGCGACGAGCGCCCCGAGCAGATCGCCGCCGAGTCCGCCGATGACGCGGCCGGGCAGCAGGAGCACGGCGGCGTCCGCGTCACCGCCGTGGATCAGCTCGGGGGCGTACAGGCGGCCCAGCGCGCCGTAGACGGGCGGCAGGAGGTAGAAGACGCCGATGAGGGCGAGGACGGCGACGGTGGTGCGGCGGGCGTCGCGACCGTTGGGGCTGGTGTAGAAGCGGACGACGACGTGCGGGAGGCCCATGGTGCCGAGGAAGGTGGCGACGATGAGGCCGTAGGTCGCGTACAGCGGGTGGTCGGCGCGGAACGCGGAGAGGTGTGCGTCGAAGGTGATGCGGGGCTGTCCGTCGCCCTGCCAGGCCAGCACCAGGAAGATCGCGGGGACGAGGAGCGCGGTCAGCTTCAGCCAGTACTGGAAGACCTGGACGAAGGTGATCGAGCGCATGCCCCCGGCGGCGACGGCGAGCACGACGACGGAGGCGACGAGCACGTCGCCGAGCCAGCCGGGCGCCCCGGTGAGGATCTTGAGGGTGAGTCCGGCGCCCTGGAGCTGGGGCACCAGGTAGAGCCAGCCGGCGCCGACGACGAGGACGCTGACGAGTCTGCGTACCTGCCGGGATTCCAGTCTCCCTTCGGCGAAGTCGGGCAGGGTGTACGCCCCCGAGCGGCGCAGCGGGGCGGCGACGAAGACCAGCAGGACGAGATAGCCGGCGGTGTAGCCGACCGGGTACCAGAGCATGTCGGGACCGTGGACGAGGACCAGGCCCGCGATGCCGAGGAAGGAGGCGGCGGAGAGGTATTCACCGCTGATGGCGGCCGCGTTGAGCCGGGGGCGCACGGTGCGCGAGGCCACGTAGAAGTCGGAGGTGGTGCGGGAGATCCGCAGCCCGAAGCCGCCGACGAGGACGGTGGCCAGGACGACGACGGCGACGGCCGCCACCGCGTACGTACGGCTCACGGGGCGGAGCGGCCTTCCACGAGCCGGGCGAAGTCGCTCTCGTTGCGCTCGGCACGGCGCACGTACCACCAGGCGAGCAGGGTGAGCGGCGGGTAGGCGGCGAAGCCCAGGACCGCCCAGACGACGGCGGAGCTGTGCAGGGCCTCGAAGACGAGGGGCAGGGTGCCCACGACGGCGGCGAGGACGGCGAAGGCGGTGAGTCCGGCCCGCAACTGTCCCCGCATCAGCGAGCGGACGTAGGCGCCGCCGAGCGCGGTCTGCTCTTCGATCTCCGACTGGGTGCGGTAGCGGGGCAGCGGGCGCACCCGCCGGGGCTCCCCCGTCACCACTTCGCGCCGGGGTGTGGGCTCTGCGGACATGGGGCCGGAGTGTAGGCGGCACCCGGCCCCGCTGGGAAGGGGTTCGGAGGCCGGTAGCCGCTGGTCAGCGGCCGGTCCGCCTCATCAGCAGGTCGCGCAGGGCGCGGGTGTGGCGGCGGCTGACGGCCAGTTCCGCGGTGCCGATGCGGACGCTCATGCTGCCGGCGTCCAGGCGCAGTTCGTCGATCCGGCCGAGGGCCACGAGGTGGCGGCGGTGGATGCGGACGAAGCCGCGGGTGCGCCAGCGCTCCTCCAGGGTGGTGAGGGGGACGCGGACCAGGTGGCTGCCGTGGGCGGTGTGCAGCCGGGCGTAGTCGCCCTGGGCCTCGGCGTAGGTGATGTCATCGATCGGGACGAAGCGGATGACGCCGCCCAGTTCGACGGCTATCTGGTCCTGCGCGGTGTCGTGGACGGCGGGGGCCGAACGGTCCTGGACCTGCTCGGCGACGCGTCGTACGGCCTCGGCGAGGCGCTCGCGGCGGACCGGTTTGAGGACGTAGTCGACGGCCTTGAGGTCGAAGGCGTGCACGGCGAAGCCCTCGTGGGCGGTGACGAAGACGATGAGCGGCGGCGCGGCGAAACCGGCGAGGAGCTGGGCGACGTCGAGCCCGGTGAGACCGGCCATGTGGATGTCGAGGAAGACCACGTCGATGGCGGTCGGGTCGTCGGGCCCCGCGTCGACGGCGCTCCCGATGCGGCGCAGCGCCTCGGTGGCCCCGGTGGCCCCCTCCGCGCTGCGGATGCGGGGGTCGGCGCGCAGGAGGTAGAGCAGTTCCTCCAGGGCGGGTTCTTCGTCGTCGACGGCGAGTACGCGGAGCATGAGGCCGGAGTGTAGGGCGTGCCCGCGCATCGCGCCCCTACTTGAGCAGCCGGGACAGGCGGCGGTCCGCGAGCGGTTTGCCGCCCGTCTGGCAGGTCGGGCAGTACTGGAGCGAGGAGTCGCTGAAGGAGACCTCGCGGATGGTGTCCCCGCAGACCGGGCACGCCTGGCCGGTGCGTCCGTGGACGCGCATCGCGCTCTTCTTCTCGGCCTTGAGGCGTCCGGCCTCGACGCCGCCGGACCGGGCGACGGCGTCCTCCAGGGTGGTGCGCATCGCCTCGTGGAGCCGGGTGATCTCGTCGTCGGTGAGGTGCGCGGTGAGCTTGAACGGCGACATCTTCGCGACGTGCAGGATCTCGTCGCTGTACGCGTTGCCGATACCGGCGATGAGCGACTGGTCGCGCAGGGCGCCCTTGATCTGGCGGCGTTCCCCGTCGAGCAGTGCGGCGAACGCGTCCCGGTCGAATTCCGGGCCGAGCGGATCGGGCCCGAGGCGGGCGATCCCGGGGACCTCGGCCGGGTCGTGCACGAGGTGGACAGCGAGGCGTTTGGTGGTGCCGGCCTCGGTGAGGTCGAAGCCGTCGCCGCCGGTGAGGACGGTACGCAGCGCCAGCGGGCCCTTGCCGGGGCGCGGCGGGGCCGCCGGGAAGGCGTCGTTCCAGCGGAGCCAGCCGGCCCGGGCGAGGTGGGTGACGAGGTGGAGCGGGCCGACGCCGATGTCGAGGAACTTGCCGTGCCGACGCACCTCGGTGACCGTGCCCCCGTGCAGGGCGGTGAGCGGCGGGTCGTACGTCTTGAGGACGCTGATCGCGAGCGGCAGGACGCGGTCGATCTCCTTGCCGACGAGATGGTCGTCCAGGAAGAGCCGCAGGGCTTCGACTTCCGGCAGTTCGGGCATGGTCCCAGCCTGCCGCAGCCGCGCCCGGGACGCCTACCGAAGGCCGTACACGCGTTCGGCGGTGGTGGCGAGCACGGCGGCCCGCTCGTCCTCGCTCAGGTCCTGGATCAGGGCGCGGGCGGTGTCCAGGACCTCGGTGTACGTGGCGGCGAGGCGGCACACCGGCCAGTCGGAGCCGAACATGAGCCGCCCGGGGCCGAAGGCCTCGATCACGGTCTCCGCGTACGGGCGCAGGCCGTCCGGCGTCCAGGTGTCCCAGTCCGCTTCGGTGACGAGTCCGGAGAGCTTGCAGACGGTGTTGGGGAGGGCGGCGAAGGCCCGCAGGTCGTCGGCCCAGGGCCGGATGCGCCCGGTGGCCACGGGCGGCTTCCCCGCGTGGTCGAGTACGAGGACGAGCCCCGGGAGCGCGGCGGCGGCCCGGGTCGCGGCGGGCAGCTGGTGCGGGAGGATAACCAGGTCGTGGACGAGCCCGGCGTCGGCCACGGCGGCCAGACCGCGCAGCACGTCGGGCCGGAGCAGCCACTCGGGGTCCGGTTCGCTCTGGACCTGGTGGCGCAGCCCGACGAGCCGGTCGCCCCCGGGGAGTTCGCGCAGGGCGGCCAGGGTGTCGGCGATGTCCGGGGCGGTGAGGTCGGTCCAGCCGACGACCCCGGCGACCAGCTTGCTGCGGTCGGCCAGCGCCAGGAACTCGGGCGTCTCCCCGGCCACGGTGACCGTCTGGACGAGGACGGTGGCGCTCACCCCGGCCGCGCGCGCCTCGGGCTCCAGGTCTTCGAGGGTGAAGTCGCGGCGGAGGGGGGCCAGCGCCTCGCCGGTGATCCAGTCCTGGTCGCGGACCGCGAGGTCCCACACATGGTGGTGGGCGTCCACGACACGGGGCCCGGCCGCCATCTCACAGCTCCCAGACGACGGGGAGCCCGGCCTCGGCGCCCTCGGCGGAGTAGTCGTGGACGACGTCGAGGAGGCCGTCCATCCGGGCCTGCCAGGTGACGTTGACGGGCAGCTGCTCCAACTCGGCGAGGAGGCGCGCGTAGTCGTCGCACTCGATGAGGTGGAAGAGGTCGGTGCCGCTGCGCCAGATCGTCCAGGAGCCCGCGCCAGCGGCCCGGATCGCCCGGGTCAGCTCCGGCGGGACCTCGCGGTGCGCGGCCTCGTACTCGGCGACGCGGTCGGCGCGGACCTTGGTGTGCAGGGCGATGCGCATGTCAGTGTCCGTTCCCGGGCAGCAGGCCCTGGTCGCGCAGGTCGTCCCAGAGGGCGCCGGGGATCTCCCGGCCGAGCTGTGCGGCGGCGTCGCGCACCTCGTCCGGGGAGCGGGTGCCGACGAGGACCCCGGCGACGGCGGGGTGGGTGAGCGGATAGTGCAGGGCGGCGGCGCGCAGCGGTACGCCGTGGGCCTCGGTGACGCCCTTCAGCCGGAGGGCGCGGTCCAGCAGACCGGCCGGGGCGGTGGCGTAGTCGTAGGTGGCGCCGGGGCGCGGGTCGGCGAGGAGGCCGGAGTTGAAGACCCCGCCGACGACGACGCTCCGGCCGCGCGCGGCGGCGGTCGGCAGCAGGTCGGTGAGGGCCGACTGGTCGAGGAGGGTGAACCGGCCGGCGCACAGGACCACGTCCACATCGGTGTCGCGGACGAAGCGGGTGAGCATCGCGGTCTGGTTCATCCCGGCGCCGATCGCCCCGACGACCCCTTCGGCGCGCAGCTTCTCGAGTTCCGGATACGCCTCGCGGAAGGCGGGTTCCGCGTGGTCGTCGGGGTCGTGGAGGTAGACGACGTCGATGCGGTCGAGGCCCAGGCGGTCGAGGCTTTCCTCGATGCTGCGGCGGACGCCGGCCGCGCTGAAGTCCCAGCGGCGGCGGTGCGTGGCGCGTACGGCGAAGCCCTCGGAGAGCCCGTCGGACGCGGCGGTCTCCTCGGGGGGCAGCGGATCGAGGACGCGGCCGACCTTGGTGGAGAGCGTGTACGCCTCGCGGGGGCGGTGGCGCAGGGCCTCCCCGAGGCGGCGTTCGGAGAGGCCGAGTCCGTAGTGCGGAGCGGTGTCGAAGTAGCGGATGCCCGCGTCCCAGGCAGCGTCGACGGCGGCCGCCGCCCGTTCCGGTTCCACTTCGCTGAAGAGGTTGCCGATGGCGGCCGCGCCGAAGGAGAGTTCGGTGATCTCGACCGCGCTGCCACCCAGCCTGCCGCGCCGCATCCTGTCGTCGCCCTCCCCGATGATCGCTGCCACACAGCGAATATTCATCGGATCACTTGGGCGCGTCAACCCGCTTGCAACCGCCAATTGCGGCGATCAGGAAGCGACCTGTCCGATCTATGCCGTGATCACCTCTGCGAGAAGCGCCTCAAGCTCCTCGTCGGCGCACCGCGCGAGACCGTCCAGTCCGGGCAGCGCCTTGCCGTCGCCCACGATCCCGATGTGGACGCGCGAGCCGTACGTCGTCAGCGCGACCGCCATCGACTGGCCCCGGGCCAGCGGTGCCATCGGGTACAGCGCGCTCAGCGGGCAGCCGGCCAGCGAGAGGCGCGAGCGCGGCAGGGGCACGCTGGTGACCAGGACGTCGAAGAGCATCCGGGCCGCGTTCCCGGCGAGCGGGGCGCCGAAACGGTGGGCCAGCGACGGCAGCTGATCGGCCAGCACCGCGACCGCCCCGGCGCCCCGCAGCGGGCCCGCCGACCTGTTCCGGTCCATCGCCTCGCGTACCGCGCGCAGCCGCTCCCGGGGGTCCGGCTCCGAGACGGGGAGGTCCAGGAGGTAGGCGGAGAGCCGGTTGCCGGTGGCAACCGTCGCGCCGCCCGGACGGCGGCGGGAGACCGGGACCAGGGCGCGCGGGTCGTCGCGCGGCGGGGTCTCGCCGCGCTCCAGCATCCAGCGCCGCAGCGCACCCGCCACGACGGCGAGCAGCACATCGTTGCCGGTGCCCCCGGTCACGCGGCGGACGCGCCGCACGGCGTCGAGGTCGAGGTCGGCCGTGGCGAGCCGCCGGGTCCCGCTGGAGCCGGCCCGGAGCATCGGTGCGCCGCGCGGATCGAGGCGGCCGGCCCGGACCAGCGAGGCGCCGACCCCGAAGGCGCGGCCCAGGTCCTCGATCCGGCCGAGGGCGAACCCGGCGACCTGGCGCGGGCCCGGCATCCAGGACCGGGGCGGCACCGGACGCGGCCGGGCGGAGGGGCGGGGGCGGGTCGTCGCGGAGGCGATCTCGTCGAAGATCCCGGCCCCGATGGTGACCGCGCGCATCCCGTCGGCGAGCGCGTGGTGGAGCTTGACGAGCACGGCGAACGGGCCGCCGTCCGGTCCGTCGATGAGGTACATCTCCCAGGGGGGGAGGCCCCGGCGGAGCGGCCGCTCCATCAGCTCCCCGGCGAGCCGGGTCGCGGCCGGCATGAAGCCCGCGCCGCCGGGCTCCGTCGCCTCGGCGGGCAGCCGGACGCGCCGGACGTGACGGTGGACGTCGAACTCCGGGTCGGTGGACCAGGCGGCGCCGCCGACAGGCAGCAGCACGTCGCGTACCCGCATGCGCAGCCGGGGAATCGCGGCGGCGCGCGCGCCGAGGAGACCGAGGAGCGCGTCGGGGCCGGGGGCGGCGCCGGGGGGCGGCGCGAAGACGGCGAGCGCGCCGAGGTGCATGGGGTGGGCAGCGGACTCGAGGTGCCAGAAGGCGAGATCGAGGGGTGCCAGTAGCTCAGTGCCCAACGGGTCCTCATGTCGTAGAAGACGGGAGACCGACCAGGTCGCAGTCAATCTCCGGTGGTCCATCACGGTCAAGTACAGACACGTTACGTTCAGTTACATTCCCATTGCGTGCAACTTCCCGGCCGGATGGGCGAGAACCGGTCGGCGGGTCATTCCCGTGGCGGAACGACGAATTCGCTCCAGACGCATTTGCCGGTGCCCCGGGATTCGACGCCCCAGGCGTCCGCGAGCTGGTCGACCAGCAGCAGGCCGCGTCCGGAGACCCCGGCCTCGCCGGCTTCCCGGCGGCGCGGCAGTGCGCTCGACCGGTCCTCGACGTCGACCCGGAGCCGCCGCTCAGGGCCGGTGAGGACCCGGATCGTGACGATCGCGCCGCCGTCGGTGTGCATCAGGGCGTTGGTGACCAGCTCGTCGGCGGCCAGCTCGACCTCGTCGGCCCGGTCCTTGGCGCCCCAGGCCCGGACCGCCGCGCGGATCATGTGGCGGGCCGAGCTGAGCGCCTCGGGGTCGTTCTGGCCCACGTGCTGCTGGAGCCGGCCGCCCGGCTGCGGGGCCTGGGCGGCCTTGCGGCGCAGGAGCAGCAGGGCCACGTCGTCCTCGCCGCCGCGCTCGTCCACGGAGGCGCAGAGGCGGTCGGCGAGCTGGCCGAGGTCCTGCGGGCCGTTGGTGATGAGGGCGGTGAGCCGCTGGGTGCCCTCGTCCAGATCGGCGCCCGGGAGTTCCACCAGCCCGTCGGTGAACAGCACCATGGTCTGGCCGGGGTCCAGCTCGACCGTGCCGACCGGGTATTCGAGCCGGCCGAACTCGGCGGAGAGCCCGAGCGGCAGCCCGCCCTCGGACGGCACCCTGCGGCAGCCGCCGTCGGCGTCGCGGACGAGCGGGTCGACGTGCCCGGCCCGGACCAGCTGGACCACGCCGGTGGTCAGGTCGGCCTCGGCGTAGGTGCAGGTCGCGAAGCGGTCGGTGTCGAGTTCGTGCAGGAAGACGGAGGCCCGCGCCATGACCGTGGCGGGACTGTGCCCCTCGGCGGCGTACGCGCGCAGCACGATGCGGAGCTGGCCCATCACGGCGGCCGCGTGGGTGTCGTGGCCCTGGACGTCCCCGATGACGGCGCCGACCCGGCCACCGGGCAGTGGGATGACGTCGTACCAGTCGCCGCCGATGTCCCGGCCGAGCCGGGCCGAGCGGTAGCGCACGGCGATCTGGGCGCCGGGCACGTCGGGGATCCGGCGCGGCAGCATGGCCTGCTGGAGCCCTTCGGCGAGGTCGTGCTCCTGTTCGTAGAGCATGGCGCGCTGGAGGCTCTGGGCGATGGAGCTGCCGAGGGCGAGGAGCAGGTTCCGCTCGTCGGCGGTGAAGCCGTCCTTGCCGCTGTAGAGGAGGCCGAGCGCGCCGATGGGGCGGGCCTGGGCGATCAGCGGGAGGTAGGCGGCGGAGGTGATGCCGAGGTGGCTGATGTGCGGCCACAGGACGGGGTAGGACGCGGCGAAGTCCTCGGCCGACTCGATGAAGCGGGGGCCGAGCGTGCGGACGACCTCGCTCATCGGGTACTGCTCGTCCGTCCGGGTGTACCGGGTGCCGGGCACGAACGACCCCTCGGGCCCGTCGGCCACCAGGTGGATGCGCCCGGCCTCGATGAGCCCCATGACCAGGCTGGTCGCGCCGAGCAGAGCCAGGCCCTCGGAGTTCTTCAGGACCTCGATGACGTCCTTGACGGTACGGGCGTGGGCCAGGGCCGCCGTGGTGGAGTCGACCAGGCTGGTGCGGCGGCGCAGCTCCTCGTCCAGCTCGCGGCGGGCGGCGGACTCGGCGAGCTCGGGGCCGGCCTCCCTGACGATGCCGATGATCCGGCGGGGGCGGCCGTCGTCGTCTCGGCGCACGAAGCCCTGGGTGTGCGCCCAGCGCAGGGTGCCGTCGCGCGACTGGAGGCGGAAGTACGCCCCGTAGTTGCTGCGGCCGCTCTTCAGCGCCTCCGAGACCATGGCGTCCAGCCGGACGCCCTCGTCGGGCGGCACGCGCAGCCCGAGCGTCTCGGGCCGGTTGTCGTATTCGTCGGCCCTCAGGTCGAACACCTCGAGGGCGGGCCGGTCCAAGTGCATGAGGCCGCTGTCGAGATCCCAGTCGAAGCTGCCCATTCGGTTCAGGGCGAGGCTGAGATCCGGGTGGGCGGGCCAGTCGTCCGGGAGTGACAGGGCACCCGCTACCCGATCGTCCATATGCGTCACTCTGCCACTATCTGTCCGATTCTTCGACCGAACCGTCCATTTGATGAACGTGCGATAGGACACATTCACGGAGCGTGCCGGAGGCCCGCGTCACAAGGATTCCCGGCACCCCGGTGCGCGCGGGAGGCCCGAATACCGCCCGGTAACGCCGCCCCGCCCCGAAAGCGGGTCCGAGCAGCGGCTAACGTGTGCGACGGGGTCGACTAAGCCTTGCCTTACCAACCGGCCCCGCTTCTGCTCGCCCGTTCGAAGGAACAGCTCGCCATGACACGCCCCGTTCGCGTCGCCATCGTCGGAGCCGGTCCCGCCGGCATTTACGCGGCGGACGCGCTGCTCAAATCCGACGCGGCCGCCGATCCGGGTGTCTCCATCGACCTCTTCGAGCGGATGCCGGCCCCCTTCGGCCTGATCCGCTACGGCGTGGCGCCCGACCACCCGCGCATCAAGGGCATCGTGCAGGCGCTGCACCAGGTGCTGGACAAGCCGCAGCTGCGCCTGTTCGGCAACGTCGACTACCCGAACGACCTGGACCTCGACGAGCTGCGCACGTTCTACGACGCGGTGATCTTCTCGACCGGCGCCGACGCGGACCGCGCGCTCGACATCCCCGGCCACGACCTGGACGGCTCCTACGGGGCCGCCGACTTCGTCTCCTGGTACGACGGCCACCCGGACGTCCCGCGCACCTGGCCGCTGGAGGCCGAGAAGGTCGCCGTGCTGGGCGTCGGGAACGTGGCTCTCGACGTGGCCCGCATCCTCGCGAAGACCGCCGACGAGCTGCTGCCGACGGAGATCCCCGCCAACGTCTACGAGGGCCTGAAGGCGAACAAGGCGCTGGAGGTGCACGTCTTCGGGCGGCGCGGCCCGGCCCAGGCGAAGTTCAGCCCGATGGAGCTGCGCGAGCTGGACCACTCGCCCAACATCGAGGTCATCGTCAACCCCGAGGACATCGACTACGACGAGGGCTCGATCGAGACCCGGCGCGGGAACAAGCAGGCCAACATGGTCGCCTCCACGCTGGAGAACTGGGCGATCCGTGACATCGGCGACCGGCCGCACAAGCTCTTCCTGCACTTCTTCGAGTCCCCCGTCGAGATCACCGGCGAGGACGGCCGGGTCACCGGTCTGCGCACCGAGCGCACGGAGCTGGACGGCACCGGCAACGTGCGCGGCACCGGCACCTTCCACGACTGGGACGTCCAGGGCGTCTACCGCGCGGTGGGCTACTACTCGCGCGAGCTCCCGAAGCTGCCGTTCGACGTCGCGTCCGGCACGGTCCCGCACGCCGCGGGCCGGGTCCTCGAAGGCGACGAGCCGATGGAGTCGGTGTACGTCACCGGCTGGATCAAGCGGGGCCCGGTCGGCCTGATCGGCCACACCAAGGGCGACGCCAACGAGACCGTCGCCTGCCTGCTGGAGGACCACGCCGCCGGGCGGCTGCCCGCCCCGGCGCGGCCCGAGCCGGAGGCCGTCACCGCCTTCCTGGAGGAGCGCGGCGTCCGCTACACCACCCGCGAGGGCTGGTACCGCCTCGACGCGCACGAGCGCGCGCTCGGGGCCGAGCAGGACCGCGAGCGCGTCAAGGTCGTGGAGCGCGAGGCGATGCTGGACGCCTCGGAGACCGGCCACTGACACCACGGCGACGGCCCCGCACCTCCCGGAAGGGGGGTGCGGGGCTGTCGCCCTGAGGGGGGTCTGCGGGGTCAGCGGCCCTGGAGCGCCTTCACGTTGTCGCCGAAGGTCCAGTTCTTCGAGCCGTCCCAGTTCAGCGACCAGGTCATGAGGCCCTTGAGGCTGTTGCCGTAGTGGTTCCACGCCTGGGAGACGAGGCCGGTCGACATGTATCCGCCGCCCGCGCCGGGCTGGGCGGGCAGACCGGGGACCTGCTTGTCGTAGGGCACCCGGATCGTGGTGCCCTGGATGGTGAGGCCCTTGTCGAGGCAGTCGGTCTGCGCGGTGGAGCCCTCCACGGTGCCGGCGGAGTACGAGTCGCCGGAGCAGCCGTACATGCTGCCGTTGTAGTACTGCATGTTCAGCCACCAGAGCCGGCCGTTGTCCGCGTACTTCTTGATGATGGGGAGGTACGCGCCCCAGATCGAGCCGTACACGACGCTGCCGCCGGTGACGTAGGCCGTCTCGGGGGCCATCGTCAGGCCGAAGTTCGACGGCATCTTCGCGAGGACGCCGTCGATGATGCGGATCAGGTTGGACTGCGAGGCGGACAGCTGGCTGATGTTGCCGGTGCCGGTCAGGCCGGTCTCGATGTCGATGTCGATGCCGTCGAAGTTGTACTTCTTCAGGATGGGCACGACCGTGTCCACGAAGCGGTCCGCGACGGCGGTGGAGCTGAGGTCGATGCCGGCGGTGGCGCCGCCGATCGACATCAGGGTGGTGAGCCCGGAGGCCTTCGCCTGGCACATCTCGGCGGGGGTCGGCACCTTGACGGTCGAGTCCATCCCGTCCTCCCACAGGACGGTGCCGTCCGAGAGGATGACCGGGAAGGCCGCGTTGATCACGTTGTAGCCGTGCTGCGGAATGCGGCTGTCGGTGACGGGGATCCAGCCCAGCGGCGGGTGCACACCGTTGGACGCGCCGTCCCAGTTCTCCCAGTAGCCCTGGAGCACCTTGCCCGCGGGCTTCGACTTGACCGCACAGGTGTCCTCCTGCGCGGAGCTCGGCGTCGCGCCGACGAGCATCTGCACGATGCACGCCGCCGCCAGGCCAACCCCCAGCAGACGTGATGTGCGACCGAACATGACGGGACCTCTTCCTGAAGTGGCATGCCCCTGACAACACGCAGCGGAATCATGAACGCCGCCCAACGTAAAGTGGTCCAGACCTTCCGTCAATAGGTCTGGACCAAAGTGGGGCCGGTGTGCTTCATGGAGAGGCGTGCGCCTGACGCGACCGCTCACGCACCCGGTCCGGATAGCGCTCGGTGAAGCGGACGGCGAACACCAGCAGCACGATCGGGATGATCCAGTTGAACCAGTCGCGCCCCGACGAGGTGTGCAGGGCGAGGAGACCCAGCAGGGCGGTGGCCGCGAAGACCGCGCCCCACAGCAGCGTCAGCACCCGGTTGACGTGGCGGAAGACCGGCGTCCCCCACACCTCCCGGGGCGTCGACTCACGCGCGTACTGCTCGGTGAACGGGACGAACGCCAGCGAACCGAGCGCCACCACCGCGATCACGCCGCTGGACAGCACCTGGGCGTACCTCTCGACCCAGTCCAGGTCCTGACGGTCCAGGAAGAGGGCCAGGACGCTCAGCAACGCGAAGAAGACGATGCCGGTGACCTCCAGGATCTTGAACGAACCCCGGCGCATGTCCGGCAGATTGAGCACCACGGCGGCCACCAGACCGGCGAGGGCGGCGTACTCCCAGGTGCTGGGAGAGGCGACGACGATGAAGATGATCCAGGGCGCGAACGCGAAGAACAGGTTCCCCGTCCGCCGCCCGGAGCGGGTTTCGGCTTCGGACACCGGACACCTCCGAAGGTGTGGCCCGGCACGGCGATCTGCCGCGTCTTCCATGGTGGGCCCGGGGACGGCCCTTCGCACGCCGCGACCCGCGTTGCGGCGGTCCTGGCCCGGGGATTGAATGAGAAGTCAGCCCGGCCCGCATCCGGGCGCGCCCCCACGTCCCGGCAAGGGAGGCCGCCATGGCCGCACATGCCGCACACGCCTTCGACCCGAGCCGGGTCGTCCACCTCTCGGGGCGCTTCGCCCCCGTGACCGAAGAGGTCGACGAGGCGGACCTTGAAGTGACGGGCGCACTGCCCGGCGAGCTGGACGGGGTGTTCCTGCGCAACGGGCCCAACCCCCGCTTCACGCCGATCGGTTCGTACCTCTACCCGATCGACGGCGACGGCATGCTGCACGGCGTGTGGATCTCCGGCGGCCGGGCCCGCTACCGCAACCGGTTCGTCCGGACACCCGCCGTGGTCGCCGAGGAGCGGGCCGGGCGGGCGCTGTGGGGCGGCATCGAGTCGATGATCCTGCCGCAGGAGCCGGACGTCGGTCCCGATCTGGCCGGCACCTTCCGCGACATGCCCGACATCAACGTGGTGCGCCACGCGGGGCGGCTGCTGGCGCTCGCGGAGTCCGACTGCCCCTTCCTCATGACGCCCGACCTGGCGACCGTCGGCAAGGAGACCTTCGGCGGGGCGCTGCCGGCGGGCATCACGGCGCATCCGAAGACCGACCCGGTCACGGGCGAGATGCTGGTGTTCTGCTACGGCCTGGAGCCGCCCTACCTCACCTGGTCCGCGATCGGCCCGCAGGGCGACGTGCTCCGGGGCCCCACCCCCGTGGACGGGGCCGACGAGCCGATGATGATCCACGACATGGCGATCACCCCGCGCTTCCTGGTGATCGTGCTGGCACCGGTGTTCTTCGACATCGCGGCGGCCATGAACGGCGGCTCCATGCTCGACTGGCGCCCCGAACGCGGCACCCGGCTGGCCCTGATCCCGCGCGACGGCAGCCCGGTGCGCTGGGCGTCCGACGACGCCTTCTGGCTGTGGCACACGGTCAACGCGTTCGACACCGAGCCCGGCGGCGGCGATGTGGTGCTGGACTACGTGCAGTGGACACGCCTGTCGCTCGGCGCGCCCGCCGAGGGGGCGGGGCCCAACCACGCGGGCCTGGTGCGCGCGGTCATCGATCCCGTCGCGGGCACGATGCGCCGGACCGTGCTGGACGACGTCCGGATGGAACTCCCCCGCACCGACGACCGGCTGATCGGCAGGCGCCACCACCAGCTGGCCGTGGCCTCGGACTCCGGCGGCCTGGATCTGCTGCCGGGCGAGTACGACACCCTGCGCTGGTACGACGGCAACGACCCCTCCGGTCCGCATGTGGCGTGGCGGGCCGGGGACCTGTCGGTGGGCGAGCCGGTCTTCGCCCCCGTCCCCGGCACCGGGCCGGGCGAGGGCGGCTACTGGATGACGTACGCCACCGACCGCACCGACGGGACCAGCTGGCTGCTCGTCATCCCGTCCGAGGACCCGGCATCGGGCCCGGTCGCCCGGGTCCGCATCCCGGTCCGCGTCCCCCTGGGCCTCCACGGCAACTGGCTGCCCACCGAGGAGTGAGGCCCGCCGGGGAGCGGGGACCGCCGCCGTTCACCACCGCACGGCCGGACCGTCGTCGGCGCCCCTGGGCAGCCGGATGGACGTCGGCGGCTCGTCGGACGCGGGTGTCCGCTCCGGCATCGACGGCTCCGCGGACGGCCCGTCCGTCGGCTCAGCGGTCGGCGTCGGGCAGTGCGTCTCCCCCGGCGCCCGGGCGGGTACGCCGCGGGCCGCCGCCGGCTGACCGGGCGGTGTGGGCGTCTCCGGCGCGGGTACGTCGGGCGTCGGGCACTCCTCCGGAGTCCGGGACGGCGTGGGCTCCTCCGGCCGCGCGGACTCCGTCGGGGACTCCGGCCGCTCCGTACCGGGCGGCGTGACGTCGGGGAGCGGGCCGGTGATATCGGTGTCGGGCGTGTAGGGCGGCGGCTTCTCGGGAACGCGGTCGCCGGTCCCCTCGTCGCCGGCCGGCCGGGCGATCCAGCTGTGGTGGTCCAGGTCGGCGATCACCAGCTCCGCCACGGGCCGCGCGGCGGGCTCGATCACGACGGTCCGCGCCGGGTCGAACCCCTCCCACCGCTTCCCCGTCCCGGCCGCCGCGTCACCCCGGCCGGTGGGCGGGTCCAGCGGATTGCCGCAGACGCAGCGGACCCGGGGCAGCCCCCGTGCGTCGACCATGACCGCGGTCCCCGCCTGCAACACGGACTGGTAGGTGGTGACGGAGCCGTCCCTGAAGCCGTGCCCGGTGACCAGGGTGTCGGCGCGCAGCAGGACGGGCGTCAGGCCGCGCAGGAAGCCGGCGACCTGGTCGCGCGCGACGGACACGGTGTGCGCGAACGCCTCTTCCCGCGCCGGGTCCACGGCAAGCATGCGGATCTGCGCCTCGACGTCGCAGGAGGGAACGGCGCGGGTTCCGGCGTACAGGCCGGGAGTCGATCCGGTGCGCTTGAGCGCCTGTCCGGGCGCCGACGGGGAGCGGGGCGCCCCGGTCCGTGCGGCGTGAGGGGGAAGTGCCGGACCGCCCGCGGTGGAGGCGGTGAAGGGGGCGGTCCCGGGGTCGGACGCGGGTTGGAGGACGGGGCCGGTCGCGTCACCCGTTCGCGTGGCCGGAGCACCGCCGGAGGTGTCCCGGGCGCAGCCCGCGGTGAGGAGGAGGCCGGCGCAGAGCAGGGCGGGGGCTGTGCGGCGCATGCGTATGCGTGAGGGCACGGGCGGTTCTCCTGCCTGGTCACCGGTCTCCCGGTCGCTCCTCCATGTCTGCCGCACTTCCCCCGCCGCCGCAAGCCAACCGCTTCCCGGGAGGTGTACGCCCCCTGCCGCCTTGAACGCGTTCAAAGCAGCGTAGAGTCTGCGTCGACAACGATTTGAACGCGTTCAACTCGGGGGTGGGTGAGTCATGTCGGTCCTTGTCGGGCTGATCGTGATGCTGGGGATGCTGGTGATCGTGCCGGCCGGGCTGCGGCTCGCCGACGCACCGGAACTGGACCGGATCGGACGGTTCTGGCCGGTCTTCGCCGCCCCCGGCGCGGTGTCGCTCTGGCTGCCGCGCGGTAGGGCCGCCACGGTCCTGGCCCTCTGCTACGGAATCGGGGCCGCGCTTCTCGCGCTGCACGCCGTGCCCCGCGCCGCCGGCCGCGACGGTCCCCTGCGTTCCCCGGCCACGGCGCCGGCCGAGATCGCCCTGCTCACCGCACTGGTGACCCCGGCCGTCGCCGCCACCGCGCTGGTCGCCGAACGCGCCGGACACCCGCTGTTCGGCTTCGGTCCCGGCATCCTGGCGCTGACCGTGCCGCACTTCCACTTCGCCGGGTTCGCCGCCGCCCTGGTCGCGGGTCTGGTGAGCCGGGTGGCCGACGGTCCCGCGGGCCGGTTCGCGGCGCTCAGCGTGCCCCTGGGCACCCTGTCCGTGCTGGCCGGCTACTTCATCGGCGACTGGGCCGAACTCGTCGGGGCGGTGGCCCTGACGGCCGGGATGTGGACCGTGGCGCTGCTGACCTGGCGCACGGTCCGGCCCGCCCACCGCGACCGCGCCACCCGGCTGCTGCTCGCCGTCTCGGCCGCCGTGCTCGCGGTGACCATGGTCCTCGCCCTGATCTGGGCGCTGGGCGAGGCGACGGGTCTGCCGCACCCCGGCCTTCTCTGGATGGCCACCACCCACGGCGTGGGCAACGCACTGGGGTTCGGGCTCTGCTCGGTGCTCGCCTGGCGGCGCCTGCACCTCCTCCACGACGGCGAAGGAAGCATCCGATGAGCAGCCTCAACTACCCGGAGGCGGGGGTCACCCGCCTCGGCCCGCTCCCCGACGGCTACCACCACCTGCACCACCGCACCCGGGTCGGGCGCGGCCGCGCCGACTTCGAGGCGGCCGGGGCGGCGATCACCGAGTTCCGGATGCACCGCGGATCGGGGGCGCGTGTGGAGGCGTCCACGCCACGCGCCGAGGCGGGGACGGCCGTTCGGGTGGCGGTGCAGGCCGGGCCGCTGCGACTCGCCGCCCCCTGCCGGGTGATCTGGGCCGAGTACGGTCCGGAGCGGATCGGGTTCGGATACGGGACGGAGACCGGCCACCCCGAGCGCGGCGAGGAGTGCTTCACGGCCGAACTCGCCGAGGACGGCACGGTCTGGTTCAGGGTGATGGCGTTCAGCCGGCCCGCCCGCTGGTACGCGCGGCTCGGCGGTCCGCTGGTGCCGCCGCTCCAGCGGTGGTACGCGCGCCGCCTCGGCCGTACGCTGCGCCGGATCGTGGCGGAGGAGCGCGAGCGGCGCGAGGCGCCCGGCCGATGAGCCCGGGGGCGGGGCCGGGCCATACTGGTAGCGATGGAGTGGTTCACCGCTGACGGGTACTGGCTCGGCCGGCTGGTCTTCCAGAAGGCCCTCGCCGTCGTCTACCTGACCGCCTTCCTCACCGCGGCGCTTCAGTTCCGGGCACTGATCGGGGAGCGCGGCATGCTGCCCGCGACCCGGGAGCTCCGGCGTACGTCCTGGCGCACCGCCCCGGGGCTCTTCCGGCTGCATTGCTCGGACCGCTTCTTCGCCGTGGTCGCCTGGGCCGGGTGCGCCGTCTCCGTCGCGCTGCTCGCCGGGGCGGACAACCAGGTGCCGCTGGGCGCGGCGATGGCGCTGTGGGCGGTGCCGTGGCTGTTGTATCTGTCGATCGTGCAGGTGGGCGGGGTCTGGTACGGGTTCGGCTGGGAATCGCTGCTCCTGGAGACGGGTTTCCTCGCCGTCTTCCTGGGGAACGCGGGCACGGCGCCACCGGTGCTGGTGCTCTGGCTGCTGCGGTGGCTGCTGTTCCGGGTGGAGTTCGGCGCCGGGCTCATCAAGTGGCGCGGTGACGCCTGCTGGCGGAAGCTGACGTGTCTGGACTTCCACCACGAGACGCAGCCGATGCCGGGCCCGCTGAGCTGGTTCTTCCACCGTCTCCCCCGGCCCGTGCACCGGGTCGAGGTGGCGGCCAACCATGTGACCCAGCTGCTCGTTCCGGTGCTGCTGTTCACCCCGCAGCCGGTGGCGAGTTTCGCGGCGGGCCTGATGATCGTCACCCAGTTGTGGCTGGTGCTCTCGGGCAACTTCGCCTGGCTCAACTGGCTGACCATCACGCTCGCCCTGCCGGTCATCGACTGGTCGCCGCTGACCGAACCGCCCGCCCAGCGGGGCGCGCCCGGCTGGTACGCCGTGCTGGTCATCGCGGTCACCGCGCTGGTCCTGGTCCTCAGCTACCGTCCGGCCCGCAATCTGGTCTCCCGCCGCCAGGTGATGAACCGGTCCTTCGACCCGCTGCACCTGGTCAACACGTACGGCGCCTTCGGCAGCATCAGCCGGGTCCGCCTGGAGGTGGTGGTGGAGGGGACGGACGACGCGGTGGTGCATCCGGGCACGGTGTGGAAGGAGTACGGCTTCAAGGGCAAGCCGGGTGATCCGCGCCGGCTGCCGCGCCAGTTCGCCCCGTACCATCTGCGGCTCGACTGGATGATGTGGTTCGCCGCGCTCTCCCCCGCGTACGCCAGATCCTGGTTCGGGCCGTTCGTGGAGCGGCTGCTGGAGAACGACCGGGACACCCTGCGGCTGCTGCGGCACAACCCGTTCCCGGACGCCCCGCCCGCCCAGGTGCGGGCCCGGGTCTTCCGCTACCGGTTCACGACCTGGCGCGAGCTGCGGGCCACCGGCTGCTGGTGGCACCGCACCTTCGTACGCGACTTCCTGCGCCCGACCAGGGCCTGAGCGGCTACTTCTCGCTCTCGCGGGCCCGCAGCAACCGGCTGATCTGCTGGACCAGTTCGTCGTCGCTCGCCACCCGCCGCCCGGAGACCAGCGCGCCGAGCCGCTCGGCGGTCTGGAAGTCGTACGCCCGCTCCGCCTCCTCACCCGGGACGTTGGCGTACTCCTCCTTCGCCCGGAAGCCGACGGTCAGGTCGACGGCCTTGGCGATGAGCCAGGTGAGGATGAACGAGAACGCGATCACGGACACGATCGCCACCAGCTGCTTGCCGAGCAGGCCCCAGCCGCCCCCGTAGAACAGGCCCTCCTTGCCGCTGATGCGGGCCGTGGCAAAGAGGCCGACCATGACCAGGCCGATGAAGCCGCCGACGCCGTGCACCCCGACCACGTCGAGCGTGTCGTCCACGTTGAAGCGGAACTTGAGGGTGACCGCGTACGCGCTCACCGCCCCGACGACCAGGCCGGTGATCACCGCACCCAGGGTGTTGATCTCACCGCACGCCGGGGTGATGGCGACCATGCCCGCGACGGCGGAGGAGACGACGCCCATGGTGGTCACCCGGCCCGTGCGCCACTTCTCGACCAGCGGCCAGGTCACCATGGCGCCCGCCGCACCGAGCTGCGTGTTGATGAAGGCGGCCGCGGCCGTGCCCTGGTCGGTGAGCGCGGAGCCGGAGTTGAAGCCGAACCAGCCGAACCACAGCAGCCCGACGCCGACGACCACGAGCGGGATGTTGTTCGGGCGCTCCTCCCGGCGGGCGAAGTCGCGGGGCGCGCGCAGCACGAGCGCGACGGCGAGCCCGGCGACCCCGGAGTTGAGCTCCACCGGCAGCCCGCCCGCGAAGTCGAGGGCGCCGAGGTGCTTCACGATCCAGCCGTCCTTGTCGAACACCCAGTGCGCGATCGGGATGTAGACGATCAGCAACCAGAGCACGACGAAGACGAGCCAGCCCCGCATCGTGGCGCGGTCGGCGATGGAGCCGCTGATCAGCGCCACGGTGATGACGGCGAAGCCCATCTGGAAGGTGCTGTAGATGTACGTGGGGATGGCCCCGGTCAGCGTGTTGAGCTCGATGCCCTTCATGAACACGTGGTCGAGGTTCCCGATGACCCCGGCGCCGCCGACGTCCGGCCCGAACGCCAGGGTGTAGCCGATGACCCACCAGACGAGCGTGCCGAAGGCCAGCGCGGCGAAGCTCATCTTGATCATCATCAGCACGTGCCGGGTGCGCACCATGCCGCCGTAGAAGAACGCGAGGCCGGGCGTCATCAGCAGGACCATGGCGGTGGCGGCGAGCAGCCAGGCGGTGTCCCCGGAGTCGTACGCGGCCGGCATGGGCGCGGGAGCGGTAATCATCGGCGGTACCTCGGGTAGGGAGCGGGCGGGGCGGGAAGCGCTACGGCTTGCGCAGGTCGGGCGGCGGGTGGCCGGTCAGCAGACGGCGTACGGCGTGCCAGACGGCCCGTTGCGCCTCGGCGACCCGGACCGGGCTGTCGTCGAGCAGCCGCACCCACGCCCCGCAGTCCCGGGGCAGCACGCTCACCCCGTACAGGACGCCGAGCCCGGCCAGCGCCTCGTGCAGGGTGTCGGCGAGCCCGGCGGCGGGAACGCTGTCGGTCACCACGAAGAGCGAGGCGACGTGGTCGTGCCCGGCGAACACCCCGGGCCCGAGGACTCCGGCCCCCGGCGCCAGGCGCAGGGTGTCGATGGCGAGGAGGGTGCCGTCGGGCCGGCTGACGCGGAGGTCGGTGGCGAGCATCCGGTACGCGTGGCGCTCGCCCCGGGCGAGCCGGCCGGCGGTGAGGGTGTCACCGACGAGCACGGTGGCGCCGGGCGCGACGGTGACCTCGGTGCGCTGGTAGAACCGCGCGTCGCGGAACGGGATGAGCGGGTCGGGGAGGTATTCGACGTAGCTGCCGGCCTCGGCGGTGAGGTGGACGCGCTGGCTCGCGTAGTCGTGCTCCATCCGGAAGACCTTGGTCGCGGCCTGGGTCGTCAGGTGGACCTGCGTACCGGGGCCGCAGTGGAAGTCCATCCGGTAGCGGTCGGCCTGGGCGATGCCGCCGCCGGTCGCCATCAGATACACGTAACTCATGCCGGGCTGCGTGGGGTCGATCCACAGCGGGCGCATGATCTGGAGCGGGGTCTTCTGGTAGCGCCCGACGAGTTCGGTGCGCCCGCCCCGCACGGCGAAGGCGAGGTCGAGGATGCCGACCTTGGCCGGGGAGCCGGGCGCCAGGGTGTCCGGGACGGAGGCCAGAGCCGCCACGTCCGGGGGAAGGCGGACGGGCGTGTAGTACTCCTCGGTGAGCCGGTCCTTCGGCCGTTGCGGGGCGAGCGGCATGTCAGATCAGCACCTTGCGGCGCGATTCGAGGTAGCCGGCGATCTCGTCCACGCCCACCCCGGTCAGGCAGTCGGTGAGGACGACGGGGCGGTCGCCCCGGACCCGGTGGGCGTCGGACTCCATGACGTTGATGTCCGTCCGCACGTACTGGGCGATGTCGATCTTGTTGATGACGAGGAGGTCGGAGTCGGTGATGCCGGGTCCGCGCTTGCGGGGCATCTTCTCGCCCTCCGCCGTGTCGAGCACGAAGAGGAAGAGGTCGACCAGGGCGGGGCTGAACGTCAGGGTGAGGTTGTCGCCTCCCGACTCGTACAGGAGCGTGTCGGTGTCCGGGAAGCGTTCCAGCATCTCGGCACCGGCCGCGAGGTTCATCGTCGGGTCGTCGCGTACGGCGGTGTGCGGGCAGGCGCCCGTCTCGACGCCGACGACGCGCTCGGGTTCGAGGACACCGGCCAGGGTGCGGCGGACGTGCTGGGCGTCCTCCTGGGTGTAGATGTCGTTGGTGATGACGGCGGGGCGGTGACCGCGTGCGATCAGGACCGGGACCAGCGCCTCGATGAGCGCGGTCTTGCCGGAGCCGACGGGTCCGCCGATGCCGACCCGCAGTACGTTGTCGTCCATGGTGCTCCTAGGGGTGTCGTGGTGGGTGCTCAGCTGGCGAAGAGGCGGGCCTCGGCGCGTTCATGACGGCCCGACATGACATCCGAGGCGAAGACGGTGGCGCCGACGTCGTCCAGCTCCCTGCGCAGCGCCGCGTCGACGGTGGTCTCGATGACGGGCGCGGCGCCGCGGAGCAGGGTCTGCGCCGTACGGTGATCGGTCAGCCTCAGCCGCAGGGCGGCGCCCGCGAAGCTGACGCAGAACGCGAACAGGTCGGCGGCGACCGCCTGGCGGACCGGGACGCCGGTCGCCGCGTAGACGACCCCGGCCGCCACCGCCTGGGTGCCGGGGGCCTCGCGGCGCACGACCCGGTCGTAGTAGTCGCCGATCTCCGGGCGGCCGAACACCTCGTGGCCCAGATCCAGGAGCTGGCGCCCCGTCCGGGTCGCGGCCAGGCGCATCTCGCGGCCCAGCTTGGTGGCGAACAGGTGCTCGTCGATCCGGACGACGGCCTCCGGGTCGCCCGCCGCGGTGGCCCGGTGGGCGAGGGCGAGCGCGGTGGCGTCGGCGGGGCCGACGCCGTGCAGCAGCAGGTCCGCCAGCAGCGCCGGCAGGCTGTCCGCGTCCACGGCGCCCGCCTGGGCGAAGCCCTCCAGGCTGTGCGAGAGGGTGTAGAAGCCGCTCGGGAACGCCGAGTCGGTCAGCTGGAGGCTGACCAGCAGCGGTCCGAGGCCGGTGGCCGCCGTGGTCCCCGCCGGGCCCTGGTCGCCCGCGATGTCGCCCTCCTTGCGGTACATCGGCCCTAGACCAGGAAGTAGAGGTGGTTCAGGGGCAGCGTCTCGGCCGGGTCGATGGTGGCGACCTTGCCGTTGAGCGTGACCTTGAACGTCTCCGGGTCGACCTGCACGTCCGGCAGGACGTCGTTGCGGACCATGTTGTGCTTGCCGATGGTGCGGGTGCGGCGCACGGGCAGGACCTTGCGGTCCAGGCCGAGCCGCTCCGGTACGCCTGCGGCGATGCCCGCCTGCGACATGAACGTGGCGTGGGTGGCCTGGAGCGCCTTGCCGTACTGCCCGAACATCGGCCGGTAGGTGACCGGTTGCGGGGTGGGCAGCGAGGCGTTGGGGTCGCCCATCTGGGCCCAGGAGACGAGGCCGCCCTTGATGACCATCTTCGGCTTGGCGGCGAAGGAGTGGATGGGCCAGAGCACGATGTCGGCGAGCTTGCCCTTCTCGATCGAGCCCACGTAGTCGGAGATGCCCGTGGCGATGGCCGGGTTGATGGTGATCTTCGCGAGGTAGCGCAGCACCCGCTGGTTGTCGTTGCGCTCCGAGTCGCCCTCCAGCACCCCGAGCTTGTCCTTGCAGTGGTGCGCGGTCTGGAAGGCCCGGGTGACGGATTCGCCGATACGGCCCATCGCCTGGGAGTCGGAGGAGAACATGCTGATCACACCGAGATCGTGCAGCACCGTCTCGGCGGCGATCGTCTCGGCCCGGACCCGGCTGTCCGCGAAGGAGACGTCCTCGGGGATCTCGCGGCTGAGGTGGTGGCAGACCATCACCATGTCGAGGAGTTCGTCCACCGAGTTCTTGGTGTACGGCAGCGTCGGGTTGGTGGAGGACGGCAGGACGTTGGGCTCGCCGGTGACGCGCAGGATGTCCGGGGCGTGCCCGCCGCCCGCGCCCTCGCTGTGGAAGGTGTGGATGGCGCGGCCGTCGATGGCGGAGCGGGTGTCCTCGAAGAACCCGCCCTCGTTCAGGCTGTCGGTGTGGATGGCCACCTGGACGTCGTGCTCGTCCGCGACGTTCAGCGCGTTGTCGATCACGGCCGGGGTGGAGCCCCAGTCCTCGTGCACCTTCAGCGCGCAGGCACCGGCGGTGACCTGCTCCTCCAGGGCGCCCGGCAGGCTGCCGTTGCCCTTGCCCATGATCCCGAGGTTGACCGGCAGCGTCTCGGCCGCCTGGAGGAGCAGGCCGATGTTGTACGGGCCCGGGGTGCAGGTGGTGCCGTTGGAACCGTCCGTGGGGCCGGTGCCGCCGCCGATGAGGGTGGTGATGCCGTTGGTCAGCGCCTGTTCGGCCTGCTGCGGGGCGATCAGGTGGACGTGGCTGTCGATGGCGCCCGCGGTGGCGATCAGGTGCTCGCCCGCGATGGCCTCGGTGCCGGGGCCGATGACCAGGTCCGGATCGACGTTGTTCTGGGTCTGCGGGTTGCCGGACTTGCCGATGCCGACGATGAAGCCGTCCTTGATGCCGATGTCGCACTTGACGACGCCCACCATCGGGTCGATGACGACCACGTTGGTGATGACGGTGTCGAGCGCGCCCTGGGCGGCGGTGGCCTGCGGGTCGGAGGCCATGCCGTCGCGCATGGTCTTGCCGCCGCCGTAGACGACCTCGTCGCCGTACAGGCCCTCGCTGTAGTCCTTCTCGACCTCGACGACGAGGTTGGTGTCGCCGAGGTGGAAGCGGTCACCGACCGTCGGACCGAACATGTCGGTGTACTGCTTGCGGGGCAGGATGGGCATCAGCGCGAACCCTTCTTCTTGTCCTTGGCGGCCTTGGAACTCTTGGCCCCGTCCTTGCCGGAACCCTTGGACCCCGTCTTGGAGCCGGTCCCGGCGGGCGCGTTCCGCGCACCCTGGAAGCCGCGTTCGATGGCCTTGCGAACGGCTTCGACGCGGGCGGGGTGGGAGGCGAGGCTGCCGTTGAGCAGCCCGCTGAAGCCGGTGAGCCGGCCGGTTCCGGCGTACGCGCAGAGCTCGACCTCGCGCGTCCCGCCGGGCTCGAACCGTACGGAGGTGCCGGCGGCGATGTTGAGGTGCGTGCCCAGGGTCGCCTCGCGGTCGAAGGAGAGCGCCGAGTTCACCTCGAAGAAGTGGTAGTGCGAGCCGACCTGCACGGCCCGGTCGCCGGTGTTGCTCACGGTGACCTTGACCGTGCGGCGGCCCGCGTTGAGTTCGATGGGGTCGTCCCCGTACAGGTACTGCTGACGGAACGTCATGCGATGCTCCTGATGCCAAGGTCCGCCCCAGCGGCGGACGGGTGGTGGTGATGCCGGTGCCCGGTCCCGGGGCCGTGCTCGTGCGGGTGTCCGTGCGCGGAGCCGTGGTCGTGGTCGTGGCCGTGGCTGTGTCCGTGGCCCTCGCCCGGCGGGTGGGTGTGCGCGTGGCCGTGGTGGTCGGCCGCCGCCAGGCCGGTCGTGATCCCGTCGTCGCCGTGCTCGTCCCAGCGCCGGTGCGCGTCGGCCACGCGCTCGTCCAGCACCCGGCGCAGCGCCGGGTCCGGCACGAGGGGGCCCGCGTCCGCCACCGGCACGGGCCCCGCGCCGCCCGGGCCCACGGCCGCGAACGAGGCGGGCAGCAGCGCCACGCGTTCCGCGCCGAGCAGCGCGCAGCGCCGGACGCCTCCGGCCGGGCCGGGGTCGCTGCCGTCGAAGGCGACCTCGACCAGCTCGTGGCGCCCGTAGCGGCGTACGAGCGCGGCGACGCGGTGGAGTTCGGCGTCCTCGAAGGGGTCGCCGGAGGGGGCGGCGAGGAGGATCGCGGAGTCGGCGGGCACCCGTCCGGCGGCGGCACGCAGCCAGGCGACGAGGTGCTGGGCGGTGCCGAACGGCTCGGCGAGCAGCACGGCGCCCCGGCCGGCGTCGGGGACGGCACGCAGGGTGCGGGCGGTGTCCGCGACGAGCCCGGGTTCACGGCCGAGGGTCATCGGGACGACGACGACGCGCTCGCCCCGGCGCAGACGGGCGGCGGCGGCCCGGAAGAGGGCGCGCCCGTTGGGGACGATGTCCACGTCCGGCCCGAGCCGTCCTTCCAGCGCCCGGCCGTACGCGGCTTCGTGGCCGCAGACGGCGATGACGGCCGCGTTCCCGGCCATGGTCAGCCGCCGATGGGGTCGTGGACGGAGACCAGCTTGGTGCCGTCCACGAAGGACGCCTCGACCTGGAGGAGGCCGAGCATCTCCCGTACGCCGGGCATGGTGGCGTCCTCGCCCACGATGTGGCGGCCCAGCTCCATGCAGTCCGCGACGCTCTTTCCGTCGCGGGCCGCTTCGAGGATCGCCTCGGTGATCAGCGCGACCGACTCGCTGTAGTTGAGCTTGAGGCCGCGGTCCTGGCGCTTGCGGGCCAGGTCGGCCACGACGTACACGAGCAGTTTGTCGATCTCGCGGGGGGCGAGGTTCATCGTGGGTGCCTTCCTCGGGATGTGCGGTGGCGGGGCTGCTGGGCTCGGGTCCGGTCAGCTGCGGCGCAGGCGCGGCAGCAGCGGGACGGCCGCCAGCAGCGTCCAGGTGGTGAGGATGAACGGCCAGGTGAAGGTGTGGCCGCCGAACGGTTTGAAGAAGGAGGTCAGGGTGGCGGTGAGGCCGGTGCTGACCATCGCGCCGAAGACCGCGTAGGCCGCGGTCCAGGTGGTGTTGGCCATGAAGACGGCGCCGAGGCCGATGGCGACGAGCACCGCGTTGTAGCCGTAGATGCCGTTGGCGATCAGGTCGGTGGGCGCGCCGAGCAGCCAGGCGGCAACGATTCCGGCGATGCTGCCGACGGCCGCGTAGAGCACGACGCGCAGGCCGGCGAAGGCCAGTCCGACGAGCATGATCAGTCCGACGTACCAGCTCTCGACCAGGAAGATCTGCGAGACGTTGTTGAAGAAGGCGTGCCAGAGGTCGTTCCAGGTGATCCCGGTGTCCCCGCTCGTCGTGCTGGAGACGGCCGCCGGGGCGCCGTGCCAGACCCGGTCGAAGGACGGGGCGCCGACCACCATCACGCCGGAGACCAGGCAGAAGGGCGCGGTCATGGGCGTGAGGTTGTACGGCGTGAGGAACGTGGCCAGGGTCGCCATGAGGATGACGCAGAGGACGGCGCCCACGACGGTCAGCACATAGGTGGCCGGGTGGTGGCCCAATGAGGAGACGAGCGCGATGCCGGTCAGGCAGCCCGCGAACCCCTGCATGCCGAGCGCGATGCTCCCCCGGTCGACGGCCAGCGCGTAGGCGGTGGCCGTGGCGACCAGCGTCCCGATCGTCGCGAACAGGCCCGTCCGCCAGCCCGCCACCCAGAGGCCGGCGAGGATCGCGGCGCCGGTGTACAGGCTGGCCTGGAAGTCGACCTGCCCGACGCCTCGCAGTGACGCCAGGAGGTACGCGGACGGCTGGCGGCTCTCCAGTCTCCGGACGAGATGCGGCTCGGCGAGGGACAAGGCAGGCTCCAGCGGCTCGTCGTCACATGGGGTCGGGGCGCGACGGATGCACGAGGACGTCCGTCATATGCCATGAAGTCATACAAAGTTGGCTTCTTCGCGCCGGGAGCGATCCGGGTAGTCCACTCGGGTACACCGCGGGAGGCGCGCGGCCGTCCCGGCCCCCAGGGCCCGGCCGTCATCCGTAGCATCCGCGGGATGGCCCGTAAGATGCGGTTGCACCAGCACAGCCACCCCGACCACCATCCCGGCGTGCAGTTCCCGGTCGTGGTGGCCGTCGCGGTCGGCGGGGCCGCGGGGGCCTGCGCCCGGTACGCGGCCGAACGCCTGTGGCCGACCGGGACCTTCGCCTTCCCTTGGACGGTCCTGCTGATCAACACGGTGGGCTGCCTCCTGATGGGGGCCCTGATGGTCACCCTGAAGCTGCGCTTCCCCGGGGCTCCCCGGCTGATCAGTCCGCTGCTGGGCACCGGGGTGCTCGGCGGCTTCACCTCGTTCTCGCACTACACGGACAATGTGCGGCAGCTCTTCGAGAACCATCAGCCCGGTTACGCGACCGGCTGCCTGGTGCTGACCGTGGTGGCGGCGCTGGCCGCAGTGACGGCCGGGGCGTTCACGGCGCACTTCGCCTTCGGCCGGTCCTACGATGAGCGGGGCGAGGCGTCATGACCGACTGGCTGCTCGTGCTGGCCGGCGGCCTGGTGGGCGCGCCGGTGCGCTATCTGCTCGGCGTGGACGCGAAGTTCCGCCTGCACAGCGCCTTCCCCTGGGGCACCTTCGCGGCCAACACGGGTGCGGCGATGTTCCTCGGCTTCGTCGCGGAGGCGGCCACCGACGGTGATCTGGGCACCCGGCTGAATCTGCTGCTGGCCACCGGCTTCTGCGGGGCCCTGTCGACCTGGTCGACGTTCTCGTACGAACTGCTCACCCTCAACTCGGCCCGCCGGCTGGGCCTGGCGGCGGCCTATCTGCTGCTCACCGTCGGCACCGGGCTGGGCCTCTCCTTCGCCGGGGCCGCCGTGGCGCGCGCGGTGTTCTGAGGGGCGGCGGAACGCACTGTGGCCCGCCCCGGTGGGGGACGGGCCACAGCGTGTGTCCGAGGGGTCAGTCGATGCCGGGCAGGATGTGCGGCTCGGCGAGGTCCTCCTCGTAACCGGCCAGGCGGATCGGCGCGGATCTGGCCCAGACCTCGATGTTCTGGAGCTTGTCGCTGCCGCGCCCCGGCTTTGCGTGCCGTTCGGCCGGACGCTTCTCTTGCTTCGCCAATTCCGGTGTCGTCACCGCGCACTCCTTCGTGTCGCGTGGCCCCGGGCGTCGCCGACGCTCCGGTTCTCATTGCCGGGAATCAGCCGCCCATGCGGGGCAGGGGCAGGAACAGTTCGGTCGCGGTGGCGCCGGGTACGGGGCGGGACGGCGACTTGGTTGACAAGCCTGTCCCAGGACGGTCGAGGAAGGTTCGTGGACTCCTCGATGACGTCCGTTCACATCAGAGTAACCAAATGAGCGCGTCCGCGCTCGATGGAACGTGTGCCATGGGTCACTTTCAGCCACCGCGTACGGAAAAGACCCGGCCAGGAAATCATCCCTGCCGGGTCTCCGCATTCCGGGGCGACCGCCCTCGCTCCCCTACCAGTTGGCGGGGGCGTAGTCCTTCAGGAAGCAGCCGTACAGCGCCTCGCCGGCCTCGCCGCGCACGATGGGGTCGTAGACCCGGGCGGCGCCGTCGACCAGGTCGAGCGGGGCGTGGAAGCCCTCCTCGGCCAGCCGCATCTTGTCCGGGTGCGGGCGCTCGTCGGTGATCCAGCCGGTGTCGACGGCGGTCATCAGGATGCCGTCCTTCTCGAACATCTCCTGGGCGCTGGTGCGGGTCAGCATGTTCAGCGCGGCCTTGGCCATGTTGGTGTGCGGGTGGCCCGCGCCCTTGTAGCCCCGGCCGAACACGCCCTCCATCGCGGAGACGTTGACCACGTACGCGTGCTGGGCGGCGGTGGCCGCCATGGCCGGGCGGAGCCGGCTGATCAGGATGAACGGCGCGGTGGAGTTGCAGAGCTGGACTTCCAGCAGCTCGATCGGCTCGACCTCGTCGACTGTCTGGATCCAGCTGTTGGTGTCGTGCAGGTCCGGGACGAGACCGCCCGCGTCGATCGCGGTGCCGGCGGCGATCCGGGCCGGCGTCGCCGAACCGCTGACCAGGGCCAGGTCCGTGACCTCCTGGGCGCTCAGCGTCTCCTTGCGCGCGGCGGGCAGCGCGGCGACCCGGTCGACGCTGCCGCTGCCGAAGGTGCCGATGACCTCGGCGGCGGGCAGCTCACCGGCGGGCAGCGGGGCCGACTCGGCGGACAGCAGCTCGCTGTACGCCTGCGGGGAGCGGCGGACCGTCTGCGCCGCGTTGTTGATCAGGATGTCGAGCGGGCCCTCGGCCGCCACGGAGTCGGCGAGCGCGACGACCTGGGCCGGGTCTCGCAGGTCGATGCCGACGATCTTCAGGCGGTGGATCCACTCGTCGCTGTCCTCCATCGCCTTGAAGCGGCGGATCGCGTCGTTGGGGAAGCGCGTGGTGATCGTGGTGTGCGCCCCGTCACGGAGCAGCCGCAGCGCGATGTACATGCCGATCTTGGCGCGGCCGCCGGTGAGCAGCGCCCGGCGGCCCGTCAGGTCGGTGCGCGCGTCGCGGCGGGCGCGGTTCTCCCGGGCGCAGTCCTGGCAGAGCTGGTGGTAGAACGCGTCGACCTCGACGTACCGCTTCTTGCACACGTAGCAGGACCGGGGCCGCTGGAGGATGCCGGCGATCTCGCTCCGGGCGGACGAGGACGGCAGGACCCCCTGGGTCTCGTCGTCGATGCGCTCGGCCGAGCCGGTGGCGGTGGCCTCGGTCACCGCCTTGTCGTGCGCGGTCTTGGCGGCCCGGCGCTCCTGGCGCCGGCGCTGCTTCACGGTCCGGTAGATCCCGGCGGTGGCCCGGCGCACCGCGATGGCGTCCGGGTGGTCGACCTCGATGGTGTCGAGCTCGTCCAGCACGCTCAGGCAGACGGCCAGCCGCTCGGGGTCGATACCCGGGCCGAAGGTCTCGGTCCCGGCCACGATCTCGGGGCCGTCCTCTGTCACCGTCATCGCCGTTCCTCTGTGCTCGTGCCGCCGGCCTCACCGGGGGCGTGGGGCTCGGTCAAGTTTGCCATGATCCACGCGCTGCTCCGATCGGGTGAGTACGGGGCCGGGCGGAAGGAGCGCAAAAAAGTTTCGCATCAGTTGTGCATGGCCTCGCGGATCCGGGGCAGGCGGTGTGCGAAGCACTTGGCGAGCAGGAGGGGCCACACATCATGGCGACCACGACGGAGCAGACCCACGGAGTCCTCGGCGACGCGCGCACGCTCTCCGGACAGGACGGCGCACCCCTCGGTGCGGGGACTGCGGAGCTGCCGTGGATCGAGGACACCGGGAAGGTCGCCCCCAAGGACGCCCGGGCCCTCTCGAAGATGTTCCTGGACCAGCTGCAGACGCTGGAGGAGGGCACGCGCGAGTACCAGTACGCGCGCAACACCCTCATCGAGATGAATCTCTCGCTGGTGCGGTACGCCGCCTCGCGGTTCCGCAACCGCGGCGGTGACGACACCGAGGACATCATCCAGGTCGGCACCATCGGCCTGATCAAGGCCATCGACCGCTTCGACCTCTCGCGCGAGGTGGAGTTCGCCACATTCGCCGTCCCCTACATCGTCGGCGAGATCAAGCGCTTCTTCCGCGACACCACCTGGGCGGTGCACGTGCCGCGCCGGCTCCAGGAGCTGCGGGTCGATCTCGCGAAGGCGAAGGAGGCGCTGTCTGCGCGGCTGGACCGCGATCCGACGGTCGCCGAGCTGGCCGCCCACCTCGATCTCTCCGAGGAGGAGATCATCGAGGGCCTGGTCGCGGCCAACGGGTACTCGGCGGGTTCGATCGACACCCCCACCGCCGACACGGACTCCGGCAACGAGCAGCGGTCGCTGGCCGATGTGATCGGTGAGGCCGACCCCGGCATGGAGACCGTCGAGAACCTGCACACGCTGGCGCCCCTGCTGGAGCAGCTGGACGAGCGCGAGCGCCGGATCGTCCAGATGCGGTTCGGCGAGGAGATGACGCAGGCCCAGATCGGCGCCGAGCTCGGGGTCTCGCAGATGCACGTGTCCCGGCTGCTCGCCCGCATCGTCAAGCGGCTGCGGGCGGGAATGTCCGTGGAGGCCTGACCCTCTCGAATCGGTCGCACACCGACGTAGTGTGGCCGAAGACGATGCGAACGACGCCCGGCGGCAGATCGCCGGGCGTCGTTCACATATGCTGCGCAACACCGGCGGGCGGCCCGCTCGGTACAAGGAGAGAGTGAAAGTGGCTGAGATGCGCCTGGGCGCCCCGGCCCGACCTCCCGTCCCAGTGGCCTTCCCGGTCCAGGCGGCATCCGAGGCGGACGACCGCGACTCCGTGTGGGACGTCGGCGGCACCATTCTGCTGGTCGAGGACGACGCGGGTGACGCCCTCCTCGTCGAGGAGATGCTCGCCGACGGCGAGCTGGACCCGACGCTGACCTGGTGCAAGACCCTGTCCGAGGCGCTGGCCTTCCTGCGGTCGCACCACGCTCCCGTCTGCGTACTGCTCGACCTGCACCTGCCCGACGTGCACGGTCTGAGTGCCGTCACCCAGATCGTGGAGACGTCCCCCGACGCCGCGATCGTGGTGCTCACCGGCCTGGCCGAGTCCGACGCGGGGCTCGCCGCCGTGGCGACCGGCGCACAGGACTACCTGATGAAGGGGCTGCTCGATCCGCAGGCCCTCGCGCGCGCCATCCGGTACGCCCTCCAGCGCAAGCAGGTTGAGCGGGCCGCCTCGGCGCTGCGCGCCAACCAGCTGATGGCGCAGGAGAACGCGCGCCTGGAACGCGGGCTGCTGCCCGTCCCCCTGCTGAACGACGACACCTTCCAGGCCGTCGCCCGCTACGAGCCCGGCCGGGCCCACGGGCTGCTCAGCGGTGACTTCTACGACGTGGTGCAGACGCCGGACGGCACGGTGTGGGCGGTCATCGGCGATGTGTCGGGGCACGGCGCGGCGGAGGCCGCGCTCGGGGTGTGCCTGCGGGTCGCCTGGCGCACCGCCGTCCTGTGCGGCACCGACCCGTTGGAACAGCTCGGGCTCCTGGAGTCGATCCTCGTCGCCGAGCGCTCCGACCCCCATCTCTTCGCGACCGTCACCTCGCTGGCCTTTCCGCCCAGCCGCGACCGGGTCCGCGTCATGCGGGCCGGCCACCCCGGGCTGCTGCTCCGGCACGGCGCGGAGGTCGACTGGGTGGAGCCCGAGGGCGGGATGGCGCTCGGGCTGCTGCCCGGGCACGGCCAGTGGTCGGTCACCGATGTGGAACTCGCCCCCGGCGCCGCCCTCGTCCTGTTCACCGACGGCCTCTTCGAAGGGCGCACCGGACCGCACAGCCGGCTGGGCGAGGAGGGGCTGCTCGACATGGCCCGGGAGCTGGCGCCACTCGGCGCCCGCCCGTTCATCGACGCACTGGTCGCCGGCGCCACGGAGGCCGCGGCCCCCCACGGGGGTCTCGCCGACGACGTCGCCGTCCTGCACCTCGGCTGGAGAAGCACCCCGCATGAGCAATGAGATACCGGACCCCGTCGTCCAGCCGGCCGGCCGGTGGGCGCGGCTGTCCGTACAGAACTGGGTCCACCTGATCCTGGGCGCCTTCGTCCTCGTCGTCTGCGCCTGCGTGGTCGCGGGCGGCCTGGTCCTGGCCGGGATCTCGGACCGGACCACCGAGCTGGTGGACCGCATCCAGCCCGCCCGCTCCGCCTCCTTCCAGCTCCAGAACGCGCTGCTGAACCAGGAGACGGGGGTACGGGGCTACGCGCTGACCGGTGACGACTCGTTCCTGGAGCCGTTCGCCGCCGGCAAGAAGGAGGAGGCGGACCGGCTGGCCCGGGTGCGCTCCGCGATGGGCGACCAGCAGCCGTACAGCCGCGACCTGGACCGGATCGCCGCCGCCGCCGCGGAGTGGCGCCGGGTGCACGCCGACCCGCTGATCGCCGGTGTCCGGCGCGACGGCCCCGGGGCGCGCTCGTCCGCCAGGACGGCCGAGAGCAAGGCCGCGTTCGACAAGCTGCGGCAGCTGTACGGCGCCCAGCAGGCGCATCTCGACGACGCCCGGGACCGGGTGCGCGGGGAGCTGGACGACGCCCGCCACACCCGCGACCGGGTACTCACCGCCCTGCTGATCGTGTTCGCGCTCTGCGTGATCGCCCTCAGCATGCTGCTCCAACGCACCGTGGGGCGGCCGCTGAACGCGCTCGCCGAGGCGTCCCGGCGGGTCCGCTCCAGCAGCTTCCGCCGGCAGCGGATCGAGGTGCGCGGGCCCGCCGACGTACGGGCCGTGGCCGCCGCGGTCGAGGACATGCGGGGCAGGCTGGTGGCCGAGCTGGACGCCGTGCAGGAGCGGGAGGACGTGCTGGCGCAGCAGACCGTGGAGCTGCGCAGGTCCAACTCGGAGCTGGAGCAGTTCGCGTACGTCGCCTCGCACGACCTCCAGGAGCCGCTGCGGAAGGTCGCCTCGTTCTGCCAGCTGCTGGACAAGCGGTACGGGAACGAGCTCGACGGCCGCGGCAAGCAGTACATCGACTTCGCGGTCGACGGCGCCAAGCGCATGCAGGTGCTCATCAACGACCTGCTGACGTTCTCCCGGGTCGGCCGGGTCCACGACAGCTGGACGCCCGTGGAGCTGGACCGGTCCCTGGACCGGGCGCTGGCCAACCTGGGGATGGTGATCGAGGAATCGGGGACCACGGTGGTCCGCGAGGACCCGCTCCCCTCGGTCACCGGCGACCCCACGACGCTCGCGATGATCTGGCAGAACCTGATCGGGAACGCCGTGAAGTTCCGCCGCGCCGACGAGCCGTGCGTGATCACGGTCGGCTGCGAGCGGGAGGGCGACGACTGGCACTTCACGGTGGCCGACAACGGGATCGGCATCGCGCCGGAGTTCGCGGAGAAGGTCTTCGTCATCTTCCAGCGCCTGCACGCCCGTGACGAGTACGACGGCACGGGGATCGGCCTCGCCCTGTGCCGCAAGATCATCGAGTTCCACGGGGGCAGGATCTGGCTCGATCCCGATTCCCGTCAGGGGGCGCGGGTCCACTTCTCGCTCCCCGCCGACCCCGAGCCCGAACCCGCGGAAACCAACGACGCCGCAGCCCCTGCGGAGATCACCGGAGCGACCACGTGAACACCCCTGTAGAGCCCATCGAGGTCCTCCTGGTCGAGGACGACCCGGGCGACGAGCTGATGACCCGTGAAGCGTTCGAGGACAACAAGATCCGCAACACGCTCCATGTGGTCCGCGACGGCGAGGAGGCGCTCGACTTCCTGTACCGCCGGGGTGCCCACGCCGACGCGCCCCGGCCCGATCTGATCCTGCTCGACCTGAATCTGCCGAAGTACGACGGCCGCCAGGTGCTGGAGCAGATCAAGCAGGACCCGGAGCTCGCGCTGATCCCGGTCGTCGTGCTCACCACCTCCTCCGCCGAGGAGGACATCCTGCGCAGCTACAAGCTGCACGCCAACGCCTACGTGACCAAGCCGGTCGACCTGGACCAGTTCATCGCGGCCGTCCGGCAGATCGACGACTTCTTCGTCACCGTGGTGCGGCTTCCCGGCCGCGCGTAATATTCGCTGACGACGCAGGGGAGTGGGATCTCCCGACGCGGGTACACGATCACACGAAAGAGGTCTGCGACCTCCCCCGCTGCGCCCTGGCTGGAGCACATGAACGAACAGGCGATCTCCCGGCCGGACGACTCCCCCCGGAGCTGTCCGCCCACGGAGGCATTGCACAGCGCCGAAGTGTTCGACGGCGAGCCGGGCTGCATTTCCCAGGCGCGGGCACTGGCGGACCGCTTTCTCGGCAGGCTGGTGTCCGAGTGGATGGCCGTGCTCGGCACGCACACCCGTAACGACCTCATGCTGGCCGTGAGCGAGCTCGTCACCAACGCGGAGCGCTACAGCCACGGCCCGTATCTGCTGGAGCTGGAGGGCACGGCGGAGCGGATCAGCATCACGGTGTACGACAGCAGCAGCGCGCTGCCCGTGTTCTACGCCCCCGACCCGAGCCGCCTGGGCGGCCACGGCATGGAGATCGTGGTGGCCCTCTGCGACCGCGTCACGGCCGAGCGGGTGCCGGTCGGCAAGCGCATCCGGGCGGAGTTCACGCTCAGCAGCTGAGCCGGGGAGTACCGGACCGGGCCGCACCCCGGCCCGGGTTCAGCCCCTGGCGTCCGGCCTGCCGAACCAGTCGATGCACATGACCAGGGCGTCGTCCAGGGTGTCGGACGCCCGGTGTTCCGCGAGTTCACGCAGGACCGCGCCGGGCACGGCGGCCGCCGGCAGCAACCGGGTGGCGAGGACGGCCCTGGACAGGCCGCGTTCCGCGAACGTCTCACCGGCCGGCGAGATCGCGTCGTAGACCCCGTCGCTGACGAGCAGCAGCCGGTCACCGGGGCGGGCCTGGAGGTGCTGGACGGCGTACTGCGACTCCTCGAACATCCCCAGCGGGAGCTGGGCGTCCAGCGCGACCCGGGTGACCGTGCGGCCGCGCAGCCGCCACAGCTGCGGGGAGCCCGCGTCCACCGCCTCGACCGATCCCGTGGGCAGGTCGAAGCGGAGCAGCAGCGTCGAGACGTGGGCGGCGCCGCGGTGCTGTTCGTAGATGGCCTGGTCGGCCAGGGCCGCCTGGTCCGCGATGCCGATCCCGGCCCTTCTGGCGTTGCGCAGCGCGTTGACGGCCAGGTTGGTGAGGAGGGAGGCGCGGATGCCCTCCCCCAGGCCGTTGGTCACGGCGACGCTCAGCTGGTCGCCCTCGGCCGCCCAGTCGAAGTTGTCGCCGTGGATGGCGTAGGCGGGTTCGAGCTGGGCTCCTATGGCGTACTCGGCGGCGACGAAGGACCTGGCCGGGAGCAGCTGCCACTGCATCTCCGCGGCGAGGGTGAGGCGCGTGGTGCGGCGGGCCCGCTGGTAGTGGTCGGTGTCCCGCTCGGCGACGACGATCTCGTGGGCGAGGAGGTCCGCGACATGGGTGAGGTCGTCCGTGATCTGCGGGGTGGCCCGCGCGGAGGGCAGCCGGACGGTGAGAATGCCGAGGCGTTCGCCCCGGACGGTGACCGGGAAGTGGTGGTCGGCCGCGTCGTCCGGGCCGGTGCGGCCCTGGTGCGGGCGCTGGCTGCCGAAGGCGCGGCCCTGCGGGCTGTTGTTCAGGGAGAGCGGCTGCCCGGGTCCGTCGCCGGCGTCGACCGGGTTGAGCACGGTCATTCCGTAATCCGCCAGCAGAAGCTGCACCGAGAGGGCCCCGTACGATTTCGCGAGGATCTCGCGCACCGTCTTCACCAGGGCATACGGCGGCGCCGCGCGGAGCGCTCGTTCGATATCCGTGGGGGCATTCACGCTGTTTCGCCCATTCTTCGGTGGCCGACGGGAGCGGAGCCAGGCTGACAGGAGCACGCTACGGGTGACAGAGTGGAAGAATGCCCCACCGCACCGGACTCCCTCACCGCCCTGAACAGGTGTCCGAGGACGTCTGTGCCGCGTCCGAGCTTCTGGAGGTGTTGTGGGGGCGTGGCCAGGAGGCCGCCGCCCGGGGAGTTGTCTCCCCCTCCCAGCTTCGCGCGCTCCTCGTCATCGAGCAGCACGAGGGGAGCAATCTGCGCTCGCTCGGGAAGGCGCTCGGCTCGCGGGCCCCGTCCGTGAGCCGGCTGTGCGACCGGATGGAGGCCATGGGCCTGGTCCAGCGGGACCCGAGCCCGACGAGCCGCCGGGAGGTCGAGCTCCGGCTGACCCTCCAGGGCCGGGAGCTGCTGGAGGAGTACCGGGCGATCCGCACGCGGGAGCTGACCGCCGTGCTGGAGCGGATGCAGCCCTCCGAGGTGGCCGCTCTCGCCGTGGGGCTGACCGCCTTCCGCTCGGCGGCATCGCAGCGGCTCACCGGTGAGCGGAGTACCGCCGCCCGGCTTCGCGACGATGTCGCGGACAGCGCCTAGCTTCATGCACGCCCCTGCTTCCGCGTTCCGAAGGCGCCGCTCGGACGGGCGCTCACGTTGATCGTTCGGTACAGATTGTTGCCCCACGAAGAATGTTGTCAAATGGCAACTGTTACTTTTATCGTTGAGCATTCCCGCCGCGAGCAGGGACGGAGCAGAATCGGACTGCCCGTCCGATCGCGGCGTTACCCCCCCCCGCCCAGTGCAACACGAGGTGAACGTGCTTCCACCGCCCAGCGCCGGCAGAGCCATGCAGATCGTCCCACGGCAGGAACGTGGGGCGTTGGTGCTCGCTGTAACCGGTGACCTCGACATCGACAACGTGGCGCCCCTCGGCACCGCGCTGGAGAACGCGTCGCTTGAGGGTGCCGGGCCGGTCGTCGTGGACCTCTCGGACGTGAGTTTCGCCGACTCCACGACGGTGAATGTGCTGCTCCAGGGACAGGCGGCCCTCGGTCCCCGGCTGCGGCTCGCCGCACCCTCGGTCTTCATGGAACGGCTGATCTCCGTTCTCGGCCTGGACAGCGCCGTCCCGGTCTTCCCGAGCGTCGCCGAGGCGATCGACCCGCCGCTTCCCGTGTAGCGAAGAGGCAAACACCGAGCGCCCTTCTCCCCGCCGACGGGGAGAAGGGCGCTCGGCCGTGCGGCCGCCCGGTCAGTCCAGGGCGGGCGGAGCGTCCTCGGGCGAGGTGCCCCACGCCGACGGCTCGCCGCCCACCGTGAAGGAGAGCGAGCGGGCCGAGCGGATGTCGTCCGTCGTCAGGTAGGTACGCGACTGCGTCGCGCCGTCGAGCCGGGCGGACTGGATGTAGCGGTCGGCGTCCGAGGTGCCGGGGGCCCTGACGGTCAGCGCGCCGCGCGGGTAGTAGCGGCGGTCGAGTTTGATGTCGACGCGTTCGAACGCGGGCGTGGACAGGCCCCAGGTGTCGGTGCCCGGCTGGACCGGGAAGACGCCGATGGACGAGAGCACCATCCAGGCGGACATCGTGCCGAGGTCGTCGTTGCCGGTCATGCCGGTCGGGCCGTTGGTGAAGAGCGTCAGGGCCGCGTGGACCACGTCGGTCGTCTTCCACGGCTGGCCGGTGGAGAGGTAGGTGTACGGGGCGATGAGGTCGGGCTCGTTCTGCGGGTTGTACTTGTCGGCGTTGTAGTACGCGTACGGGCCGTTCACCCACACCTCGCGAGCGGTCTTCGCCGGGTCGGCGAGGAGCTTGTCGTACGCGAAGAACGAGTCGAGCCGCTGGTTGGCGGCGTCCTTCCCGCCGATGAGGTCGACCATGCCGGGGATGTCCTGCGGGACCAGCCACTGGTACTGCCAGGACGTGCCCTCGTGGAAGCCCTCGCTCTCGGCCGGGTCGGCGGGACCGGTGAAGGCGCCGGCGGCGTCGCGGGCGCGGAAGAAGCCGGTCGAGGGGTCGAAGATCTTCCGGTAGTTCTGCGCGCGGGCCCCGTAGCGCGCCGCATCGGCCTTGTGGCCGAGGTCGCGGGCCATCTCGGCGAGCATGCCGTCCGAGAGGGCGTACTCCAGGGTCGCGGAGGCGCCGTGGTCGAAGTCGGAGTCACCGGGCTTCGCGTGCGGCCGGTCCTTGATGTACGGGGCGAAGCCGTCCTTCAGGTACTGGACGTTGGCCTCGCGGCCGACGGGCGCGGAGTCGGTGGGCGGGACCCCGTCCGCGTTCTTCTTCAGCGCGCGGTACGCCTCCTCCTCGTACCCCTTCAGCAGGCCCTGCTGGTAGGCGTTGGTGAGGAAGGGCGTGACCGGGTCGCCGGTCATGATGTTGGTCTCGACCGTGCCGTAGCCCCACTTGGGCAGCCAGCCGCTCTCCGCGTCGATACGCAGGACGGATATCGCCATGTCGCGGGATTCGCGCGGGGCGAGCAGGGAAAGCAGCTGGGCCTGGCTGCGGTAGGTGTCCCAGAGCGACCAGTTCTGGTAGTAGGTGAAAGTCCCATGCGAGTCGACAGCGCGGTGCTTCTTCTGGTCCCAGCCCGTGTAGCGGCCGTCCACGTCGCTGCCCACGTTGGGCGCGAGGAAGGACCGGTAGAGGGAGGAGTAGAAGGTCCGGCGCAGTTCGTCGCTGCCGCCCTGGGCCTTCACCCCTTCGAGGCGGTCCTCCCAGGTGCGTTCGGCGGAGCGCAGGACGTGGTCGAAGCTGTGGCCGCCCTCGGCACGGAGGTTGAGCGCGGCGCCCTTGGCGTCGACGTAGCTGAGCGCCGTGGTGGCCTCGACGGTGCGGTCCTTGGTGGTGTCGAACCGCAGCCAGGCACCGTTGCGGGCGTCGGTGGCCGTGGACTGCTTCGCACCGGTGACGGTGTCGCCGTTCCAGGTGCCGGAGGTGGTGAAGGGGCGGTCGAAGCGGGTGATCGTGTAGACCGTGTACGGCTTGGTGTCCTGGCAGAAGCCGCTGCCGGTGATGGCGGTGCGCACGGTGCGGTTGTCCAGGATCTCCACGTCGGACGAGAGCGTCCGGTGCAGCGACTGGCCCGCGTTGAGCAGGACGTTGGCCTTGTCGGTGGCCGGGAAGGTGTAGCGCTGCACGCCGGTGCGCTGCGTGGCGGTCAGCTCGGCCTCGATGCCGGTCTTGAGCCCGACCCGGTAGTAGCCGGGGCTCGCCTTCTCGTCGTCGTGGCTGAACTCCGCCGCGTACTTCGCGTAGTCGGTCTCGGTGACGTCGCCGGTGGTGGGCAGCGTCGGCAGGTCGCCGCCGAGGCCGCAGCCGACGCCGGAGAGGTGGACGGAGGAGAAGCCGCGGATGTGGTTCTCGCCGTAGTCGTAACCGGTGTTGTGCCCGGTGTCCGGCGAGAGCTGCACCATGCCGAAGGGCACGGAGGCGCCGGGGTAGGTGTTGCCCTCGTTCTGGGTGCCGATGAACGGGTTGACCAGATCGGTCAGCCGGCCGTCGCTCCGCGGGGCGGCCTCGGCCGTGGCCCCGGGGAGGAGGACACCGCCCAGGAGCGCGGCGGCAGCGAGTACGGCCGCCGGGCCGCGCAGCCCCGGCCGTGGGGTCCGATGCATGGTGAGACTCCTTAGGACAACGTTGTCAGAGCGCGATCATTCTTGGATTCCGCCGTGACCGCGTCAAGGGGTCGGACGGACACCATCCGTGTCGGTCCCGTGAAGGCCGCCCTCACCAAGATCCTTCTGACGTCCGGCGCGCGGAGGACTACCGTCAAGAGGAGGACACCCGGACCACTGCCGTACTACCAAAGCAGTACGCCGGATCGCCGCCTCAGGGACGACGACGCGGCGGCTGGAAAAGGGGATCGTGGTGTACATGAGTTCCCTTGCGCTGTCCGTGCTCCTGTCACTGGTCTCCGCGGTCGCCTACGCGGCCGGGGCGATCGTCCAGGAGCGCGTGGCCACGGCCTCCGACGGCCGCTCGCTCGCACCGCTGCGCAACCGGGTCTGGTGGGCGGCCGTGACGCTCAACGGGCTGGGCGCCGTCCTGCACGTCGTGGCGCTGGCGTACGGCCCGCTGAGCCTCGTCCAGCCGCTGGGGGCGCTCACGATCGTCTTCGCGCTGCCGATGGCCGCGCTGTTCGTACGCCGCAGGGCCGGGGCCACGGCCTGGCGCGGCGCGGTCATGGCGACGGTGGGTCTGGCCGGGCTGCTCGCGCTGACCGGCAGCTCCGACGCGCACAGCCTGGGGGCGCCGCAGCAGCTGATGCTGGCGATGGTGACCTTCGGCGCGGTGGCCGCGCTGATCCTGCTCTCGCGGGCGATGCGCCGCCCGGTGATGCGGAGTGTGGTGCTGGCCGGGGCGGCGGGTGTCGCGTTCGGCATCGCGTCGGTGTACACGAAGACCGTGGCCATGGAGTGGACGGCCGGTGCCGTGAAGTCCGGGCTGCTGCCGCTGCTGGTCATCGCGGCGCTGGCGGGCGCCGGTCTGCTGCTGTCCCAGGCGGCCTACCGGGGCGCGGGTCTGACGGCCCCGCTGGCGACGGTGACCGTGGTGAATCCGGTGGTGGCCGCGGCGGTGGGGATCACGCTGTTCGGCGAGCAGTTCCGGCACGGGGTCACGGGCACGGTGCTGGCCCTGGTGTGCGGGGCGGTCGCGGCCGGCGGGCTGATCATGCTGACCACGGAACGGATGACCGCGGAACGGCTGACCGCCGAGCGCCCGGCGCCGGTGGAGCCGGAGACCGCGGACGCGGAGGACGCGGAGGAACCCGCGGATTTCGCCGCGCCCGCCGGGCCGCCGGCCTCGACGGGCACCCTGTCTCGCACGGTGGAGCCGGTTCCGGCCGCCGCGGCCGGTCCCGGGGCGGGTCCTCGGACGCCGCGCCCGGCGCTGCCCGGGCGGATGCCGCTGGACGGCCTGGCCGGGCGCGTGGAGTTCGGCCATCGCCCGGGCGCCGCGCGCCGGGCCGCCGCCAGGGAGGCCGGTGACCGGGGCGTTCAGACCTTGACGCCGCCCGCCCGGAGGTAGGCCAGCGGGTCGATGTCGGAGCCGTACTCGGGGCCGGTACGGACCTCGAAGTGCAGGTGCGGCCCCGTGACGTTGCCGGTGGCGCCGGAGCGGGCGATCCGCTGGCCGCCGCCGACGTGCTGCCCGCCGCGCACGAGCAGCGAGGACAGGTGCGCGTACTGGCTGTACTTGCCGTCCCCGTGCCGGATGACGACCTGGTAGCCGTACGGCCCCGCCCAGCCCGCCGATACGACGGTGCCCGCCGCCATCGCCTTGACGGAGGTGCCGGTGGGGACGGGGAAGTCGACACCCGTGTGGTAGCCGCTGGACCAGGAACCGGCCTGGTGGTACGGGGTGCCGGTGCGGGCGACGACGGGGGCGGTGAGTCCGCTGTGCTTCTGCGCGTGCTCGGTCTTGTGCGTCTGGGTCTTGCGGGTCTCGGTCCGCTGCGGCTGGGTCTTCTTCGGCTGCGGCTTCGTCTGCTGCTTCTGCTGCGGCTTGGGCGTCTGGACGGGCTTCGGCGCCGTCTTCGGCGTTGCCTTCGGGACCGCCTTGGAGGCCGTCTTCGGTTCGGCCTTCGTGGCCGTCCTGGGCGTTCCGGTCAGGGTCAGGCGCTGGCCGGGGAAGATGAGGTCCGGGTCGTCGCCGACGACCGCGCGGTTCGCCGCGTAGAGCCGCTGCCAGCCGCCCTGGAGGTGCTGATCGTCCGCGATTCCGGAGAGCGAGTCGCCCGGCGTCACGGTGTACGACTCGCGCTTGCCCGGGACCGTGGTCGGCGTGGCCGGGGGTGTGGACTGCTTGGTCCGCACGGGGCGGGACGACAACGACGCGTTGTCCTGCTTCTTGGGCGTCGGGACGCTCGCCCTGCGCTCACTCTGCGGGCTGACGTCGGGCGTGGCACCGCCCCGGGTCAGGCCCGCCTTTCCGGAGCAGACCGGCCAGGCGCCGGGGCCCTGGCCCTCCAGGACCTTCTCCGCGATGGCGATCTGCTGGTCCCTGGTGGCGAGGTCGGCGCGCGCCGCGTAGACCGTGCCGCCGTACGCCGCCCAGGTCGAGCGGGTGAACTGGAGGCCGCCGAAGTAGCCGTTGCCGCTGTTGATGTGCCAGTTGCCGGTGGACTCGCAGGCGGCGACCTTCTCCCAGACGTCCGCCGAAGCGGCGCCCGCCGAGGCGGCGGTGAGGAGCGGGAGGGCGAGGCCTGCGCCTCCTGCCGTGACGGTGAGCGAAGCCCGGTTGATGCGGCTCGGCTGGTATCTGCGGTGCCGTCCGTTCGCGGCCATGACTTGGCTCCCCCACTGGCTGTAGGACATGTCGCAAGCGGTCAACTTATGGGCAGACAGCGGGTGATGACAAGACCACGGTACGTTTCGGCCATCGCCGCGCGGCGCGGGTGCGGGGCGGTCAGCGGAGGGCGAAGGTCAGCGGCCAACCGGTGCCCAGGGAGCGTTCCGACGCGCCGACGGCCTGGCCGTTGACCCGCGACGTGATCGTGAGCAGGCGGTCCTCTCCGTCGAGGTCCCCGGTCCCGGCGAACCTGAGCCGGACCTTCCGCCTGGAGTCCGCGGGCAGTTCCCCCAGCGGCAGGGTGAACGTCTCGGCGAGCAGGGTGCCGTCGTCCGGCGCGGAGACGTCCTGCCAGCGGCCGTCGTCGTACCACTGGGTGCGCAGGCGGGTGGTCACGGCATGGCGCCGCGAGCCGGAGCAGCCGACCCCTTCGAGCGGGTTGTCCGGTCCCGCCTCGCAGGCGCCGAATTCGGCCTGAACCTGGGCCTGCGGGTAGCCGCTGTGGGAGTGGTTGACGACGGTGTACGTCACCTCGGTCCAGCGCCCGTGGCCCAGCGCGGCGGGCTCGTCCACCGTGGCGTGGTCGAGCGACAGGGTGGCCGGGCGCACCGACGCGTGACCGCGCGCGAGGGTCCCGGAACCGTCGGACAGGGTGACGTCCACCGGGAGTTCGTCGCCCTCGAACCGGGGTCTGTCGTCAGACTGGCGTCGTCCGCCCGGAGGGCGGGCCGGGCGGCGTCAGGTGCGTGCTCTCGGCGTGCCGGCCCCAGACCCCTGTACTGGATGTACTGGGGTCTGGGGCCGGTGCGGCGAGAGTGCGTGCATGGCGTCGCCCGGCAGACGCCAGTCTGACGACAGGCCCCGGGGTCCGGCGTGCGGGGTGACATCCAGGAAGCCGAGCAGGCCGCCCTTCGGCATGCTCGTCCGGAACGTGCCGGTCCAGCCGCGCTTGTCCCGGTCGGCGGCGAGCGCGATGACCTTCCAGCCCGCGTCGGACCTCTCCTCCAGCTCCGGAACGGGGTCACCGGTCCGGGAGGCTCCGATGTGCACCCGCACGCGGACTCCGGGGCGGGTGGGCCCCTCGTTGTCCAGGTGCATCGCCAGCCCGAGGCGGGTGTCCCCCGGCGCGCCGATGTTCTCCAGCCGGACGGCGACGGGCGGCGAGGCGGACGGGCTCGGCTCCGGGCCGGGACCGCTGCCGCCGCACGCGGCCAGGAGTACGACGAGGGCGAGGACGCCCGTGACGCGTATGGCTCTCATGTTTCCCCCAGAACAAGGACCGGGGGCATGGTAAGCCCCGCCCCTGGACCGGGAGCCCGAACAGGCCCGCTCCGGGCCCCCATTGACACGGTCGGCGGCGAGCGGGGACCCTGGGCGCGACTGCCGGGAGAGCGCTCTCCGATATCCGTGGGAGCGCGGTGCACGAAGGAGCATGGCCGCCATGACGGACGAAGAGACCGAACCGCTGCTCGACAAGCTGGACGCGGCACAGAAGGTTCGTCTGCTCACGGGCGCCAGCAACTGGCGCACGTACGCCGAACCGGCCGCCGGGCTGCGCGCGCTCACCCTCTCCGACGGCCCGGCCGGTGTCCGGGGCGAGACCTGGGACGAGCGCGAGACCTCTCTCGTCCTCCCCTCCCCCACCGCGCTCGCCGCCTCCTGGGACGAGCGGCTGCTGACGGACCTCGGCGCGCTGCTCGCCTCCGAGGCGAGACGCAAGGGCATCGACGTCCTCCTGGCCCCCACCCTCAACCTGCACCGTTCCCCGCTGGGCGGCCGGCACTTCGAGTGCTTCTCCGAGGACCCGCTGCTCACCGGCCGCACCGGCACGGCGCTGATCCGGGGCATCCAGTCGGGCGGAGTGGCCGCCACCGCGAAGCACTTCGTCGGCAACGACGCCGAGACGGACCGGCTGACCGTCGACGTGCGGATCGATGAACGCACCCTGCGCGAGGTGTATCTCGCCCCGTTCGAGGAAGCCGTCGCGGCCGGGGTCTGGGCGGTCATGTCCGCGTACAACAAGGTCGACGGCGTCACCATGTCCGCCTCACCGCTCCTGGAGCACCCGCTCAAGGACGACTGGGGCTTCGACGGTCTCGTGGTCTCCGACTGGGGCGGCGTACGGACCCTCCTCGACGCCGCGCGCTCCGGACAGGACCTGGCGATGCCGGGACCGGACAGCCCCTGGGCGGCCGGTCTGCTCGCGGCGCTCGAAGCGGGTCTGGTCCCCGCCGACGCCGTGGACGACAAGGTACGCAGGCTGCTGCGGCTGGCCCGCCGGGTGGACGCGCTCGGCCCGGACCGCCCGGCGCCCCGGCCCGCGACAGCCCCCGAGGCCGGGCGCGCCCTGCTGCGCCGCGCCGTGTCCGCCGGTGCGGTGCTGCTGCGCAACGAGGGCGGGCTGCTGCCGCTGGCCGCGTCGGCGCTGAAGTCCGTGGCCGTGATCGGGCCGCACGCCACCGCCGTACGCATCCAGGGCGGCGGCAGCGCGGAGGTCTTCCCCGAGCACGTGGTGACCCCGCTGGCCGGGATCGAGCGGGAGCTCGACGGAGTGGCGGCGGTGACGTACCGGCCGGGTCTTCCCCCGTCCGGGCGGCCCGAACCGCTCGGCCGCGACCGGGCCCGCGATCCGCGCGACGGCGAACCCGGGGTGCTCGTGCGGCTGCTCGACGCGGACGGGGCCGAACTCCACGCGGAGCACCGGCTGTCCGGGCGGATCGTGGAACCTTCGACGCCCGCGGGGGACGCGGCGTTCGTCGAGATCCGGGCGCTCCACCGGCCCGCCGAGAGCGGCACCTGGACCTGGGCGGTGGGCGGCTGGGGCGACATCTCGCTCTCCGTCGACGGGCACGAGGTGCTGTCCGGCACCTTCCCGCTGGACAGCGACGACCCGACCCGGGTACACGTCGCCCCGCCGCTCCGCACCGCCCGCGTGGAACTGACGGCGGACCGCGAGGTGGAGGTCGTCGCGCTCCGCTCGCTCGCCCCGGGATCGGGGGTCGCGACGATCCTCGCCGCCGCCCCGCCCGCCGGTGACGCGGAGACCGCGCTCGCCGAGGCGGTCGCCGCCGCACGCGCCGCCGACGTGGCGGTGGTGGTCGTGGGCACGACGGAGCAGAGCGAGTCCGAGGGCCACGACCGGGAGAACCTGGACCTGCCGGAGGGCCAGGACGCCCTGGTGCGGGCGGTGGTGCGGGCCAACCCTCGCACCGTCGTCGTGGTCAACGCGGGCGGCCCGGTCGCCCTGCCCTGGCACGAGCGGGTGCCCGCGCTGCTGCTCGCCTGGTTCCCGGGCCAGGAGGCCGGGGGCGGGCTGGCCGACGTGCTGTTCGGGCAGGCCGAGCCCGGCGGACGGCTGCCGACCACCTGGGCCGCCGCCCAGGACGACGTACCGGTGCTCGGGACCTCGCCCGACGGCGACGGGCGGCTGCACTACACGGAGGGCCCGCACATCGGCTACCGGGCCTGGCTGCGGTCGGGGGCCGCTCCGGCGTACTGGTTCGGCCACGGGCTCGGGTACACCGGCTGGGCGTACGAGGAGCTGACGGCCCCGGCGGCGGTGCGGGCCGGGGAGCCCTTCGACGTACGGGTGCGGGTGCGGAACACCGGGCGGCGGCGCGGGCGGGAGGTGGTGCAGGTGTACCTGGCGCGGAGCGGGTCCGCCGTGGAACGGCCGGTGCGCAAGCTCATCGGCTACGCGGCGGTCGTGGCGGAGCCCGGGGAGAGCGCGGTCGCGGTGGTCCGGGTGGGCGGGCGGGCGCTGGCCCACTGGTCGCCCGGTGGGCGCGGCTGGGAGACGGAGGCGGGTGCGTTCACGCTGCTCGGGGGCCGTTCGGCGGGCGATCTGCCGCTCACCGCGCGGATCGTGGCGGGGCCCGGCGCGAACTCGGCCGGGAAAGGATCCGGTAACGGTTCGGAGCACGATGGAGAGCGCTCTCCGCTGATGCTATAAATGCGCTCATGACGGATGATCTGCGACCGGCCGGAACACCCACCCTTGAGGACGTGGCGAGGGCGGCCGGTGTCTCCCGCGCCACCGTCTCCCGGGTGATCAACGGCGTACGGAATGTCGACCCGGTAATCCAGGAGGCGGTGCGCCGCGCGGTCGCCTCCACCGGCTACGCGCCCAACCGCGCGGCGCGCTCGCTCGTGACCCGGCGCACCGACGCCATCGCGCTGGTGGTGTCCGGCGCGGGCGTCGAGCCGGAGACGCAGACGGAGGAGGACGCGCCGGCGGACGAGGCGGACGGGGGTGAGGGGGCCTCGTTCACCGGGCAGGTCTTCGCCGACCCGTTCTTCGGGCGGGTGGTCACCGGAGTCGTCAACTATCTGCGGCCTCGCGGGATGCATCCGGTGCTGATGTTCGCCGAGACGTCGCGGGCGCGGGAGGACGTGGTGGCATTCCTGCGCCAGGGCAGCGCGGACGGCGCGCTGGTCGTCTCGACACACGCGGAGGACCCGCTGCCGGGCATGCTGACGGACGCGGGGCTGCCCGCCGTGCTGTACGCGCGCCCGGCGCGGGCGGCCCGGATCAGCTATGTCGACGTCGCCCATCAGGACGGCGCGCGGCTGGCCGCCGAGCATCTGCTGGCCCGGGGCTGCCGCCGGATCGCGACCATCACCGGCCCGCTCGACGTGCCCGCGGTGCAGGAGCGGCTGGCCGGGTTCCGGGACGCGATGACGCAGAACGGGCACCCCTACATCGCGATCGCCGAGGGGCGGTTCACCCAGGAGAGCGGCGAGACCGCGATGGAGCGGCTGCTCGTCGAGCATCCGGACCTGGACGGGGTGTTCGCGGCCAACGACCTGATGGCCACGGGCGCCTGCCACGTCCTGCGGGAGCGCGGCAAGCGGGTCCCGGAGGACGTCGCGGTGATCGGCTTCGACGACAGCAGCGCGGCCCTGGCCTGCCGCCCGCCGCTGACCACGGTCCGGCAGCCGGTGGAGGCGATGGCCGCCGAGATGGCCCGGCTGCTGATCGAGCGGCTGGGCAAGCCGGAGGGCGCCGCGACGTCCGTGATCTTCGAGCCGTCGCTGGTGGTGCGGGACTCGGCGTAGGAGCCCGCAGACCGCCGGAGACCCCGCTCACCCCGTCCGGGGCCGTTCCCTGCTGCGTACGGCGTCCGCCGGGGTCCGGAGCGCCGCAGGTGCGGTGGGGCCCGGGCGGGTCGCCGGTGCGGGGCGGCTGCCGCCGCGCGCCAGGAAGTCGGCCAGGGGCAGGGTCGCCGCGCCGACCGTGACCGCGTCCGGGCCGAGGCGGCCCATCTCGATGGTGGTCCGGGCCGCGGCGTGCTTCAGCGCGTACTCCTGGGCGTACCGCCGGATGTCGGGCAGCAGGTGCGGGCCGATGAGGAGGCCCGCCCAGCCGCCGAGCAGGATGCGCTCGGGCAGGAAGAGGTTGATCAGGTCGCCCAGCGCGGCGCCCAGGCACTCGGCGGTCTCGTCCAGGAGCGCGACCGCGACCGGGTCCGGCTCGACCCCGGGGGGCGGGTAGGCGGCGCCGAGGAGCGCGGCGAGCGCGGTCTCGTCGTCGGCGTCGGCGGGCAGCGGGCCGCCCGCCTCGTGCCAGCGCTCGCGCATCGCCTCGGCACCCGCGTACGCCTCCAGGCAGCCGATCGAGCCGCAGCGGCACCTCCGGCCGCGCAGCTGCACGGTGCTGTGGCCCCACTCCAGGGCCTGGCTGCTGCGGTCCTCGTCCAGGAGTCCGCCGTGGTTGACGCAGGCGCCGACGCCGGAACCGATGAGCGCTATGGCCGAGGCTCCCGCGTCGCGCCCGCCGCCGAACCACATCTCGGCCTGGCCGAGCGTCTTGGCGCCGTTGTCGATGAAGAACGGGACCTCCGGCGGCACCCGCACGGCGTCCCGGAGCAGCCGCTCGAAGGGGACGGCGCTCCAGTCGATGGTCTGGCCGTGCACGACGGAGCCCACGTCGCCGACGGAGCCGTCCGGCGCGTGGCGCTCGATGATGCCGGGGACGCCGATCCCGATGCCGAGCAGCCGGTGCGGGTCGGCGCCGGCGTCCCGCAGCACGTCGGCGACGCCGCTGCGGACATGGCCGACGATGCGGTCCACGTCGTAGCCGTGCTGGGCGAGCAGCCGCTCGGTGCGGGCGAGTTCGGTCAGGGAGAGGTCGAAGAGCTCCACCCTGATCCGAGTCTCACCGATGTCGATGCCGATGAGGAGGCCGCCGCCGGGGGCGACGCGCAGCAGGGTGCGGGGGCGGCCGCCGTCGGAGTCCACGACCCCGGCCTCCTCCAGGAGGTTCTCCGCGGAGAGCTCCGCGACGACGTTGCTGATGGAACCCGAACTCAGCCCGGTCGCCGGACCGAGCTCCTGGCGGCTCAGCGGGCCGTCGAAATACAACCGTTGCAATACCCGCGACCGGTTGCCGCGTCGCAGGTCACGCACGGTCCGTCTGTTGCGCTCAGCCATGTGGCTCCTTCCCTGGCGGAAACATACCGCGACCCCGGGACTTGACGCGACCTTCTCTCACCTCTTAAATCACGTCATAAATTAAGTCCTGAAGGTCATTCGGTTCTCGAACACAGCCTTCCTCCCCGGAAAGGGGCCATCCCGTATGCGCACCATCAGAGCCGCGGCAGCCGTCACCCTCGCGATCTCCATAGCCGCCGGTGTCACCGGCTGCGGAGGCGGTACGTCCTCGGGCGGCGGCAGCAACGATTCGCCGAAGACCCTCACGTACTGGGCCTCCAACCAGGGACCCAGCATCGAGGCCGACAAGAAGATCCTGACGCCCGAGCTGAAGAAGTTCGAGAAGCAGACCGGCATCAAGGTCAAGCTGGAGGTCGTGCCGTGGGCCGACCTGCTCAACCGGATCCTCGCCGCCACCACGTCCGGTCAGGGCCCGGACGTGCTGAACATCGGCAACACCTGGTCGGCCTCGCTCCAGGCCACCGGCGCGCTGCTCCCCTGGAGCAAGGATAACTTCGACGCGATCGGCGGCCGTGACCGGTTCGTCGACTCGGCGGTCGCCTCGGCCGGTGCGGAGGGCCAGGACCCCGCCGCGGTCCCGCTGTACTCACTCGCGTACGCCCTCTACTACAACAAGAAGAGCTTCGCCGACGCCGGCATCGAGAAGCCCCCGGCCACCTGGGACGAGCTGGTCGCGGACGGCAAGAAGCTCTCCAAGGACGGCAAGTGGGGGCTGGGCGCCGAGGGCTCGAACCTCTCCAACAACATCCACCAGACGTTCGTCCTGGGCCAGCAGCACGGCGCCGACTTCTTCGACGCCGACGGCAAGCCGACCTTCACCTCGGACGGCGCGGTCGCGGCCGTGAAGCAGTACATCGACTTCATGGCCAAGGACAAGATCATCGCTCCGGGCAACGCGGAGTACGCCCAGAACCAGTCCCTGACGGACTTCGCCAAGGGCAAGACCGCGATGGTGCTGTGGCAGGCCGCCGCCTCGACCTTCGCCTCGCAGGGCATGAAGCCCGAGGACTGGGGCGCCGCCCCCGTCCCCGTCGCCTCCGGCACCCCCGGCCAGGGCAAGAACACCAACTCCATGGTCGCCGGCATCAACATGGCGGTGTTCAAGAACACCAAGAACATCGACGGCGCCAAGAAGTTCGTGAAGTTCATGACGAGCGACGAAGAGCAGAAGCTGCTCAACAAGACCTACGGGTCGATCCCGCCGGTCAAGACCGCCCAGGCGGACGAGGCGTTCTCGGCGCCCGACCTCGCGGTCCTGCGCGACACGCTGGCCAAGAGCGCGGCCCCGCTGCCGCAGGTCCCCAACGAGTCGCAGTTCGAGACCGCCGTCGGCACCGCGGTCAAGGAGCTGTGGGCCGACGCGGCCGCCGGACGCCCCGTGACCACCGAATCCGTCAAGGCGCGCCTGGAAAAGGCCCAGCAGACGATGCAGCAGTAAGGCTCCCTTCATGACCGCCACCGTGACCACCGACAGCCTGACGGAAAAGTCGGACAGGGTGACGAGCCGGGGCAGCGGGGGTGCGCGCAGGAGACTGCCGCGCATCCCCGACCGGATCCGCCAGGGCGGACTGCCCTATCTCCTGCTCCTGCCGGCCGTCCTGCTCGAACTCCTCGTCCATGTGATTCCGATGATCATCGGAATCGTGATGAGCTTCCGCCAGTTCACGCAGTTCTACATCAACAACTGGGGCGGGGCGCCCTGGAGTGGCTTCGACAACTACAAGATCGCCGTCGACGTCAACGCCCCGATCGGCGAGGCACTGCTCCACTCGTTCTTCGTCACCTGCGTCTTCACGTTCTTCGCCGTCGGCCTGGCGTGGCTGTTCGGGGTCGCGGCGGCGATCATGCTGCAGGAGAACTTCCGCGGCAGGGGCTTCCTGCGGGCGATCTTCCTCGTCCCGTACGCCCTGCCGGTGTACGCGGCCGTGATCACCTGGGCGTTCATGTTCCAGCGGGACAACGGCCTGGTGAACCACGTGCTGCACGACCAGCTCGGGATCACCGACCAGCCCTCGTTCTGGCTGATCGGCGACAACAGCATCTACGCGCTGATCATCGTCTCGGTCTGGAAGGGCTGGCCCTTCGCCTTCCTGATCGTGATGGCCGGGCTCCAGAACATCCCGCGCGAGCTGTACGAGGCCGCCTCGATCGACGGCGCCGGCATCTGGCAGCAGATCCGCAAGATCACGCTGCCCTCGCTGCGCCCGGTCAACCAGGTCCTGGTGCTCGTCCTCTTCCTGTGGACGTTCAACGACTTCAACACCCCGTACGTGCTGTTCGGGAAGGCCGCCCCGGAGAACGCGGACCTGATCTCGATCCACATCTACCAGTCCTCGTTCGTCACCTGGAACTTCGGCACCGGCTCCGCGATGTCCGTGCTGCTGCTGCTGTTCCTGCTGGTCGTGACGGCCGTCTACCTGTTCATCACCTCACGCGGAAGGAAGGGCGCCGATGCCTAGCCCTGCCCAGCCGTCCGTGCTGCCGGCGAAGACGACGGGGCGCTCGCGCCCCCGTTCCCCGATGGCCGCGCCGCAGTCCTTCCTCTGGACCCGCCGGATCATCCTGACCCTCCTGACCGGATTCGTCCTGCTGCCCGTCTATGTGATGATCAGCAGCTCGCTGAAGCCGCTCCAGGACGTGTCGGGGAAGTTCCACTGGATCCCGTCCGGGCTGACCATCAAGCCCTACATCGACATCTGGGACACCGTTCCGCTCGCCCGGTACTTCGTCAACTCACTGATCGTGGCGGGCGCGGCGACGGTCCTCTCGGTGATCATCGCGATCTTCTCCGCGTACGCGGTGAGCCGCTACAAGTTCCGCGGCAAGCGCGTCTTCACTGTGACGGTGCTCTCCACCCAGATGTTCCCGGGCATCCTCTTCCTGCTGCCGCTGTTCCTGATCTTCGTGAACATCGGCAACAGCACGGGCGTCGCCCTCTACGGCTCGCGCGGCGGTCTGATCCTCACATACTTGACGTTCTCGCTGCCGTTCTCCATCTGGATGCTCATCGGCTACTTCGACTCGATCCCCCGGGATCTGGACGAGGCGGCGCTCGTCGACGGCTGCGGCCCGATCCGCGCCCTGTTCCAGGTCGTGGTTCCGGCCGCCGTGCCGGGCATCGTGGCCGTCGCGGTGTACGCGTTCATGACGGCCTGGGGCGAGGTCCTCTTCGCCTCCGTCATGACCAACGACGCCACCCGCACGCTGGCCGTCGGCCTCCAGGGTTACGCCACCCAGAACGACGTGTACTGGAACCAGGTCATGGCCGCCTCGCTCGTCGTCAGCGTGCCGATCGTCGCCGGCTTCCTGCTCCTCCAGCGCTACCTGGTGGCCGGCCTGACCGCGGGAGCCGTCAAGTGACCGCCCCGGAAAGGAAGTCCGTGAACGACCTCAGCGCCCTGCCGGCCGGCTTCACCTGGGGCGTCGCCACCGCCGCGTACCAGATCGAGGGAGCCGTGGCCGAGGACGGCCGCGCCCCCTCCATCTGGGACACCTTCTCGCACACCCCGGGCAAGGTGGCCGGCGGCGACACCGGCGACGTGGCCTGCGACCACTACCACCGGGTCCCGGAGGACATCGGCCTGATCAAGGAGGTGGGGGCGAACGCGTACCGCTTCTCGCTCGCCTGGCCGCGCATCGTGCCCGGCGGCGACGGACCGGTCAACGCGGCCGGCCTCGACTTCTACGACCGGCTGGTGGACGGGCTGCTGGAGGCCGGGATCACCCCGTTCGCCACGCTCTACCACTGGGACCTGCCGCAGGCGCTCCAGGACCGGGGCGGCTGGACCGTACGGGAGACCGCGGAGCACTTCGCCGCGTACACCTCGGTCGTCGTGGAACGCCTCGGGGACCGGGTCAAGGACTGGGCGACCCTCAACGAGCCGCTGTGCTCGGCGTGGATCGGCCACCTGGAGGGCACGATGGCACCGGGTCTCACCGACCTGACCGCCGCCGTCCGGGCCTCGTACCACCTGCACCTGGGCCATGGCCTCGCGGTGCAGGCGATCCGGAGCATCTCCCCCGACGCCCGGGTCGGCATCGTCAACAACCTCAGCCCCGTCGAGGCGGCCACCGACCGTGAGGCGGACCGGGCGGCGGCGGTGCGCGGTGACGGGCACATCAACCGCTGGTGGCTCGACCCGATCCTCGGGCGCGGCTACCCGCAGGACATGGTGGACCTGTACGGAGTCGAACTCCCCGTCCAGGAAGGCGACATGGAGCTCATCTCCGCGCCGCTGGACTGGCTGGGCGTCAACTACTACTTCCGCCAGGTCGTCACCGCCGACCCGTCCGGCCCGGTCCCGCACGCCAAGCAGGTGTACCTGCCCGGGTCCCGCCACACCCACATGGACTGGGAGGTGCACGCCCAGGGCCTGGAGCAGTTGCTCCTGCGCCTCACCGAGGAGTACGGCGTCGAGCGCATCTACGTCACGGAGAACGGCTCGGCCTACCAGGACGTCGTGCTGCCCGACGGGTCCGTGCACGACCCCGAGCGCACGCAGTACCTGGAGGAACACCTCGCGGCCTGCGCCCGCGCCGTCCGCAAGGGCGCCCCGCTGGCCGGGTACTTCGCCTGGTCGCTCCTCGACAACTTCGAGTGGGCGTACGGCTACGACAAGCGGTTCGGCCTGGTCCACGTCGACTACGCGACCCAGCGCCGCACGGTCAAAACCAGCGGCCGCCGCTACGCCGAACTGATCCGCGAAGCGACAACACCCCGCTCCCGCAAGGCCGCCTGACACCCAGCCAGGGCTCCGGACAGCCCCCGGCCGCGACGGACCACCGCCGCCGCCGGGGGTTTCGGGGTGCGCGACGCAGCCACCGGGCGGCACCCCACCACTGGACGTGCACCGCGCACCGGCCGACAGGCCGCCGGATGCCCCATGCGCTCCGGCCCCGGCGAGGGCTACGCCCCCTCGGTCGCCCGCGCCCAGTTCGACAGCAGGAAGTGCAGCCCCTCCACCGCGCGCTCCCACGACTTCTGCACGGGCCGCGGCGCCTCGAAGCCGCCGTCACCCTCCAGGGCGGTGAAGCCGTGGAAGGTGCTGCGCAGCAGGCGTACCGCGTCCGTGAGGTCGGGTTCGGTCAGGCCGTACGCGCGGAGCATCGCGGAGGTGGTGCGGAGGGTGCGGTGGTACGCGGGGGCCTCGGCGACGATCGCGGGGTCGACGCGGTACTGCGTGGCCGCGTACCGGCCGGGGTGCTCCAGCGCGAAGGTGCGGTAGGCGTCGGCGAAGGCGACCAGCGCGTCCTTCCCGGCCCGGCCGGCCACCGCCGCCTCGATGCGATCGATGAACTCCTCGGCGGCCAGCAGCGCGACGCGTGTCCGCAGGTCGCCCAGGTTCTTGACGTGGGAGTAGAGGCTCGCGTCCTTGACACCGAAGCCCCGGGCCAGCGCGGAGATGGTGACCTTGTCGAAGCCGGCCGTGTCCGCCAGATCGGCCGCAGCCGCCACGACCCGTTCGGTCGTGAGCCCCGCGCGCACCATGTCCACCCCTGCCGACGTGTTTCCTAGACCCCTTAGCTTTGCGCTCCGCCGAATATACACAGAAGCCCGCGGTGGTCACGGATGGCCGTGACCGCCGCGGGCTTCCGTACCGCGCCGACAGCGGGGAGTGGGTCGACACGGTGGCCGAGATCGCTCGGGAGAGCGCTCTCCCAAAGCGCTCACAGTGTCTCGCCGCTATCGACGGAGTGTCAAGGTTCGGCCCGTGGACACACGGATGCGGAGCCCCGGCCGCGCCGGGGCCCCGTATCTCACGGATCAGCTGGTGGGGAAGTTGTCCGGGGTGCTGATCCGGGACTTGAGCAGCGCGCCCGACTCGGTGAGGACACCGCTGCTGCTGTAGTCGCCGCCGTCGCAGGTGCCGGGCTTGAAGGCGGCACTGCTCTCATTGGCGTCCGAGTAGGTCCAGTTCGCGTAGCTGATCTTCAGCTGGTCGAGCAGATCCAGCCAGGCGGTCGTGCTCGCCTGGTCCAGCGCGCCGCCGCCGGTGGCGCTCACCGTGCCGAACTCCGTCACGAAGAGCGGGAGTCGCGAAGCGGCCCGGCTCACCGTCGAGCGGTAGTTGTCCTTGTGACTGGCGGCGTAGAAGTGGAACGCGTACATGATGTTGGTGGCGTTGACGGGGCTGTTGACGACCTCGCTCTCGTTGGAGCCGTCCGAGACACCGAGCGACGACCAACCGCGCGTGCCGACGATGACGACCGCGTCCGGGTCGGCGGCCCGAATGACCGGGATGACCTGCTCGGCGTAGTTCTTGATGCCCGCCCAGCTCACACCGTTGGGCTCGTTGGCGATCTCGTAGATGACGTTCTTCTTCGAGGCGTTACGGGCGGCGACGGACGCGAAAAAGGTCTTGGCGCGCTCCAGGTTGTAGTTCGGGTCGCCCGGCGTGAGGGTGTGGAAGTCGATCAGGGCGTACATGCCACGGGCCTCGGCCATGTCGACCAGGCTGTTGACCTTGTTGGTGAAGCCCGCCGGGTCGGTCTCGTAGCCGTCCTCCTGCACGTACATGGCGGTGCGCAGCAGGTCCGCCTTCCAGTCGTTCGCCAGCGCGTCCAGCGACGCGTTGTTGTAGCACTGGCTGAACCACTGGAGGCCGTGCGTGCTCATGCCGCGCAGCTGGATCGGGCGGTTGTACTGGTTGCACAGGTTTGTGCCGCACACATGGAGCTGGCCGTTGGTCTCCACCGGGGTGCCACCCCCCGTGGCCGGTGGCGGATCGTCGTCGTCGCCCCCGCCCCCGACGGTCCCCGTGCAGGCGACGCCGTTGAGCGTGAAGCCCGTGGGCGCCGGGTTGGCGCCCGAGAAGGAGCCGACGAAGCCCAGGTCCGCCGTGCCGCCGGTGGCCAGGGAGCCGTTCCAGTCGACGCCGGCCGCGGTGACCGCGGAGCCGGACTGCGACCAGGTGGCGTTCCAGCCCTGGACCACCTTCTGGCCCGAGTCGGGCAGGGTGAACTTGAGCCGCCAGCCACTGACGGCGTCACCCAGGTTGGTGACCTTCACCCCGCCCTGGAAGCCGCCCTCCCACTGGCTGGTGACCGTGTACTCCACCTTGCAGCCGGTGGCGGCCGCCGCGGGAGGGCCGGCCAGGACCGTCAGGCCCGTGGCCGTGGCACCGGCCGCCAGCAGAGCCAAGAAGCGTTTCACAGCATTTCTCCTCGTTCGTAGGGGGACCAACTGAGGAACAACTGGATGGGAGCGCTCCCAGAACCCATCGGCCCTGGACCGTACACGCCGCGGGTCGCCGCGCATAGCCATTCGACGCTGTCATGCACAAATAAACTTGGGAGCGCTCCCAGGAGAACGGCCCGATCACGCCGTCAATTGATCCGACTCCCCCGGCCGTTCACCCTCCTGGCCGTAGGATCGGTGCCTCTTGGGGGTGGTCCATGCTGAACAGGGGTTCCGGCACGCCGACGCTGGAAGAGGTGGCGGCGCTCGCCGGGGTGGGCCGGGGCACCGTCTCCCGAGTGATCAACAACGCCGCGGGCGTCCGGGAGTCCACCCGCCGCGCCGTGCAGCGCGCCATCGACGAACTGGGTTACGTGCCCAACCTGGCCGCCCGCTCCCTGGCCGGACAACGCGCGGGCGCCGTCGCCCTGGTGATGACCAAGACGGACTGGCGGCTGTTCGGGGAGCCGTTCTTCTCGGAGATCGTGCGCGCGGTCGGGGACGCCCTGAACGAGCAGGGCGTGCAGCTCCTGCTCACCCTCGTCCGTACGGACAGCGAACGGCAACGGCTCCTGGAGTACGTGCGCGGCGGCCGGGTCGACGGGGTGCTGCTCATGTCGGTGAGCGCCGAGGACCGGCTGCCCGACATGCTCGCGGACGCCGGGGTGCCGACCGTGCTCCTCGGCCGCCGCTCGGGCGACGAGCGGGTCACCTATGTGGACGCCGACAACGTTGGCGGGGCGCGGGACGCGGTCGGCCATCTGGTGCGCGGCGGGCGCAGAACCATCGCCGCGATCGCCGGTCCGCCCGAGATGTACGTCGCCCAGTGCCGACTGCGCGGCTACCGGGAGGCCCTGCGCGAGGCGGGCTGCGCCGAGCCCCCGTCCCTGGTGGCCCAGGGCGACTTCACCGAGGCCAGCGGGCGGCGCGCGATGGCCCGCCTGATCGAGCGGCATCCGGAGGTCGACGCGGTGTTCGCCGCGTCGGACAGCATGGCGGCCGGGGCGCTGGCCGCGCTGCGCGCGGCGGGGCGGCGGGTGCCGGAGGACGTGGCGGTGGTCGGCTTCGACGACTTCGAGCTCGCCGAGCAGACCGACCCGCCGCTCACGACGGTCCAGCAGCCGATGGAGGAGATCGGCCGGGCGATGGTGCGGCTACTGCTGGAGGAGATGAGCCGGCCGAAGGTCGCGTGGCACCACGTGATTCTGCGTACGCGGCTGATGGTGCGTCAGTCCGGCTGATGCGCAAGGTGGTTGACGACAGCCGGTAGGCGCGTGCGCCAATCGCGGCCCATTTCAGCCGATGCTGGCCGCAGGGTTGTCAGGGACACGACTACTGCCTTACAGTCCCCTACCAACGAAAGCATGGGAGCGCTCCCACATTCCGCACCCCCGTAATCCCTTCGCACCCGCACCCGCACCCGCACCCGCACCCGCAGAAGGAGACACCATGGCACGACGCAGAACACAACTCGCCTCCCTGGCGGCGGTGCTGGCGACACTGCTCGGCGGTATCGCCTTCACCCTGCTGGGCCAGGGAAGCGCGCAGGCCCACGGTGTCACCATGTCACCTGGCTCGCGCACCTACCTCTGCTGGCTGGACGCCAAGACGAGCACCGGTTCGCTGGACCCGACCAACCCCGCGTGCAAGGCCGCCCTCGCGGAGAGCGGCGCGAGCTCCCTGTACAACTGGTTCGCCGTGCTGGACTCCAACGCGGGTGGCCGGAACCAGGGTTACGTCCCGGACGGCACGCTGTGCAGCGCCGGTGACCGCTCCCCGTACAACTTCACCGGCTACAACGCGCCGCGCGGCGACTGGCCCCGTACGCACCTCACCTCGGGCGCCAAGATCGAGGTGGACCACAGCAACTGGGCCGCGCACCCGGGCGAGTTCCGGGTGTACATGTCCAAGCCCGGGTACTCCCCCACCACCGAACTGGGCTGGGACGACCTCGATCTGATCCAGACGGTCTCCAACCCGCCCCAGGTGGGTTCGCCGGGCACCGACGGCGGTCACTACTACTGGGACCTGACCCTGCCCTCGGGCCGCTCGGGTGACGCGGTCATGTTCATCCAGTGGGTGCGCTCGGACAGCCAGGAGAACTTCTTCTCCTGCTCCGACATCGTCTTCGACGGCGGAAACGGCGAGGTCACCGGCATCCGCGGCTCGGGCAGCACCCCCGACCCGGACCCCACCGACCCGACCCCGGACCCGACCGACCCCACGGACCCGACCGACCCGCACACCGGGTGCATGGCGGTCTACAACGTGACCAACTCCTGGAGCGGCGGCTTCCAGGGCTCCGTCGAGGTCATGAACCACAACACGACGGCGCTCGACGGCTGGGCCGTGCAGTGGAAGCCCGGCACCGGCACCACGGTCAGCAGCGTGTGGAGCGGGGTGCTGAGCACCGGGTCCGACGGCACGCTGACGGTGAAGAACGCCGACTACAACCGGTCGATCCCGCCGGACGGCAGCGTCACGTTCGGCTTCACGGCCACCTCGACGGGCAATGACTTCCCCGTCGGCTCGATCGGCTGCGTCAGCCCGTAACCCCTGACGCGGACGGCGGCGGTTCCCGGCGGCTCGGGAGCCGCCGCCGCCTTCTTGTGGCGGCCTTGACCCGCGACCGCCCGCCGCTTGCCTCCGGGCCCCGATTGGACGGGTACGGTGGACTCTGTCCGATCATGTTCCGCCGGACGGGTACGGAGGCTGCGTGGCACTCGACATCAACGAACCGTTCGGTCAGAACTGGACGCACGCGGCGCAGTTCGGCATCGCGTTCGTCCTGTCGTGCGCGATCGGGATCGAGCGTGAGATCCGCCAGAAGGCGGCCGGGCTGCGCACCTACACGATCGTCGGGCTCGGGGCCGCGCTCTTCACACTGGTCAGCAAGTTCGGCTTCTCCGACGTCGTGGTGACCGGCCAGGTGGAGCTGGACCCCTCGCGGGTCGCGGCCCAGATCGTGTCCGGGCTCGGCTTCATCGGCGGCGGCGTCATCTTCGTCCACCGGGGCTCGGTGCGGGGCCTCACCACGGCGGCCTCCATCTGGCTCACCGCCGCCGTGGGCTGCGCGGCCGGCGCCGGGCTGCCCGTGCTCGCGACGCTGGCCACGCTCGCGTACTTCCTGGTGTCCTACGGCGTACGCCCCCTCGCCCACCGGCTCCCCACCCTGCGCAACGCGTCCATCGGCTACCGCATCACGTACACCGAGGGCGTCGGGGCTCTGCGCGAGCTGGTCAACCACTGTACGGAGACCGGGTTCGCGGTGTCCGAGCTGACCACGCTCTCCGGGTCCGGCAGATACCGGCGGCGGCGCGCGCAACCGGACGCCGAGGGGACCGTGGAGATCGCGCTGAGCGTGCAGGGGCGGGGCGACCCGGACGCGCTGACGGCACGGCTCGCGGGCACGGCCGGGGTCCTGGCGTGCAGCCGGAACGACCTCAACGACGAGTGAGCGCCGGTCCCGCGCCGCGGGGGTGCTCGTATGCTCGGCTGCCATGACGAGCCGTGCCGCCCTCCCGCCGGAGCCGTCCGTCGCGCTGCGCGAGGTCCTCGCCTTCGACGACGGGGGTAGCCTGCGGCTGCTGCTCGCCCCGGCCGGCCGTGACGTCGGAGTGCGCGGGGTGGCTGTGGGCGACGAGGGCCCGGCCCGGTCGCTGGACGGCTGCCTGGTCCTGGTCACCGGGGCGCCCGCCTCGTCCCCCGAAGCCGCCGCCCCGGTCCGCGAGGCCGCGCGCCGGGGCGCGTCCGGCGTGGTGCTGCGCGCCGTGGAGGGGGTGGCCGTCGCGCCGCAGGTGCTCGCCGCCGCCGAGGAGGCGGGGGTGGCCCTGCTCACCCGCGCGGAGTGGGCCGACTGGACGGACGCCGCCGCGCTGCTGCGTTCCGCGCTGGCCTGCGCCCGGGCGGGCGCCGACGACGGAGCTGCCGGGCGGATCGCGCCCGGGGGCCCGGAGAGCCTGAGCGCGCTCGCGGCGGCCGTCGCCGAGTACACCGGCGGGTCGATCACCATCGAGGACACCCGCCTGCGGGTCCTGGCCCACTCCGCCACCGGCCCCGACGCCGATGCGCTGCGCCGGTCCACCATCCTGGGCGGCCGGGTCCCGGAGTGGCGGGTCGCGGAGCTGCGGCGCAGCGGGCTGCTGCGGACGCTGTGGACGTCCCGGGACGTGATCCACCGCGCGGCCGACGCCGAGGGACCGGAGCGCCTGATCATCGCGGTCCGCAGCGGCCCGGAGGTCCTGGGCTCGATCTGGGTGGCCGGCGACGGACGCCCGCTGCGCCCGGACGCGCCGGACGCGCTGCGCCGGGCCGCCGAGGTCGCCGCACCCCTGCTGGTGCGGCACCGGCTGCGCGAGAGCGGCGCCGCCCGCCGCAGCGAACTCGCGCTGCGCGGACTGCTGTACGGGGACGGGGACGCCCGTACGCACGCCTGGTCGCTCGGCCTCTCCCCCGACGCCGCCTGCGCGGTCGTGGTCGCCGAACCCCTGGCCGCCGCGCCCGCCCCGGGCGACCGCACGCTCGACGTGGCCGCGCTCCAGGCCGCGACGTACCGCCCGTCCGTACGCGTGCTGCGCGACGGCGACCGGCTGCTGGTGCTGCTGCCCGTGGACGCCGGGCCGGACCGGGGCGCGGCGGCGCTGGCCCGGGAGCTGGCGGGCCAGGCGCAGGACGCCGGGGCGCTGGCGGGGGCCGGTCCGGTGGCGGCGGGGGCGGCCGGGGTGCGGGAGTCGTGCGAGGAGGCCCTGCTCGTCGTACGGGTGCTGCGCGAGCGGGCGGCGGCGGGGGACGCCCGGCGGTCGGCGGACGCGGCAGGCGTGGGCCCCTCGCTGGATGTCGCCCGGGTCCTGGACGCCGCCCGGCCGGTCTGGGAGGCGGGGCGGGGGCCGGTGCACGAACTGGTCCGGACGGATCTGGCGGCCGGGGGCGAGCTGGTCCGGTCGCTGGCGGCCTATCTGGACGCGTCGGGCGACGTGGCGCGGGCGGCGGAGCGCCTGGTCGTCCACCCGAACACGCTGCGCTACCGGCTGCGGCGCGCCCGGGAGCGGTTCGGGGTGGATCTGGACGACCCCGACACCCGGCTGCTGGTCACGCTCGCCGTCCGGCTCAGCGGGTAGGTTGCGGTCTGTCCGTACGGCCGCGCCTCCTCTTCACTGTTGGCCGACCGGACAAGGAAGCGCACCGTTCTTGGCCGCCCGGACAGAGACCTGGGGGCACTCATCGCCGACTCTGGCTCCATGAGCCTTTCTTCGCCCTCCTCCGCCCTCTCTCCCTCGATCCCGGCGGGCTCCGCGCGTGTCGCGGCGGTCGTCCGCCACGCCGTGGCCGCCGGTCTGCTCGGCGAGGCGAGCCCGGTCGCCGGTTTCATCGACACGGACGGCGTCCGCGCCTCGGTCGCCGCCCTGCACGAGGCGTTCCCCGGGGTGCCCGCCGTGCTGCACACCTTTGCCGCGAAGGCGTCCTCGCTGGTCCCCGTGTTGCGGCTGCTCGCCCGGTGCGGGATGGGCTGCGAGGTCGCGAGCCCGGGTGAGCTGCGGCTGGCGCTGGACGCCGGGTTCGCGCCGTCCCGGATCGTGCTGGACTCGCCCGCCAAGACCCGGGACGAGATCCGGCACGCCCTGGCCGTGGGCGTGGCGATCAACGCGGACAACCTGGACGAGGTGGCCCGGATCGCCTCGCTGCGCCCGTCGGACGCGGTGTCCGCCATCGGCCTCCGGGTGAACCCGCAGGTCGGCGGCGGCTCGATCGGCGCGATGAGCACGGCGACGGCAACCTCGAAGTTCGGCGTGGCGCTGCGCGACCCCGGCGCGCGCGAGCAGGTCGTGAAGGCGTTCGCCGCTCACCCGTGGCTGACCCGGCTGCACGCCCATGTCGGGTCGCAGGGCTGCTCGTTGGAGCTGATCGCGGCCGGGATCGCCGAGACGTACCGGCTGGCCGAGGAGATCAACGAGACGCTGGGCCGCCGCCAGGTCACCGGGCTCGACATCGGCGGCGGCCTGCCGGTCAACTTCGCCGACGACGAGGTGCGCCCCACCTTCGCGGCGTACGCGGCGGCGCTGCGGGCGGCGGTGCCGGGTCTCTTCGACGGGCGGTACGAGCTGGTCACCGAGTTCGGGCGGTCTCTGCTCGCGAAGAACGGCTTCATCGGCGCGCTGGTCGAGTACACGAAGGACGCGGGCGGCCGCCGTATCGCGCTGACCCACGCGGGGGCGCAGACCGCCACCCGTACCGTCTTCATGCCGGACGCCTGGCCGCTGCGGGTCGGCGCCTTCGACGCCGAAGGACGACCCAAGGACGGGCCGATGGTGGTCCAGGACATCGCGGGGCCGTGCTGCTTCGCCGGGGATGTCGTCGCGCACGCCCGGGAGCTGCCCGAGCTGCGGTCGGGCGACTTCGTGGTGCTGTACGACACGGGGGCGTACTACTTCTCCACCCCGTGGTCGTACAACAGCCTGCCGCGCCCGGCGGTGTACGGATTCGACCTCACCGGTACGAGCGGCCGCGAGGATCCGGTGGTGCGGTTCGCGCCGGTGCGCGACGCCCAGTCGCTGGACTCGGTCTCCGCCGAGAGCGGCCTGGCGCACGCCGACGCGCTGCTCGACATGGGGGACTGAGCGGGCGGGTGTGCGCGCCGCGGTGGCCCTCGCGGAATTTAGTAGCCATGGACATAGTAGCCATGTACGTTATTCGTCATGAGCAATGCGATCGAGGGCGCAACCCCGGGTTTCCTGGTCTGGCGTCTGTCCATGAAGTGGCGGGTGGCCATCGACCGCGCGCTGACACCGCTCGGCCTGACGCACGCGCAGTATTCGCTGGTCGCCTCCCTGCAAGGCATGGAGCATGCGGGGCTGCGGCCGAGTCAGCGGGCGCTGGCGGACCACACCGGACTCGAAGCGCTCTACGTCTCGAAGCTGGCCCGCGCCCTGGAGGCAGCGGGCCTGGTCGAACGGACCACCGACCCCTCGGACAGCAGGGCCGTCCGGCTCTCACTGACCGAGGAGGGCCGCGTGACGACGGAGCGCGCGGTCGCGGTGGTGCGGGAGCTCGTCAACGGGCTGCTCGCACCCCTCGGCGGTCTCGGCGGCCAGGGCACCGAGGCGTTCACCGAGGCACTGACGGCCCTGCTCGACGTGCCGGTCCCCCCAGCCACCGCTTCCCGCGAGGAGTCATCATGACCACCCCACCCACCGCACCCACCGCACCCACCGTGAACGGCCAGGTCATCGGCATGGCCCACTACGCCACCCGCGCGCTCGCCGAACGGCTGCTGCCCCGGGGCGCCACCTTCCACCAGGCCTTGGCGCTCAGCGCCGCCGAAGCCGCGGGCGGCACGGTCGGGCGCCGTGCACTGATCGAGCGCCTCACCGGCGCCGTGAAGCTCGGCGTTCCGGCGGCGGAGGCCACCGTCGGCGAGCTGACGTCCGCCGGTCTGGTGGAGGAGCGGCCCGGGGACCTGCTCGCGCTCACCCCGGCGGGCGACGCGCTGATCCAGTCGTACAAGGCGGGCGTCGCCGACCTCGCTGCCCGGCTCTACGGAGACCTGCCGGCCGAGGACCTGGCCGCGGCGGGCCGGGTGCTGACCGAGGTCACCGCCCGGGCCGACGCGATGCTGGCCGCGGGCTGAGGGCCTGCCGCACGCCGGGGCCGCCGATCCGCGGCGCTCAGACCGGTGACGGCTCGGGCTCGGGCGGCGGCACCGGGTCGGGGTCCGGCGACGGCGGCTGCGGAATCGGGTCGGGCGCGGGCCCCGGAGGCGTGGGCGTCGGGCCCGGGGGCGTGGGCACGGGCGGGGTCGGCGCGGGCGGCGTCGGCTCCGGCAGCGGACCCGGGGTCGGCGCCGGAGGGACGGGGTCGGGGAACGGATGAGTCATCTCGGGCCTCCGAACGATCGGGGGTGGACCTCTTCCACCGTCTCCCGGAGCGGCTGCCCGCGCCCGGCGAGCCCATACGTACGGACGCGGAACTCCGCTGCGTACGGACGAAGCGACGGAGCGCGCACGCGACCCCGCCGGGTCACCGCCGCGCGGCCGCCACGGCTGCGGCCAGGCCGGGGCGCGGGCTGGACAGGACCGGGATCGCGGTGGTCGTACGCTCGGCCGCGCCGGCCATGGAGCCCTGGGCGAGCACGATGACGTCCGCGTCGCGCACCTCGTCGGCCGAGGCCGCCACCAGGTCGAGGAAGCCGTCGTTGTCCCCTGCCGTGAAGCGGTCCCAGGCACCGTCGACCAGCACGGTGCGCACGTCGGCCCCCGGCAGCCCGGCACCGGCCGCCTCCTCGGTGAGCAGCGCGCGGGTCGGCTCCAGGGTGGAGGTGAGGGCGGCGAGGACGGTGACCCGGCCGGCCCGGACGGCCGCCGCCGCCATGGGCCGGTCGACGCGCAGGACAGGGACGCCGACCGCGACCCCCGCCGCCTCCGCCACGGCCCCGATGGTCGAGCAGGTGCAGAGCACGGCGTCCGCGCCTTCGGCCACCAGCTCCGCGACGACCGCCTCCACCTCGTCGGCCACCGCCTCGGGCCCCAGCGCCGCCGCCGTGGTCAGCAGCTCCTCCCGTACGACGTGGCGCAGGGCGGTTCCCGGGTGGTCGGCGTCGCGCAGGGCGTCGAAGACCGGGACGTGGACGGGTGAGGTGTGCAGCAGCGCGAGCGTCATGGCCGGGCCGCTCCTTCCGGTTCAGTACAGCTCGGGGTGCGAGGCCAGCTGCGTCTTCGCGCGCTCGACCAGCCCTTCGGGCGCCTCGGGGGCCTCGTCGGGATGGCGCGAGGCCCACTTCGCGGCGTACGGGCACAGCGGCACGACCGGGACGCCCTCGCGCCCCGCCATGGCGTAGAACTCCCTGACCAGGGAGGCGCCGATGCCCTTGCCCTCGTGCCCGGACCCGACGACCGTGTGGACGGCGACGAGCCCGGCGGGCTCACCGTCCATCACGAAGTACGCGATCACGCCGACGGCCTCGCCGTCCTCGTACGCGGACAGCTTGCCGGCCGCCCGGTCGTCACGGATCTCGGGCCCGGTCTGCTCTGCCATGGCGCTGTGCCCCTCGTTGGGAGAGCCGCCTCAGCGCGCCGCGGGCACCGCGTGCGGGCTGCGCTCGGTGTCACTGCCCGGCACGGGCGCGGAGGCGTCGGCACCGAGTGCGACGATGCGGTTGTCCGCGTCGACGTGCACGATACGCGGGACCAGGGCACGCGCCTCGGCATCCTCGACCTGGGCGTAGCTGATGAGGATGACCAGATCACCCGGGTGCACCAGATGGGCGGCGGCCCCGTTGATCCCGATCACCCCGGAACCGCGCTCGCCCTCGATGACGTACGTCTCCAGCCGCGCCCCGTTGTCGATGTCCACGATGTGCACCAGCTCCCCGGGCAGCAGATCCGCCGCCTCCATGAGCTCGGCGTCGACCGTGACGGAACCGACGTAGTGCAGGTCAGCCTGGGTGACGGTGGCGCGGTGGATCTTGGACTTGAACATGGTGCGCAGCATGTGGGGCTCCTGGAGGACGGCTCCCTGCCTGCGTTCTTACAGGTCAAGGGCTGGCTGCCCAGACTACAGCGAGTCGCTTGCTCCCGGCAGCCCTCCTCAAGTGATTCAGGCCCCGTGCGGCCCGGCGCCAGTAGCCGGGCCCGAAGCGGCCCGTGCGCTCGCCCGGGGCGATGTCCTCCGCGGGCTGAAGCAGGTCCACAGCCGGTCGGAGGTGCACAGGACGTTCGGGGCGTCGCGGCCGGGGCCGATGTTGTTCTTCGCGCGGAAGAGGAGAGGGTCGGGGCCGAGGCGCCTCGCTCAGCCCCGGCGGCCGGCGGCACCACCCGCACGGTCAGCGTCGCGTGCGGGCGTCTCGCCGGCGCCGGGCCCGCGCGTCTCGGGCAGGCCGGGCCCCGGCGCCTAGGGCCTGTCGTTCACCGTGCCGGTGCGCGACGGCGAGCGCGGGCGCGAGGAACAGCCAGATCGTGGTGCCCCTGATGATGGTCCTGCCGCGGTCGGTCGCGGTCCTCGTGCTCCCGTCCTTGCCCAGCAGGGGGACGCAGTGGCGTAGCGGCGCCCGGTCCCGGTGGGGTGGTCGTGCTGCGTTGCGGGCCGGCGCGGTGCGGTCAGTGGGCGCGGACGGCGTGCAGGACGAGCGCCGACTCGGGGTGGAGGAGAGGCAGTTCGAGGCCGATGTACGCGAGGAACTCGCCGGTGAACTCGGCATGTTCCGCGTACCAGCCGGGCGCTCGGCTCAGTCCGCCGGGGGCGGGGGCCCGGGGGCCGACCGGGGTGAGCCGGTAGACACCTTCCGGGTCGAGGCCGGTGAAGCGGGCCCGGGACGGGATCTCCGCGCGGGTCGCCGTGAGTTGGACGTACGACAGGAGCGCCTCGCTGCCGTCGGGGGCCACCACGGCGGTGAGCGAGGCGGCGTCGTCGTCGGGGCTGTCGTGGCGGTACAGGCGGCCCGTGTGCAGCAGGGTGCGGTGGCGCTTGTACTCGGTGACCCAGCCGGCGAGTTCGGCGCGTTCGGCGTCGGTGGCGGTGGTGATGTCCCACTCGATGCCGAAGTGCCCGAACAGCGCGGTCGCGGCGCGGAAGGCGAGGGTGTGCGTACGGCCGGTGCTGTGGCAGGTGGTCGGTCCGACGTGGGCACCGGTCAGTTCGAGGGGCAGCAGCAGGTTGGTGCCCCGCTGGATCTCCTGACGTTCCAGGGCGTCGTTGCAGTCGGAGGTCCACACGCGGTCGGTGTGTTCCAGGATGCCGAGGTCCACGCGTCCGCCGCCCGAGGCGCAGCTCTCGATCTCCACACCGGGGTGGCGCCCGCGCAGCTCGGCCAGGAGCCGGTACGCGGCGCTGGTCTGGGCCCGGACGGCGGCACGGCCCTCGTGGCCCGGCTCGACCAGGTCGCGGTTGTGGTCCCACTTGAGGTAGGCGATGTCGTAGGCGGAGAGCAGCGCGTCGAACCGCTCCAGCAGATAGGCGTAGGCCTCCGGCCGGCACAGGTCGAGCACCTGCTGGTTCCGCCAGTCCGGCGGAAGCCGGTCGGCGGCGTGCAGCGCCCACTCGGGGTGCTCCCGCAGGAGCCGGGAGTCGGGGCTCACCATCTCCGGCTCGCACCACAGCCCGAACTCCATGCCGTGCGCCCGCACATGACGGATCAGCGGGTCGAGCCCGTCCGGCCACACGTCCGGGTCCACGTACCAGTCGCCCAGACCCGCGGTGTCGTCGCGTCGGCCGAGGAACCAGCCGTCGTCCAGGACGAAGCGCTCGACGCCCACCTCCGCCGCGCGCTCGACCAGCGGCATGAGGCGCCGCGGATCGTGGTCGAAATAGGTGGCCTCCCAGTTGTTGAGGACGACGGGACGCGGCCGCGCCTCCGGGTCGGGGTGGTGGGCGCGGGCCCGCAGCCAGTCGTGGAACCGGGGCGTGATGCCGTTGAGTCCGGTCGCGGAGTACGCGGCACAGAGCCAGGGCGTCACGTATTCCTCTCCGGGTGCGAGGGCGCACTCGCCGGGCAGGAGCAGTTCTCCGGTGCCGATCACGCAGCCGTTGGACGGCATGCGTTCCGCGTAGGAGCGCTGGTTTCCGCTCCACGCGAGGTGCACCGACCAGACCTCGCCGTCGTCCCAGCCGAATCCGGGCGTTCCGGCGGACAGCAGATACGGGCTGTCGTGACCGGGACGGCCCCTGCGGCTCTCCCGCAGATGGGTGCCGTGGCTCAGCGGGTGGCGCTGGGGCTGGCGTTCCTTGGCCCACCGGCCGGTGAAGTCCATGACCTCGACCGCCCGCGAGGGAATCGGCAGCACCGGTGTCAGCTCGTCCAACTGGTACGCGTCGGTCCCGGTGTTGCGCAGCCCGTGCCGCATCCGCAGCAGCCCCGAAGCCGTCAGCTCCAGCTCCGCCCGCCACGCCAGCCGACTGTGCGGGTCCTCGGCGTGAACGGTGAGCCGGGCACCGTCGGCGCGAACGGTACGGCCGTGGGTGAACGAGGGCGACCAAGCCGTGCCCGCCCGGTGGCCGATGAGGCCGGGGCGGCCCTGATGGACCTGGGCGTTCAGCGGGAGGAGCGAGGTCCCGGCGACCGCGTCACCCAGGCTCCGGGCGGTGGCCTCGGAGAGCCCTCTCCCCCAGTGCAGGACGCGCCCGTCCGTCTCGTCGGCAACCAGGCTGACGCCTGCGGCGGTCAGGTGAATGGGCATGTGTGGTCCCTTCCGGCGCTGACTGTATATCCGGCCTGTGCGCGCCCACCCCGGCTTCCGGCGGGCATCGTGGGCGGTCCGTCGGCGGTGGGCGGTGCGGTTTCCTTCTCCCCACGTTGCGAAGCGTGGAACCAGCGCGAACGATGGAATCGGGCCCGATTCCCGAGATGCGAGGGCGCGTGGACTGGGCGCTCGTGCGTCATGACCTGGAGCGGACATGACTGATCTTCCTCCTCCGATCACCCCCTATCTGGAACCGGCCGCGAAGGATCTGTGCGAGGCGACGGATCCGCATCCGCGGATCTACGAGGTCCCTCCGGAGAAGGGCCGGGACATCCTGCTCGGCCTGCAGAGCGACGCGTCCGTCCCCCGTCCCGACGTGGACGAGGAATGGGTCGACGTGGACGCGGGCGAGTGGGGCACGGTACGTGTCCGCATCATCCGGGCCGCCGGGTCCACCGGGCCGCTGCCGGTGGTGTTCTACATCCACGGCGCCGGATGGGTCTTCGGGGACGAGAAGACCCACGACCGCCTCTTCCGCGAGCTCACGGTCGGCGCCGGGGCGGCCGGTGTCTTCCCGGTCTACGACCGCGCGCCCGAGGCGCAGTACCCGACCCAGGTCGAGCAGAACTACGCCGTGGGGCGGTGGGTCCTGGAGCACGGCGCCGACCACGGCCTGGACACCTCGCGGATCGCCGTCACCGGCGAGTCGGTCGGCGGTTGCATGTCCACGGTGTTCGCGCTGATGAACAAGGAGCGCGGCGGGATCGACCTCAAGGCGCAGGCGCTGCTCTACCCGGTGACCGACGCGGGCTTCGACACCCCCTCGTACCACCAGTTCGCCGAGGGCTACTACCTCACCCTCGACGGCATGAAGTGGTTCTGGGACGCCTACACCACCGACCCCGCCCAGCGCGCCGAGCACCACGCCTCGCCGCTCCGGGCCTCCCTGGACCAGCTCAAGGGCCTGCCCAGGACGCTCGTCATCACCGATGAGGCCGATGTCCTGCGCGACGAGGGCGAGCAGTACGCCAACAGGCTGCGCGAGGCCGGTGTGGACGTGACCTCCGTCCGGGTGGCGGGCATGGTCCACGACTTCCTGCTCCTGGACAGCCTGCGCGACACCCGCGCGGCCAACGTCGCCCGCAAGCTCGCCGTGGACTTCCTCCGCGCGGCGCTGCACGACGACTGATCCGAGGGGCGGGCCGGTCTTGCCCCGCCGCTGGTCCTCGCGTTCGGGCACCGGGCACGACGGAGCCCGATCCAGGGAACTCAGGACCGGCGGAACGGGGCGAGTGTGGCACGTACGAGGTCCGCGGCTCCCCAGTCCGCGTCGAACTGGGCGATGACGGCCAGGTGCTGGCGCAACTGGAGGATCGGCATGCGTGCGCGCCAGTCCCGGTCGAGGCCGGTCAGCTCCGCGTAGACCTCGAAGAACACGTGCGACTCGGGCGGAGGCGATGTCGTCCACAGGTGAGCCAGGTCGACCTCCGCCCACAGGTAGGACACGGCCGGATCGATCAGCGCGGGCCGCCCTTCGGCGGTGGCCATGACGTTCATCGTCCACAGATCGCCATGCGTCAGACACGCGGGCGCGGGCGGCAGCAGATCCGGCAGCCGGTCGCACAATCGCTCCAGCGCCGCCCGGTCCCCGGCGTCGAGCGCTTCCTCGACACGTCGTTCGCCGAGCCAGCGCAGCAGACGGTACCGGGCGAAGAACTCGAATCCGTCGTCGGCCCAGGCGTTGACCTGACGACGACGCCCCAGCCAGTTGTCACGGTGCCATCCGAATCGGGGATGCCGCGTGGCGGTGTGCAGGTGGGCCAGGACATGCGCGAGCTGCTCCCAGAACGACTCGGTCGCCGGCCGGGGGTGCAGCGCGGACAGTACGAGTACGTCGCGGTCGGCGAAAACGACCTCGGGTGTGGTGATGCCTCCCACCTCGCGCAATACGGTCAGCCCTTCGGCTTCCGCGGCGAAGACGTCGTCAGACGGTGACTCGGCGAACGCCTTGGCGAACACCGACGTGCCGTCGGCGCGGCGGGCCAGTCCGCCGGTCGCGGCGAAACCTCCGGTGGTCGGCTCGACCGCGATGACATCGGTCAGGCCCGCCGCGAGGAGGCGATCCCACAGGGAGACGGTCGCCTTCGGCACGGGTGTGCTCCTCTCATGCGGTGGGGTGGAGTGCTCAGTCCTGGGCCGCGAAGGCGTCGGCCCCCTCGTCGCCGAGCCCGAACAGGCGGTCGTCGCTCCACCAGTCGGGCGTCTCGTCGGCGACCGGGGTGAGCTCCACGAGCGTCACCTCGTGCCGGCTCAGGACGAGGTGCACGTCGGCACGCCCGCCGACCACGGGAACGTTCCCGTGCGAGCGGGCCGGTTCGGCCGCCTCGCGCAAGGCGTCGATCTGACGGCGGCCGGGCGCGAGCGGCCGGCCCATCTCGCACCAGGCGGTCCAGGGGTTGCCCGCCTCCTCACTCACGGAGCGGCGACGGAGATAGGCGGAGCCCCGCGCGTCCGGGGCTCCGACGGGCAGGGACAGCCGGAGGGAGCGCCCGTTCACGGGATCGCCGCCCGCCGGGTCGGCCGGTGCCCAGGCCAGCACGGTGATCCGGCCGTCGTCGTGCCGTGTCACCAGGTGGTCCTCACCCCGGGCAAGGATCTGCTCCCCCATCTCCGCCATGAATGTGTACAAGTGGTAGGTGGGCTTCTTGATCTGGCGGTGCGTCAGGAGGCCGAATCCGCCGTGGAACGCCGCCGTGGGTATGCCCACCTCTTCGAAGACGTCACTGAAGGTCCAGTACGAGAAGGAGTCCGCGAGGTCCCCTCCGTTCACGAGTACCGGGGCCAGGTACGCCGCATGGAACGCGGTGTCGTGGATCGGGTTGTCCGGCCGGTACGAGGAGTTGAACTCCGTGATGTGCAAGGGGAGTTCCGCGAGCCGGGTGCCCGCCAGCTGCCGTCGCGGGGCCTCGAACTGCTCCAGCAGGGCCGAGGCCGGCATGAGGGTCTGGTGAGCGCCGAACGGTACGGGCTGGACGGGGCCGGACGAGTAGGCGTGGCGGCTGACGAAATCGATGGGCAGGTCGCGAGCCTCCACGAACTCCGCGAAGCGCTGGATCCACTCGTCCTGGTAGCCCGGCGCCAGCGACGGACCGCCGACCTGGAGCCCGGCGTCGACCTCCTTGACGGCCAGCGAGGTCACCTCGTACAGGCGGTGATAGCCGTCCTGGTCGGAGGCCCAGAACGGAGCCAGGTTCGGCTCGTTCCACACCTCGACCGGCCACCGGCGCACCTGGTCGGCGCCGTAGCGGTCGATCAGGTGCCCCATGACGGCCCGGACGAGGTCCGCCCACTCCCTCTCGTCACGCGGAGGAGTGATGTTGCCCTTCCACCAGAACACGGTGTCGTCGCCGGAGGCCAGCCCCGAGGGCATGAACCCCAGTTCGAGGAAGGGTGCGATGCCCATCTCCAGGTAGGCGTCGACCACTTGGTCGACGTACGTGAAGGCGTGACGTACGCGGCGCTCGCCGGCGTGGTGGTAGGGGTGGTGGATGCCCATCCCGTCGCTGAGGAGGCCGTGCCCCCGGATGTACCGGAAACCGATGTCGCGCTGAACGAGGGCGAGCGATTCCTGGTAGTCGCGCCGTAGCGCGAGATCGAGGCGGCCGGTGCCGACGCAATGACGCCAGGCATCGGAGAGTCGGGCTGTCGGCTGTCGGGGGACGACGATCCGCATGGTGGGGTTCCTCTGCTGCGGTGCGGCGCGAGGCGCGCCTGGACGGGCGGGCGGAAGGCCGGCGCTCGCTCAATGTGCTGCGCACCGTAGGGAGATCGGGAAAGCGGTGTCAAGACGTCGGACGGACCGTCCGGCGATCTTCGGGCGCCCTCTCGCGGCCCGCCGCCCCGGCGATCGAAACGATCGATAACGATCCCGCAACTTGCGAAAACTAATGGTTGCTCAGCGTTCATTTCAGGCGGTAGACCTTGCACCTACCTCACGGGTGGCTCATTAATTTGCGCAAAAAACCCGGCAGTTGGACCACCGGCAACAGATCAGGAGTTCCCACGATGACGAGGAGAATCCGCAGCACGACCGGTGCCGCGATCGGCTTGTGCGTCGCACTCGCCGCTGCCGGCTGCGCGGGCGGCGGCGACGACGGCAGCGGTACGTCCGACGGGCACGCCACGGTGACCGTCTGGACGAATGCCATGGAAGGCCGGGGCGCCAAGTACTGGAAGGACGCCGCGAAGGCGTACCAGGCCCTGCACAAGGACGTGACGGTCAAGATCCAGTCGGTCCAGAACGAGGACCTCGACGGCAAGCTGCAGAACGCGCTCAACTCGAACTCGGCGCCGAGCATCTTCCTCCAGCGCGGCGGCGGCAAGATGCAGGCCATGGTCGACGCCGGGCAGATCCGGGCACTGGACCTGACCGACACCGACCGGGCGAACGTGGGCGAGGCGGCCCTGCAAGGTGTTTCGATCGACGGCAAGGTCTACGCGATGCCGCTCGACACCCAGCCCGAAGGCATCTACTACAGCAAGGACCTGTTCAAGAAGGCCGGCATCACCGCGCCACCCACGACGATGGACGAGCTCACGGACGCCGTCGCCAAGCTGAAGACGGTCAAGGTCGCGCCGATCGCCGTCGGCGCCAAGGACGCCTGGCCGGCCGCGCACTGGTACTACAACTTCGTTCTGCGTGAGTGCAGCCAGGAGACCATGCAGGAGGCCGCCAAGTCGCTCACGTTCGACGACCCGTGCTGGAACAAGGCCGGCGAGGACCTGGCAGGTCTGCTGGGGCACACCCCCTTCCAGAAGGGCTTCCTGACGGCGACGTCGCAGCAGGGAGCCGGATCGTCCGCCGGCATGCTCGCCAACCGCAAGGCGGCCATGGAGCTCATGGGCAACTGGGACCCCGGTGTGATCGCGGACCTGACGCCCGACAAGAAGCAGCTCCCCGACCTGGGATGGTTCCCCTTCCCCGCGGTGCCCGGCGGGAAGGGCGACCCGACCGCCATCATGGGCGGCGCCGGGGGCTACTCCCTCGCCAAGAACGCGCCGAAGGCGGCAGCGGACTTCCTCCGGTTCGTCGTGACCAAGGAGCAGCAGGAAGCGTACGGGAAGGCATTCGACACCATTCCGGTGAACAAGGCCGCCCAGGGGGTCGTCACCGAGACGTACAACATCTCGGCGCTGCAGGCGTTCAACAAGGCGGCGTACTCCATGCAGTTCCTCGACACCGTGTACGGCCAGAACGTCGGCAACGCCATGAACATCGCCGTCGTGAACCTGATGGCCGGCAAGGGCACGGCCGGCGACATCGTGAAGGACGTCAAAGCCGCCGCCGAGAAGGGCTGAGTAAGCAGACATGAGCGACACCCTGGGCGCTGACCCGGCCCACGGCCGCCAGTCGCAGGGCATGCAGGGGGCCAGGGGTGTGGCGAAGTCCGCAACCCCGGCTCCGCCGCGAGCGGCTGCCCACCGCCGAGGCCGTGCCAGGATGCGACTGGAGATCGCGGTCCTGTCCGCGCCGGCGATCATCATGTTCCTGGCGTTCGTGATCTTCCCGATCGTGCTCGCCGCGTACTACGGGTTCTACCGGTGGAAGGGCTACGGAGATCCCACCGACTGGGTCGGCCTGAGCAACTACAAGCTGATCCTGACCGACCCCGCGTTCCACGACGTCCTGTGGCACAACGGGCTGCTCCTCGTGCTGTCACTGGTCGTCCAGGGCCCGATAGCGATCGCCCTCGCCCTGCTGCTCAACCAGAAGATCCGCGGCCGCTCGGCGATCCGCGTCCTGATCTTCGTGCCCTACATCGTGTCCGAGATCATCGTCGGCATCGGCTGGGGCTTGATACTGCAGAGCGACGGCGCCGCCAACGGACTGCTGGAAAGGATCGGCCTGGGATCCCTGGCAGCCGACTGGATCGCCGACCCGGACCTGGCCATCTGGACCCTGGTCGCCATCATCACGTGGAAGTACATCGGCTTCGCGGTGATCCTCATGCTCGCCGGCCTCCAGTCGATCCCCGAAGAGATCTTCGAGGCCGCGCAGATCGACGGTGCCACCTACTGGCAGATCCAGCGCCGCATCACGCTGCCGCTGCTGGGGCCGACGATCCGCATCTGGGCCTTCCTGTCGATCATCGGCTCACTGCAGTTGTTCGACCTCGTCTACATCATCTGGGGCCCGTACGTCGCGGGCACGACCGGCACGTCGACGATGGCGATCTACATGCTCGCCCAGGGACGCAACGCGGGCAACTACGGCTACGGCAGCGCCGTCGCGGTGGTCATGTTCGTCATCTCGCTCGTCGTCGCCCTGATCTACCAGCGCTTCGTCCTGCGCCGCGACCTCCGGGGCGCCGTCACGGAAGGGACCGTGTGATGAGCGTGACGACCACCGTTTCCCGGACGTCCCCCGCGCCGGAGCCGACGCCACCCACCGGCCGCCGCGGCGCTCCGCAGAAGTGGGGCAGCCCGGTCGTCTACTTCGTCGCGCTGCTCTTCGTCGGTGTGTGCGTCGCACCGGTTCTCTACATCGTGCTCGGCGGATTCCGCTCCAACTCGCAGATCACCACGGATCCGGCCGGCCTGCCGCACCCTTGGGTGATCGGCAACTACACCGGCATCCTCACGTCGAACGTCTTCTGGGGCGAGTTCGCCAACTCCCTCATCGTCGCGATCGCCAGCACCGTCGGCATCGTCGCCACGGGGATGATGGTGAGCTTCGTCATCGCACGCTACGACTTCAAACTCAAGGGGGCGATGTACTCCCTGTTCGCCGCCGGGTTGATGTTCCCCCTGGTCATCGCGATCACTCCGCTGTACCTGGTCATCAAGGACCTCGGACTCGTCGACAGCCTGCTCGGCGTGATCATCCCGCAGATCGCCTTCGGCCTGCCGACCACCGTCATCATCCTCGTACCGTTCCTCAGGGCCATCCCGAACGAGATCGAGGAGGCCGCCGCGATCGACGGGCTGGGCCGGCTCGGCTTCTTCTTCCGCATGGTGCTGCCGCTGTCACTGCCCGGCGTGGTGACCGTCGGCATCCTCGGATTCGTCGGCAGCTGGAACAACTACATCCTGCCGCTGTACATCCTCAACACGCAGGCGAACTACACCCTGCCGCTCGGCGTCCAGGTCTTCACCTCCCAGTACTCCACGGACACCGCGAAGGTCCTCGCCTTCACCTCACTCGCCATGCTGCCCGCACTGGTCTTCTTCTCGATATTCGAGAGGCGCATCGTCGGTGGCCTCACCGGCGCCGTGAAGGGCTGACGCAGGCATCCGGCCCGCCGTACCGCCCACCCCTGCCCTGCCCCTGCCGCACGTCCCGGCGGGGGCGGGCCGCTGCCCGGTGCCGACCGCCCGGCACGCGCCATCACCGCGAAAGGACCGCCGCATTGCCCCGCGCCCACATAGAACTCGACAGGCAGGCCGTCATCGCCCCTGTCCAGCGCCGCACCTTCGGCTCGTTCGTCGAGCACCTCGGCCGGTGCGTGTACACCGGTCTCTACGAGCCGGGTCACCCGAGCGCGAACGCGGACGGGTTCCGCATGGACGTCGTCGGTCTCGTCCGGGAACTCGGCAGCACGACCATCCGCTACCCGGGCGGCAACTTCGTCTCCGGGTTCCGCTGGGAGGACTCGGTCGGCCCGCGCGAGAAGCGGCCGGTGCGCCGCGACCTCGCCTGGCGTTCACTCGAATCCAACCAGGTCGGTCTGGACGAGTTCGCGCGATGGCTCAGGCTCACCGGCTCCGAGTTGATGCTGGCCGTCAACGTCGCCACCCGGGGCATCCTGCCCGCACTCGACCTGCTGGAATACGCCAACCACCCGTCCGGCACGACGTTGTCGGACCTGCGCGTCGCCCATGGGACTCCGGAGCCGCACGACGTGCGCATGTGGTGCCTCGGCAACGAGATGGACGGGCCGTGGCAGACCGGTTTCATGACGGCGGACGACTACGGCAAACTGGCCGCCCGCACCGCCGCCGCCATGAAGCGGGCCGACGCGAACCTCGAACTCGTCGTCTGCGGCTCCTCCGGATCGGCCATGCCGACCTTCGGCGACTGGGAACGCACCGTACTGGAGCACTGCTACGACCACGTCGACTACGTCTCCTGCCACGCGTACTACCAGGAGCACGACGGCGACCTCGGCTCCTTCCTCGCCTCGGCGACCGATATGGACTACTTCATCGACACCGTCGTCGCGACCGCCGACCACGTGGGGCACAAGAAGCGCTCGTCCAAGAAGATCGCCGTCTCCTTCGACGAGTGGAACGTCTGGTATCTCAAGGAGCACCAGGAATCCGACAAGATCCAGGACGAGTGGCAGCACGCACCCCGTCTCCTGGAGGACACCTACACCGTGGCGGACGCCGTGGTCGTCGGCAACCTGCTGATGACGCTGCTGCGCCGCAGCGACCGCGTCACCTCGGCATCCCTGGCCCAGCTCGTCAACGTGATCGCGCCGATCATGACGGAACCCGGCGGCCCGGCCTGGCGGCAGACGACCTTCTACCCGTTCTCGATCACGAGCCGGCTGGCCACCGGAGAGGTGCTCCGCCCCCTGATCGACGCGCCGGTGTACGAAACGGCTCGCTACGGTGAGGCGTCCGTCATCGACGCCGTCGCGACCGCCGACGAGGACCGGGCCGCGATCTTCCTCGTCAACCGCGACACCGCGGAAGCGGCCGAGGTCACCGTGGACGTGCGCAGCCTCGGCCGCTCGCACATCACGGAGGCGGTGACCCTGGCCGACTCCGACGTCTACGCCAGGAACACACTCGCCCACCGGGACCGGGTGACCCCGGTCCCGAACACCGGCGCGGCACTCGCCGACGGCCTGCTCACCATCGAGCTGCCGCCGACCTCCTGGACGGCGGTCGCCCTGCGGTGAGCGACGGCACGAGCGAGGCTCAACCGCAGACCGGCTTCCGGGCCACCGGCCCCGCGGACGATTCGGCGGACCCGGTCGCCGAACGCCGCGAGACAGCCTGCGCGTTGCGTGACGGGACGCGCCTGCGCACCCTGCTCCTCATTCCGCACGGACCTGGGCCCTGGCCCGCTCTGCTGACCCGCCACCCCTACGACATCGCCCGTGAGGAGCGCGAGGGGATGCTCGACGTCGGGCGGCTCGTCGCCGCCGGATACCTCGTCGCGCTCCAGGACGTCCGGGGCCGCTACGGCTCCGAGGGGGTGTTCGTCCCCTGTGCGCAGGAGGTGGACGACGGCGCCGACGCCGTGGCGTGGCTCGCGGGGCTCCCCGAGTGCGACGGCACCGTCGGGATGTGGGGCGCCTCCTACGCCTCGGACACCCAGTTCGCCGCCCTGCTCGGAGGCTCACCGGGGTTGCGGGCGGTCGCCGCGGCCATGACGCCTGCGTTGTCGGCACTCGACGGTTTCCGGTTCCGGGGCGGGGTGCCCGAGATCGGCAGCACCCTGGCGTGGACCCACTACGCGATCGCCCCGGATCTGATCGCGCGCATCGGTTCCGTACGCGAACGGGAGGCCGAGACGGCACGGTGGGAGGCCACCGAGCGGGCGCTCACGGACCGTTCGGCGTTCCGGGCCGGGGCCCCGCACACCGCGCAGGACGCAGAGGCGATCGTCGCGTGGGGTCTGGACCTGCTGCGGGAGCCGCTCGCGTCGGGACGTCATCGCGAGGGAAAGGTCGTCGACCGGATCGAAGCGGTCGACGTACCGGTCTTCCTGATCGGCGGCTGGTTCGACGTCTTCCTCGGCCCGACCCTGGAGCTCTACCGGCGGCTGCTGCGCCGTGCGAAGAACACCGGCGGACCGGCCCCCCGCCTCCTGGTCGGCCCCTGGACGCACGACGACTTCTCGGGCCGGGCCGGCGGAGCGGCCTTCGGACCGGAGGCGTCCGCCGACCATCTCGGCGGCCACGGCGACCTCACCACCCAGCACGTGCTGTGGTTCGGCGCCACCCTCCGCGCCGCGTCGGCGGACTTGCCGCCGGTGCGGGTGTTCCTCATGGGCGCGAACCGGTGGATCGAACTGGGGGAGTTCCCTCCGCCCGGCACACGGACGCTGGAGCTGTACCTGAATGCCGAAGGCACGCTGACGACAGAGGCGGCCGGGCCCGGCGAACGGCGGCTGACGAGCGATCCGGCGTGCCCCGTTCCCACGTGCGGCGGATCGGTGCTCCTCTTCGGGCCGTTCGGAGCGGGGCCGGAGGATCAGGCGGCAATCGAGGCGCGTCAGGACGTGGTCTCCTGGCGGACCGCACCGCTCACCGAGGAACTCACTGTGCTGGGCGCGGTCCGCGCCGTCATCCACCTCACGACGACGGGGAACGACGCGGACGTGATCGTGCGACTGTGCGACGTGGGCCCGGACGGTGTCAGTCGCGTCGTCACCGACGGGGTGCAGCGCGGGTCGGCGCGGGTCGTGGACCCGGTCACGGGCGTGGGCCGGCGACGGCCGTTGGAGCCGGGCCGGGACCACGAGTTCGTGATCGATCTCTGGTCGACGGCGCACACGTTCCTGCCGGGCCACCGGGTGCGCGTCGACGTCGCGCCCAGTTCGTCACCGCGCTGGGACGTCGGAAGCAACGTCTTCGACCCGGCCGGGCAGGCGGCGGAGCCCGTCGTCGCGGTGTACACGATCCGTCATGGCGCCGCCCGTCCGAGCCGCCTCGTCCTCCAGGTCGTGCTGACTGCGCCGTCCTGACGCGGACGGGGACCACGACAGGAAAGCGGGCCCGAGCCGTCCGCCCCGGTCAGCGGGGCGACGGCGCGACCGCCCGGACGGGACCGGTGGAGGCCCGGACGACCAGTTCCGTGGCCAGTTCCATGCGCGCGGGTGACCGGGCGCCCCCGTCCTCGCCCCGGGAGAGCTCGATGAGCAGCTTGACAGCGGCGGCGCCCAACTCGGTACTCGGCTGTCTGACCGTCGTCAGGCCGGGGGTGATGTACTGCGCCTCGGGCAGGTCGTCGAAGCCGATGACGCTGATGTCCTCGGGGATGCGCTGGCCCCGGGCCGCCAGTGCGTCGTAGACGCCGAGGGCCATGGAGTCGGCGCAAGCGAAGATTCCGGTGATCCCCGGATCGCCGTCGAGCAGGGCATGGGTGGCGGTCGCGGCCTTCGCCCGGTTCCACGCGCCGTGGGCCACCGAAACGGTGGCGCTGCCCGCGGTCGTGGTGTCGGCGGCCGCACGGAATCCGTCGACGCGCGCCCTGCTGAAGAGATGGCGGGCATGGCCGGCGACCACGCCCATCCGCTCGTGCCCGAGCGACAGGAGGTGTTCGCCGGCCATGCGGCCGCCTTCCCAGTTCGCCACACCGACGCTCGCCACCCCGGAGGGGGGTGTGCTCATGGGATCGATCAGCACGACCGGGACACCCGCGGCGAAAAGTGCGCCGAACTGCTGCGACGCGGGATCGACCAGCGTCCCGATCACACCGATGGTGCGCCTTCGCAGCAGCCGCGACACCCAGTCGCCCTGCGGCTGGGCGAGGGTCAGGACGACGTCGAGCCCCGCTGCCGCCGCTTCACGTCCGACACCGGCTATCAGAAGGTTCGCCCACGACCCCTCGAAGTGGGTGACCACCAGGTCGAGCACCTGGGAAAGGCCGCCGCTGTCGTCGCGCCGCTTCTCGCTCTTGGCCCCGGCCCGGCGGGTGTAGCCGACGGCCCGCACGGCTTCCATGACCTTCGCACGGGTCTCCGCCGAGACGTCCGTTCCGCCTCGCAGCACCTTGGACACCGTGGGAACGCTCGTACCGGCGGTCTTGGCCACCAGGGAGAGGGTGGGGCGCGATGCGGCTGGTCGGGGCGGCATGGGGAAAGGTTAGCCCAACCGAGGAGGGGGCCCTTCGCAGGCCGGAGGCGGCTTCGGGCGGGCGCGCGGGGCCTCATACGGACGGCGGCGGAGCCGGGACGTACTCGTACCAGTCGAACGCGACCGAGCCCCGCGTGGCGTACATGCCGATCACCCGGCCGGTGAATCCGCAGGCGACCTCGGTGGAGAGGTAGCGCCCGTCCAGTTCGGCCAGCGGCGAGGCGTCCGGCGCTCCGGGATCGCCGAGCCAGAAGGCGAGGGTGTCGGGGCCGGTGGTGCCGCCGTCCGTGAGGTGGGGGGAGGCGGGGACGAGGTCGCACGTACGGATTGCCACGGTGAGGCGCAGCGGCCCGGCGGTGACCGGCCTGCGGGCCACGGTCCGGACCAGGGGGCCGATACGTGCGACGACGCGGGCCTCCCCGTCGCCGGCCTCCACCTCGTAGTGGTGGGCCTCGTCCAGGCGTACGCAAAGACCGCCGCGGCCCGTGCCGGGGTCGATCAGTGCGGTGACCCGGCAGTCGTGGTGCTGCTGGCGGCGGCCGACGAAGGTGTACCCGGGGGTGTCCAGGGTGGGGCCCGTGGCGTGGAGAACCAGCCGGCCGGGCCGCTCAGTGAGGGACCAGGAGCCTTCCGGGCGGGTGAACGGCGAGATCCAGTGGGGCGCGAGGGCCGGCGCGTCGAAGTCGTCGCGGACGGGCGGCGCGGCGATGGGGTGCCAGGCACCGCCCGGGGCCGGGTGGTGCCCGGGGACGGGCGCAACGACGGGCCAGCCCTCGTCGTCCCACTCGACGGGCGTCAGGTACGTCTCGCGGCCGAGCACGTGCACGTCAGGGGTGAAGCCGCGTGGGCGGACGCCGAGCAGCACCATCCACCAGCTGCCGTCGGGAGCCTGCACCAGGTCGGCGTGGCCGGCGTTCTGGATGGCGCGGGCGGTCCCGCTGTGGGAGAGCAGCGGATTGGCGGGTGCGCCCTCCCAGGGGCCGCGCGGCGAGCGGCTGCGGGCGATGGACACGCTGTGGCCGCGCTCCGTGCCGCCTTCCGCGATCAGCAGGTACCACCAGTCGCCGATGCGGTAGAGGTGTGGTGCCTCGGGGAACTTGAGACCGCTGCCCGACCACGTGGGGAAGGGCCCCTCCAGGACCTCCCCCGTCACCGGGTCGATCCTGGCCATGTTGATGCCCCCGGCGGGTCCGGAGAAGGCGCACCAGCAGGTGCCGTCCTCCTCCCAGGCGAGGTCGGGGTCGATGCCGGTCAGATCGATCCACACCGGATCGCTCCACGGCCCCTCGGGCCGCTCGGCCGTGACGACGAAGTTGCCGCCCCCGTCGACGTTGGTGTTGATGACCCAGTAACGGCCGTCGTGGTGACGGATCGTGGGGGCGTACAGACCGCCGGACGCCTTGGCGCCGGGGAGCGGCAGGGGCAGCTGCGCCGGGCGGTCCAGGACGTTGCCGATCTGCTCCCAGTGCACCAGGTCCTTGCTGTGGAAGAGGGGCAGCCCCGGGAAGTACTCGAAGCTGGAGCACACCAGGTAGTAATCGTCACCGGCCCGGCAGATGCTCGGATCGGGGTGGAAGCCGCTGATCACCGGGTTGTCGTACGTGTGCACAGAAGCGGATCCCTTCAAGGTGCCGGGGTGCGGGGGTCGCCTCGGCAAAGCGGTGGGCCACGCCGCAGGGGCCACCGCCGTAACGGCGGTGGCCCCCGACTCTCAACCGATTCCCCGCAGGGCGAGGAGGCCGGCGCGGGACCGTGTCAGGACGACAGGGCCCAGCGTTGGTTGCTGCCGCCCGAGCAGGTGTAGAGCTGGAGCTGGGTGCCGTTGGCGCTGCCGGCTCCCACGGCGTCGAGGCAGAGTCCGGACTGCACGCCGACAATGGATCCGTCGGAGTTGATCCGCCACTTCTGGTTGTCGCCGCCCCAGCAGCTGTAGATCTGGATCTTGGCGCCGTTGCCGCTGCCGGCGGCGTCCAGGCACTTGTTGCCGTATACCTGCAGTTCCCCGGCGGAGGTGGACACCCACTGCTGGTTGGTGGCGTTGTGGCAGTCGTACAGCTGGACCGCGGTGCCGTCCGAGGTGCTGGAGTTGGGCACGTCCACGCAACGGCCCGAAGCGACGCCCTTCAGCTGCCCGCTCCCCTCGTTCCCGCCCGGGTCGGGGGGCGTGGTGGAGCCGCCGTTGAGGGCGTTCAGGACGGAGGTGTAGGCGGCCTTCTTGCTGCCGTCGTTGTTGAACAGCAGCGGCGTGTCACCCGAACGCCAGGAGTCGCTGTCGCGGACGCCCCAGACGGTGATGCCGAGGCAGCGCGATACGGCCAGGCAGTCGTTGGTCACGTTGGCGTAGGTCGAGGCCGACGCGCCCTGGATGTCGAGCTCGGTGATGGCCACGTCCACGCCGAGGGCGGCGAAGCTCTGCAGGGTGGTGCGGAAGTTGCTGTCGTACGGGCTGCCGCTGTTGAAGTGGGACTGGAAGCCGACGCAGTCGATGGGCACGCCGCGCTGCTTGAAGTCCTTGACCATGTTGTACACGCCCTGGGTCTTGGCCCAGTTCCAGTTCTCGATGTTGTAGTCGTTGTAGCAGAGCTTGGCGGACGAGTCGGCGGCGCGCGCGGTACGGAAGGCCACCTCGATCCAGTCGTTGCCGGTGCGCTGGAGGTTGGAGTCCCGGCGGCCACCCGAGTTGCCGTCCGCGAACGCCTCGTTCACGACGTCCCACTGGGCGATCTTGCCCTTGTAGTGGCCCATCACACCGTTGATGTGGTCGATCATCGCCTGGCGCAGGGTGCTGCCGCTGAGGCTTTGCATCCAGCTGGGCTGCTGGGAGTACCAGGCGAGGGTGTGCCCGCGCACCTTCTTGCCGTTCTGCACCGCCCAGTTGTAGACGCGGTCGCCGGCGCTGAAGTTGAACTGGCCGCGCTGCGGCTCGGTTGCGTCGATCTTCATCTCGTTCTCGGCCGTCACCATGTTGAACTCGCGGGAGGCGATCGAGGTGTACGCCGAGTCGCCGAGCTTGCCCGAGGCGATGGCGGTGCCGAAGTACCGCCCGCTCTGCGCCGCGGCGGCGCCGAGGGTCGACTCGGCGGCATGCGCGTTCGAAGGTGCGACCAGTGCGGCGGACGCGCCCAGGACGCCGACGAGCAGGGCCGGCAGGAGTGCGCGGAGTGGCCGGCTGAGAGCGGATCTCGGAAGGGCGTAGGAGCCCATGGCTGTGCCTCCTCGGTAGGGGGGATCGGGGAAGGACCGGAGCGCGGCGGGCCGTGTGACCCGCTCAGCAACGGATGATTGAGGCTTTGACCGTGACTCGTCAATACTTCGGTCAAAGAATGTTTCCGAACTTGAAACGAAATATTTCGGAACGCCTGACGCTGAGTTATCCGCAAGAGAATCCGCCGTACACCTTGACTGTGAGCGCTAACATTTCTAGCTTGTGGCACCACACGCGGAGCCCTGTTCGAAACATTTCGACGGTGTCTCTGCCCTCAAACCCCTGCTCTCAGGAGGTCCCCCCCATGCGGTGTCGCCCCTTGTTTCCCTTCCACAGAGGTCGGCTGCTCGCCGTCCTGGCGCCCTTGCTGCTCGTCGCCGCGTTCCTCGGTGCGCAGCCCGCCACCGCAGCGACCGTGGACCCCAGCGCCTCGTACGTGCTGGTCAACCGCAACAGCGGCAAGGCGCTGGACGTATACAACCTGGCGACGAACGACGGAGCCCGCATCACCCAGTGGTCCCGGAACGACCAGGCCCAGCAGCAGTGGCAGTTCGTCGATTCCGGAGACGGCTACTACCGCATCCGGTCCCGCCACTCGGGCAAGGTGCTGGACGTCTACAACTGGTCGACGGCGAACGGCGGTTCAATCGTCCAGTGGTCCGACCTGAACGCCACCAACCAGCAGTGGCGGCTGGCCGACAGCGGTGACGGCTACGTGCGGCTGATCTCGCGCCACAGCGGCAAGGCCCTCGAAGTGCAGGGCGCCTCCACCGCCGACAACGCCAACATCGTCCAGTACGACGACTGGAGCGGCGCCAACCAGCAGTGGAAGCTGGTGAAGGCCGGCGACGAGAACCCGGGCACCGGTACCTGCGAGCTCCCGTCCTCGTACAGCTGGAGCTCCACGGGCGCGCTGGCGCAGCCCCGGTCCGGCTGGGCCTCGCTGAAGGACTTCACCGTCGTCCCGTACAACGGCAAGCAGCTCGTCTACGCGACGACGCACGACAACGGGACGAGCTGGGGTTCCATGAACTTCAGCCCGTTCACCAACTGGTCGGACATGGCGTCGGCCGGCCAGAACGCGATGTCCTCCGGGACCGTCGCACCCACGCTCTTCTACTTCGCACCGAAGAACATCTGGGTGCTCACCTACCAGTGGGGCGCGACCGCCTTCTCGTACCGGACGTCGAACGACCCCACCAACGCGAACGGCTGGTCGGCCCCGCAGACCCTCTTCTCCGGGAGCATCAGCGGCTCCGGCACGGGACCGATCGACCAGACACTCATCGGGGACGGGACGAACATGTACCTGTTCTTCGCCGGTGACAACGGCAAGATCTACCGGGCCAGCATGCCGATCGGGAACTTCCCGGGCAGCTTCGGGACGTCCTCGACCGTGGTCATGAGCGACAGCACGAACAACTTGTTCGAAGCCCCGCAGGTCTACAAGCTGCAGGGCCAGAACCGTTACCTCATGATCGTCGAGGCGATCGGCTCCCAGGGCCGCTACTTCCGCTCGTTCACAGCCACCAGCCTGAACGGGTCGTGGACGCCCCAGGCCGCGACCGAGAGCAATCCCTTCGCCGGCAAGGCCAACAGCGGGGCCACCTGGACCAACGACATCAGCCACGGCGAACTGATCCGCACCGGGGCCGACCAGACCATGACCGTCGACCCCTGCAACCTGCAACTTCTCTACCAGGGCCGCAGCCCCCAGTCCGGAGGTGACTACGGTCTGCTGCCCTACCGCCCGGGTCTGCTGACGCTCAAGCGCTGACCGCGCCGACCCCGGCCCTCCCGCGGCGGACGCGCGAGAGGGCCGGGGTCGGTTCAGCGGGTGACGACGTGGCGTTCGTCGGGGACGCAGTGGGTCATCGTCAGGCCCGTGACGTCGCGCGGCGGGTTGTCGCCGAGGCGGGAGAGGCGCTGCCGGTCCTCGTCGGTGAGGGTCTGGCCGGGCAGCGGCTCCAGGCCCTTGACGTCCGCGGGGGTGATGCGGAGCCCTTCGCCGATCTTGAGGCCCAGGTCGTTCTCCACGAGCAGGAAGTGCCAGACCATCCGCTCCTGCACCGGCCGGTCGCACTGCGAGAGCAGGTCGACGAGGTTGTGCACGAGGTCGTCGCGCTCCCACTGTTCCATCAGGAGGTAGCGCTGCCCGGCCTGGAGGTAGTCGTTGGTCCGGGGGATGCGCTTGCGGGTGAGCCGGCCGCGCACCTCGGGGCCCACCTCGTCGTGCGTGGGGTAGTGCGCCTCGCGCAGGCCGCCCGTGATGGACGGCTCGTAGTTGACGATCGGGTTCCCGCCGCCGCCGTCCACGTGATACGTCATCAGGCCGTCGCGCTGGTTGGTGCGCACCGTGGCGTTCTTGGCCTGGTTCACCGGCAGTTGCAGGTAGTTGGGCCCGACCCGGTAGCGCTGGGTGTCGCTGTACGAGAAGGTGCGGCCCACCAGCATCTTGTCGTCGGAGAAGTCGAGCCCGTCCACCAGCACACCGGTGCCGAAGGAGATCTGGTCGTTCTCCGCGAAGTAGTTCTCCGGCATCCGGTCGAGCACCATCCGGCCCACCGCCCTGGGCGGGAAGTCCTGCTCGGGCCAGGTCTTGGTGTCGTCCAGCGGGTCGAAGTCCAGCTCCGGGTGGTCGTGGTCGTCCATCAGCTGGACGAGCAGTTCCCACTCCGGGTGGGCCCCGCGCCCCACCGCCTCGTACAGGTCCTTCGTGGCATGACCGAGGCCGTCGGCCTGCACGTTGGCCGCGTCCTCCTCGGTCATGCTGCGCACGCCCGCCTTGGGCATCCAGTGGTACTTCACGAGGAAGGACTCGCCGGTCTCGTTGACCCACTTGTACGTGTTGACGCCGAAGCCCTGCATGTGGCGGTAGTCCGCCGGGATGCCGCGCGGGCTGAACAGGTTGACCAGCATGTGCATCGACTCGGGCGTCTGCGACATGAAGTCGAAGATGCGCCTCGGCTGCTGCTCGAACGTGACGGGGTCCGGCTTGAGGGCGTGGATGACGTCGGGGAACTTGATCGCGTCCCGGATGAAGAAGATCCCCAGGTTGTTCCCGACGAGGTCCCAGTTGCCGTCCTCGGTGTAGAACTTCACCGCGAAACCGCGCGGATCGCGCGCCGCCTCGGAGGAGTCCCGGCCGCCGATGACGGTCGAGAAGCGCACCGCGACGTCCGTGCGCTTTCCGCGCTCCTGGAAGAGCTTGGCGCGGGTGAAGCGGGCGACGGGCTCGTCGCCGAGGGCACCGTACGCCTCGAAGTAGCCGTACGCGGTCACGCCCCGGGCGTGCACGACGCGCTCGGGGATCCGCTCGCGGTCGAAGTGGCTGATCTTCTCCAGGAACTGGTAGTTCTCCAGCGTGGCCGGGCCACGGGCGCCGACGGTGCGCTGGTTCTGGTTGTCGTACACGGGATGGCCCTGCCGGTTGGTGAGCGTCTCGCGCTCGTCACCGGCGGCGGGCCCCCTGCTCGATACGTCCGTCACGTGCGTCGACTCCTTCGGAACGTGTACGTATGCGCCTTTTCCTCAAGCTATGCGAGGTTGACGCACCCGGCAGGGCGGGCCGCCCGTGCGGGCGCGCGGACACCGCCTTCCCGCTCCGGGCGGGTGCGGCTGTTCGGGTTCGGGTTCGGGTCGCCGCTCCCCCGCGTCAGAGCAGCAGGATGATCGCGTACACCAGGAAGAACGCCGCCATGAGCAGCGTGATGCCGATGATCAGCGCCATCGGGGCCTTCGCCCAGCCCTTCGGCGGGTTGTACGTGGTGTCCTGGGGCCCTGCCCCCGACAGGCCGCTCTCGGGGGGCGGCGTCTCCCCGGGCGGCACTCCGCCGGCGGGGTCCGGTCCTGTGGTCGCGCGGGGTTCCCGGTCCGGGTCCGGGGTCTGCGAAGGAGTCATGTGATCCACGTTCCCCGAAGACCGCCGGGTTCGCCCGCGCACGGCCCGCGTGCGCCTGTCGGCGGGTCCCGGTACGCGGAGGGGGCCGGCGCCCGTGGTCGGGTGCCGGCCCCCTCCGTTTCCGCTGCGCCGCTTCAGCCCGGCCAGCTGCCCGTCAGGCGGCGGGCGGTCACCGCGCCGGAACGCTCTATCGCCGCCTTGACCACGGCGAAGATCGCGCCCTGGACGGCCGCGGCGAGCAGGATCTCCCTCCAGCGGCGGTCCTCGTCCATGGCGTCGGGGGCATCGCCCTCGCCCTCGATGACCTTCCACACCTGCTTGAACGCCATGCCGGCGAGCATGCCGCCCGCGGCGCCCAGGATGAGCCCGACCGGCTTGTAGGCGATCTTGGCCGCGTTCACCGGCGGTGGCCCCGGCCGCGGCGGACCAGCATGACCACCGCGAGCAGGGCCCCGGCCGCGAGCAGCGGGGTGCGGTGGGTGCGCGCCGCGGTGGCGGCCTGGCCCGCGGTCTCCCGCAGGGGTTCCGGCGCCTTGTCCGCCGCGTACTGTCCGGCCTTCGCCGCGCTCTCGCGTACCTGGGCGGCGGCCTGGGCCGTCTTCTCCAGGACGGGGTCCGGCGTGCGCTCCTTCAGCTTCTGGGCGATCAGTGCCGCCTTGTCGCGCACCTGGACGGTGGCCTGGGCTGCCTTCTCCGCGGTCTCCTGCTTCACAGCGGTCGTCCTCTCCTGCGTCTGCGCCTTGTTGCGGGCCTCGACGCTGTCGATGGTCTGCTCGGGTGCCGGCTCCCCGTCTCGGATCTGCCGGGTGCCCGCCGGGGCGGTGCCCTTGCGTACCGCCTGCCCGGCTCCATGGTGGTCATACGGGGCCGGCCGTTCTTCCTTGATCGTCCGATTCGCGGGCCGCGCCCATCCGTCCGGCGCAGTGGTGCGCGAAGGGCCGGTCCGGGGAGGGTGCAGCTCCCCGGACCGGCCCGGCTGTGCGTGCGGGGCCGCTATCCCGCGTACGTCTCGAACTCGGCGATCCTCGGTGTGCCGGCGGCCGAGGTGATCTCGAAGGTGATCTTGCGCAGGGAGGTGGCCGGGATGGTGATCGTGCCCGCGCCGCTGCCGGTCTTGAGGACCGCTCCGGTGTCGGCGTTCAGGAGCCGCCAGGATCCGGTCACGCCCTGGGCACCCGCGGCCTCGCGGATCGTGACGGCGGAGACGGTGGTGGCGGAGGCCCACTTGACGGAGACGGAGCCGGTCGATCCGGCCGGGGACCAGTAGGTGCTCAGGTCACCGTCGCGCACGTTGCCGTAGCTGGTGCCGCTCGCCTTGCTGGAGCCGTCGGCACCGGCACCGAGGCTGAGGTTGGTGCCGGCGGGTGTGGTCGGGTCGGTCGGGTCCGTGGGATCGGTCGGGTCGGTGGGGTCCGTCGGGTCGGTCGGGTTCGTCGTGGAGCAGTTGCCGTCCGAGACCTTGAGCCCCTTGTTGGCGCCCGCCGTGCTGGTCACGATCGCGGGCACGCAGGAGGACGCGTCGAGGGTGTACGCGTAGGGGATGCTGACCGTGGTGTTGGACTGCGGGTTCGGGCCGGCCGGGTGGTTCTCGGTGCCGGGCGAGGACCAGGTGACGTTGTCGAAGGTGTTGCCGCTGACCTGCCAGTACCCGGTGGTGTCGGTGTAGAAGGTGCCCAGGACGTCCTTGGAGTCCTTGAAGTAGTTGTTGTCCACCTTGGCGTGGGCACCGGCCCGGGAGTTGATCCCGGACTTGTTCAGCTTCACGTAGTAGTTGTTGTAGATGTGGGCGATGCCGCCGCGCAGCAGCGGTGTGCGGGAGTCGACGTTCTCGTACAGGTTGTGGTGGAACGTGACGAAGCCGTTGTCGAGCTGCGTCTCGCTGGAGCCGATGAGGCCGCCCCGGCCGGAGTTGCGCAGGGTGCTGTAGGACAGCGTCACGTACTGGGTGTTGTCCTTCATGTCGAAGAGGCCGTCGAAGCCGTCGTCCTCGCCGCCGGACGCCTCCAGGGTCGCGTGGTCGACCCAGACGTTGCGGACGTCGCTCTCCATACCGATGGCGTCGCCGCCGTTGGAGGTGGGCGAGCCGGACTTCTTGACGTTCTTGACGGTCACGTTCTGGATGATGATGTTGCTGGACTGGCGGATGTGGATGCCCAGTTGGTCGAAGACGGCCCCGCCGCCGACACCGACGAGGGTGACGTTGCTGATCTGCTTGAGCTCGATGACCCCGGCCGCCGTGTTGCAGCTGTCGCCGGACACCTTGGCGGTGTTGGCGTGGTTGATGGTGCCCTCGACCTCGATGATGATCGGGGTGCTGCTGCTGGCCCGGCCGCACAGGGCCTGGTGGATCTGGGTCCCGGTGGTGGCCCGTACGGTCTGCCCGCCCGCGCCGCCCGTGGTGCCGCCGTTCTGGCTCGCGTAGCCGGTGGCGCCGCCCGCGACGGCTGCGGATGCCGCGGGCATCGTCAGGACCGCTCCGGCCGCGGCCGCCAGGGCCATCGTGGACAGCGCCGCAGAAAGTCTCAGTGCGACTGGTCGCCTCATGTTCGTTCCCATTCGTCGAAGAGAGATGGAAAGCGCTTTCTGGTTGGCGAGGATAGAGGCGTCAAGACTTGCCGTACAAGGATGTGAACGCGAAAAGATGGCGCTTTCTTGATTTGGGCACGTCAACACCAGGACGTTACGGTCCCAATCGGTCCGTAACGCTGCCTGTCGAGGCTCCGGGCAGCCGGAGCGGCCGTACGGGGACGGCCCCGCGGGTCGGTTCAGAGCACCCCGGCGAGGATCGCGGCCGTCACCAGTGCGAAGGCGCACCCCAGCCCGGCCACGAGTTCCCGGGCGCACCGGGTCCCGAAGGACGGGGCCTGCGCGGTGGCCGCCTCGGGGGTGTCCTCCGCGTAGTACACGGCCACGAAGTCACCCTCTGCCACGTCCGGTTGGCGGCGGCGCTCCTCGAAGGAGACGGCCCGGCCGGCCTCCGTACGGAACTCCAGGGTGGCGTGCGACTGGGTGGTGGGGACCCCCTCGGCGTCCTGCGCCTCCTCCGTCGGACACCCGTGCACCGCGCCTCGGCGGTACGCCCGGCCCACGCGGCCCGCAGCCGGGGGCCCTCCATCTGCCGGTCGAGGCTCCGCGCGAGACTCACGGCCGCGGACACGGCGATGACGAAGTAAACGGCGACGATGACCATGACGCTCCCCCGGGTCGGCCGCCCCGGGGCCGCACCGCCGGGCCGCGGCAGACCGCCATGATCCCCCGGCCCCGATGCGCGGACAAGGGCCCCCGGGGCCCCGCGCCAACGCCCCGCACACGGGCCCGCCGTGGAGAGAACGTACGAATTTCCTACGCGGGGGTAGTGAGCGCGCGCCTCTTGCTATACCTTCCGTCTAACAGCTTGCTAGACGTCGCGTCTAACAAGCGAGGGCGGCGTCCGACGGCCGGCGATCTCATCGGGCCGTACCCGATGAGGGCCGGACGGCGCCGGGGTCGATCTCTCGAGTCAAGGAGCCGCAGCATGGCAAGCAGCACCGTTCGGCCGGAGGACCAGGACCGGGCCGCCGAGCAGGACGTCGCCCGGCGCCTGCTCGATTCGTCCGCGAAGCTCTCGTACGACCCGGCCACCGAAGTGGACTGGGACACCCCCCTCGACACGGACCACCACGGGGCGAGCCCCGAGTGGAGCACCCTCTACGCCACCGCGTACTGGGGCGAACTGACGGAGGCTCAACGCAAGGCGCTGACCCGCCAGGAGGCCGCCTCGGTCGCCAGCACCGGCATCTGGTTCGAGATGATCCTCCAGCAGATGGTGCTGCGGGACATGTACGCCAAGGACCCGACCGACCCGCGCTTCCAGTGGGCGCTGACCGAGGTGGCCGACGAGTGCCGCCACTCGATCATGTTCGCCCGGGGCGCGGCGAAGCTGGGCGCACCGGCCTACCGGCCGCGCCGTCCGGTGGTCGAACTGGGCCGCGCCTTCAAGACCCTTGCCTTCGGCGAGGCGGCGTACGCGGCGATCCTCGTGGCGGAGGAGGTGCTCGACGTGATGCAGCGCGACTGGATGCGCGACGAGCGCGTCGCGCCGTTCGTCCGCACGATCAACAACATCCATGTGGTGGAGGAGTCCCGCCACATGAAGTTCGCCCGCGACGAGACCCGCAAGCGGCTGCGCGACGCGGGCCCGGTGCGCCGCCACCTCAACGCGCTCGTCGTCGCCATCGCCTCGTACTACATCGTCACCAGCATGGTGAACCGGGACGTCTACGCGAACGCCGGCCTGGACGCCGCCCGGGCGCGGGCCGAGGCGAAGACCAACGAGCACCACAAGTCCCTGATGCGGTCGAGCTGTTCGGGGCTGATGGAGTTCCTGGCCTCGGCCCGTCTGCTGACGAAGCCGGCCCTGTTCTTCTACAAGCGCGCCCACCTGATCTGACCCGAGCCGAGAGCCCGAGCCATGACCTACGCCATCACCCAGACCTGCTGCAACGACGCCACCTGTGTCGCCGTGTGCCCCGTGAACTGCATCCACCCGACGCCGGAGGAACCGGACTTCGGCCGTACGGAGATGCTGTACGTCGATCCGGAGGCCTGCATCGACTGCGGGGCGTGCGCCGACGCCTGCCCGGTGGACGCGATCTTCCCGGTGGACAGCCTCTTCGGGGCGCGCAAGGAGTACGCCGCCATCAACGCGGCCTACTACGCGGACCGGGAGCCGGAGCCCGCCACCGGGCCCAACTTCCATGCCTGGGGCGCCCCTTCCTTCGAGCGGAGCCTGCCGTCCGACTTCGCGCCGATCCGGGTCGCGGTCGTCGGCACCGGGCCCGCCGGGATGTACGCGGCCGAGGACCTGCTGCTGCACACCAACGCCGAGGTGACCCTGATCGACCGGCTTCCGGTGGCCGGCGGGCTCGTCCGGTACGGCGTCGCACCGGACCACCCGGGGACGAAGGGGGTCGGCGAGACCTTCGCACGGTTCCACGCCCACCCCAGGGTGCGGATGCACCTCGGGGTCGAGGTCGGTACGCACCTCTCCGCCGAGGAGCTGTCGGCGCACCACGACGCGGTGATCTACGCGGTCGGGGCCGGCGCCGACCGCCGGCTCTCGATCCCGGGCGAGGACCTGCCGTCGAGCATCGCGGCGACCTCGTTCGTCTCCTGGTACAACGCGCACCCGGAGGTGGCACCGGACACGGTGGACCTGTCCCGGGCCGAGCGGGTGGTCGTCGCCGGGAACGGCAACGTGGCGCTCGACGTGGCGCGCATCCTCGTCGCGGATCCGGCGGGGCTCGCGGGCACCGACATCGCCGACCACGCGCTGGCCGCCCTGCGGGGCTCCGGGGTGCGCGAGGTCGTGCTGCTCGGGCGGCGCGGCCCGGAGGACGCCGCCTGTACGTCGTCCGAGCTGCTGGCGCTCAAGCATCTTCCGGGGGTGGAGCTGGTGGTGGACAACCACGATCCGCGCATCGGCCCCGCGATCGAGGACGCGGTCCCGGGCAGCGCGGCCGCCGTGCTGCGCGGGGTGCGCCGGGAGTCCGTGGACTGGACGCGGCCGCCTGCGGAGGGGCGGCGCATCGTGCTCCGCTTCCACTCGGCGCCCGTGGAGATCACCGGCCGGGACGACGTGGAGGGCGTCCGGGTCACGGCGGACGGGGGCGAGTCCGCGATACCGGCGCAGCTGTTCCTGCGGGCCATCGGCTACCGGGGCCTCGCGGTGCCCGGGCTGCCCTTCGACGAGGCGAGCGGCACGGTGCCGCACGAGGGCGGCCGGGTGGCGGGCCGGCCCGGCACGTATGTCGTCGGCTGGATCAAGCGGGGGCCCTCCGGGGGCATCGGGGCCAACCGCACCTGCGCCGCCGAGACGGTCGGCACGCTGCTCGCGGACGCGGTCGCCGGTGCGCTCCCCTCCCCCGCCCACCCCGCCAGGGCTTTCGGCCGCCTGGTCCGGGGCCGCAGCCGCCAGGTGGTCGACGCGCGCGGTCTGGCCGCGATCGACCGGGCCGAGCGGGCGCGGGGCCGGGACGGCGGGCGCCCGAGGGTGAAGTTCGGCACGGTCCCGGAGCTGGTCGCGGCGTCGAAGGGGCGCCGCTGAGGGGCCCCCTTCAGAACTCCTCCGGCTCCGGCATCCGCGCCCGGGCCCGCTTGCCGACCACCGCCGCGGCCGCCGCCGCGCTGCCCGCGAAGGCCAGGGCGACCATCCAGGGCCGGTTGAACGCGTGGCCCGTCGCGTGGTCGACGGAGTAGCGCCCGGGGCCGGTCAGGCCGATCGCGGCGGCGGTGAAGCCGAGGAACGCCGGGTACTCGTAGCCGCCGCCCTGCGCGAAGAAGCCCGCGGGCGCGTGGACGGCCACCGCGCCCGCCATCGCCCCCGCCGCCGCCGCACCGGCGGCGGGCGTGGCCAGGCCCAGGGCGAGCAGCACGCCTCCGCCCGCCTCGCCGAGCCCGGCGGCGAGCGCGCTGTGCTTCGGCGGATGGAAGCCCATCGCCTCCATCGCGGCGGTGGTCCCCTCGATGCCCCCGCCGCCGAACCAGCCGAGGAGCTTCTGCGCTCCGTGCGCGGCGAGCACCGCGCCGGTGCCGGCGCGCAGGACGAGCAGACCGAGGTCGTGACGGTTGACGCAGCCCATGGCGGTCTCCGGTGGGTTCCGGGGCCCCGCCCGGACGGCACGGGCCCCTCGTTTCCGTACGTCACCACTCTCCGCGCCCCGCGGAGCACGGGGACCGCGGTGTTACTCCATCCGGGCGACTCACGCCGGGCCGTGAGCCGTGACACAGTGCGACGAACGCCATTGTGCAACTTGTTGCACAATGGCGCGGCGTTGGATTAGAACTGGGGGCGACGCCACAGCGAGGAGCCGCCGCATGAGCCCGTATCCGCACCTTCTGAGCCCGCTCGACCTCGGGTTCACCACCCTGCCGAACAGGGTCCTGATGGGGTCGATGCACGTCGGCCTGGAGGAGGTCGAGAACGGCTTCGAGCGCATGGCGGCCTTCTACGCCGAGCGCGCCAGGGGCGGCGTCGGCCTCATGGTCACCGGCGGCATCGCGCCCAACGAGCGCGGCTGTACCTTCCCCGGCGGGGCGAAGATGACCACCGAGGCGGAGGCGGCCGAGCACGCCCGGGTGACCTCGGCGGTGCACGAGGCGGGCGGCCGGATCGCCATGCAGATCCTGCATTTCGGCCGGTACGCGCATCACCCGGACCTGGTGGCGCCGAGCGCGCTCCAGGCGCCGATCAGCGCGTTCACCCCGCACGCCCTGACCGACGACGAGGTCGAGGCGACGATCGAGGACTTCGCGACGGCGGCGGCGCTGGCCCGGAGCGCGGGGTACGACGGCGTCGAGATCATGGGCTCCGAGGGCTATCTGATCAACGAGTTCATCGCCTCGGCGACCAACCACCGCGAGGACCGCTGGGGCGGCTCGTACGAGAACCGCATCCGCTTCCCCGTCGAGATCGTGCGCCGGGTCCGCGAGCGCGTGGGCGACGACTTCATCATCATCTACCGGCTGTCGATGCTGGACCTGGTGCCCGGCGGCTCCTCCCTGGAGGAGGTCGTGCACCTGGCCCGGGAGATCGAGGCGGCCGGCGCGACGATCATCAACACGGGCATCGGCTGGCACGAGGCCCGCATCCCCACCATCGCGACCTCGGTCCCCCGGGCCGCGTTCACCTGGGTCACCGAGAAGGTGCGCGGAGCGGTCTCCGTACCGCTGGTGACGAGCAACCGCATCAACACCCCCGAGGTGGCGGAGCAGGTGCTCGCGTCGGGCCGCGCGGACATGGTGTCGATGGCCCGGCCGTTCCTCGCCGACCCGGACTTCGTCGCGAAGGCGGCGGCGGGCCGCGCGGACGCGATCAACACCTGCATCGGCTGCAACCAGGCGTGCCTGGACCACATCTTCAGCGGCAAGGTCACCTCCTGCCTGGTCAATCCGCGCGCCTGCCACGAGACGGAACTCGTCCTCTCGCCGACCCGGACCCGCAAGCGCGTCGCCGTCGTCGGCGCCGGTCCCGCCGGTCTCGCCTGCGCGGTCACGGCCGCCGAGCGCGGCCACGAGGTGACGCTCTTCGACGCGGCCGAGGAGATCGGCGGGCAGCTGAACGTGGCCCGCCGGGTCCCCGGCAAGGAGGAGTTCAACGAGACGCTGCGCTACTTCCGCACCCGGCTCGCGGAGGAGAAGGTCGCCCTGCGGCTCGGCACTCCGGTCGGCGCCGGGGACCTCGACGGCTACGACGAGGTCGTGCTGGCCACCGGGGTCACGCCCCGCACCCCCGCGATCCCCGGCGTCGACCACCCGAGCGTCGTCAGCTACCTGGACGTGCTGCGCCACGGCGCGCCGGTCGGCGACCGGGTCGCGCTCGTCGGGGCGGGCGGGATCGGCTTCGACGTGGCGGAGTTCCTGACGGACGGCGGCGAGGAGGCGAGCCTGGACCCGGAGGTGTTCTTCCGGCAGTGGGGCGTCGACACCGCCTACCGCGGGCGCGGCGGCCTCGCGGCCCCGGAGCGCCCGAAGACCGCGCGCACCGTGCATCTGCTCCAGCGCAAGGCGAGCAAGGTCGGCGCGGGTCTCGGCAAGACGACCGGCTGGATCCACCGCACCGAGCTCCGCCACCGCGGGGTCTCGATGGCGGCGGGCGTCGCGTACGACCGGATCGACGACGAGGGCCTGCACATCACGGTGGGCGAGGAGCGGCACGTCCTGCCGGTCGACACGATCGTGCTGTGCGCCGGGCAGGACCCGCGCCGGGACCTGTACGAGGAACTGCTCGCCGCGGGCCGCGAGGCGCACCTGATCGGGGGCGCCGACGTCGCGGCCGAGCTGGACGCCAAGCGAGCGATCCGGCAGGGCACGGAGCTCGCCGCCGCCCTCTGAACCGGACGGCCGGGGAGACCCGGCCGTACCTAGGATGCACCCCATGTCACTGCCGCACGCGATCCTCACCGCCCTGCTGGAGAAGCCCTCGTCGGGGCTTGAGCTGACCCGCAGGTTCGACCGGTCGATCGGTTACTTCTGGTCGGCGACGCACCAGCAGATCTACCGCGAGCTGGGCAAGCTGGAACAGACCGGGCAGATCAGGGCGCTGGAACCCGCGCAGCCGGCCCGGGGGCAGAAGAAGGAGTACGAGGTGCTGCCGGCGGGCCGCGAGGCGCTGTCCGCCTGGGTGGCCCGGCAGGAGGACCCCAAGCAGGTACGCGATCCGCTGCTGCTGCGGATGCGGGCGGCGGCGGTCGTCGGGGCGCCCGGCCTCGACACGGAGCTGCGCCGCCATCTGGAACTGCACCGGCGGCAGCTGGCGGAGTACCGGGAGATCGAGGTCCGCGACTTCCCGCCGGAGCGCGACACCCCCGGGGACCGGCTGCGGCACCTGGTGCTGCGGGGCGGCATCGACCTGGAGAACTTCTGGATCGGGTGGATCACCCGGGCGCTGGAGGACTACCCGGAGCCGGCGTAATCGCTACGGACCGGGCCCCCGTGACGCGTACGGCGTACGGAGTCAGTGGCGTCCCGCGCCGACCCGGCGGCGCTGTTCGCGGCGGGCGACGCGGGGGCTGCTGATGACCACCCGCGACGGGGCGGGCGGCGCGGCACCGGCCACCGCGGGCGCGGTCTGCGCCTGGGCGCGGGTCAGTAGGATCACGCCCCGGACCGCCGCCACCGTGCCGATCAGCGCCGGGACCAGACCGGCCGGTCCGCCCTGGAACCGCTCCCCCAGCAGCGCCAGGCCGATCGCCGCGGCGGCGACCGGGTTGGCGAGGGTGACGACGGCGAGCGGGGCCCCGAGCCCGCCCCGGTAGGCGGTCTGGGAGAGCAGCAGGCCGCCCATCGCGAAGGTGGAGACCAGCACGGCGACGACCACCAGGCGCGCGCTGAGCAGCGGTCCGGTGTGGTCGGTCACCGCGACGGTCAGGGTCTGGGTGAGCGCCGACGCGACGCCGGACGTGATGCCGGAGGCCGCCGCGTGCCGCAGCCCGGGGCGGGCGCCGGGGCGGCTGAGCCCGGCGACCAGCGCCATGGTCCCGGCGCCCACGGCCAGCGCCTCGGTCATGGTCAGGGTCTCGTGCGGGGCGGCGCCGCCCGCCGTCAGGAGCAGGGCGCCGAGGCCGAGCAGGGTGAGCAGCGTGCCGCGCCACTCGGTGACCGTGACCCGGCGGCCCGCCGCCCGGGCGCCGAGCGGGACGGCCGCGACCAGGGTCAGCGCGCCGAGCGGCTGGACCAGGGTGAGCGGGCCGTACTTCAGGGCGGCCACGTGCAGCAGGGCGCCGCCCGCGTTCAGGCCGACCGCGCACCACCAGGCGCCGCGCCCAAGGAGCCGGAGCGCGCCGGTGCCGGGGGCGGTGCGGCCGGCCAGCCGGGCCTGGGCGACCGCCGCGGCGGCGTAGGCGGCGGCGGAGACGAGGGAGAGCGCGACGGCGACCAGGGTGGCGTTCACCGGCGCGCCCCGGAGGTGGCGTACACCGCACCGTGCTCCCGCTGCCGGACGACGGACGGCCACGGCTGCGGCGGGCGGACCGGTTCGGCGCGCGGGAGGCGGAGCGCGGCGAGCGAGACGGAGAGCAGCGCGGCCACCACGATCGAGTCCAGCCAGTAGTGATTGGCGGTTCCGACGATGACGAACAGGGTGATCGCCGGGTGCAGCAGCCACAGCCAGCGCCACCGGGAACGGGTGGCGACGACCAGGCCGACGCCGACCATGACGGCCCAGCCGAAGTGCAGTGAGGGCATCGCGGCGAACTGGTTGGCCATGGAGTCCGTGGCCGGCTGGGCCCCGTACACCGAAGGTCCGTACACCTGGCCGGTGTCCACGAGGTGGGTGGCGGCGAGCAGGCGCGGCGGGGCGAGCGGGAAGAGCAGGTGCAGGGCGAGCGCGGCGCCGGTGAGCGCGGCGAGGACGCGGCGCGCCCAGACGTAGTGGCGGGGGCTGCGCCAGTAGAGCCAGGCCAGAAAGAGCAGCGTGGCCGGGAAGTGCACGGTCGCGTAGTAGGTGTTCGCCAGGTGGATCAGCGTCTCGTTGTGCAGCAGCAGGCCCTGGACCGCGCCCTCGCCGGGCAGGTGCGCGGCGCGCTCGGCGTCCCAGACGTGGCCCGCGTTGCGGAACGCCTCGTCCACATGGCCGTTCGCGGCCTGGCGGCCGAGCTTGTAGATCAGGAAGAGCCCGACGACGAGAAGAAGCTCGCGGACCAGGGGCGGGCGGGCGAACGTGTCCGGCTTCCGATCGGCGGGCGTGGTGCCGGCGTACTTCACCCGGTGCCCCTTTGCTGATGCGCTTCGGCGGACGTCCGCCCTTATCGATACGCCAGTGTACCGATACGGCGGCGTATCGGTACACACGCGTATCGGTACACTGGCGTATCGATGGACCTCGTCGCAGAGTCGCAGAGAGGGAAGACACATGTCGCCGCAGCGGACCGAGCAGGAGCAGACCCCCGCGCAGCGCCGCTCGAAGATCACGCCGGAGCGGGCGCAGGAGCTCTACACCGCCGTGCTCGACATGCTGAGGGAGAACGGCTACGAGTCGCTGACGATGGAGGGGGTCGCCGCGCGGTCCCGTTGCGGCAAGTCGACGCTCTACCGCCAGTGGGGCTCGAAGCCCGAGCTGGTGGTGGCCGCCCTGCACGGCACCCGGCGCGGCGCCCTGCGGAAGATCGACACCGGTTCGCTGGCGGGCGACCTGCTGGAGGCGGCGCGGGCGATCGGCGAGGGCGCGGGCCGCGACACGCCCCTGATGCTGGCGCTGAGCCATGCGGCGCTCCAGAGCCCGGAGCTGCTGTGCGCGCTGCGCGAGTCGCTGATCCTGCCGGAGCTGGCCGCGATCGACGCGCTCGTACGGCGCGGAGTGGAGCGCGGCGAGGTGGCGCCGGACAACCGCGCGGCGGACTTCGTCTCCGCGCAGCTGCTCGGCGTGATGCGGGCCCGCCCGATGCTGGCGGGGGCCCACGCGGACGAGACCTACCTGGTCCGTTTCGTGGAGGCCGCGGTCCTTCCCGCACTCGGCCTGGACGCCCCGGCGTCCGGGTCCTGACAGGCGTGGGCCGTCGTCCGAGCGGATGACGGCGGCCCGCTCGCGCCGCACCGTGGGGACGGGGGCGGCGCGCACCCGGCCGGCCGGTGACTTCCCGGAAGTCACCGGCCGTTCGCGTACCCGGAACCTCCTTTATTCGTCCTCTTGACGATAAGGCGGGATTCCGCTTATCGTCGTCATGACGAAAACGACATCTGGGGGTCCCCATGGCCGACATCACCCGCCGCTTCGGCTGGCGCCATCTCCGCTCGGCGCCCACCGCGCACATCCGCCACCACAAGCGCGGCAAGCTGACCCACGACGGGGCCGGACTGAGCTTCTGGTACCGGTCGCTGAGCGCCGCGCTCTCCGAGGTGCCGGTCAACGACCGCGAGCTGGCCATGGCGTTCCACGCGCGCACCTCCGACTTCCAGGACGTCACGGTCCAGGCCACCGTCACCTACCGGATCAGCGACCCGGCCGAGGCGGCCGCCCGCCTCGACTTCTCGGTCGACCCGGACACCGGGGCCTGGCGCGGCGCCCCCCTCGAACAGATCGCCACCCTGCTCACCGAGACCGCCCAGCAGCACACCCTCGACGTGCTGGCCCGCACCCCGCTGGCCGGCGCCCTGGTCGACGGGGTCGCCGCCGTCCGCGAGCGGGTGGCGGCCGGTCTCGCCGCCGAGCCGAGGCTCCCCGCCACCGGCATCGACGTGGTGGCCGTCCGCGTCGTCGCCATCCGCCCCGAGGCCGAGGTGGAGCGTGCCCTGCGCACCCCCGCCCGCGAGCAGATCCAGCAGGAGGCCGACCGGGCCACGTACGAGCGGCGCGCCGTGGCCGTCGAGCGCGAGCGGACCATCGCCGAGAACGAGCTCGCCAGCCAGATCGAACTGGCCCGGCGCGAGGAACAGCTGGTCGAGCAGCGCGGCACCAACGCCCGCCGGGAGGCCGAGGAGGGCGCCGCCGCCGACGGGGTGCGCGCCGAGGCGGAGGCCGCCCGCACGGTGCGGCTCGCGGGGGCCGAGGCGGAGGCGGCCCGGCAGGTGGGCGCGGCGCGCGCCGAGGCGCAGGCGGCCTGGCTGCGGGCGCACGGCGAGGTGGAGGCCGCGACGCTGCACGCGCTGGCGGCCACCCGGCTCGCCGAGAACCTGCCGCACATCGACAGCCTCACCCTGTCGCCGGACGTGCTCACGGGCCTGCTCAGCAAGCTGGGCCGGCCGGAGGCCGGGGCGTGAGCCTGGCCCCGCGGGCGGTCCTCGTCCACCGCACCACGGAGTACGAGGAGCTGCTGGCCCGCCACGGCACGCACGGCCAGGCCGCGTTCCTCCTGGCCGCGCGGGGCCGGTCCATCGAGGAGGTGGCCCGGCGGCACGAGCGGACCCGGCAGGCCCTGGCGGATGTGGCGGCGGCCGTTCCGCTCACCTGGCGGCACTGCCGGGTGGAGCGGGCCGACCTGGACCGGTTCCTGTTCGCGCCGGAGGACGTGGTGGTGGTCGTCGGGCAGGACGGCCTGGTCGCCAACGCCGCGAAGTACCTCTCCGGCCAGCCGGTCATCGGCATCGACACCGACCCGGGCCGCAACCCCGGCGTCCTGGTGCGCCACCGCACGGCCGACGCGGCGGCGCTGATGCGGGCGGCCGTGGCGCCGGGCGGGCGGGCCGACGCGCTGACGATGGTGGAGGCGGTGGCCGACGACACGCAGCGGCTGCTCGCCCTGAACGAGGTCTACCTGGGCCCGCCGGGCCACCAGACGGCCCGCTACCGGCTCGGGCCCGACACGGCGGACTCCCCGGCCGAGCCGCAGGCGTCCTCCGGCGTCCTGGTCGGCACCGGCACCGGGGCGACCGGCTGGCTGCGCTCGCTCTGGCAGGAGCGCCACAGCACCCTCCCGCTGCCCGGGCCCGCCGATCCCCGGCTGCTCTGGTTCGTCCGGGAGGCGTGGCCCTCGCCGTCGACCGGGACGTCGTTCGTCGCGGGCGAGCTGGGGCCCGGGCAGGGGCTGCGGCTGACCGTGGAGTCGGACCGGGTGGTGGTGTTCGGCGACGGGATGGAGGCGGACGCGCTGGAGCTGACGTGGGGGCAGAGCGTACGGCTCGGGGTCTCGGAGACCTCGCTGCGGCTGGCGGTATAGCGCGGGGGTGGACGCGGCATCCCCGTAGGCTCCTCAACGCCCACCGCCCCGCCCCGTCCAGAGGAGCAGCATGGCCACCGAGAACCCCCTCGCCCCGTCCCGTAACTCCCGGCCGCCCAAGGCCCAGGCCGCGCTGGGGGTCGGGGTGATCGTGCAGGACGCGCAGGGCCGGATCCTGCTCGGCCGGCACCACAGCGGCACCTGGGAGCTGCCCGGCGGCAAGGTCGACCCGGTGCCGGAGTCCGTCGCGGCGGCGGCCGTGCGGGAGCTGCGCGAGGAGACCGGGCTGACGGTCCCCGAGGACGGGGTCACCGTCTTCGCGATGCTGCACGACGCACTCGGCGGGATCAACCGCGTGACGATGGCCGCCCTGGTGCGCGTGGAGACCGGCGCGGCGCGGGTGACCGAACCGCATCTGATCAGCACCTGGGAGTGGACACCGCTCGACGCGCTCCCGTCGCCGCTGTTCGACCCCTCGGCGCAGATCCTCGCGACCTGGCGCCCGGACCTCGGCATCCCGCATCCGCCCGTGCACCGGCTCCCCCTCGTGACCGAGTAGCCCCAGGTGAGCGCCTAATCAAATTAATCGTTTGCCTAGGGGCCATAGGCAGGGTTAGCTTCGTGGGTATGAAGGCCCTGACCGAGCAGGACATCCGCTCATCGTTCGTGAATTGCTCCAAGGGGGAAGCCAAGCGTCTGCCGCTCCCCCGCGACTTCGAGGAGCTGCCGTGGGACGACCTCGACTTCCTCGGCTGGCGCGACCTGTCCGCGCCGGGACGCAGCTACATCGTCACCGAGCACGACGGCAGGCATGCCGGGATCTCGCTGCGCTTCCCGTCGCAGCAGCGCGGCTTCCTGCACCGGAGCATGTGCTCGCTCTGCCTGACCACGCATCCGGGCAGCGGGGTCTCCCTGATGACCGCCCGCAAGACCGGTCCCGCCGGGCGTGACGGCAATTCGGTCGGCCTGTACATGTGCACCGACCTGGCCTGCTCGCTGTATGTGCGCGGGAAGAAGAAGGTGGACTCCGGGGCCCGGTTCAAGGAGAGCCTGACCACGGAGGAGCAGATCGCGCGCACGGTCGACAACCTCCACGCGTTCGTGAAGAAGCTCTTCAGCTGACCCCTGCGACGGCATCGGACGGGCCGGCGTTATTCTGGCCGCCACACCGGACACGGGGTGCCCCGCACGGGGCTGAGATCACACCCGTCGAACCTGAACCAGTTAGCACTGGCGGAGGGATGTCTTCATGTCGTTGCCGTATGCCCAGGACGAGCGCGCCGCCTTCGGCGGGCGCATGCCCACCGCCCCCGGCGATCTGCACGTCGAGGCGAACGGGATAGCCCCGGTCCCCGAGGACCGCCGCTACGGCCGGGCGGGCCGGCTGTTCACCGTCTGGTTCGCGCCCAACCTGACCATGACCGGCGTCTTCACCGGCACCGTCGGCGTCGCGCTCGGCCTGGACTTCGCGACCGCGCTCGCCGCCGTCGTGCTCGGCACCCTCGTCGGCGCCGCGCCGACGGCGTATCTGGGCACCTGGGGCAGCCGCACCGGGTCCGGCCAACTGCCGCTCGCCCGGATGGCGTTCGGTCCGGGCGTCGTGCTGCCGGGCGCCCTGCAGTGGCTGTCGTCCATCGCCTGGGACGCCCTGATCGGCCTGTTCGGCGGGGACGCGCTGGCGCAGTTGTGCGGCTGGCCGTTCTGGCTGGGGGTCCTGGTCATGATGGCCGCGCAGGGCGCGCTCGGGGTGCTGGGTTACGAGGTGATCCACCGGCTCCAGACCGTGATGACGTTCGCCCTGGCCGCCGCCTTCGCCGTGCTCGCCACGAAGCTCCTGAACGGGGTGGACCCGGTGACCACTTCGGCCGTGCACGGCGCGGACCGGGCCGGTGCGTTCGTCCTGACCTGCACCATCGCCCTGAGCCTGGCGCTGTCCTGGGCGCCGTACGCGAGCGACTTCAGCCGTTATCTGCCGCGCGAGACGTCCCGGCCTCGCATGTTCTGGTGCACGCTGGGCGGGATCAGCGCCTCCTTCGTGGCGGTCCAGACGATCGGGCTGTGGGGTGCGTCGGTCTTCACGGACCAGACCGCGCGCGGCATCGACTCCCTGCTCGGCGGGGGCGCGCTCGGGGCGTTCGGGCTGCTCGCGGTGGCGCTGGCCGCGCTGTGCAGCAACGCGATGAACGACTACAGCGGCTCGCTGGCCTTGCAGACCATGGGCGTACGCCTGCCGCGTCCGGTGGCGGCGGCGCTCGCCGCCGCCCTGGGGTTCCCGCTGGTGCTGTGGATGCACGCGGCGGACACGACCGCCCGCTTCCAGAACGTGCTGCTGCTCGTCGGCTACTGGATCCCCGGCTTCGTGGCGATCGTGGCCGTGGACTGGCTGGTCCGCGCCCGGGCCCGGCGGGGCGCCCCCGTCGACCTCGCGGCCGAGCACGCCCGCCCGCGCCCCTGGTGGCCGGCGCTCGCCGCGTTCGCCGTGGCCTTCGGGGCTGCGGTGCCGTTCATGAGCACCGGGCTGTACGTGGGCCCGGTGGCCGAGGCGCTGCACGGGGCGGACCTGGCGTACGGGGTGGCGTTCCTCGTGGCACTCGTGGTGTACGCCCCGCTGCGGATGCGCCGGGCCCGCTGACTCACGCCTCGGCGGTCCACGGCCAGGCTTCCCGGCGTCCGTTCTCGATGAGCCCGGCCAACCGGAACGCGGCGTCGGTGAGCCCGCCGAAGGTGTGCCGGTTCGGCCGGTCGGGGCCGTGGGCCGGCCGGTATCCGGCGAGGTTCCAGGTGTACACGGGGACCTCGCGCGGGATGGGGTCCGGGCCGCCGGGGGCGTAGGGCAGGGCCTGTTCGTCGGTGACGACGAGCACCCGGTCGTGCTCCCGGTAGTGGGTGCGCAGCGCCTTGGTGGTGTCGGTGCCGCCGAGCGTGTGGAACCGCTTCAGCACGTCGAGGACCGGTTCGCCGGGCGCATACGGGACCGGCGCGCTGCGCCGGCCGAACTCCACCAGGTCCGCCTGCTCGGCGCGCAGGGCGAGCGCGGTGCCGAACACGGCTGCCGTGTCGGCCCGGTTGAGCCGGGAGCGCTCGGAGTGGGTGTCCCAGAACATCGAGTCGGACCGGTCCACCAGGACCAGGGTGCGCCCGGGCAGCGCGGGCACGTGGGCCAGGCAGTGGCCGAGGGCGGCTTCCAGCGCGGCGGCCCAGCGGGGTGCGGCGTGCTGGTGGGCGGCGAGGTAGCGGAACGGGAACTGCCGGGCGCGGGCGACCTCTTGAGGGTCCGCGATGCGGGCGGCGACGCGCTCGGCGGCCTCGTCCGTCAGGCCCGCCCGGTCGAAGTTACGGAGGTTGCGCAGGAGGGCCATCGGACCCATGGCGGGGATCAGCGCCTGCCAGACGCTGGCATCCATCGGCCCGTGCAGCCACCCGGCCACGGACTCCCAGGTCATGCCCGCCCCGGTCAGCCGTTCCGGGCCACCGGGGCCGGTGATCAGGGCGCGCCGCTCGTCCACCGGGGTGTCCAGGAGCGCCCGGTGCGCGGTGAGCAGCCGGTCGGCGGCCGGGGCGGTGGCCCGGTCCGGGTGGTGGCGGCGGTCCAGGGCGTACCGGAAGAGCGCGCCCTGCCAGGGCTTGGCCCGGTCGGGGGACGCGTGCACCAGGTTGAGCACATCACCGAAGCGGAAGCCGTGGGACGCGGTGTCGTACTTCAGCAGGGAGCGGGACGTGTAGAGCCTGCGTACGGCGTCGGCGACGCCCCGCTTCACGGGCTGCGGCACCTGGCGCCCGTACGTCGCGATCCAATGCGCGAGCAGTTCGCCGGGCTCGTCGGCCCGTTGAAGCACGGCGTCGACCACGGACCGGTTGGAGGGCCCTTCGCTGCTCCCGGCCGTGAGCCTCGCGCGGACGTACGCGGCGGCGCCGACCAGGGACGCGGTGCGCATGTTGCCCTCGCCGCGCAGCCAGCGGAGCAGCCCGGCCGTCCAGGCGGGGTGCTCGACGGCGAGACGTGCGACGAGAGCGGTGTACCGGTCGTCGCGGTCCGCGCCGCTCTCGTAAAACGTGTCCTGGGAGACGAAGTTGCCGACGGCGAGGAGGAAGAGTTCCTCGCGGGGCTCCCGGATGTACGCGGGGCCGCCCTCGTAGGTATGGGGTTCACGTGCGGTGGAGCCGGGCACGGGCCGGGTGGCGGTCAAGTGGCGGGCGGCGGCCGAGACATGCGGGGCCACCAGCATCTCGGACCAGACCTTCGAGACGCGTCGGGAATGACGAGGCAGTGAATCCCCCCGAATTCGAGCGATGGTGAGGCGCGCGCCCGGCGAGATCAAGGAGCATGGCGGCGGCGTCACTTGGAGTGTCAGAAGGAAGGAGCCGCAGCCGGGCGCACCGCCGGGCGCGGGCGCGTCGGTAACGTACAAGACCCGCCGAGAGGCGCACCACCGATTTACCGCGCACCCGCTCCGACGGGGCCCGGGACCGGCGGTGGCCCGCCGGTCCCGCCGGCCCGTCCGTCAGGGCATCCTGGCCGTCCCCGTCGGCGCACACTGCATCTGCTTCTCGGAGGGGATCTCCCCGCACACGCTCATGGAGTCGAGCGGCGCCTCCTTGGAGACCCCGAGCATCTTGGTGTACGAGTCGTGCTCGAAGCGGATGAAGGCGTCCAGCTCCATCCCCCGGGCGTCCCTGATGATCACCTTGTCGCCGACGGCGCCGCCCTCGATCCGGCCCCAGACCGCCTGGCAGGCGGCGCTGTAGCGGAGCTCGATCTGCATCCCGCGCAGATAGGTGCTCTTGGCGGTCTTCGCGTCCCACTGGCATTCCATGGCCTGGGGGTCGTTGCGCCAGCAGGTGTCCGCCGTGCACTTGACCTTGATGTCGCCCGCGCCGGGCACGAGGTCCGCGCCCTGTCCGCTCGCCTTCTTGCTCTCGGTGCGGGTCCTGGCGGCGTCCGGGCTCCGGTCCGCTCCCGCGAGATACGGGGAGAGCAGCCCGGTCGCCACCGAGCCCATCAGGGCACCGGCCGCGATGTACCCGATCACCGCGCAGCGCCGCCGCCACGAGATCCCGGGCCGCCCGCCCGGTGTCCGCCCCTCGGCGGCCGGGTCACCGGCGGCGGTGTGCGTGACCGTGGGCCGGTCCCGGCCGGCCGCGACCGGCATCGGGTCCGTGACCGGGGCGCCGGCCCTGGCCAGCAGGTCGAGCAGCGGTTCCGGCGGGGTGCCCGCCACCGCCGCCAACTGCTCGACCGCCACGGGGGTCGGCAGTTGCTTGCCGTTGAGGAACCTCTCCCACGAGGAGCGGCTGTAGTGCGTACGGTCGGCCAGACCGCCGAAGCTGAGCTGCGCCCCCTCCTTGATCCTCCGCATCTCCGCGCCCAGTTGGGCGCGGGCCGCATCCGTGGCATCCGGTGCCGGGTTCTTCCGGTCCGACTTCGCGTTCGACATGCAAGAGCCCCCCTCGTCATGTGCGCCCCACGCGTCGTTTCCTCCCCCGGACCGACGCGGCGCGAGGGACACAATAGATCGGGTAGGTGACAGCTCCGCAGCAGCTCAAGCGCGTGGCGCGGCGCGGAATCGGGCCTGCCTGTCACACGACCTGCCGAGCCGTTCCGGGCACCCGCGAAGGTCTGCGCGGGTTGCCAGGAATCCGTGCACGCGATGCCAAGTTGCCGCCGCCGAAGGACGGCCAAGGGCCCGTCACTCGGCCACAAGGACCTCCACCCCGAGCGCCTGAAGCCGTTCGACCACCGGATCACGGGGATCGGCGTCGGTGATCAGGCCGGTGATCTTGTCCCACGGCAGGACGCGGTACGGGGACGCGGTCCCGATCTTCTCGCGGGAGGCGAGGATGTAGGTGTCGGCGGCCCGCGCGGACAGGGCGCGCTTCATCGCCGCTTCCTCGACGTCCCCCGTGGTCAGCCCCGCCTCGGGGTGGACGCCGGTGACGCCGAGGAGGCACAGGTCGGCGGAGACGTTCTGCGCGGCCTCGACCGCGGCGGCGCCGCAGGTGACCGCCGAGTGCTTGAAGACGCGTCCCCCGAGAAGGAACAGCTCGGCCCGCGGGTGGTCGATCAGGGCCGTGGCGATCGTCGGGCTGTGCGTGATCACCGTGCAGGCGAGGTCGCCCGGCAGTGCCCGCGCCACGGCGAGGGCGGTGGTGCCGCCGTCCAGGATCACCGAGCCGCCCGGCCGCACCAGCGCCGCGGCCACCGCGGCGACCCTCCGCTTGCCGTCCGGGGTTACCGCCCGCCGGGCGTCGTAGTCCACCACCGCGGGAGAGGCGGGCAGCGCGCCCCCGTACACCCGCTGGCACAAGCCCTCGGCGGCCAGATCACGGAGGTCGCGCCGCACGCTGTCCTCGGAAATCCCCAGTTCGGCGGCGACCTCCTTGGCCACGATCTTTCCCGTACGGGCGAGCAGATCGAGCAGGTGCTCGCGTCGTTCAGCTGCCAGCATTCACGTTCCTTCCTAGTCTTGCATGTTTCTGCATGTATCTTAGCCGCCATGACCGACGTATCTCTGCCCAACCTCAGCTCGGACGGCTGCCCTGGCGTCGACGCCCCGGATCACCGCGGCCGCACCGGGCTCCATCTCGCCGGACGGGACCTCGACCGCAACCCCGGTGTCCGGATACGCGACGTCGAACTCACCTCCCAGGGCTGGCACGTCCTGCGCCGGACCACCTTCGACTACCGGCGCCGCGACGGGCGGTGGGAGACCCAGCAGCGCGAGACCTATGACCGGGGCAACGGCGCCGTCGTCCTGCCCTACGACACGGAGCGCGGCCGCGTCCTGCTGACCCGCCAGTTCCGCTACCCGGCGTACGTGAACGGCCACCCCGACGGCATGCTGATCGAGGCCGCCGCCGGGCTGCTGGACGAGCAGGACCCGTACACCGCGATCCGCCGCGAGAGCGCCGAGGAGCTCGGCATCCGTCTCGGCGAGCTCGTCCCCGTGCTCGACGCCTACATGAGCCCGGGCTCCGTCACCGAGCGCCTCCACTTCTTCGCCGCCCCCTACACCCCGGCCGACCGGACCGGCGCGGGCGGAGGTGTGGAGGAGGAGGGCGAGGACATCGAAGTCCTCGAACTCCCCTTTGCCGAGGCCCTCGCCATGACCCGCGACGGCCGCATCACCGACGGCAAGACCATCATGCTCCTGCAATGGGCAGCACTGTCCGGACCGTTCGCCCCGGGCCAGGACTTCCCCGGGACTTAGGCTGTCGGGAGATCGATCAAGGAGCGGGGCAGTGCGAATAGAGCGTCACCAGGTGGGCCAGGCAGCCGTATCGGCAGCGCGTACGGACTTCACGAACCGGATCGGGAGCCAGGTCCGGTCCATGTCGAAGGCGGACCGGATGACCACCTGCGACTGGAGGATGATCGCCGACGAGTTCCTCGACTACCTGGGCGCCCTCTCCGTGGAGACCCCGGATCTCGACACACCGGAGGCGAAGGCGGCCCTCAAGGACGCCTCGGAAGCCGCGGCCGGATCGGTCGCCTACGCCGCCTACCACCCGCACTGCAGCTTCCACGTGTTCCTGGAGTACGTGAACTTCGGCATGAGCTACGAACCGGGCGAGGACGCGCCGGAGGAGAGCGTCACCGCCCGGGACTGGATCGACGCGCTCTGCCTGGCCGTCCTCAGGGACAGGGCCCAATGGCACGGCGAGGCATTCCACTTCGCCCGGCAGAAGTTCGCGGCGGAGGCCCAGGGCACACCCGTGGGCGAACTCGTCACCGGGCTGACGGCCGTGGTCCTGGACGACACCGGCAACGAGGACGAATACCCACCGAGCACCCAGCAAAAGCTGGCCGCCGTCGACGCGGCCCTGGAGCGCGTCCGCGCCCGCGCCGCGGAGACCGGCCGGCCACTCCTCGATCAGCCGGACAGCGTGGCGCTCCACGCGTTGCGCACCCTGGTCGTCGAGGACCGGGACGCCTTCGACACCGCGCTCGCCGGTCTGCTGACGGGGCACGCCGCACGGCAGAGCCCTGCCGCTTCCCCGAGCACCCTGCTCCCGCTGGTCCCCCTCGCTCTCGCCGCGCTCGCGTACAGGACGCTGGGCTGGACACCTGCCGTCGCCTCGGACTACCTCCCTCACGCGCTGGTCACCGGCTTCGAGACCCGGGGCCCGAGGGTCGGGGGACTCGGCCGGGACCGGCGGCCGGACGCCGTCGCCGCGCTCGCCGCGGGTCCGCTGGTGGTGGAGCGGCCCGCCTGCGAGCGCGACGGACTTCCGCAGATCGAGGCCCTGTACGAGAAGAACCTCCGGAAGGCGTTCGCCGCCGACGACGACGGAGAAGGGCACGTTGCCGTCTGGCGTCTCGGCATGGCGATGAACGACCAGGAGCGCCTCTTCAAGTGGCGGGCGGGCAACCCCGGCCACGACACGGGCGCCCAGCTCGCCGCGGTCCGGCTGGCCTCCCGGCTGGGGGCGGCGCTGTTCCGCATCGCGATGGCGGAACCGGGCACCGACGTCGAGCTGGTCATCGACGGGCACACCGTCCGCTGTGCAGCCGAGCGGGGTGACAGGGCGAGTGCGGGCAACTGGCAGACGGCCGTCTCCCTCGCCCTGATCACCGGGGCACGGGAGGACCT